>CANQQY010000003.1 GCA_947626105.1 uncultured Clostridia bacterium | reverse complement strand
CCTTGCGGGCGCGTGCTCGCAAATAAATACGAGCGAGGGGTTAAGATTTTTGCCTTGTAAAAGCAATTCGCCCGTCCCTGTTCTGTTTCACAGGACAGTAAGCCGAAGGGGTTCGGCAAATTGAGTCGCCCACGGCGGAAGTCAATTCCGCCTAAGGCAAGTAATTTGGAATGTTTCGCTCGATTTCTTTGCTCGTCCGCGCCTTGCGGGCGCGTGCTCGCAAATAAATACGAGCGAGGGGTTAAGATTTTTGCCTTGTAAAAGCAATTCGCCCGTCCATGTTCTGTTTCACAGGACAGTAAGCCGAAGGGGTTCGACAATTTGAGTGCGCTGCCGCAAAAGCGTGGTTTTGCTTCGCGCTGTGATTTGGAACGAAGGGCAGACCTTTTGGTGGATTAACCGCGTCATTCTAAGCCGAATTGTTATACGCAGTCCGAGTGGCAATTCCCGAAGGATCCCGAAGAACGAAGTCCGAACTTTCATCCTCGGGATTCTTCCCCTTCGACTACGCTCAGGGTCAGAATGACGCGCTACTCCTCGGCTCCCCTCTCAGGGGAGCTGTCACGCTGCCCTTGCGTGACTGAGGGGTTTCCCAACGCCGAGTTTCCGAAACTTCCCTATAATTCTATATAACCGCGTTGGACTTCCGCAAAACACATTACCGCCCGTTCAGATACTTTTTCACCGAATGCGCCGCAACGAGTCCCTCCCCCGCCGCCTTGGCGTATTGGTAAGGAAGCCCCGTCACGTCCCCCGCCGCAAAGAGCCCGCGAAGATTCGTCGAAAGATCTCTCCCCACAACGATGTGCGCGCCGTCCGTTTTCAGTCCGCCGACGAGCGAATCGGGCGGAATTGCGCTTCGGAGGAAAAACACGCCGCTGACGGCAAGCGCTTCCCCTTCGGCGGCAATGCGCTCGACATGCCCCGCGCCCTCTATGGAACGCGGCGCGCCGCGGCGAACTTCGATCTTGGGATCGCGGAAGGTCGCGCCTTCATAGAGACAAAATGCGTATACCGTGTCCGCAAACCCCGCGAGATATTCGACTTCTTCCGCAAAGACGGGAGAGGTAACGACGGCGGCGATCTTCTTGCCGCGGTAGAGCGCCCCGTCGCACACGGCGCAGTAACTTACGCCCCTGCCGAGGTACTCCCGCTCGCCCTTGACGTTCCCTTTCAAATCAACGCCCGTACACAGGATCGCCGTCCTTGCGGAAAACATCTGCTCCGCGCATGCGACGATAAATCCGTCCTTTTGCTGATAGACGGCTTGAACATGTCCCTGCGTAAAGAGGATCCCCTCCTTCTCGCGCTGCCGCTCGAGAGCTTCGTAAAAGCGCGTTCCGTCCCCCGTAAAGGCGGGATAATTGCGCACATATTCGCTTTTTAAGACCTTTTCGCCGAAAGCGGTCTCGCCCAGCCAGAGGCAGTCAAGCCCAAGGCTCTTCGCGGAGAGTGCGGCGGAATACCCCGCGATCCCCCCGCCGATGACGGCGACGTCGTACTTTTGTTCCATGCCCACAGTATGAACTCCCGTAAAAAAAGTATATTCCGCTCATTTGAGGAACTTTCCGTAAACTTCGGAAGCGGGAGAAAAATAGGCGAACGTCCCCGGATACTTTCTGATGATGCGTTGGACGCGCGCGATCTGGCGTTTCCGTATGATACAGATGAGCACGTCGTGCTCGGAATGCGAGTACATGCCCGTCGCCTGCATCATGGTGACGCCGTGGTGGGTCGCCTCCATGATCTCGCGGGAGATCTCCTCGGGCTTATCGGTGACGATCTCGAACTTATACGCTGTCTTGAAGCCGCTCAAAATGACGTCGCTCGTCTTGCTCGTCACGGCGAGGGAGACGAGCGCAAGCAAAACGGAGATGAGGTTCACGGCGAAATTTGCGCCCGCTTGATAGTATACGAAAAAGGACGCAAAGACGACGAGTGCGTCGAACACGGAGGTGAGCCAGCTCACCGAGAGGAACTGCCATTTTTTATTGACGAGAGAGGCGAGCACCGCCGTCCCACCCGCCGTGCCGCAGCTCTTGATCATGACGGCAAGGGCGATCCCCAAAAAGATCCCTCCCGCGACCGCCGCCAAGAGGCCGTAGGCGATCGGTTCGTCCGTGTGCGGCCCGTCAAAGACGGGAAAAGCGGAAATATAGCCGAAAACGATCAAAAGTCCCGAGGTGAGCAACATCGAAAGGGTCGAGAGCACCGCCTCGCGCTTCCCCAAGAGAAAGAAAGCGAGAAAAAAGAGAGGTACGTTCAGAATGAGGAGAAAGTATCCGGAGCTCCACCCGCTGAGTTCCTCCCCGAGGACGGCGACGCCGTTGATCCCCCCGGGGGCGAAATGGTTGGGCGAAATAAACGTATAAATGCCGAATGCGCGTACAAAGCCCGAAATAAGCACGGGCAAAACATAGAGAGTCAGAATGTTGAGAACGGTCTTAGAAGCGTTTTGTTTCATGATGCTCCTGTCCGCTTTCCGCGGACATTCCGATTATAGCACTTCTTGCGCGTCTTTGCAAGGGATTATTTGACTTTGCGGAAAACGAGTTCTTCCTCTTCCTCGAAAAGCCCCGTAATACAGGTCATGACGACGGTATAGACCGCAAAGAGGAGCAGGAAGGAGCCCGTATAATCGAGAAGCGCGGCATGCGTCCCGAAGGGATCGCAGGGGACGGCGACGCACGCCGCCATAAAGAGGGCGGAGAGGACGATCCGCACGATCCTGCGCGCTCCCCCGTCGTTCTTGACCGCCCTTAGGATCTCCCCCGCCGCCATGAGGAAGAGGACGACCGCCGCCGCGATCGCAAAGACGTACAGGGGGGTATAGACCGTAATGAACATCCAGAGCGCCGCGGAGAGCTGGGCGACCGAGGCGAGAAGGCATATGGGATTCTCTTCGGTCTCCGAAAAGAAGGCGGCGAGCCCTGTTGCGCCCGAGAGCACGAAGAAGATCCCCACAGAAACGGAGCGGGCAAGGTATTCCTCCTCCGGGATCGCGATGAGCAGGATCCCGACGAGGAAGAGCAGGGCGGCGGGAACGACCGTCTCCCAATGAAAACGCTTGAAAAATTCTTTGACCGTCATGGTATTCTCCTATTTTTGACCGTAAGAGTTGAACTCACGGATGCGTTTGGAATCAATCATGTAGATGAGATCCTCGAGCTCGTCGTCGCCGAACGAGGAGCTCCTCCCCTCTTCATACTCCGCGTCCACGCGCGCCTTCATCGCCGCGACGAGGGGATCGGTCTTGTCGATCTTATGCCCTTCGGGAAGCCCGAAATAGTCGTTGATCCAAAAGGCGATCCCGGCGAGCCCGCTCGTCTTGTTGACCGTGACGCGCGCGGGGCGCCCCAGGATCTTGGCGGTGTCGAAAATATTATAGATCTCCTCGTCTTTGAGCATGCCGTCCGCATGGATGCCCGCCCGCGTGGAGTTGAACGCCCTGCCCACGAACGGCGTCTTGGGTGGAACGGGATAACCGATCTCTTTTTCGAAGTAGTCGGCGATCTCCGTGATCGCCGTAAGATCCATGCCGTCAAGCGTGCCGCGCAGGGACGCATACTCCACCGCCATCGCTTCGAGCGGGCAGTTCCCCGTCCTCTCCCCGATGCCGAGCAGGGAGCAGTTGACGGCGGACGCCCCATAGAGCCATGCTGTGGAGGCGTTCGTCACCACCTTGTAAAAATCGTTATGCCCGTGCCATTCGAGCATGCCGTGCGGCACGCCCGCATAGTGGTGAAGCCCGTACACGATGCCCTGCACGCTGCGCGGCAGGGTACAGCCGGGGAAGGTGACGCCGAATCCCATCGTGTCGCACATGCGGATCTTGACGGGGATCCCGCTCTCCTCGGAAAGTTTCATGAGCTCGGTCGCAAAGGGCACGACAAAGCCGTAAAAATCCGCCCGCGTGATGTCCTCGAAATGGCAGCGGGGACGGATCCCCTTTTCGAGCGCGCTCTTCACGATCCCGAGATATTTCTCCATCGCGGTGCGGCGGGTAAGTTTCATCTTTTTGAAGATATGATAGTCCGAACAGGAGACAAGGATGCCCGTCTCTTCGAGCCCGAGATCCTTTACGATGCCGAAATCGCGCTCGTCCGCGCGGATCCATGACGTGATCTCGGGGAAACGCAAGCCCGTCTCGCGGCAAGCCGTGAGCGCCTCGCGGTCCTTCTTGGAGTAGACGAAAAATTCGGACTGGCGGACAAGCCCCTTGGGGCCGCCCAGCCGCGACATGAGCTTATAGAGATCGACGATCTGTTTCACCGTAAAGGGCGAGGTGGACTGCTGCCCGTCGCGGAAGGTCGTATCCGTCATCCAGATCTCCTCGGGCATGTTCATGGGAACATGGCGGTTGTTGAAGGCGATCTTGGGGATCTCGTCATACGAAAAGAGCTCGCGGTACAGCTTGGGTTCCTTTACGTCCTGCAACTCGTAATGGTAAACGCTGTCTTCCAAAAGATTTGATTTATTGTTGAAGGAAATCATAGACGGTATTGTAACAAAAATTGGGCATTCTGTCAAGAAATTTGCGTTCTTTCAAAACGCGGCTCCGCGGACGGATCCGAACTCACTTTTTCCCGCTGCGCCGCTTCCCAAACGCAATCAACGCAGCCGAAACCGCAAACAGAATAACAAGAAACACAAGGATCTCCCCTCTTCCTGCAATGCCGAAACACCCTTGGGACTCGGGTTCGGGCTCGGGTTCAGGTTCAGGTTCGGGTTCGGGCTCGGGCTCGGGTTCAGGCTCGGGTTCAGGCTCGGGCTCGGGCTCGGGCTCGGGTTCGGGCTTGGGTTCAGGCTCGGGTTCGGGCTCGGGTTCAGGTTCAGGCTCGGGCTCGGGTTCAGGCTCGGGTTCAGGCTCGGGTTCGGGCTCGGGTTCGGGCTCAGGCTCGGGCTCAGGCTCGGGTTCGGGCTCGGGTTCAGGCTCGGGTTCAGGCTCGGGTTCGGATATCGTCAAGACGACCTCTCGGGTCAAAATTTCGTAGTTATCCGCATCGACGCCCGTGTAGCGAGCCGTCGCGTGCATCTCTCCCGCGGCGAGCGGCGTATCGCCGTTTTCCCACTGCCAGCCGTCGGGAAGCCCGACGTCGGAGAGTTTTGAAAGTCCTTCGCCCAATTCGATCCCATGGATCTCCGCGCCGAAGGGCGGCTCTTTCGCCTTTTCGATTCTGAACGAAAAGACCGCCGTGCCCGTATAGTCTCCCGTTCCCTCGATGAAGGCTTGCGCTTCCCCCGCATTTTTGGCGTCCGAGCGCACCGTATAGTCCTTATCCGCTTCGAGCACCTCGCCGAACAGCGTCACGGTGAGCGCGGGAACGACTGTTTCGCCCGAGTAGCGGTAACTGCCGTTCACGGTGATCTCCGCGCCGTCGACCGAACTCCGCTCACGGCGGACAAAGACCGTCGCCGATTGAATTTCGTAATATGCCGCGTCCTCTTTGGTGTAGGCTGCGGCAAAGCCGTGCACCGAACCGAACATTCCGTCCGGGAACTCCGAAAAGAGGACGTCCGACTCCCACGCCCAGCCGTCGGGAAGCCCGATCTCGGAAAGCCGCTTCACCTTGCTGTTCACGACGATAGGATCCTCCTGCCCGTGTGCGGGAAGATCGGGCGGAGCAACGCCCTTTAAGATCGTAAAATTCGCCTCTTTTTCGCCCGTATAGGGTTCCTTCCCGACGACGGTCACCACAGCCCGATCGGAAGGGAGGACGTTATTTTCGTATTTGAGGGTGTAGTCCGTGCCCGCCGCAAGCGTTTTGCCGCCGAGGGTGACTGTCACATCGGGCGTGATCGCCTCCCCGCTGTAACGGTATTCCCCCGCCGCGACGGAGATTTCCGCATCTTTCAAATCGCGCGCGGGAAGGGGCTCCGTGCGCACCGTATCCACCGTATAGGCACGGATATGTGCGGCCGCATTGTGCCGCTTCCCGTTGCGCCAAAGACCGTTTTCCGAGAGAAACGTCATGTCGTTGCCGCTTTTCGTATCCTCGGTGAAATAGACGGAAGCGTCGCCCGCGCCATTTTGCGCCCATACGACGACGGAGAACGTCTCGCCGTTTTCGAGCGGCACGGCCTCTTTGAGGCGGAAGGTGTGATACCCTTCGCCGACACCCGTAAAGTGCTCGCTCACGCAGAGTTCCCCATCCTCGGGATCCGTCTCACTCCAATCCGAATTGTTGAAGTCGGCCTTCGGCCGTTTGTAAACAGAGATCTCTACGCCGACGTCCTCCCCGCCGATCCCGACATTCACGGCGGTAAGCGTCTCGAAGGTCGTCTCCGTGCCGCCCTGTGCGCGGTAGACCGCCGCCGCTTTGACGCCGTCCGTCGTTCCCTTCATCTTGGATACGCCCTGCTTGATGACGCCGTTATAGAGATATTGATGGTCGAATTCGGAGGCCTCCGTGCAGTCGAACGCGCGGACGTCGTAAATTTGCGAATCGTAGGAGAGATAAAAATACCCGTCGAGATTTCGCCCCGTCCCCCAACTGTTCTTGACGATCCAGCCCCCGTTCCGCGAGGACGCCTTCGGTCGGTATTTATCGGCGGGGATCGTATCGTCCCAACCAACGATAATGCTCGAATGGGGGTTGTTTTTCGCTTCGTCGGCGTTGTTGAGATAGTTGAATATTTTGGTGCCGCGATAGAAATAGTAGGAGCACGACACTGCGCCGTACTTTGCGACGGCCGCTTTGACGTTTTCCACGGAATAATCGAAGGTGAACATCCCCTCGAGCCGGTAAGGGCTCGGCGCGGCGTTTTTGATGGAAGTTTCGTCACGCTCCGCTTGAACGGAGGGTCCCATCCACTGCAAGAACGTTTTGCCCGCCACTTCCATGGCGCCGCCCGTGCTGTAAAGGCCGTTGCCCGCGGGAACGTCCGCGTCGATCAGATGAAACTCGTCCGTGCGCGGGTTGTTCGCCCACCAACCGAGGTTGCGCTCATCGAGATCGAGCGTTGCGGCGTCGGCTCCCTCAAGCCCTTCGCGGAGAATGGAAGTCTCACAGGCGGCGACCGTCGCATACGACCAGCAGAGCGGATCGTTGCTCTGGTTTTTTACGGGGGTCACGATGCCGAAATCCCGGCTGTCGTATCTTGACAAAGAGGCGATGCTGTCAATGTCCGCCCTGCGGAGCTCTTCAAGCGTCGTCGGCGCGGCAGACTCCTCTGCCGCTTTCGCGGAAAAGGCGGGCATGCCGAACAAAATGCCGAGCGATATAAGCAACGAGCACAGCGCGATGAGCAATAATTTACAGGATCTTGCAGAAAGCATATGCGTTTCCCCTTTGTGTTCTTATCATGATTGTACCATACTTTGCGCAAATATGCAAGCGGTGATATGCACGAAGAAGATCGCCCCCTTGCTGCCCCAAATGCTGACCAAACGCGGGGTGCTACCCGCGTGAGACAGTACCCGAACGTAGTGAGGGGAAAGGCGTTTCGGAAACCCCTTTCTCCCTCGCAAGCTCGGGGGACTTCCCCTAAAAGGGGCAGCAAGCAAACCCCCACCTGTCGCGGCTAACCCCGCGCCACCCGCCCCCGTCGCTTCAAAGCGCAGACGAAAAAAGAAATCGAGCGAAATATTCCAAAATAACTTGCCTTAGGCGGAATTCACTTCCGCCGTGAGCGACTCAATTTGCCGAACCCCTTCGGCTTACTGTCATGTAAAACAAAAAGTCGGCGGCCGAATCGTAATTACAAGGCAAAAATCTTAACCCCTCGTTGAATTTATTTTTGAGCATGCGCTTCAAAGCGCAGACGAAAAAAGAAATTCAACGAAACAGTCAAACGAAACGTAAGAGCCCTTCCCAAAAAAGGAAGAGCTCTTACAAGATTTATGGAGATTGTATGGATGGTCTTATTTCTTTTCCGCAGGGTCGGCGGATCCGCGCGCTTTCTTCGCACAGGCGGGGCAGGCGGTGCAATTTCCGCAATCCGAACAGCAGGTTTTCCCCTGTTTCTTGTGGATGACCGCCGCAACGATCACCCCGATCACAAATGCCGCCGCCGCGATAATGATGAGGATCTCCCACCAGCTCATGATTCCCCTCCGTCGCTTGCCGCCGCCTCTTTTTGGACTTCGGTCTCGGACATGGATACCTCATTTTCCGTCAGAGGGTGCTTTTTATTCCACAACCAGATCCCCGCTGTGGCGGCCGCTGCGACCGCGAGGACGGGGAATACCGTCCACCACCACGAACCCACGAGATAGATGACCGTTCCGACCACATAGCTCGTTGCGAGCCAGAAGAGGAGCGTCCATTTGAACTTGCCCTTTGGAAGTTCCGCCTTTGCCGTGGCGCAAGCTGCAAAGCAGGGGATCGTCACCATGTTGAAGGCGATGAAGGCGATGAGCGCGGGGATCGTAATGCCCGTGGCATCGATCATTCTGACTGCCTCCGCGACGCCGTCCTCCGTTGCGATGTAGCTGCCCGCGACGCACGCCGCGAGGGTGCCGAAGGTCGCAATGACGTTCTCTTTTGCAACGAGTCCCGTGATTGCCGCGACCGCGAATACCCAACCGAATGCTTCGAGTTGTGAGCCGAAGCCGAGCGGCGTAAAGATGGGCTGGATGAGCATGCCGAGCGAGCCCAAAATGCTCTGATCGGTATGAAGATTTGCGAGAATGGTCTCCCCCTCGTACTCGATCTCCTCGGGCAGGAAATGCCAATTCCACGAGAAGTTGGAGAGGAACCAAATGACGATCGTCGAGGCGAAGATAATGGTGAACGCCTTTTTGACGAAGTGCTTTGTCTTATCCCAAAGGTGGATCATGAGTCCCTTGAAGAGGGGCAGATGATACGGGGGAAGCTCCATGATGAAGGGCGGGACGTCCCCGCGCATCGTCGTGTTCCGCATCAGGATGACGCAGACGACCGCAGTCACGATCCCGATGAGATACATGCCGTAGGTGATGAGGTCGGCATTCCCGACCTCAAAATGCTGCACGATCCCGCCCGCGATCGCCGTCAGAATGGGCAATTTCGCCCCGCAGGAGAACATCGGGATGACGCGGATGGTCGCCGTCCGCTCCCTGTCGTCCGCAAGGGTGCGGGTGTTGATCATCGCGGGAAGCGAACAGCCGAAGCCCATGATCATGGGCATGAAAGCCCTTCCCGAGAGCCCGAAGCGGCGGAAGATCCTGTCCATGATGAACGCCACGCGCGCCATGTAGCCCGAATCTTCGAGAATGGAGAAGAACAAGAACAGCGTCAAGATCTGCGGCAGGAAGCCGAGCACGGCGGAGAGCCCTCCCCAAATGCCGTCGCCGACGAAACTGCCCACCCAAAGGGGCGCGTTCTGCGTGCAGAGCCCGAGGAGTTCTCCGACCCAGTCCAAGAGCCATGTCCAGACATTCGTCAAAATCACGCCCGGGGAGAAAATCGCTCCGTCATAGAAGCAGGCGAGAAGCGTCACGCCGGGATTTGACATATCGTAGCCGAGCTCTTCCAGCGTCGGAAGCCCGCCCGCCATCGCGGAGATGTAGAAGAGGTCCTCCGAGAAGGTCAGATGGAAGATGGCGAACAGGATAACGAGGAAGATCGGAATGCCCCAGATTTTATGGGTCAGGATCTTATCCGCCTTGTCGGACTTCGTCAGCTTCTCCCCCCTGTGCTTTTTTCTGTAAGCCGAAGAGTAGTTTGCGGAGATGTATTTATATCTCGCGTCGGCGACGACCGCCTCCAAATCGTCCCCGAACGTGTCGTCCTTGAAGGTCGCCTTGAATTCCTGTACCATCGTGACGAGTTCGGGATGCATCCCCACTTCGATCTCGTCCATTTCGGCGAGTTTCACGGCGTGGAAGAGCGGCGCGTCGACCTTTGCGCCTTTCAGCGCGATGCTCACGTCCCTCACGAGGTGCGCAAGGGGGGAATCGTGCAGGACGGTGACGCCCGCGCGGGGTTTCTTCGCGATGGAGATCGCCCTGTCCATCAGTTCCTTGATCCCCGTGCCTTTGAGCGCGGAAATGGCGACGACGGGCAGTCCGATCTTTTCTTCGAGTTCCTTCGCGTCGATCTGATCGCCCTGTTTTTCGACGGCGTCCATCATATTGAGCGCGATGATCACGGGAACGTCGATCTCCATGAGTTGGGTCGTGAGATAGAGATTGCGTTCCAAATTGGTCGCGTCCACGATGTTGACGACGCATTCGGGCTTTTCGTCGAGGATGAAATTCCTTGAAATGACTTCCTCGGGCGTATAGGGGGAAAGCGAATAAATGCCAGGAAGATCGACGATCTTGACGGGTTCCTCGCCTTTCTTATACGTCCCCTCTCTCTTATCCACCGTGACGCCCGGCCAGTTGCCGACGTACGCCGTGGAGCCCGTAAGAAGATTGAACAGCGTTGTTTTACCGCAGTTGGGGTTGCCCGCCAAAGCAAACTTCATCATGCGCGCACCTCCATCGTGACGAGTTCTGCCTCCGTCTTGCGGAGCGTGAGCTCATAGCTGCGGATCGTCACTTCGATGGGATCGCCAAGGGGTGCCTTCTTGCGGAGAAGGATCTCCGCGCCCGGCGTCACGCCCATGTCGAAGAGACGGCGGCGGACTCTGCCTTCGCCCGAGACGGTCTTGACGATCCCCTTCTCGCCGACGGCAAATTCGCTGAGTAACTTGGTTTTCATGTTGCTATATACCTCCGAATAGATCAATCCCTCATTTACGCCACATAAATGCGCGACGCGACGTTCTTGTCGAGCGCGAGACGCCCGTCCTTCACGCGGCAAACGGTGGAACCGCCGCTTGCGGAGAGGACGGTGATCGAGCCGTCCACGAGAACGCCGAGATTGGACAGGTGTTTTTTCGTCTTATCGTCCGCGGCGATCCTTACGATCTTCACTTCCTGTCCGATGGGTGCGAGAATAAGAGGCATACAATCTCCTTTCGGTTCGCCATTGCGAACCATTAGTCTTGAAATTTGCCCGCCGCCTGCGGGCATGTGTTCGCAGTTGCGAACTGCGTTTATTTTATCATCTTCTTTTTGTGCTGTCAACTGTTTTGAGGCGGTTTTTCAAAAAAAGTTCGCCTATGCGAACTAATTTTTTTCGGGGAGTTTTCCATTGGGTTTCGTTGCGGCGAATGGATTGACATTTCCGCATTGAACATATATAATGAAAGCAAATGCAACTCTTCGACGTGTACCATACCCTATCCGTTCTGGCGATCGCCGCGCTTTTTTGTGCGCTGTTCTTCCCTTTGAGGAAAAAGTCTCTGCGCGCAAAGAAAATCGCGCTTTGCGTCGTGATGGGACTCAATCTCTTCCAGCACTTCTTCAAATTTTGGGTATGGCCGCACATGTGGGGAGAGGGATTCGGCGTGAAGAATACCGCTTATAATGTATGCGCCTTCCTCATTTTGCTGTGTCCCGCCGCCCTTTTCACAAAAAACCGCCTTTTGAAACAGTTCCAATTCTATGTGGGGACCTGCGCTGGGCTCTTCGCGCCGATCTTCCCCGTCCAATATGTGGGGCAGACCATGCTGCAATGGGAATATCTGCGCTTTTGGTCCTGCCACACCCTGCTCTTTTTGAGCTCTTTTCTCCCCGGGGTCTGGGACATGGTACCCTTCCGCATGCGGGACGGCTGGAAATTCGGATTTCTCTTCCTCGGCATGCTCTGCATCATTTTTCTCAACAATGCGGCGTTCGTCGCCGCGTTCGAATGGACGGGCGCAGACGCCTATTATGGCGCGCTGCGGCGGTATAACGCCGTCTGGCTGATGGGGCCTCCCGCCAAAGACAATTTCTTAAAGGATATTCTCGTCGCGCTCTCCTTCCCGCCCTTCCGCGGGGGAGAGGGACGGGTCTATACACCCATTCTATGGTACGCTCTGCCCGTATATGCCATCATCACGGCGGCGGGATACGCGCTCGGCGCGCTGGCGGAATGGATCCAAACAAAACTCAAAAGAGGTAAAAACGCATGCACGGACTCAAAGAATTTTTGAAAGATTCCTATACCGCCTATCAAGCGGTCGCAAACTTGAAGAAAATACTTCTCGGAGCGGGGTTTACGGAGCTCAACGAAGGCGAAAAATGGACGACGGAAGCGGGTAAAGGCTATTTCGTCACCCGCAATGGGAGCAGTCTCATCGCCTTCCGCCTCGGCGAGGGGTCCTATAAGATCGTCGCAAGCCACACCGATTCGCCCTGCTTGAAACTTAAAGAGCACGCGGAGACGGAGAGCGGCCCCTACACCCGTCTCAATGCGGAAGAATACGGCGGATGTATCCTCTACTCCTTCCTCGACCGTCCCCTGCGCCTCGCGGGAAGGGTCGTGCGGAGTACGGAAACGGGCGTTGCCGCAGAGCCGTACGTCAGCGACCGCCTTTTCACCGTTCCCTCGCTCGCCATCCACATGAACAGAGAGGTGAACGACGGCTTTAAGCCGGACAGGCAGACGGACATGCTCCCCCTGTTTTCGCTCGGAAAGGGGGAACTTCAAGAACTTTTGGGGGAGACGCTCTCGTACGATCTGTATCTTGCGCCCGCCGCCGAACCCTATGAAAGCGGCGCGCACGGAGAATTTCTCTCTTCGCCGCGGCTCGACGATCTTGTAGGGGTCTACGGGTCTCTTTGTGCCCTTCTCGCGGAAGATACGGCGCAGAATTGCGTCATCGCCTGCCTCGACAGCGAGGAGATCGGCAGCCGTACCCGGCAGGGCGCGGCGGGAGATTTTCTCGTCTCCGTCCTGCGGCGCGTCGCTCTTTCGCAGGGGATCGGTGAGGAAGAATTTCTCCGCACCCTCTCGGAGTCTCTGCTCGTCTCCCTCGACAACGCCCACGCCCTTCATCCCAACCGTCCCGAAAAATGCGACCCCACCAACCGCCCCGTCCTCGGCGGGGGGATCGTCGTCAAGGGGCATGCGGGCGGCGCTTATACGACGGACGGGCTCACGGCGGCGATCGTCAAGAAGATCTTCGGGGGCGCGAACGTCGCCTACCAGACCTTTTATAACCGCTCCGACATGCGCAGCGGCAGTACTTTGGGGGCGATCGGGCTCTCGCAAATGAGCGTCCCGTCCGTCGATCTGGGACTTGCGCAGCTTGCGATGCACTCCGCCGTCGAGACGATGGCAAAGAGCGATTTCGAAACGCTCGTCGCGGGGCTTTCCGCGATCTTCCGCGCCAAACTCCGCGTCACCGCCTCCGGCGCGGAAGTGGAATAATCTCGTTGCCTCTTTTCAGGGCGTCAAGCGCGGACGCCGTTCCTTGTCGCCCCCCAACTCTCGCTGCCCCTCTTAGGGGAAGTGCCCGCAGGGCAAAAGGGTTTCTTGCTTCCCCTCTTAGGGGAAGTACCCGCGTAGCGGGGGATAGGGTTTCCGAAACCCCTCTGTCACTCACTTCGTTCGTGACATCTCCCCTAAAAGGGGCGACAAGAACCCCTCAGTCACCTGTGGTGCAGCTCCTCTATGAGGGGAACCGAGAAAGCATACAAAAGCGCCGCGGCGAATGCCGCGGCGCTGTTTCATACATTTTACATCTCTTTCATGCCGCGCTTCCCGTGGGAGAGCTTTCGCACGGAAGTGCGGTGTTCTTCGCCCGAAAAGAGGCGGACGAGATTCTTCCTGTGCGCCGTCCATGTGAGGACATTGAGCGCGAGGAGCATCATAAAGCAGGCGACCGTCCACGGCTCCGAAAGGTCGTTTTGGTAGCGCAGGAAAAACAGGATCCCCTGCCAGACCGAAAATCCCGTCACGCCGAGAAGCGATCCCATCGAGCCCCACTCCGTCAGGGCGATAAAGCCCACGATCCCGAAGAGCAGAATGACGAAGCAGATGAGGATATACCACGGACTCTCGCAGGAGAGGCAGAACCAAAAGAGTCCCAGCGTAGAGGCGATCCCCTTCCCCCCTTTGAACTTCATCGTCACGGGGAAAATGTGTCCGATGATGACGAACACGCCGCAAAAATAGCGCGTAAAGTCGGAAATGACGACGTCCGTCCCCGCAAAGACGCAATGTCTGAAAATAAAGTAACTGATGACGGCGGGAACGCCCCCCTTGCATGCGTCGAGCAAAAAGTTGAGGAGCCCGATTTTGAGCCCGAACTCGCGGGAGATATTCATCGTCCCGGGATTTCCCGAGCCGATCTTGTGGACGTCCTTTTTTTTGACCTTGGCAATGAGCACGGCAAAATTGAAACAGCCGATGAAATAGCATACGACCGCCATCAATAAGAACCAATACCAAAGTTCGGAAAAGGCAAGCTCTTTCATTCTTTCTCCTTTTTGCTCCGTACCTGAATGCGGATGGGCGTGCCCGTAAAATCGTATGCCCCGCGGATGACGTTTTCGAGATACCGCTCGTAAGAAAAGTGCAGGAGCGTCTCGTCATTGACTTGAAGGGCAAACAGCGGCGGGCGCACGGAGACCTGCGAGGCGTAATACAGCTTCATGCGCTTGCCGAGGTAGCTCGGCGGCTCGCTGACGCGCACGGCGTCGAGAAGAAGATCGTTGAGCGCGCCCGTCGGGATCCTGAAAGAAGCGTGCGCATAGACTTCTTCCGCAAGAGATAAGATCTTTTCGACCCGCTGGCCCGTCTTGGCGGAGATATAGACGGACTTGAAATAGTCCATGAATTTGAGATTTTCTTTGAGCTTCGCCTCGAATTTTTCGATCGTGTGCGTATCCTTTTCGACGGCGTCCCACTTGTTCATGACGATAACGGAAGGTTTTCCCTCATCATGCACCATGCCGATGATCTTCACGTCCTGTTCGGTGATCCCCTCCAAAGCGTCCACGACGAGAAGGACGACGTCCGCCCGCTTGATCGCGTCAAACGCCCTCAAAACGGAATAATACTCCACGTCGTCGTTCACCGAACGCTTTCTGCGGATCCCCGCCGTATCAATGATGGTATACGCCTTGCCGTTCCGCTCGAAACGGGTATCCACCGCGTCCCGCGTGGTGCCTGCGATATCCGTGACGATGGAACGCTCCTCGCCGAGAAGCTGATTGACGAGCGAGCTCTTGCCCGCATTGGGCTTTCCGACAACGGCGATTTTCAGGGAATCTTCCTCAATGATCTCGCCCGCGGGGAAGTATTCGACGGCCTGATCGAGCGCGTCGCCGATCCCGCGGGAGTGTTCCGCCGAAACGCCGAAGGGCTCCCCGAGCCCCAAGGCATAAAATTCAAACAGCTTGTCCTGCGAGTATTCGTCCACCTTGTTGACGACGAGTACGACGGGTTTTTTACTGCGGCGGAGAAAATCCGCCACGTCGTAATCGGAGGCGGTAAGCCCCTCTTTCGCGTCCGTAAAAAAGAGGATGACGTCGGCAGTCTCCACGGCAAGCTGTGCCTGCAAGGCGATCTGCTTCCACATGACGTCCTCGCTCTTGAGCTCGACGCCGCCCGTGTCGATGAGGGTAAACGGTTTGCCGCGCCATTCGCAGCTCGCCGTAATACGGTCGCGCGTGACGCCGGGACGGTTTTCGGTGATGGCGATCTTTCTGCCGGCGACTTTATTGAAGAATGTACTTTTCCCCACATTGGGACGCCCGACAATGGCGATAACGGGATTCATGTTCTTTATTATAAAGAAAATTCTCCGATTTGTAAAGAAAAACACGGAGAATTTTACAATTTGAATTTATGAAGCGGCTTCCTTGCTGCCCCTTTCAGGGGAAGTACCCGCGCAGCCCCACCTTGTTTCCCCTCCGGGGGGGAGACTCCGCCGTAGGCGGTGGGGGGGGGACCTGCCCCCTTTGAAGGGGTAGGGCTTGGGGGCTAATCACGTCGAGGGCAAAAGAGCGCCGCGCGAGGGGTGGCGGCCGCCTTACAGGCGGATCCGCAAAGCGGGGACCACACCGCCGCCTGCATCGTGGACATAACTGCTGTAGTCGGCGTCGCCGTCGATACCGACATAGTACGCATCGTAGCTATAATAGAGGTTCGGCGAGCGCAGCCACCACCAGCCCGTGCCGCCGTAACTCGTGTGTACATACACGCCCTGCGACTTCGCATAGTCCGTACTCTTCAACTGCCGCGCCGTATCGTATGTTGAATAACTCGAGCTGAATCCGTAAGAGGTATTCAATATTTCCTTCCAGCTCAACAGGAACACTTTATCCTCCGTATTTTCGCACGCATATTTGTTGCTGCTCGACGCCGTTGTGGACGCGCTGTTATCCACCGCCGTCGTCTCAATGATCTGCTGCGCATATTCATCGAATGCCGTCTCGTAGAACGTCTCCGTCAGCCACTTACGGATATCGCTCTCCTTGTAGTTGTTTTCATACACCGTCTTGCCGTTCACCGTGCGCGTCGTGCCGGACGCTGTATGATAATACTGCTGGCTGTCCAAGATGATGTTCGCCATGAGAAGCGCCGTCCCGTCCTTCTGCTCCAAGATACGCCACTCGATGGGCTCATATTTGAACCAATACACCGTGTTCGTAGTGTATCCATTGTCGTCTTGATAACTGTTGCTTGCGGAAGAACTGTACGTCGTCAACCACGGGCGGTAACTCGTAAAGTATACTCCGCGGTAGCGGTTTCCTTGATACTCCACGTCGATATACCACATGTAACTCCGCACCGAGCCGCTGATGTAGTATCCGTAATCCGTCCACTTACCCGCACTTTCGCTCGTGGGATTTGCGCCCGCTTCCATGCCTAAGAAGCCTTTGAGCCCGCTCTCCTTTACCTCCGTCTGCGGATATTCCCCGAAGTAGATCTTCGTTCCGTCCTCGCTCTTCGTGTAGAGCCCTGCGCCGCAGACAGAACAAGTGTTGTCATCGCCGTACGTATGATCTCTGTGCGCATAGTGGCATTCCGTACATACACCCTTTTCGTAGGTATGATTTTGATGTTCATACTCGCATTCCGTGCACACGCCGTTGTCGTAATTATGTCCTTCTGTTACGACCTTATGGCAGACAGAGCAAGTGCCCGTGTGCTCGGTTTCGGTCTTTTCGGTGTATTCGGCGAAGGTGTGTCCGACGTGCTCGTAATCACATTCCTCACACTGCCCATTTACGTAGGAGTGCTCCGTCACTTCACTTGTCACTTCGGGGTGGCAAGTGGCCTTGTGCCAATGGCCTTCTTCGCTCGATTCCCACTCTTCCGCATAGGTATGCGTGTGCTGATAGTGGCACTCTTCGCATTGATACTGCGCGTCGTAGGTGTGTCCTTCCGTGACGGTCTTATGGCATACAGAGCAAGTTCCCGTGTGGCCGTCGTCGGTCTTGTCGGAATAGGTAAAGATGTGATCCTGATGTGCGAAATGACATTCCGTGCAGATGCCGTTCTCATAAGTATGATCCTGATGTGCGAAATGGCACTCTGTGCAGACGCCGTTCTCGTAATTATGATCCTGATGTGCGAAATGGCACTCTGTGCAGACGCCGTTCTCGTAATTATGATCCTGATGTACGAAATGACACTCGGTGCACACGCCATTCTCGTAGGTGTGATTTTGGTGGGCATAATGGCATTCTGTACACACGCCATTCTCGTAGGTGTGATTTTGGTGGGCATAATGGCATTCTGTACACACGCCATTCTCGTAGGTGTGATTTTGATGGGCATAATGACATTCCGTGCACACGCCATTTTCGTAGGTGTGATCCTGGTGTGCGAAATGGCATTCTGTGCAGACGCCGTTTTCGTAAGTATGAGGGATCAGTTCGCTGTGCTCGGTGGGGTGGCAAGTGGCCTTGTGCCAATGGCCTTCTTCGCTCGATTCCCACTCTTCCGCATACGTATGCGTATGACCGGACGGAGTCGTGCCGCTACCGCCCGACGAATTTCCGCCGCTCGACGAACCGCCGCCGAGCTTACAGCCCGTAAGCCCGAGGCAGAGGCAGAGAATTGCCGCAAGGGCGAGCAAAACCGTCCAAAATTTGCGTTTCATTTGTTTCTTCTCCTATTTATGTTAAGTTTTTTCAGACTTCGTTCTTCGGGATCCTTCACCCCCTACGGGGGTTCAGGATGACGCGGGGGCGCGGGGCAGGATGACGCGGGGCGTGGGGCAGGATGACGCGGGGGGCGCGGGACAGAATGACGCGGAGGAAACCAAGTGGGAGCGCGTCATTCTGAGGGCGAAGCCCGAAGAATCCCGAGGATGAGAGTTCGGACTTCGTTCTTCGGGATCCTTCACCCCCTACGGGGGTTCAGGATGACGCGGACGCAGGGCAGGATGACGCGGGGGCGCGGGGCAGAATGACGCGGGGGCACATGTCTCCCTCATCCCGAGCGAAGCGAGCGGATCTCATAGACCCACGGGCGTCCGTACTTACGAGGGGATTCTCTCGCCCCCTACGGGGGCTCGGAATGAGGCGAAGGGGGCGGCGCCAAGGGGCGGAATTCAGATCAGACCCAAAACGGTGCCGACGATGAATATGATGATCAAAACAAAGTAAAAAATGATCCAGCCTTTGCGCTTGTTCCGCACAAAATACCATGCGGGCAGGGCGATCGCCGCAAAGAGGCAATACTGCGCGATGGTGTTGAGGGTGACGAGGATATTCTCCCCGCCCGTCTTTTCGAAGATCCATTTGAGGAGCGGTCCGAGAATGAACAAAAACGCCGCGAGCGCCAGCGCGCAGAACGCGAACATATCGGCGAACCGCCAACGCGGACGGGAACGCTTTGCATGAGTCTCTTGGGTCTCGGTCTCTTTTTCTTTTTTCTTAGCCATGACTTTTATCTCCTTTCCGCTCTCGGCGGAGCAATTCCAAAATATTCTCGAAGTAATCGGGCAGGGGCGCGGTGAACGTCATGCGCTCGCCCGTTTTGGGGTGGTCGAGCGTCAGGCGGAAGGCGTGGAGAAGCTGTCCTTCGAGCGAAAACCGCTGTTTTTTATAGCCGTACAGCTTATCCCCCACGACGGGGTGCCCCATATATTTCGCATGGACGCGGATCTGGTGCGTTCTTCCCGTATGCAGGGAAAATCTCGCAAGGGTAAACTCTTTGAACCGCTCCTCGACGAACCAGTCCGTTTCGGCGATCTTCCCCTTTCCTGCGGGCAGAACCGCCATTTTCAGCCTGTCTTTGGGGTCTCTCCCCATTTCCGTGAGGATATGCCCCTTATCGTCCTTCAAGACGCCCTCCAAGAGCGCGAGATACTCCCGCCGCGCGGTCTTTTGCGCGATCTGTTCGGAGAGAGACAGGTGCGCCGCGTCGTTCTTGGCGATGACGAGAAGCCCCGAAGTGTCCTTATCGATCCTGTGAACAATACCGGGGCGCAGTTCCCCGCCCACGCCGCTCAAATTTTTCAGGCGGAAGAGGAGGGCGTTGACGAGCGTCCCCTCGTAGTTTCCCGCCCCCGCATGGACGGTCATGCCCTGCGCTTTATTGACGACCGCGATGTCGTCGTCCTCATAGACGATTTCAATGGGAATATCCTCGGGAACGGCGCGCGTCGCAACGGGATCGGGGACTTCGACGCGGACATGGTCCCCCGGTTTTACGTTTGCACTCGCCTTTACGGGAGCGTCGTTCACAAAGACGTGCCCGCCCTCCGCAAGCCGTTTTACCGCCGCCCGCGTAAGATCCGAGACGCCGCTCACGAACACGTCTACGCGGCTCCCCGCCGCCGCCTCGAAGGAAAGAACAGTCATTGTTTTTCCGCCTTTTTCGCCTCTTCGCGCCATTCCTTTTTCAGGGGGAACGCCGCCTGCGGCCCGATGAAGAGCAGGACGATGACGAGGGCGACCGCGCCCAATGTGATAAAGAAATCCGCCACGTTGCAGTTGGCGAATCCGAAACGGGTGAGATCGACGAAATCGCGCACGACCGCGACGCCCTGCGCGTTTTTCACGAAAAGTCTGTCGACGAAATTTCCGACCGCGCCCCCCTCAATGATCGCAAGGCATATTTGCGCGGGGCGGTTCTTTTTGAAAACCGTGAGGCTCAAAACGGGGATCCCGACCATGAGAAGCGCCGTCAAAATCATGATCGCGATCATAAAGCCGCGGTTTCCGCTGCCGATCCCGAAGGCGATCGCGTCGTTTTCCACATGGGAAAAGCCCAGCCAGCCCTCGATGATCGGCTGATAGGAGAGCGGCGTGGGCAAAAAGTAAAATGCAAGCAGTTTTGTCAGTTGGTCTATGAGCAGAGCAGCGCATGCGATGAGCGCAAAGAGAAGAGCGCATTTTGTCTTTTCCTTCATTCGTCGTCCTCCATCAGTCCGAGCTCTCTGCACAGCTTTCCGAGGTCGAGCGGCCCCTTGGGAGAAGTCACTTCTTCGAGATCGAATCCGCTCTCCTCCTCCGCCGCGGGGGAGATCCCGAGCTCGTTACAGAATGCGGAAAACGCCGCGGTATCCTCTTCGTCGGGATATTTTGTGCGGAGCATGTCCAGCATCCGACGGCATTTTTGGATGAGAAGGGCGAGCTCTCTCCGCTCTCCTTCCACCGCCTGCGCCCCCTCCCGTTTGATCTTTTCGCGCTCCCGCTCGGCCGCCGCAAAGGCGGCAAGGGCACCGCTGCGCTCCCCCTCGAGCTCGGATACCCGCGCACGGAGGTCTCTGTTCTCCTCGGTGAGCGCCGCCTCCTTCTCGCGATGGCCGCGGAGCGCCCCGTCGTACTCGTCTTTGAGCCGTTTTACCAGCGTGACGACGTCCTTTTCGGAATACAGCTTCAACATCACGACTCCCCCTTTCCGCACCTTTCCACCATCTCGCGTTTGAGCGCGTAGAGGGCGGGAGAAAGATCCACCTTATAGATATGCGGCATGTCCTGCCGCGTATACTCCTCCCAGAAGCGCGCAAATTCCGCGGCGCGGTAGGCGGAGATCTCCGAGAGCGGCCTCTCTTCCCCCACGCGTTTTCCGTGGGAGATGAGCGTTTCGCGGAGTTTCCTCACGCGGAAGTTGGTCACGGTCATGCGCTTCCACGTATCGACGGGGTGGAAGAGCACGAGGGGCTTGTCCTCGTCGACGGTCTCGTCCGCGCGGGTGATGTAATCGGCGATCGCCTTATCCGTATCCCTGTCGTAGATACGGTATAATTCTTTGAAAGAGGGATTTGTGATCTTCTCCGTCGTGTCGGAGAGCTTGATCTTGGGGATCTCCCTGCCGTTTTCATAGACTGCGGCGAGCTTGTAGACGCCGCCGAGCGCGGGAAGGTCGGCGCTCGTGATGAGTTTGGTCCCCACCCCCCAGCTGTCGATCTTTGCGCCCTGTTCTTTCAGGGAACGGATGGAATACTCGTCGAGATCCCCCGAGGCGCAGATGATCGTATGCGGGAAGCCCGCCTTGTCGAGCATCTTCCGCGCCTCTTTGGAAAGATATGCGAGATCCCCCGAGTCGAGGCGGATCCCCTTGGGTTCATGCCCCTTGGCGCGGAGCTCCTTGAATACCTCGATCGCGTGCGGAACGCCGCTGCGGAGAGTATCGTAGGTGTCGACGAGAAGGAGACACCCGTCGGGGAAGCTCTCCGCATAGGCGCGGAAGGCGTCGAGTTCGGAGGGGAAATTCATGACCCAGCTGTGCGCCATCGTCCCCGCCACAGGCACATGAAAGAGCTTGCCCGCATAGACGTTGGAAGTTGAAGCGCAGCCGCCGATGACGGCAGCCCGCGCGCCGTAAATGCCCGCGTCCGCCCCCTGCGCGCGGCGAAGGCCGAACTCCATCACAACATCATCCGCCGCCGCCTTGCAGATCTTGGATGCCTTCGAAGCGATGAGGGTCTGGTGATTGATAAAAGTGAGGAGCGCCGTTTCCACGAGCTGTGCCTGGATCATGGGGGCGCGGACGGTGAGAATGGGCTCGTAGGGAAAGACGATCTCCCCCTCGCGGACGGCAAACACATCGCCCGTGAAGCGTAGGTCTTTGAGATAGGCGAGGAAGTCCTCGGTGAAGATCCCGAGAGAGCGAAGATAGGAAAGATCCTCTTCGTCGAAGTGCAGATTTTCGAGATATTCCGCCGCCTGCTCCATGCCCGCCGCCACCGAATAGGTAATGAGGCGGTTGGGACGGAAGAAGATATCGAACACGGCAAGCTCTTCATGCCTGCCCTCTTTGAAATACCCCTGTCCCATGGTGAGCTGGTACAGGTCGGTGAGAAGTGTGAGATTTCTCATGATCATTCCTCCTTTGTGTCGTCGTCGGACAGTGTTTGGGGGCGGACCCCCTCCCCTACCCCTCCCCCTGACGCAGGGGGAGGGCAAGAATCAGCGCCCTCGCCTGACGCAGGGGGAGGGCAAGAATCGGTATCCTCGTCCTCGGGCTCTTCGCCCCCTCCATCGGAGGGGGGGAGGGGGGTGGGCTCGCCCTTGCCCTTCGCCTTCTCGGGCTTCGGGGGATATTTCTTCCCCATCATGTTGATCTTGGAAAAATAGGGCTCGTCGTCCTTATAGGGGGTAAGATAGTCGGTGATCCCGCACGGATCCCCCGTCTTACTGCCGATGAGAGCCACCTCTTTTTTATAGTTGAGAAGAAGCAGCACGGCGATCCCTACAATACCGCCGACGATCATGAGAATGGAAGTCACGAACGACCACGGCACGCCGCCGCCGCTCAAAATATATTTGGGATCCCGCAGAGGTTCCATGACCGAACGGGTCATGCCGTACCAGACGAAATAGGAGAGCGCGAGCACGCCGTTCGGCTTCTTGTTCCAGAACCACGCGCCCGAGAAGAGAAGCCCGAACCCGATGAGGTTGAGAAGCATTTCATAGAAGAAGAACGCATAGTGCCATTCGGCGTTCGGATCCGAGAATGCGCCGACGCCCGTCGGCGAAATGCGGCTGACGGGCACCGCAAAGGGGAACCACTTCATCCCATCGCTTGCGACCTTGCCGCCGTACACTTCCATATTGAAGAAATTCCCCCATCTGCCGAGGGCCTGCGCCAAGAGAATGGTGACGACGACGCAGTCCGCCGCGCGGAAGAAATTCACCTTTTTGACGAGGCAGACGACAAGCCCCGCGCCGATCCCGCCGATGACGCCGCCGATGACGGAGAGCCCGCCGCTGCGGATACTCTCCCACGAGAGCCATTCGGAGATGTTCATGCCGTCCGTAATGCAGTAATAGAGCCGCGCACAGATGAGCGCGGACGGAATGCAGATGATGAAGAGCGTGAAGATAAAGTCCGCAGACATGTTTCTGCGCTTCATCAAGAGCGCGGAGAGAAATGTGCAGAGAAGGATCCCGCTGACGATGCAGATCGCATAATAATAGATCTCAAAGCCGAAGAGAATGATCCCCCTCTCGTTTGCGCCGAACATGACCTTGTCGGCAAGCAGGAGCGTTTGCATAGCCGCCCTCCTTAATATAATGTTTCAATTATACCATTCCGGGAAGGAAAAAGTCAATCGCAAGCGATTGACTGACCTGTTTTTTTGAAAAAATTCTATCGCACGCCGAAATTTCTTACCGCACGCAGCGCGGGAACCGTCAAAAACAGCAAAGCATAGTTTACGAGGCTGTTCCAGATCTGTCCCAAAAGGAAGAAGCGGATGACGAAGTAGACCCAATAATCAAACCTGCCGCCAAAGGTTTGGGCGACCGCGTCTAAGACGTTTTGCGGGAAGTAGATCCCCAGCCCGATGTAATACATGCCCGTCGTATTGATCCCGACGGAGCAGACGAGAAAGGTCAAGACGCTGATCAGGGCGAGTTTGAGATAAATACTCCCTTTGCCGCGGAAGGGGATCCGCATGACGAGACCCGAAATGAGTGCCATGGCGGCGCATGCAAGGGCGACCCACCAATAATAGACATACCCCATGCTGTTGACGACGTAGCCGAGCGCGTCGCCGAGAAGGACGGCGCAGAACCCCGGGACGGCGCCGAGCAGGATCCCCGCAAGGCAGGAAGTATAAAGGGTCAAGGAAAACTGCGTCGTGGCGAATTTGATCTCGAACATGTTACTGACGATGCACAGCGCCGCCGTCACGCCGACGTAGGCAATGCGCGCGGCATTCGGACGCTTCAAGAGAAGATCGGAGAACATGAGCCGCAGGATCAAAGGGGGTTCGCCCTCCCTCGCCCGTTCCGTGCGCGCCGCACAGAGAAACAGCAGCGCAATAAGCGCAACAGCCGCGGCACAGAAAGCGGTCGCGGAGACCCAAGCGGGCTGTTTTTCGATCAAAAAACCGATCTTTGCGCAGAGTCCCAGCCCCGCGGCGGCAAGACAGAGGACGCCGAGCGCCGCCGCAAGGACGGCTGTTCTTTTTTGTGTTTTTTGCATAAAAATAACCTCCTTTCCGAGGAGGTCCGCAATAGGGCAGAGATTCCTCCACGCGCTTCGCTTGGTCGAAATGACAGCTTGCCGCGCATGCTGCCACACTCTGTCATATCGAGCGAAGGCGAAGCCGAAGCCGAGATATCTATGCCGAACAGAAAAGCGGACGCGCCGCGGCACCGCAGGGCAAAGCCCTTTCGTTTGCGAACAACGTCCCGTTTCGCAACACTTAACGCGCCTTGGCTACTCTTCCAAGATATCATAGCACACTTCGCCCGCAAATGCAAACTATTTACATACATTTTCCGCTTTGCGGAAAACTATTCTCATGACCCTCGTCATCATCCGCACCGCCATCATTTTCATCACACTTCTCATTATCATGCGGCTCATGGGAAAACGCCAGATCGGCGAAATGCAGCCCTTCGAGCTCGTCATCACCCTGCTCATCGCCGAGCTCGCCTGTATCCCCATGGCGGACACGTCCATTCCGCTCCTCTACGGGATCATCTCGGTCGTCACAATTTACGTGCTCCACGAGATCGTGACGCTGCTCGACTTGAAAGTTAAGCCGCTCAAAGCGTTCATCAGCGGAAAACCCAGCCTCGTGATGAACAAAAACGGGATCGACGACTACCAGTTGAAGCGCAACAATCTCGACGTGAGCGACCTCATCGAATCGCTCCGCACGGCGGGGTATTTTTCGCTCGACTGCATCGACTACGCCCTCTATGAGTCGAACGGCACCTTTTCCGCGCTTCCGAAGGAGAACTATGAAGAGATGCAGACCTCTCTCCCGCTCGTCATCATCGACAACGGCAAGTATGACGAAAAAAATCTTGAACTCACGGGGCTCGGACAGGCTTTTTTCGACGATATCCTGCAAAAGAGAGGGGTGAAGAAGGTGAAGCGGGTGCTCGTCCTCACCGCGGACGGCAGAGGAAAAATGTATTTGCAGCAAAAGGGAGAAAAATTCGAGACCTTCACGGTATCATACCCCGACGGCAAGACATGGTAGGCAAGTTTTTGGTGTATGGACGGACATGGTAGGACCCCCGCGTCATTCTGCCCCACACGCATTCTAAATTACGTCACCCTGAGCGTAGTCGAAGGGTCACCACATTATAATAAGGTGATGCTTCGACTCGCCGCAAGGACAGCGGCGGCTCAGCATGACGTAATTAGAACCAATGCCCACCCCCTACCCGTTGCGGCGGCAGGTACCGCCGCAACCCCGTCGGCGAGGCCACGCCTCCTGTCGCGGCGTCCCTCACAGCCCATCGGGCTGTTGAGGAGTAAGACGCCGCTCCTCCCTCGGGAAGGGGCATGTTCGGACTCCGCGGAGGCCGCCCTTCGTTCCAAATTACGGCGCGTGGCAGGGTCTCCCTGCCTAAGCGCACTCAATTTGCCGAACCCCTTCGGCTTCATGTCCTGTGAAACAGAACGTCGGCGGCCGAATCGCTTTTGCAAGGCAAAAATCTTAACCCCTCGTTGAATTTATTTTTGAGCATGCGCCCGAAGGAGCGCGGACGAGCAAAGAAATCGCGCGAAACGAAATTACATACATATGGTAAAATCTCTTACAGCGATCGGGGTGGCGGCGGCGTTACTTTTCGGGCTCGCCGTCTTTGAATGGTATTTTGTGGATAAGGAGTTCTCCGACTTCGGGACGGAACTTGAAAGTCTCTACGAAAAAGCGGACGCGAAAAACGCGAGCGTCGAGGACGCCCGCGTTGTACAAAATCGGTGGGAGGACAGAAAAGAGAGGCTCCATGTCTGGATACCCCATAACGATATCACACGGATCGACGAATATATGGCGGAGTCCGTGCGGCTCATCGGAGAGGGAAACTACGCCCTTGCGCTCCCCAAACTCGCGATCCTCATTCATCTTTCAGAATGTCTCCCGGGGACGTACAAACCCGCCGTCGAAAACATTCTTTAAGCGGCTACGAGCGCAGCATCAGCTTGATGATCTCCTCGTCCGTTCCGCGCATTCCCTCGCGGGCGACGTCGCTCACATTGTCGATGGTGTTCTCCACGCCGCTTTCGAGGATCCCGTCGCCGCCGTAGAATTGGCTGCCGCTACGGTACATTTCAAAGCCCAAAAGCCCCGCGTCCACCGCGGAGGCAATTTTAGCGGCACAGCTCGATTTTGCGCCGTCGCAGATGATCCCTGACGCGATCGCAAGCGCGTTGACGACGGTATGCGCGATCTCGTCATAGCCGCCGCCGTGCAGATAGCAGACGCCCGCGCCCGCGCCGACCCCCGCGCTCACCGCGCCGCAGTATGCGGAGAGCCGCCCGATGCCGTCTTTGAGGCGGACCGTCACGAGATCGGAGAGCGCAACCGCACGGATGAGCTTTTCGCGCGGGACATTCAGCTCCCTTGCATACACCGCAACGGGCACGCTTGCCGTGATCCCCTGGTTTCCGCTCCCCGAGACGATGACGACGGGTAGCGGACAGCCGTTCATCCTCGCGTCCGAGCCCGCAGCCGCATATGCCTTGGCGCGATTATGCACGCTCTCGCCGTATGCGGAGAGAAGCACTCTGCCGACGCGCGCCCCGTAATCCCCCGCAAGCCCTTCCTTTGCGATCGCGGTATTATATTCGATCTGCCGCCCGATGAGCGGCTCTATTTTTTCGATCTCGACCCCGTCCGCAAAGCGCACGATGTCGGCGACGGTGAGCTTCCTGCCGCAAGCGTGTTCCTTGCACAGCTTCCCGCATTTCACCCTTTTTCCGTCTTTTTCGATCGCCACGACGTTGGTGTGCCTTCCCTCGATCCGCACAAACGCCGACCCTTCCGCCGAAAAGACCCGCACGCCAATGTCGAAAACGCACTTCCCCGCCGCCTTGCCAACGGTGATCGGGACGGAATACAGGTAGTCTTTGATCTTCGCCCTGTCCTCATCGGTAAGCGATGAGAGGACGTCGAGCTCCTGCGCCGCGTCCCCCGCGACGATCCCCGCCGCGACAGCCGCAGCAACGCCTTTGAGCCCGCCCGTACCGGGGACGATGACGCTCTTGACGTTTTTGAGGATATTCCCGCTGACAGAGATCTCGGCGCGCAGGGGGATCTCCCCCAGCGTTTGGCGTGCAAGCGCCGCGGCGTAGGCGACGGCGACGGGCTCCGTACAGCCCGTCGCGGGCAGGAGCTCTTCGCCGAGGATGTTCAGGTAGTCGTCGAAATGATCCATATGGTCACATTCCCAAATTTTCTCTTGCGGTTGCGAGCATCAGTTTGATGCGGTTTTCCTGGTTGACCTTGGTCGCCGAAGGGTCGTAATCCACGGGAACGATGTTTTCGTTCTTGTAGAGCTCTTTGAGAACGCGGATCGCCCCCTTTCCCGCGATATGATTGGGCAGGCACCCGAACGGCTGGGCGCAGACGATGTTGTCCGTCCCCGTCTCGGCGAGCGCCGCCATCTCGGCGGGGATGAGCCATCCCTCCCCCATCTTGACCCCTTGGTTGATGACCTTATCTGCACATCTGCGCAGGTGTTCGAAATCGTGCAGGGGCTCGTAGACGCCGTGCTTCTTCGTGAGGGCGATGATCTTCTTCTGTTTGCCGTAGAGATAATGATAGACGTATCTGAAAACGATCGCAGACTTCTTGTTTTTGCCGTAAAGCTTCGCGTCGTTGACGTTGTTGATGACGCAATATAGGATAAAATCCATCAGGGCGGGCACGACGGGCTCGCAATCCTCTTTCAGAAGGAAATCTTCGAGATGGGAATTCCCGAGTGGGGAATATTTCACATAGATCTCCCCCACGATGCCGACTTTCACCTTTTTCCGCCGCGTGACGGGCACCGCCGCGAACGTTTCCAGAATGAAATTCACATAGCGCTTCAACTTCTTGTATTTTCCGCCGTCGAGCGCTTTTTTGATCTCCTCCACGCACTTGACGCGCGCCTTTGCGCTGTCACCGTCGTTGTTTTCGTACGGCTTTGTCTGGTTGAAACAGCTCATGATGAGATCGCCGTAGAAGATCGAATACCCGAGACGGAGCAAAAAGCCGAGATTGAGTTCCAGCCCGTTCCCCTTTTCCAGCCCCGAAAAATTCAGAGAGAGTACGGGGACATTGGGAAACTCCGCTTTAAGCGCCTTGCGGATGAGCGGGACATAATTGCTCGCCCTGCATCCGCCGCCCGACTGCGTGATAAGGACAGCCGTCTTGTCGGGATCGTATTTGCCGCTTTTCAGGGCGTTGAGATATTGCCCGATGACGCACAGCGCGGGGAAACAGGTGTCGTTATGGACGTGTTTGAGCCCTTCGTCGATGACCTCCCGCCCCTCGTTATGCAGGACGTCGACATGATACCCCTCCCGCCGCATGACGTGGATCAAAAGATCGAAATGCCACGGGAGCATGTCCGGCACGAGGATGGTGTACGTCTCTTTCATCTCGGGAGTGAAACGGGGATAATTTTCGGTGAAATCGACGGTTTGCTCGTCCCTTTTCATACTTGTTCCCTCCTTTGCTGTTCCTCGATCGCCGCGAGCATGGAGCGGAGACGGATCTTCACGACGCCGAGTCCCGTGATCTCGTCGATCTTGATCTGCGTATAGAGCTTTCCGCTCTTTTCGAGGATGGCGCGCACTTCGTCCGTCGTGATCGCGTCGATGCCGCAACCGAACGAGACGAGCTGGACGAGGTTGACGTTCTGGTGCCTCGTCGCAAACTCCGCCGCCCGGTACAGCCTTGCGTGATACGTCCACTGGTTGAGCACGTTGACCTTGACGAGGTTCCCTTCCTCAAAGACGGCGTCCTCGGAGAGTACCGCAAGATCGAGCGAGCCGAGCAGTTTGTTGATGCCGTGATTGATCTCGGGGTCGACATGATAGGGTCTGCCCGCGAGGATCACGACCTGTTTGCCCTCCCTCTCCGCATTCGCAAGGATCTTTTTCCCCTCGTTTACCACATCCTGGTGGAAATCGGCGAGGCGGGCGAGCCCTTCGCGCAGTCCCTTTTTGATGAGAGAAGCGGGAAGCCGATATTTTTGAAGGGCTTTCCCGAGCGCTTTCACCGCCGTTTTTTCGTCGTTGAGGTCGAGATAGGGCATGATGAAGTTCTCGGCGTTCAGCCGCTCGTTATTTGCCTTCAAGAGCTCGGGATAATAAGCGACGACGGGACAGTTGTAATGGTTCACGCTGTCGTGCTCGTCCAAATTATAGCTCTCGCAGGGATAAAAGATGAAATCGACGCCGCTGTCGAGAAGGCTTTCGATGTGCCCGTGCATGAGCTTGGCGGGATAGCATGCGGTGTCGCTCGCGACGGTATGCTGTCCCTTGAAGTAGAGCTCCCTCGAACTCTTTTCGGAGAGGACGACTTCGAACCCGCACGTCTCGAAAAAGCCGACCCAGAGGGGAAGCTGTTCGAACATGACGAGCTGGACGGGAAGCCCCACCTTCGCGCGGGGATGTTCGATACGGGAAGGAAGAGAGAGGAGCTTTTGGTATTTGTAGGCATAGATGTCGGGCACGTCCTTTTTGACTTTGAGCCCCGCGCCGCGCTCGCACTTGTTGCCGGAGATATACCTTCTTCCGTCCGAGAACGTCAGAATATTGACGTTGCAATGGGAAGTGCACCCGCCGCAGTTGACGGAGCGGGAAGCGTATGTAAAGCCCGAGAGCTCCGCTTCGGTGAGAAGATCGGAGATGAGTTTCTCCTGCGGCGTGTTCTCCTTTGCATAGAGCGCCGCGCCGAACGCGCCCATGAGCCCCGCGATCGCGGGACGGACGACCTCCTTCCCCGTCTCCTTTTCGAAGGAACGAAGCACCGCGTCGTTCAGGAACGTCCCCCCCTGCACGACGATGTGGTTTCCGAGCTCTTCGGGCGTCCGCGCGCGGATGACCTTATAAATTGCATTCTTTACAATGGACGAGGAGAGCCCCGCCGAGATGTCCTCGACGCTCGCCCCCTCTTTCTGCGCCTGTTTCACGGAGCTGTTCATAAACACCGTACAGCGCGAACCGAGCTCCACGGGGCGTTTCGCAAAGAGCCCGAGCCGCGAGAACTCCTCGATCTCCATGCCCATCGCCTTGGCGAAGGTCTGGATGAAGGAGCCGCACCCGGAGGAACACGCCTCGTTGAGCATAATGGAGTCTATGGCGCGGTTTTTCACCTTAAAGCACTTGATGTCCTGCCCGCCGATGTCGATGATGAAATCCACATCGGGGTTGAAGTGGAGCGCGGCTTTGAAGTGCGCCATCGTCTCGACGATGCCGTAGTCGATTTTGAGCGCCGCCTTCATCATGTCCTCGCCGTACCCCGTCACGCATGCGCCGCGGATGACGATCTTATCCTTGGTGAGAAAGTAAAGTTCGCGCAGTTGGTTCACGACGATGTCGAGCGGCTGTCCGTTATTGGACTGGTAGTGCGACCACAAGATCTCGTTTTCGGGCGTGATGAGCATGAGTTTTGTCGTCGTCGAGCCCGAGTCGATGCCGAGGTATGCTTCCCCCTCGTAACTGCGGATATCCCTGAACGGGAGATCGCTCTTCGAGTGGCGTTTGATAAATTCGTTGTATTCTTCCTTGGACGAAAAGAGGGGCTGTCCCACTGCGATGTTCGCCCCGTCGCCCGAGGCGGAAAGGCGGGCTTCGATCGTTTCGAGCGCCTCTTCCTTAACGCTCTTTGCGTACATGGCTGCCCCGATCGACATGAAACAGGGGGCGTTGTCGGGAAATACCGCATGTTCGTCGTCAAGCCCGAGCGTCTCTTTGAACGCTTTCCGGAGCCCTTTCAGGAAGTAGAGCGGACCGCCCAAAAAGAGGACTTTCCCCTTGATCCTGCGCCCCTGCGCAAGGCCCGAGACGGTCTGATCGACGACGGCGCGGAAGATCGAGGCGGCAATATCGCTCTTCTTCGCCCCTTGGTTGAGAAGCGGCTGGATGTCCGACTTTGCGAACACGCCGCAGCGGGAAGCGATGGGATAGACCCGTTCCGCCTGCAAGGAAAGGGCGTCCATCTCGTCCACGGAGACGTCGAGAAGGGTCGCCATCTGGTCGATGAAGGCGCCCGTCCCGCCCGCACAGCTCCCGTTCATGCGCTGTTCCGCACCGCCCGTCACGAAGATGATCTTTGCGTCCTCGCCGCCGAGTTCGACGGCAACGTCCGCATCGGGATGAAGGGCGCGGATGGCGCCGTACGCCGCCTGCACCTCCTGCACAAAGGAGATCCCGCCCCGCTGGGCAAGCCCGAGCCCCGCCGAGCCCGTGACGCACGCACGGAACACCTCGCCGTAAGGACGGATATTTTCGAGTTCCTTCAAGACGCACTCCTTGACGCGCGAATAGTGGCGCACATAGGACGAGTAGAGCACTTCGCCCTGCTCGCCGAGCACGCAGACCTTCACGGTCGTGGAGCCAACGTCGATCCCAAGTAGTTTTGCCATAAATCTGTCCGTAAAATGTATTTTTTTTATTATAACATAAATGCGGCAAAAAGACAAGTTTTTTTCATCTCTCCCGAACGTCGGGGAGCTGCCCCCTTTGAAGGGGGCAGCTCCGCCGCTTGCGGCGGTGGTGGGGGTGTCTCGCTTCCCTTCTCTGGGGAAGTCCCCACCCCCTCTCGCTTCCCCTTTTAGGGGAAGTACCCGCGCAGCGGGGGATAGGGTTTTGGAAACTTCTCTGTCACTCGCGTTGCTCGTGACATCCCAGGCGAAAAAGGTTCCAAAAATAGAATGGTCGCCTTTTTCCGCCATCCCTTAGGAAGGACTCTAAAAGGGGCGACAAGAACCCCACCTCCGCCGCTTGCGGGGAGCTAAGGAGAACGCTTCCCGCGGGTTCCTCCAAAAGAGGCAGCAAGGGCTTGGACTCGCCTATCGGTATTTCTCTACGGCGGCGCCCGCGGCAAAAGCCGCGGGCACCTGCTCAAAATGAGTTTTGTGGGGCTCCCGCTTTTACCGCGGAAGCCTTGAAATTCTTCTTTATGAATGATGCGGGAGACGGTTCACAAAACAGAGACTAACAAGAGCTTCCCCCATCTTGTCTCTTCTTTCCGTATTTTCTCCGCGTTGACTCCCCGCCGCGCAAATGCCGCTCGGAGAGATTCTTTTCCAGCACTTCTTTGACTTTGAGATAAAGCTCCCAATCAATAAACATCAACCGCTCCGTCACATCCTTATGCACGGTGGATTTGCTTGCGCCGAGCATCTCTGCACATGTGCGCACTGTACAACCCGTTGCGACAATATATTCTCCGTTGCGCTTTGCGCGCTCCTCAATCTCCTTCCACACAAAACCGCCCCCTTTCGACAAGATATTCTATACCTATGTCGAAAAACAGCGGTTTATGTGCCCTTTCGCATTCTGTGCGATCACGCTTTGAATTTCGATAGAGCCGCCCCTATCGTAGGATAAATATGGTAATTTGCTATTTTGAGCTCACGGATCAATCGTATTGTATTTTTCCAATCTCTGTCCGAAAAGCATGAAAAATGCCATCTTACGTTTTCAGGCAATAACCTTTTGATTTGCTTAAAATAAAACTTATCCGCTTCCCCCAAAGAATGCCCCAAAATATAAACAGCATTCACCTCATTCAGAATGGCATCTTTATTTTTCAATCGTTGTAGAAATATTTTCCATCGGGCAGGCGGATCTTTATAGAATCTTTTCAGAATGGTTTCAATAATATACCCACCCGCAAACCTTCCGCCCATGGGAATAACTTGTAAGTCCGTCTCGAATCGTTTTCCGTGGCCGAAAATAATCGACTCCGCATCGCTTGCTTTCCCGTGAATATGTATTACGTCATTTTCATTGATCCCAAACTGAAATCTTGTGAGCGTATCGGTATAATTGAAGTTAATAAAAAGACTTTCGTCAAAATGAAAAGTATCATTGATGCAAATACGATTGCAATCAATGCTTTTGACCCATTCCGCGAAAGTTTTTCTGATAATCTCATAGGCGAAGTCACAGTCGAGGCGAATATCTTTTAAGTCCTCAACCTCTTTCCCGAAATACATGTTGATCGCCAAATCATCAAGTTCCGCCAAAGAATTTTCAAAATCGCTCCAAAAGTCGGTTTTTTCATCCCGTTCGGTAGGATAGTTTTCGCTAAGAACAAAGTACAATAAATCGAACTGTGTAAGCTGTTCGACAAAATTTCCTTTGTCGTCTTTCAGTTCGCAGGGTTCGATTCCCAAATCCCACGAAATTTGAATTTTATTACAATCATAAAACTCTTCGAAATCCCTGTATCGCGTATTTAATCCGCACCAAATATCAAACCCGTTGCCAATCATAAAGAGGTTCTTCACGCGGTGTTGCAAAGGTTTGTCAAAGTGTTTGTGTTTCACCAACTGTTTAGATACCCTGCGCTTTTCGAGTTCTTTCTCCAAAACAAGATGAATGATCTCATCTTCAAAGAACGCATCTTCCTTCCGCCTTTGTTTACGGCAGGACATGCAACGTTTGGGCAAAACATAACCTTGCCGATGGTAATTATTCCACGCATCTCCGGTAATCGTAAATTGCTTGCCGCATTGAATACACTTTCTTTGGATATCCATGGCCGATTGAACTTTGCTGCCCCCTTTGGGGAAAAGTCGTGTTCAGTACAAACCCCACCTGACGCGCTTCGCGCGCCACCCGCCCCCTTTGAAAGGGGGCAGGTCTTGCCCACCCCCACCGCCGCGCCCTTCGTTCTAAATTACGGCGCGTGGCAGGGTCTCCCTGCCTAAGCGCACCCCATTTGGCACCCCACGGGAGCCTTAATGTCGTGTGAAACAGAACAGGGACGGCCGAATCGCTTCTACAAGGCATACGCACTAACCCCTCGCGCGTATTTATTTTGAGCGCGCGCCGACAAGGCGCAAGCTCAAAAGAAATCGCGCGAAACAGCGTGTCAGTACTTTACCGCAACGACCTCTTTTGCCGTCCATTTAACGCCCGGGAGGGGTCTGCCGCGGGTGTAGGTGGCGTCGATCGGGACGTCCTCGGTGGAAAGGGTCTCCACGCCGTCCTCCGTAAACACGGCGAGAAGGTAGAGATCGGTGACGTAATTCGCAAAAATGACGATATCCTCCTTCATATCCGCGATCTTCACGCCCATTGCGCCGCGGTTCAGGGGGTCGATCTGCGAAACAATGATCCTCTTGAATCTTCCGCCCGAGGTCGCAAGGATGAGCTCGCCGTAATCCTCGATCTGGCTCGCCCAGATGACGCGGTCGTCCTTTTTGACCCCCATGCCCTTGACGCAAGTCGCAGCGGTCTTTCTCACGGGGATCTCGTCCATGCGCATATTCAGGCACATGCCTTTTTGAGTGATAAAGTACAGCGTATGGTCGTCGGTCTGCAAATATTCGACGGCGACGAGTTTATCCCTCTCCTGCATTTTGACGACGGCGCCCTTCCCGGAGGCGCAGTCCTCGAGATCTCTGCCCATGATCTCGCCCTTCTCGGTGACAAAGAGCAGGGTTCCCTTCTCCTCTTCGGAGAAGATCGCAACGGGCTTTTCGTCCTTCCCCGCTTCGGAGACCTCTTGGAGTTTGACCCCCGCCTCGCTCCACTTGCGCAAAACATTCTTTACGGAGATCTTGTAAAGATTGGCGGCGTCTGTGATGACGTACGCCTCGGAATTGGTGAGAAGCGCGGTCTTTTTGAGGATAATGCCCCCCTTCTTCGTAGAAGCAGTGATCTCGCGGTTTGCGGTCTTAAATTTTTTATCTTCGATACACTTGAGCTTGCCGTCTGCAAGGAGCAAGAGCGACGCGGGCTCGCCGGGCACGTACACGTCGTTCCGCTCCGCAAACGCCTCTTCCTCGCTCTCGGGAAGGGCGGATCTGCGGGGCACGACATAGCGTTTCCCGAGCTCCAAGAGCTCCTTTTTGACGACGTCGAGCTGCAATTTGTTGCTCCCCGCGATGGCGGTAAGCTCCTCGATCTTCTTTTTGAGCTCTTTGAGCTCTTCTTCGAGCTTGAATACCTCCAATTTCGTGAGCCGTGCGAGCCGCAAATCGAGGATCGCCTGCGCCTGTTTTTCGGAGAGTTCGAAGCGTTTCCGTAGTTTCCCGCGGGCGTCCGCCGTGCTGTCCGCCGATTTGATGATCTTGATCACTTCGTCGATATTTCTGACGGCGACGATCAGACCTTCGAGGATATGGCAGCGCTCCTTGGCTTGATTCAGGTCGAACTTCGTCCTGCGGAGGACGACCTCGCGCTGATATTCGACATAGTAGCGGATGATGTCCATGAGCCCCATGAGCATGGGCTTGCCCTTGGCGATCGCCACCATGTTGATCCCGAAGCTCACCTCGAGATCGGTATATTTATAGAGGGCGGAGAGGACGTTCTCGGCGTCCTTTTCGGAGCCGCGCATCTCGATGACAGCACGCATGCCGCTCCTGTCGCTCTCGTCCACCACCCGCGTGATGGGCGCAAGCTCGCTCTTTTGCTCTTTGAGCTCGGCGATCTTGCGGAGAAGATTCGCCTTATTGACCTGATAGGGAAGCTCCGAGATGACGAGATACCGCTTGACGGAAGCGTCGCCCGCGCCCGCGGGACGCTCCCCTTCCGCAAGTTCGACCGTGACTTTCGCGCGGATCGAGATCTTCCCCTTGCCCGTCCTGTACGCCTGTTCGATCTCCTTTGAGAGGATCTTGCCCCCCGTCGGGAAATCGGGTGCGGGAATGTACTTCATCATCTTTTCGAGGGTGATGCGCGGATTGCCGATATAGGCGACGATCCCGTCGATCACCTCCCCGAGGTTATGGGGCGGAATGTTCGTCGCAAGCCCGACGGCGATGCCCGACGCGCCGTTGACGAGGAGATTGGGGAACCGCCCGGGCAGCATGTCGGGCTCTTTCAGGGAGTCGTCGAAATTCAGGGAGAAGGGCACCGTGTCTTTGTCGAGATCGCGCAGAAGTTCGAGGGCGAGCGGTTCGAGCCGCGCCTCGGTGTAACGCATCGCGGCGGCGGGGTCTCCGTCCACCGAACCGAAATTTCCGTGTCCGTTGACGAGGGTCATGCCCATGTTAAAGTCCTGCGCCATGCGTACCATCGCGTCGTAGACGGAGCTGTCGCCGTGCGGATGATACTTGCCCATGCAATCGCCGACGATACGCGCCGACTTCTTATGGGGTTTATCGGGCGTGAGCCCCATCTCGTACATGGTATAGAGGATCCTGCGCTGGACGGGCTTCAAGCCGTCCTCGACGCGCGGAAGTGCCCTGTCGAGAATGACGAACTCCGCATAGGGCAGCATCGAGGAGGGTAAAACTTCTTCAAGCGGCGTGACGTAAAGCTGTCCCTGCGGCTCCTGCGCCTGCATTTCATTCTTCTTCATCGCTTGTCACCTTCCCCTTGACGCGCTCCATAAATGCGTCCACTTTATTGAAATTGGCGTGTTTGCTCAAAAATTCCTTTCTGCCCTCGACGGCGTCCCCCATGAGTTTGGTGATCATGTCGTCGGCGGCGATCGCGTCCTCCACCGTGACCTGCGTGAGGTTCCGCCGCGCGGGGTCCATCGTCGTTTTCCAGAGCTGTTCGGCGCTCATCTCGCCCAGCCCCTTATAGCGCTGGATGAGATACCCCTTCCCGACTTTTTCGATCTTCTCTTGGAGTTCCTTGTCGTCGTAGGCGTATTCCTCGACCGAACTGTTCTGCTTGTAGACCTTGTAGAGGGGGGGCATGCCGATGTAGACGTGCCCCGCGTTCACGAGCTCGCGCATGTAGCGGAAGAAGAAGGTGAGAAGGATACAGCGGATGTGGAATCCGTCCTGATCGGCATCCGAGAGGATGATGACCTTATGATAATTGATCTTATCGATGTTGAAATCGTTCCCGACGCCCGCGCCGAGGGCGGAGATCATCGTGCGGATCTCCTCGTTGGCGAGCACCTGGTCGAGCCGCTTCTTTTCGACGTTCAGAGGCTTTCCCCTAAGGGGCAGAATGGACTGAAACTGCCTCACGCGCGCCTGTTTTGCGGTGCCGCCCGCGGAATCCCCCTCGACGATGAAGAGCTCGTTGAATTCGGGCTTTTTCCCCGTGCAGGCGGAAAGTTTCCCCACAAGCTGCAACGAATCAATGCTGTTCTTGGCGCGGGCGGTATCCTTTGCCTGCCGCGTCGCAACGCGCACGCGCGCCGCTCCCTGCGCCTTTTTGATGATCTCATCAAACGATTTTTTGTTCTTGGGATCGGAAGAGAGCGCTTTCAACCCCTCCACCGTCACGCTCTCCGCGATCGTACGCACCTCGGGATTGCCGAGCTTTGTCTTGGTCTGCCCCTCGAACTGGACGTTCTTCATCTTGACGGAGATCACCGCGTTGAGCCCCTCGCGGAAATCGTCCCCGACAAAGCCGTCCTTGTCCTTCATGAGCTTATTGTCCCTCGCATAGGCGTTGAGCACGCGGGTGAGCCCGCTGCGGAACCCCGACTCGTGCGTGCCGCCCTCGGGGGTAGGAATGTTGTTGACGAAAGAGAAGAGACTTTCGGTAAAGTCGGTCGTGTGCTGAATGGCAAATTCGACGATCACGCCGTCCTTTTCCCCGCGATAGCCGAGCGGCTTGCGGTAAAGGGGCTCTTTTTTCTCGTTGAGCGCGGAGACGAAGTCCGAGATCCCTCCCTCAAACCGGTAGGTCACGGAATAGGGTTGCGTGCCCTCGATCCCGAGCTGTAAACTTCCGCCCTCTTCGGTCTCGTCCCCCTCCGCCATATCGTTCATCGTGATACGGTCGTCCGTGAGGGTGATCATGACTCCCTTATTGAGATAGGCAAGCTCCTTGAGACGGCGGTTGACCGTCTCCGTATCGACGGCAATGTCGCCGAACACGGCGTCGTCGGGCAAAAAGTGCACAAAGGTGCCGTGCTTTTTTGTCTTTTTCTTGACGTCCGTCAGGGGAGCCGTGGGAATGCCCGATTCATACTTCTTCTTTTTGGGGTCGTAATAGGACTTAAACCCCATTTCAAAAGTCTTGCCGTCGCGGCAGACGCGCACGTTGAGCCACTTGGAGAGGGCGTTCGTGACGGACGCGCCCACGCCGTGCAGTCCCCCCGAGAAAGAATAGTTGTGCTCATCGAACTTCCCGCCCGCATGGAGCTGGGTAAAGACGACCTGCACGCCCGAGACCTTCATCTTGGGGTGGATATCGGTCGGGATCCCGCGGCCGTTGTCCTCAACGGAGACGGAATTGTCCTTATAAATATGTACGTCGATCCTGTCCGCAAAGCCGTTCGCCGCCTCGTCGATGGCGTTGTCGACGATCTCCCACAGGATATGGTGCAGCCCGCTCTTGCCCGTCGAGCCGATGTACATGCCGGGGCGCAGACGTACCGCTTCCAGACCTTCCAGAATGGTAATATCGCTTGCGTCGTAGTGCTGCTCGCTCATAGATACCTCTTTTGCAGATTTTTTCATTTTATATTATAGCACATTTTGCGGTCATGTGCAAATATTTCCGCCATATTTTGTGGAAAAAGCGGTAATGCGGCGGTTCCGATCCCCCACCACCGCCTGCGGCGGAGCCTCCCCCCCGAAGGGGTAGGCCTTTCCTCGGCGCCCCCGACGCGTCATTCTGCACGCCCCCGCGTCATTCTGCACGCCCCCGCGTCATTCTGCACGCCCCCGCGTCATTCTGCACGCCCCCGCGTCATTCTGAGCGTAGCGAAGAATCCCGAGAATGAAAATCCGGACTCCGTTCCTCGGGATCCTTCGGTCGCAAAGCTCCCTCAGGATGACGCCGCCCTACCACCTCGGCTCCCCTTGTAGGGGAGCCGTCACCGCAGGGTGACTGAGGGGTTTCCCAAAACCCTATCCCCCGCTGCGCGGGTACTTCCCCTACAAGGGGAAGCAAGATTTTCGGCTCCCGAATTCAAAAAAACACTCTTGACAGGGCACGGCGGATTTGGTATACTTTCATCAGAAAATCTATCAAAGGAGAAAAAACTATGGCAAAAAATCCTTACTCCGGCACCAAGACCGAAAAGAATCTTTGGGAAGCGTTTGCGGGGGAATCGCAGGCGAGGAACAAATACACCTATTTCGCGTCCGTTGCGAAGAAAGCGGGCTACGAGCAGATCGCCGCGCTCTTCTTGCAGACGGCGGAAAACGAGAAAGAGCACGCCAAACTTTGGTTTAAGGCGCTCGGAGAGCTCGGTTCCACGGAGGAAAATCTTCTCCATGCCGCCGAGGGCGAAAACTACGAATGGACGGATATGTACGACCGTATGGCGAAGGAAGCGGACGAAGAGGGCTTCCATGAGCTCGCCGCCCAGATGCGCGGGGTCGCCGCCATCGAAAAAGCGCACGAGGAGCGTTACCGCGCCCTTCTAAACAACGTCGAGAAAAAACAAGTCTTTGAAAAGAGCGGCGTGACGGTGTGGGAATGCCGCAACTGCGGACATATCGTCGTCGGCACCAAGGCGCCCGAGATCTGCCCCGTCTGCAAGCACCCGCAAGCCTATTTCGAAGTCAAGAAAGAGAATTATTGAGTTTCCGCCGCCCGAGGGAGCACCTCGGGCGGAATCGCAAAGGCTTTGAAATCAAGAAACGAACGGGAGATCTATGATGAAAATTGGCGTGATCGATGTCGGCGGCGGTTTCCGCGGGATTTATGCGACGGGTGTGCTTGACTATTGCCAAGACAATGCGATAGAGTTCGATCTTGCGCTCGCCATCTCGGCGGGAAGCGCAAATTTGGCTTCTTTCCTTGCACGGCAGCGCGGAAGAAATTATACATTTTATACGGAATACGCCTTCCGCAAACAATACGCAAGTTTGCGCAATTTTATCTGCGGGAAAGGGTTTTTCGATGTGGATTACGTCTATGGAACGCTTTCGAACAGCGACGGAGAAAACCCGCTGGACTATCCCGCCCTGCGCGACAATCCCGCCGAATATATCGTGATCGCGACCGACGCCGTCACGGGAGAGGCGACCTATTTCGATAAAAACTCGCTTTCACAGGATAACTATGCGCCGCTCAAAGCGTCCTCTTCGATCCCGTTTATCAATAAGCCATACTTTATCGACGGAAAGCCGTATTACGACGGCGCGCTCGGCAATCCCGTCCCCGTCGAAAAGGCGTTTGAACTCGGCTGCGATCTTGTCGTCCTGATCCTGACAAAACCCGCGGACAAGCCGCGGGAGCAAGGGTTCGATGCAAAACTTGCAAAGCGGATCCGGAAAAAGTATCCCAAAGCGGCGGAGCAACTCACCCTTCGGGCGCAACATTATAACGAAGGCGTCGCTGCTGCGCGGGAATATGCAAAACAAGGGAAACTTGCGATCATCTCGCCCGACGATACTTGCGGCGTGGATACGCTCCACAAGGACAGGGAATCGCTGAAAAAGCTGTACGAAAAAGGCTATGCCGACGGTCAAAAGATCAAAGAATTTTTACGGGAAAAGGGTTTGTACGCGTAGCGCTCCACTTGCTTCTCCTCTTAGGGGAAGTGGCCGCAGGGCCCCTTGCAAGGGCAGCGTGACGACCCATAGGAAACGGGCATGAATCACAGCCGTGTTTTGAGAGGAAGCGTTCGCGATTTCTTTGAAACCTCCTCGCCTACAAGAGATTATATTGCAAACTATGTGCTTGACAACCTGAAAAACGGCACAAAGAGCGTTGCGCTGTGCTTTCGCGGCAATGCGGCAACGCTCTATTACCATTGTCATCAACTTTTGCGCATTCGCTCTACGCGGGATGGCATTGTCGGTGAGTTTGATTTCCGTCACGCACGATTTTCGGAAAATTATGAGTTCATTCTCGAACGGCTCAATCATTTGCATGTTGATACTTCCCGATTTTGCGGTGATTCGGTGAATTCGGCGCAAAACATGATTCTGTTTTCGTTGGAAAAGTGCAACTTGGCCGAAATCAAGGAAATTCTGGAAATATATCGGGGATTGATCGACGATTTTTTCAATACGGAAAAGAAAGATCGTGCGTTCGGCGTTTCAATTAACAGACGCGAGAAGCCCTTCCTTCTCGAAAAAGACCGACAGCAGCAACTATGGGCGAGTTATTTTCTGGATGAACGTTTGACATATTACGATTTGGAATATTCGGAACGGTTTGCCGCGCAAAACGGCTTGCACGGAAGATTCGACCTCTTGGGATTGCGTAGGGAAACGAGCGGCTACACATTGCTTTTCACGGAATTAAAATCCTCGCCGCAGGCTCTTTGGGGGAAGTCCGGGATCGAGGATCATGAAAGAGATTATCTCGGCTATTTAGACAGCCCGCTCATCGCCGTCCGCAAAACCGAAGCCTGCGAAACGATCCGTTTGCTCTGCAAAATCTTCGGGAAGCCGTACCCTTCCGATCTCTCCCCCGAAACAATTACGGGAGCAAAGGTGCAGTTTGTTTTTTCCGACAACGTCATAGGCGCGGGCAAGGCGTATTGCCCGTCAGACAGCCGCATCGAAAAGGTATATCTCGAAACCAACGCGCCGCAAGAGTGCAAAGCCGAAAATCCTACGCTCGTCTACAACATACTCCGCGGGAAGGATAAGATCGGGGAAAATCTTATTGAAATTGAATACGGGGAAACAAAACTTTTGGTAGAACTCGGGAAGGCACTCGACGGCGGTGAAGAACTGAGCGAGACCGAAAAGGCGGTGCTGCAAGAAAGATACGACGCGGTCGTCATAAGCCATTATCACGCCGACCATGCGGGGCTTATCGAACAAAAGAAAGACTGCCCGATCTATATCGGCGCGGGCGCACGCCGCATTCTCGAAGCGATGGACGACTACAACGGAAAACCCCTTCCGAATAATATTGCTGCATATGGAAACGGCAAACCGTTTCATGTCGGCAAAATCAAGATCACGCCCTTCCTTTGCGACCATTCGGCGTTTGACAGTTATATGCTTCTCTTTGAGGCGGGCGGCAAAAGCATTCTCTATACAGGCGACTTCCGCTTTCACGGCAGAAAAAACAGCGATGAGCTCTTCGCTCGCCTTCCGAACCGCGTCGATACGCTGATTTCCGAAGGCACGAATCTTGGGAGCGGCAAGCCATGTTTTTCCGAACGCGAACTTGAAGATCGTGCGGCTGAACTGTTCTCGGCTACGGAAAAACCCATATTTGTCTTGCAGTCTGCATCTAATATCGACCGAATTGTGAGCATTTATCGTGCCGCCAAACGGAGCGGAAGGATATTTTACGAGGATATATATACCGCTACGCTTGCGCGAGCGGCGGGCGGAAAGATCCCCCGCCCGGACGTCTTTGATGACGTGTATGCTTTTACCCCGTGGCGTGTGCAAGGGAAACGCAAAGATATGTTCTTTGAATTTGAGCAAAAGCGCGGACTCGCAGGAATTGCCAAGAACAAGCCGTTTGTTATGCTCGTCCGCCCGTCTATGCTCGGCTACCTTAAAAAACTTGCCGAAAAAATAAACTTGGACGGTGGACTCCTTATCTATTCTATGTGGAGCGGCTATCGCGAACACGACGACGTTAAAACATTTTTGGCGCAAGCGCAAGCATTGGGGCTCACGGAACGCACTCTGCATACGAGCGGACACGCTTCAGAGCAAGACATAGAACGGTTGAAAGAAAGTGTTTCGGCAACCGAATATGTAACTGTTCATACTGCGTCGATGATCTGATATGCGACACATAAAAGCGGTCTGACAAATTGCCAAACCGCTGAATTCCGAATCTCTATGGATACCCCCCGAAGGGGGAGGCCTTTTCTATCCAAAGAACAGCGGGGAAATTTCCTCGCTGTTTTTCATGTCCTTTCCTATGAAACGCGGTTACATTGCCGTAAGCATTCCGTACAGCTCGTCGTAATTGTCCGCGGCGGGGTCCTTGAAGCCTTGCGGAATCCCCTTTGCGGCATACAGAATGAAGTCGATCCCGACGGATTTTGCGCATACCATGTCCGAGGTCAGACTGTCGCCGACCCAAACTGCGCGCTCCCGTGCATAGTTTTCGATATGGCTTTCGACGTAGCGGGCGAACGCGGGCATGGGCTTGTCGGAACCGATCTCTTCGGAAATAAAGACGCCGCTTAAAAAGGGCTCAAAGCCCGCGAGCCGCACATGGGAGCGTTGGATCCTCGCCCCGCCGTTTGTCACAAGGTAGATCCTCCCCCGCGCGGCAAGTTTTTGTAAAAGCTCCTGTGCGCCGCGGTACGGAAAGCAGATCTCCTCGAAATTCCCAAAATACGCCGCCGCGACGGCGGCGCCATCCGCCGCGATCCCGCATTCCCCGAAGAGCTGTTCAAAACGCCTTATTTTGAGCTCCTCGCGCGCGATCCCGCCTCTCTCGAGCAATTTCCAGAGGCCGTCGTTGATGGCGTGAAAGCGCGCATAGAGCGCACCGTCCGCCGCGATCCCGAAATCGCCGAGGGTTTTGAAAAAGTTCGTCTCCTCCGCACGGGAAAAGTCGACGAGCGTCTCGTCGAGGTCGAACAAAAAGACGTCCTTCATCACTCCTCCACCACCGCCAAGCGGCTGAGCGCGCGCGTATAGGCGATATATTTCTCGTTCTCGGTCATGCCCTTGTCGTAGACGGCGACGACGGAAAATTCCAACCCCTTGCTTTCATATACGCTCATCACGTTGATCTTCGTCTTTGAGAGCTTACCGCTCTCCTTCAACATGCGGTAGCCGCGCTTTTCAAAGAGGGGCAGATATTCTTCCCGCGCGATAACGGCTTTGAGCCCCTGCTTCTCACGGAAAAATCCGCTCACCTGTCTCAATTTGAGTTTAACGACGGGATCCCCCTGCAAGCCGATCGGCTTCATGTCCACGTCGAGCACGCCCGAGACAAAATCCACGATCTCGTTCGTGTTGCGGTAGTTTTGGTCGAGGGAGTATTCCGCACAGTGCAGCGATTCCCAGCTCTTCACGCCGCGGAAGGGCGTGATGTTCTGTTTGAGATCGCCGAATACGTTGAAAGCGGCGTCCGAATGGATGCGGCGGAGGAGCTCATACTCCCCTTCCGAGACGTCCTGCCCCTCGTCCACGAACACCAGACCGTACCGCGGCATGATCTTTCTCCCCGCCACGGAGAGAACGTACAAGAGCGCATAGCCGTCCGAGGGATAGACGCCTTTGAGATGAAACCGCTGTTTGACCTTTTTTACCGTCTCGCGGTACAGCCAGCGGGCAATATCGACGCTGTCGCGGCATTTGCCGAGTTCGGAGCACGCACCGCCGCGGATCACGGAGAAGAGCTCTTCCATGAGATCGACGCCCTCTTCCATTTCCGAAATCGCTGCCGACGTCCTCTCCGCTTCCGAAATGAGCTCCTCGCGCCGGGCGATCCGTTCGGCATACGTCAGAACTTCCCCCTCCGCACGGCGGATCTTATATCGTTTGAGATCCGCGATCTCCCGCCCCACCGCTTCGGTGAGAGAGGCAAGATCGTGCCGCGCCTCTTCGAACACTCTTTGTGCGGACGGCGTGATCTGGCGGATCGCACGGTAAAATTCCACAAATTGGCGGAAGAAGTAATCGGGCGTGCGGGAAGGCTCCTCCAACGCGTAGCGCAGGAAATCCTCGGAGACGGTAAAGGCGCTCATCAGGGCGCGGAAGGGTTTTGTAAAGTAAAATCCCCCCTCTTTATTGTCTTTGAGTTCGCCGAGAACGGCGCGGCGCACGCGGACGGAAGCGTTCTTCACGCGCGTATAGATCTGCTGCCGCCTTGCGCAGTCGGCGAGGATCTGCTCGGCAACCTCGCGGCATTCCCGCCCCGTAAACAGCCCGTAGATCCCCGAAAACAGCTTTTCGACGCGCTCCTGCATCTCCGCCGTGAAGCGGGGAGAATACAGATAGGTGAGATACTCCTCGCTCTCGCGCTCGTCCGTAAGATGGCTTTCGAGGTCGATCCCGTCCCTAAGGAGCGCTTGAAAGAAATAATTTTTGAGCGTCGTCGTCTTGACTTTTTGAAGTTCCAGCACCTGCGCAAGCTCGTCGATAAACGCGTTGAAGGAGTCGGAAGGCGTGATCACGAGGACGTCGTGCGGGGAGAGCGACTCGTTATTGTACATGAGGTAGCTAAGACGGTGCAGAAGGATCATCGTTTTCCCGCTGCCCGCACAGCCTTGCAGGACGAAACTCTCCCGCTCGGGACGCGTGATCACCTCGAACTGCTGTTCCTGAATGGTGCGGATGATGTCGCGGATGTGCGTATCGTCCTTGCGGCTCTTGATGATGGAGCGGAGGTATGGATCGAACAGGATCTCCTCATCCCGCCCCGCGATCTCCTCTTCCGTCAAAACATCCTTGACGGACAGATACTCGTTTTTATAGTCGATGAGCTTGCCGCTCTTCACGGAGAGCGCACGGCGGAGCACCGTTCGGTAGCCGTAATCGTTGATGTGAAAACTGACGCGGCTCCTCTGATAATATTTGACGGCAAGCGGCGCGCGCCAGTCCACGATTTCAAGACGGACGTCCCCCTTTTTGCCGATGTAATAGCTGTTGTACCCCTCTTCCGCGTCCACGACGTCCATACGCGCAAAGTAGGGCTCGGAGAAAAAACATTTGTAGGAATTGAGCTTTTTATACTCGGCGGCGATCTGCGCCTTTTTTTCGAGGAGCGCACGATAGTCCTCCGCGCCGTAATCCTCCCGCGCACGGATCGCGTCCGCCTCGGCTTTGAATGAGGAGATCCTGCTAAGCAGCCGAGCAATATAGACGAAACGAAGCATTTTCAAAAGCGCGGTGAGATGCTCTTCCTCGTACAAGGTCTGCTTGTCCGCGTCGAGAAGAGAAAGATACCACGCTTTATCCGCATTTTTCTTCGGGCTTAAAAGCTCTTCGGCTGCATGCTTGTCCATTTGAGACATTTTCTCCGTTTTTTCAACTTATTTCATATCATATTATATCATAGCATATTTTTTGCGTTTTGTGTCGGTTTTGAATGAAATTTTTTTGCAAAATCAGCGCGATTTTTGCATGTTCCCCCTGCCTTTTGGAGGCGCAAAGTTGCCTCCCAGCGCCCCCGTTTTCCGAAGATGAAGCAAAGCGTTCTGCAAGCCCTACCCCCTACGGGGGGAGGTGGCTTTGCGCCCGCAAAGACGGATGGGGGGGCTCGCTGCCCCTCTTAGGGGAAGTGTTACACAGCACCCCCTTGCTGCCCCTCTTAGGGGAAGTCCGAACGTAGTGAGGGAAAGGGGTTTCGGAAACCCCTCTGTCACTCACTGCGTTCGCGACATCTCCCCTATAAGGGGCGACAAGGCAACCCCCACCTGCCGCGCTTCACGCGCCACCCGCCCCCTTCAAAGGGGGCAGGTCTTTCTGCCGACGCAAAAAAAGACCTACGGAAAAACCGTAGGTCTTTTGTTTGTGTTTCCGAGCTTACGCTTGTGCGGGGAAAGTGGTCGTGATCTTGATGCCCGAGCTGGTACCTTGATCCTGTGCAAAATCAAGGGTGTATCCGGCGGCATTCAATCCTTTGATGCTTCCGGAATACGAGAACGTGCTTTCTCCATTCGTGATCGAATAGGTGAAGGTCAACGTGCCGTCGTCAGCAAGGGAGAAAGTGATACGGATCTTTCCGCCCTTCAATGCGGCTATGTCTAAGTTCCCGGTTGACGTGGAACTCAAAGTATAGTCAACTCCGCCAATCGAGACGGTTTCGTCGGATACGACTGCACCGTGCCATGCCCACGGGTTGTGCGCGATGCCATCCGGACGGAAGAAGAAGGAATTCCCTCCATCTACGACATCCAAACGTGCGACAATGGAATTCCATGTAGCTGCCCCGAACGAATCAAGCGTTGCTTCCAACGTGACACTGCCGCCCTTGACAAGCGTCGTGCTTTGAATAGCATCCCATGTCGGAAGATTCTTCGGCTCTTCAACAACAGTATTGTTCTGTACCGTTGATTCATAGTGGCCACTGATGTTAATTGTCGCGCAAGAGCCATTGGACGTGATACGGAACCCCAGCGATGTTTTGGAGGTATCAACCAACTTAATGGCGTAGAGAATTTCGAACGAATATCCTGCATGCGCCCCCTCTGTCTTTGTACTGGTAAGATAGCAACGAACATTGATGACATCATTGATGTACCAATATGCATCCACAAGCCAATTGCACTGTTCCGCAACATCCTTCATCACTGCAAACCAATCGTCTGTTGACGGAGCGCCGTTCGCATCTTTGCAAAGGATATATGTGCTTCTTGAAACGCCGGGATTTTGTTCAGTATTGATCCACTGACTAAATGAGGTTGCCTGAGCTCCACCAGGGACAAAGGTCCACCCGAAGTTATCCAAACGTCCCGTATAACCATCAAGAAGCTCCCAATGTATCGTGTTGCCGGGATCGGTATTGGAAGCCCCTACTTCGGAGCCGTAGACCATGATCCTGCCGCCCTTCGTCAACGGGGTTTCGGAACGATAAGCATCCGTCCAAGCGGCAAGATTATCGTAGTGAAGGGTCACAAGCGTTGCGCCGCACTTGGAGCAGGTTTCGCTTTCGCCCGCATGGTCGCAGACAACGCCGCAGATCGTGCAGACACCATTCTCGTAAACGTGATCCCAAACCGCGGTTACAGTTACGGTATTGTTATAGTTCACTTTAACTTTTTCACCAGGTTGATGGGGCGTCCCTTCTTCGCTGTTTACACTTACAAGCCAGTGAATGAATGCTTTTCCTGCGGGCGCAGTGTAGGTGCAGTCGGGAAGCGTAATATCCATGTTGCCGGGATCATCGGGATTACCGAATTCCGTCACAACGGGATCCTCGCCGCCAACACCTTCACCCTTGTCGAAAGTGACAGAGGGGTGATCCATTACCGCGATGAAGTTAGGCGCAAGCCTATAAACTCTGCCATTATAATGGAGATACTGATTTCCGCCGTCCACCGTCAAGGAAGGCGCGGGAAGCGGTTTACCGTTCATCGTGAGGCTGACAGTACGCCAATCGTTATTACTTACCATCTGGGAAAGATCGAAATAGACCTTATAACCGTCTGTCTCGTCCACCTTCGCGACCGTCAAATCGGGCTCATCGCTTCTGGTCTTATAAATGATCGTCTCGAGATCATTTACATCGCAGTTTTCGAGGGTGCTGATCGTATAGACGAGATAGACCTTCCCATCCTCTACACTTGTTTCAAGGTAGGCCTTATCCCAAGTGATCACGGGTTCGGATGCGAAATCATAGGTTATGATTTCACGGGTATCGGACACTTGATCCTTACCGCCTTCGGTTGCATACCAAAGTTCGGAATCGGTATAGCCCAGCGCTCTCTTATTCTCGGTGGGGTGCAGTACGAACGCAAAGACTAATTTAAGTTCGCCCTCGCCGCCCTTCTCTGTCCATGTGGCTTTTATTACGTCTTCAATATTGCTGCGCGCGAAGAATCCCCTGTTTGTGATCTCGACCGTTGCATAAGGTGTATCCAACGTGAAGTTGTGGGTCGCAGCGTCGGCCATATTCGTGACATCATACATGTTGATGGTGATGGTGCCGTAAAGAAGACCTCCATTCTCGTCTTTATCTTTACTATCAGCACTATCATCGCGCGTCCGATCGAACCACTGCCACTGGTAGCTGATATTGCTATCACCGCTCTGAACGCCCCACTTAGTCTCGCTCGAGTCAACTCTCTTCGCGACTGTAATGGTAACGGTGACGGCCTCCTCGGGCATTGTGAACGTGTAGGTATACTTGTAGTCATCGCCTTCGGCGACGATTTCAGGTTCACCGAGCGTAACAGCTTCTCCCGCCGTAACCGTTGCGCCGTACTCCTTTGCGACAACAAAGGAGATCGTGACGGAATCATTTGCCTTATAGGACCGGAAGCCTTCCAGACCGGAGATCGCGCCTCGGGCGTCACTCTCGCTCACATCGCTCCCCGCGCCGACAAATTTGGGGGAAACGGAGTTACTCACTTCGGTATCGGTGCTTTCAAAGATAACTTCGATCTTGACGGCACCCGTTGCAGTGACCGTAATCACCTTTTCCGCTGCGTCAGTGTAATTTTCGAGTTCCGCGTGATCGTTCACTTTGACCGTGACGCGGTAACCTTCATTCACGCTCACCGTGATCGTGACGGTGCCCTCAAATTCGACCTTCTGGCCGTTTCCGGGGACAACCGTGACGCTGCCCGCGCCCTCAACATCGCCGAGGTTATCGGACACGGTAACATCGTACTGCTCTTTCGTCCACGAGGCGGTAAGTTCAAGATTGTCAGTAACTTTCTCAATGACGATCTTACCCTGCTCGTTCGGATCAACTTTCTGCCCATCACGGAGCCAACCGCCAAAGACATAGCCCGTACGGGTGAGGGTCACATATTTGTCGGGCATGGTGTAGTTCGCTTCGTAATCGACTGTGGCCTGCTCGGATTCGGGTTCGTAGCCTTCCCCAAAGTTAAGGGTAATGGTGAGCTTCTGATTGACGATAAAGTAAGGATTTCCGCCTTCGTCGTGGAGCGTGTAATACACGCCGTTCTCGCCGTCAACGCTCTTCGTTTCACCGAGGACGCAGCCGGTCGCCTTGGGAAGATTGCTTTGTCCGTCAAAGCAAAGAACTGTACGCCACCAATTGCCGTAGTACTCACGATTTCCTTCGGGGACATTCGTGATCTCGAAGTAAATCTTGTATGTGCCATCACCAACCACCTTGTAAGTCTTGGTTTGCGAAATGACCCATGTAAGACCGCCATCCGCCCCGTTGAACTTGACATTGGCAAGTTGTGCGGGCTCGCAGTTCTTGAGATCGCCCACGGTGTAGACAATATAGATCTTGCTGTCCTCATCCTTCAAAAGTTCTGCCTTTTGAAGGGTGAGCTCGGGCGCGTTCAGTTCCTCAACGGTGAGGCAAATTCTGCCTTCCGCCCAGCCTTGATAATTTTTGCCGGAAACCTTATATGTCTTATTACCGATCGTATAGGTTTCACCGATCTGCATGCCCTCTTTGTCTGCGCTGATGACATTAATGTTTCTCTTTGCTTCACCATTGATGATGATCAAGTGCATGAGGTAGTCGCCGGCGGGTACATTTGTCGCCTTTGCCTTGATCGTATAGGTGCCGTCCTGAAGGGTGACTACAACAGACTCGGGGTTGACGGTACGTTCACCGTTTTGATCGTAGAAGTCGAGGCTAAGCTGGCTCTCGCTTGTGATGTTTTGGCATGTACCTGTGAAGCTGACGTAAACGTCCTCGCCTTCCTTCGTGAATGTTAGCGTATTGTAGTCGATCGTAGCGTTGAGTTCTTTCGACTGCTTGTCGACAATGCTAAGACCGTCGCAGCCCCAATATTCCTTCCCGACTTTGCTGTCTTTATAATAGTGGAGCGTGTAGACGTATCTGTCGCCCAACGTGAAGGTCTTGCCGTTTTCTGCCGTCTGTTTAAGGTCGACAGCCTCGCCGCCGAAGTGTGCCGTGTAGGCGCCTGCGCCCCATGCCACGGCTGATTCCTCTCCGTTATTCTTCAATGTGACGTTGTTTCCATCCTTCACGGTAACATCGTAACGGATCTCCCAAGTATGAGCCTCTTCATCGATGGTTACTACGGAAGTGAAGTTGTAGTAAAGTCCCCACTCGGGATTCGACACTGAATGTTCGTCTGGATTAGGGTTATTCTGAAGGTTGAAATGCACAGCCTTGAGTGCAGTCTCCAAATCGGTCTTCTCATAATTCGCATAAGTGCCCTTGATGACGAAGTAGACCGTACCGTCTTCATTGACAAGGTCGACGCTCGTTGCCTCGTACGCGGGAACCGTGACGTCGGTGACGACAATGCCGAGGAGGCCGTAGTTGTTACGCCAATCGGAGCCCTCCGATTTGCCAAGCATATTGTTGAGTTCGTACTTCTTATTGTCAAGAGTTTCTTCGCCGCTGATGCTTGTATCGGCAAAGAACATGTTATCCGGCACCATTTCATCATTCTGATTTACAAGCGGACCGAAATGGAACATGTAAGAGTAGGGCTCAAGATTCGAAATATCAAATTTCGCCGTCCAATTGGCGCCATTCACGGTAATGGTAACAGACTTGGGTTGATACCTATTGTAATCTGTCCAATCCTCATTGCCCAATTGAAGGTTGGAATTCCGCTGGAAATCATACTTATAGCCTTCAAGCAAAGCCTTCAAACCTGCTTCATCGTACCCCGTAGAAGTACCGTCGACAACAAGATAGACACCGTTTTCGTCCTGCTCGAGCTTTGCAGTCGTTCCCGTGACGGATTTTTGCGGTTCGGGATCGGTAACTTTTTCGATGTGAAGGTCGGAGATCGTGATCGTCGCGGCGTCGATACGGGCTTCATTCTCAATAGCCATGTACAGTTTGACAACGGTATTTTTACTATTGACGACGAACGCCTTACTTGTGAAATCAAGAGTCAGCTTATCCTGCGTGAATTCGAGAACCTCGGTCCCATCTTCGCCATTGTCGAGGAAGCGAATCTTGCCTGCTACCGTAGAGGTGATCGTGAAGGAAACGGTAATCTTGGCGCCCGAAGTGTACTCTTTATTCTTATAGTACACCTGAATGCCCCACCAATTTCCATTTTGGTTTCCGGAGAATGTAACGGTCACAATGCCGTCTTTTTCTGTCGCGTTTATTGTTCTGCCTTCATTGTAATATGACCATCCGTTCGGAGCGTTATCTTCACCATTGGAAGGCAACTCCTTGGGTGCATCGGGATCAACGGAACCGCCGGTAAAATGAACCGTTGTTCTTGCGACTTCCTGCCCTGCCTCGTTATACCAATGAAGGACATATTCGGATTTATGGGAAGTTTTCGTCAAGCCATTGATCATGACATTGATTGATTCATTATTCCCAACAATATTAAATCCCTTGTTTGCTTCGTGCACGGTAGGCGTATCGGCATCGTCAATCAACACTTTAACGACGCCATTGTCTGCGATCCATTTTACACCATCATTTGCAAGATGCAAAGAGAAAAAGTTGTCAGCATAAATATCATTCGCAGTATGTTCTCTTTCTTCGGGCAAATCAATGGGCTCGTTAACTTCGCCTTTTTCGGCGTAGGTGATGGTGATAGTGACATCGCCGGTGATGTTCTTGATCGTGTAGGAATTTTCGCCGTTATTTTCAAGCGTAGCTCCATCAACTTTCACGGTTGCCGTATAATTTTCGGGAACAGTGACGGTGAGTGTAAGCGTCGCGTTCGCGGGAACTTTTTCGCCTACATCTTCGCCATTGTTTTTGAGTTCGTAGGAGCAACCATCAATTTTGCTTTCTTCCATAACCCGAACGGTGTACTCGGTCTGCGCTTCGGAAACGGTGAGGGTAAGTTTCCCGTCTGCATGGGTGATGTTGTAAACTTTACCGTCTTTGGTGCCGGTGCCTACAAGACCCGAATGATTGATAGAATAGGAATCATCACCTATTTTCAGCTTTAACTCGGTAGCACCATGGACTCCAATTGTTTCGAGCTTGAATTGAAGATGGATAATAACGTGACTGTTCGACGCGATATTGTTGGAAATGAGACTTCCGCTAAGCGCACAGTCAACCGTATATGTATCGTAAACCAGAGATACATTTTCTGCGGTAAGCTCGGAATCCTGATAACCATATACATGTACAAAGAACTCAATCGTTTCTTCGTTGGTATTAAAAGAACCACCATGGAAATCTTCGAGTTTCTTCTCGATCTCAACAGTCTTCTCGGAGACCGTAAGAACGAGCTTCGTTTCTTTTACGGAAAGCTCATACGTCTTTTCGCCATTGGGCACAGAGGAAGGTTGCGCACTATCCGTCAGGTTATCAAATACCTGATTCCCGACTTTGAGGGAAAGCTCATGCTCGCCTGCTCCCAAATTGATGATCCCATTAAAGTGAAGCTCATAATAATCGCCAACCGAATTGAGCGCCGCTTTGTCGTAAGAAGTGTTGTCCGGGCCGCAAATAAGTTTGATTTCGGCAGTGTTCAATTCTTCTTGGGTATAGCCTTTCACCTCAATTTTAAGGACAAGCAACACACCGCGAAGCTCTGCGCCATAAACTCTCGTGACTTCGTTCTCCACGGGTTTGGAGTAAGTTGTTCCGTTGACGGTGAGGGTGGAGCCGTCCTCGGCGAGAGTAAGATCGTAAGCGCCGGCGCCGATGACAAACAGATAATGCCCTGCCTCTACCGCAAAGACATACTTCGCGGCATCTTCGCCGAGAGAGATGTGGATCTTGCCGTCCACATTTGTCACGGAGAGATGCGATTCGTCCGCCGTCCAGTCGATATTGACGAGCTTCTCGCTGTCGCCCTCGACAAAATCATCAAAATATTCCGCGGAATACTTGGGGTTCACATAGTAGCTCACCCCCCCCGCCGCGATCGTACGGACTGCCCTGCGGGAAACGGAAACTGCCGCGGACGGATCGGTAAGCATAAGAATGTAGCCCTCTGCTTCGCCGAACCACGCCATGGTATAGTCGCCGTCATCCGTGGTGAGGGTGTAGACGACTGTGCCATCCGTCTTACCGTTTGATTCGATCTTCGTGACAGGCTTGCCGTTGATCGTCATGGTGTTGGCGCCGATCTCGATAACGTTGTCCGCGCCGTCCATGGCTTTCCACTCACCCTGTTCGGGTGCGCCGTTCGAAGTGCTCGGCTCGTCCGGATTCGACACAGGGAAGTCTACCGTGAGCTTGGGAAGCACGGACACGGTGATCGTGACGTTATCCGTAACGGTGAGGGTGTAGGTGCCGTCTTTATTATCCACAAGAGCGCCTTCAACGTCTGCCGTGACGGAATCGATCACATACTCTCCTACGGCCTCAACCGTAACTTTGACTTGGGCGTTCAATTCATAGGCTTTTTTATCGTTGGTGGGATCGAGCGTCACGTTGGCGTTTTCCGCTTCGACCGTCACGGTGTAGACCTTGACGAACTCAACCGAAATGGTAATGCCGCCGTCCACAACCTCGATGTCGTCTACGGTGACGGTTTCGTAAGCTTCCTGAACTTCACTGCCGGGTACGGTATATTTGACTTTATATCCCTCGGGAACGGTAATGTTGAGGGTAAGTTTGGTTCCGACGGGGAGAGAAGCGCCGGTTTCAACACTATCCGCGCCATTGGTGAGTGTGACGTTGCTTTCGGGGTCGCCGTTTACGGTAAGCGCGACGGAAGCGAGCTTGACGGTTTCGATCGTGATCGTGGTTTCGCCCGTGAGAACGTGAGAGTACTTGCCGTCGACGAGATCAAGGACAGTATCGTTTGCCTTAACGGCCGTTACTTTGTAACCATCGTGCGCGGTGACGGTGAACTCGAACACGTTGCCTACGGTGAAGTAGTCGTTGTTGTAATCGCCATGCGACAAAATCACGACGTCAACGTTTTCATTCTCTGTTACGGTGACGGTGAAGATCTTTTCGTAGGTGATTTCAATCTCGAGTTTCAGGCCTGCGCGGACGGTATCTTTGAAATGCGCTGTCAAGTCTTCGGTCTTGGCCTGATAGACCCCCATTGCAGTAGTGACTTTGCCTTCACTACCCGTTATTACATTCTTTGTATGAGTATAGAACTTTACAATAGCCCGATAGCCTTGGGGAACGACGATCGTGACGTCGAACTCGGTGCCCTCAATCAGCGTGGATGCATCTTGGAGATTGCCCCAATCAACGCTGCCGCCTTCGGGAGTGCCCGTCACGCTTTTCTCAACAGGAAGCTGCGCAGACCACTTGGAGGTGACGACAAGATCTTTGCGGACATTTTCGACTGTGGCTTCTGCCGCATACTCAACGCCGTTGACAACCCAAGTGAACGTGTATTCATAGTTCTGGTTCAGCCCGTTCAAACCGTATTGCGGATCAGGCTGGGCGGGAAGTTTGTAGCTCTCGCTGTTTGTGACAGGAGCCTCTTGCAACTGACCGTCGACCGTGACGGTATGGGTGTAGAGCTCGTAAGTCACGCTTACGCTACCGCCATTATAAGTGAACGAGAAGTCAAAAGTGCCTTCCTTGTCCGCACCGGGTTCCACATAACCCATGCCGCCAAACGAAACCCCGGGGATTTGAGGATCCAAGCCGATACGGTGCGTGACGGGCGCGGTATATTTAGCCTTCAAGGAAGTCCCTTCGTCGAGCGTATAGGTCTTTTCGCCGCTTTCGGTGAGCGTTCCAAGCTCTTTGACCTGCTCTCCGCTTTCCGTATTCACAACGGTGAGGACGACGGAAGCGTTCTCTACGCCGTCAATGCCCGCAACGTTTACGGAAATTTCGTAAATCGCGACATACTCCACCGTGACGACGGTGTTTTCACCCAAGAGGGCGACGGTATGGCTTGCGGTGATATAATCGAACTCATCAACGAAGGACTCTCCGCCGCTCACTACGGTAACTTTGGAAATCCTGTAACCTTCCAAAGGAGTGATGATAAGCGTGACTTCCTCGTTTTCTTGATACCAAGACTCGACCGCTTCGGTGCTGCCGCCTTCAAGCAGACGCTCGACGGTGCCCTTTAAGGGATCGTTATTGATCTCGACCGAGAAGGAATGCAATACGGTAACTGTGAGCTTGACGTCCGCCGTGACCGTATGTTTCCAAACGTAATTGCCATTTTCGTCCGCCGTGATGTCCACGGGTTCGCCGCCATCCACAGCGACAAACACGAGGCAATGAGGGGCGATCTCCGTTGCGGTGATCGTGAGCTCCTCGCCTTCGTAGTAAGCCTTATCGGTATTGTTATCGAAAGGCTCGCTGACGGCGATCGTAGCGTCGGCGCCCGTCCGGTCGTCGACCGTGACGATGTAGCGGGGCAGAGCCTTAAATACAATATAGATTGCCGTGTCTTCTTTTACGGTGAAGGTGTACTTGCCCTCTTCGAGCGCGACCTTCTTGCCGTTGACTTCGACCTTGTCGAGCTCGTTGCCCTCATTGGGCGTAACGGTGAGGGTGAGTTCGGAACCATAAGCATACTGCCCTTCAACGGCTTCTGCGCCGGTAAGCTCCGCCGAGCCAAAGGAACCGTTGTTATAGAGAATGGTCACGGTGTGTTTTTCGACTTCCGCGAGGGCTTCCACGTCCGCCTCTACGGTGACGTTTGCGGACATGGTGACGGTATAGACGCCGCCCAAGGCTTCCACGGGAGTCTCGCCGACTTTGACGGTGACGGAGGTAAGCCTATAACCTTCAACCGCGGAAACGGTAATGTGGAGCACCGTGCCCTCGGCGTAGGACGCCGCTTTGCCTTCCGCAATGTTGACAACAACGTTCTCGTTTTCGGGAAGCGACACCGTGTAACGCCCGACATAGACGACCTTGATCAAAGTATCCGCCTTGACGGTGATCGTCGCCTTGCCTTCCGCGTCGAGCGGGGTGAGCGCGCCGTTCACATAGACCGCCTTGATCTCTTCGCCGTCCGCGGGGGTGACTTTGAGGGTGTACACCGTGCCGTCCTTGACGTTTTCGATGGGCGCTTCGTATGCCGCGTCATTGAGCGTAACGGTACCGTTTCCGTTGTTCTCAACGGTGATCGTATGGACTGCGATAAATTCCGCAACGACGTACATTCTGCCCGTCATTTTGACGGTGTATTTGCCGTCCTCATCGGGCTCGGTGACTACGCCGTTGATCTTGACATATTCGACAACGTAGCCCGCTGCGGGCGCGACTTCGACTTTGACATCTTCGCCCTCGGCGTACTTCTCGCCGTCCGCGGGAGCGGCGGGCGTGATCGTGCCCTCGCCCGCAAGAACGGTGGTCGAAATGCGGTATTTATAATTGTAATCGACGGAGAGCGTCGTGTCCGCTTGGGCGGTGAACGTATAGCTGCCGCCGTCGAGGGGAACTTCTTCCCCGTTTACTTTGAGCGTTGCGTCGTACCCTGCGGCGGGTTCGACCGTAACGGTGACGGGCGTGCCGACCTTAAAGCCGCCGTTTACCGCGCGTTCGCCGCTAAGCCGATACGCTCCGAGCGCCTCGTCGTTTACCTCGACATGGATGTCGCAGGTCTCCTCTTGAGGATCGCCGGGTTTCTCCTCTGACTCTTGCTCCGACTGGCCGGGCGTGACCGCGTCATCGGGCTTTTGCGCCTGAGTCTTGCCTGAACCGGTCGTGCATGCCGCAAAGAGCGATACGCAGAGCAGGAACAGGGCGCTGAGAATCACAACGAGCGCTTTTCTCAATTTGTTCATAAATTCCACTCCTTAAAATATAGTTTCTTATAGAATGACACTATAAGCATTAGCATTTTATCACAGCAAATGAAGCGTGTCAATCGGTTTGAAAAAAATAATTTGAACAATCCGCACTTTTTCGTATGATTTCGGAACATTTTGCATGAAAATTTTGACTTTTTGAAAATTCGTTCACGTTTCGGAAGGGATTTGCGCCGCTTCGGACGCCATTGTCCCTTGGCTGCCCCCTTTGAAGGGGGCGGCTCCGCCGCTTGCGGCGGTAGTGGGGGTTGTCTTGGCATCCCCTTGCTGCCCCTTTTAGGGGAAGTGGCGAACATAGTGAGCCAAAGGGGTTTCGGAAACCCCTCTGTCACTCGCGTTGCTTGTGACATCTCCCCTAAGAGGGGCGACAAGATCCTCTGTCACTCGCGTCCCTTGCGTAGTGGAGCCGGGTATCAAATCCGCACACGCTTTTCTGCCGCAGAGATGCAAGCAACGCCCATAGGGCTCCCGAAAAAGCATAAGGGTTGCCTTTCGGCAACCCTTTGCAAAACGCGCCTTGCGGCGACGTGGTGGAGCAGCGCGTCTCAAAGTCGAACACCTCGGCGGAGTCGTCCGTTCCCTCGTCGAGCCCATCCACGAACTCGAAGGAGGCGGCGGCCCCGTCCTCCGTGAAATTACAAACGACGCGCAGATGGTCGTCGTATAGGTAGACCGAAGAGACAAAGACCTCGATGAACGTCGCCCGGTACGCCGGATCCGTGGGATCCCCGTCGCGGAAGCGTTCGAGCCAGAAGGTCAACTGCTCGCGCGTCAACTGCGGCTGCTGGATCTTCTCGTCCGCGATGGCGATCTCGAGATCGTTCCGCTCGGCTTCGAGTTCGTCGAGCCGCTTCTTCGTAGAGGAGGTGATGATGCCCTGCTCGATGGCGCGGACAAGGTTCGAGATCCCGCGCTCCACGACCGCGAGCTGCTCCTCCAAGTTATGAAGAACGGTGTCGTCCTGCTCTCGCCTCTGAAGATCCAGAGCGGAGTCGACGATGACGGCGATCACGTCGTCGGAGAGGACGCGCTCCTTCAGCGATCGAACGATGAACTCCTCGATCCACGCCTTCCGGACGGACTTCTTATCACAGGCGCGGTCGCGCTTCCGTTTTGCGCAAGTGTAATAGTAAAATTTTCGGCCGCTCCGCGACGTTCCGGAGTCGCCCACCATCGGGCTCCCGCATCGGCCGCAGAAAAGTTTTCCGGTCAGGATGTTGTCAGCCTCGGTGCGGGCCGCTGCCGGTGCTCTGGCGACGACCTTCAGCCGCTCCTGCACGTCGTCGAAGAGTTCGCGGGAAATAATCGCGGGAACGCCGCCCTCGATGCGGACGTCGCCCCACGCATAGACGCCGACGTACTTCTCGTTCCGAAGGAGCCGCTTCAAGCTGTTCTTATTGAACTTCACGCCCCGGGACGTTTTGAGCCCTCGCGCGTTCATGGCGTTTATGATCTGCGTCACGTTCGAGCCCGCCGCGTACATCTCGAAGATCTCCCGGACGATGGCAGCACCCGCGGGATCAATCTCATAGTGAGAGTCGTCGCCCTTCCGATACCCGAGCGGGATCCCGCCGTTATTGACTTTGCACTCGAGAGCCGTCTGCTTCATGCCTCGCTTGATATTCTGGGAGAGGTTCGCGCTATAATACTCGGCAGAGCCCTCGAGGACGGACTCGAGAAGGATGCCCTCCGGACCATCGGGGATCGGCTCCTTCACGGAGATGACGCGGACGCCGTTCCGCTTCAATCGCGCCTTATACATCGCGCTATCATACCTATTCCGGGCGAAGCGGTCGACCTTCCAGACGAGGATGACATCCCACCGCCCCCGGGCAGAGTCGCGGATCATCCTCTGGAACTCTTCGCGCTTATCGGTCGTGCCGGTGAGAGCGCGGTCAGAATACTCGGCGACGATCTGGACGTCGTGATCGCGGGCCCACTCGCGGATCTCGCGGAACTGCTGCTCAATGGACGTGTCCTTCTGGGCGTGGGAAGAATAGCGAGCATAAACGGCCGCCCTCATGGCTTCCACCCCCTGCAACGGTTCACGCCGAAGCGGTCGAGGAGCGCGGTGACGTCATCGTCCGGGAACGCCCAGCCCCCGCCAGCCTCTCCGCCCACAACGATGGCGGCGACGTACTCCGCACCATACGGACAGGGAACCATCTCGCCGAGATCTGGATCAAAATACTCGTCGTCCTCGAACTTCCGCTTCAAATACGTCACGAGCCGCCTCTGACAGCCCAGAACGCCGTCAGACGGGCAAACTGACGCGGCGCCCGACGCGGAGAGCAGACCGCACTTGACGAGCGTCTCCGTGCCTTTTGCGGGCCGTGATTTTTTCCTTAATGCGTCGAGAAGGATGCGCTGATCTTCGACCGGCAACCCCTCGACAATCTCTACAGCCTCCGCCAAGTTCAAACCGGCGGCGGCTCTTTTTTTATAGAACGCGCTCATCCCTTCAACTGCCTCTCTTCAAGTTCATACGCGAACGACATCAGAGCCGTCCGATTTTTGACGTCGAGCACTCCGAGGATGCGGAGAAGTTCGACCTCCGTCTCGGAAAGTTCGCGCTCCAGAGAGACGCCGTTCCGGACGATCAAAGTGCCCGCGCTGTTCCCCTGCGCGACTGCGCTGTTCTGGATGTTCGACGCGGAATAACGGCTCTCACTCTGCCCCATGAGGTAGACGGGCGAAACGCCGAAAAACTTCGCAAGGAGTTCGACCGTGTTCAGCATCGGCTCCTGAACTCCGTGCTCATATCTGGAGATCGTGCAGCGGTTCAACTTCGCGTCGAATTGACGGTTGAACTGCTCGCAAAGCTGCTCCATCGTCAGACAACGCTCGGTTCGGAGGGAGCGGAGCCGCTCCCCAAACTTGCCGTCCGCGGTTCTTTTTTGCTTCATTGTTATCACCTCCGCAGCCTATTATATACCAAGACGACAAAAAAATCAACGGAAAGCGCAAGAAAAATTACGGAAAACATAAGAAAAACGGTTGACAACCCCAAAAGGACGAGCTATAATACGAGGCGTAAACGATACAGAGCCGCCACACAAGCGGCAACAAGGAGGAACCAAATGACAAACAAGTACACCATCGCAACCATCGAAGCGGAAGAGGGAAAACTCCGCACCTTCCCGATCTTCAAGGAAACGGGCAGCCCCTACGAGAACGACGAGCCCGTCGGGAAGATCGAACTCAAGCAGGCGCAATACGTCGGCGGCGACCTTTACGCCATCCCCATGCAAGTCTACGAGACCGAGAACCCGCTCACCCTGAAGATCGTCTACCTTCTCGGCAACCTCTTCTGCCGCAACAACGTCAGCATGGCAACGGTGGACGGGAACAACATCCGCGTCTCGGAGATGACGCGGGACGGCGTGATGATCCACCGCCACCCCGGCGAGCGCGATCTGGAGGGAAGGGAGTACAAGGTCGTCGACCTCGTTCCGATGGACGAGATCAGCAACGAAGATCTCCGCGCCCTCTGCATCAAGAAGGGATGGTTCACGAACGGGGACAACGTGCAATACGAGCGCCTCTTCAAAAGGAACTCAGAAGGCGCGAGCATCGACGAACTCGCCACCATCATCTGGATCTGCTCGTCGAACGCATACCTCGAGTCGATCCGCGACGAACTCAAAGCGCACTCGCGCTGGAGAATATAAGGAGGAAACCATGAACTTCATCAAAGCAGACCCGGCACAAATGCACAAGACGCACGGGATCGTCCACGAACTCAAGAAAGACCTCAAGGGCACGGCCTTTGAGGTCAGGACGCAGATCACGGCGGAAGAGATCGAGGACATCATCGTCGCCGAACTCGAAGGCATGGGCGCCTACTGGTGCGGCATCGACAATACCCTCGAGGACTGGAAAAACGCGCCGAAGGATCTCCCGGTCGCGCAGTACGCCGCGGCGCTCCTTTTGGCAGGCAAGGCGATCATGCTCTACGACATCGAGGACGAGGACGAGACGTGGATCCTCACGCTTCAGGGGCTTCTCGACGGCATCGGTCGCTTCATGGCGCAGGAGAAGGTCGGGATCGACAGCATCGTCGACGAGCCTGACGGTGCCTTCCAGTTCGCCCTCTTCGGCAAGATCGTCTACGCATAAGGAGGACGACATGGAAGCGGTCAAAAACGTCTGGATCATACGGAAAACACGGCGCGGATGGAGCAGTTCGTTCGGCACGATCTTCTCCGATCCGCGCAAGCGGGCGGGCTGCGTCATGAACCGCATCAACGCATACGAGACGGCGAACCACGAGACCAAAAGCCAAGCGGTCAAATACGCGAAGGGCGGCGGGCTCATGGGAACACACCGGGGAGAGATCAGGATCGAGGAGGCAGAAGCATGAAAAAGTTTTATTTTTCCTACGGAGACGCGCCCGCCTACCCCTTCCGCGGCGGCTGGACGGAAGTCACCGCGAGGGATGCGGAGACGGCGGTCGCAGCGTTCAAACTGGTGCACCCGTGCCCCCGCGGGAAGGAGTACATCAACTGCGCCTTCGTCTACGACGCGGAGACCTTCGAGAAGCTCGAGATCTTCAAGGAAGGAAACGCCGGCGCGAAGTGCCACGAAGTCATCAAGGTGGAGATCACCATCAAAAAAATCAAACAAGGAGGAACGACAAGATGAAGAACAAGCAAGCCCAGCGCCATGCACCCTACACGGAAGTCAAACACGCGCTCGCCGGGAAGGGCATCACCTACAGGGATGTCGCGGAACTGCTCGGGATCACGGAGACGACGGTCCAGCAAAAACTCAACGGAACGTCCGACTTTTACATATCCGAGCAGGTGAAGATCTGCGAGAAGTTCAGCATCGAGCCCGCGCTTTTTTTTGCGGGAGATGTTGCGTAAACGATAACAGGAGGCGCACATGGAAGAAGTCAAACACAACGACATGACGACGGTCGGAGAAGTCGCCACCTATAACGCCGCAAAGATCCTTCCGAAAAAGGTGAGCCGCTCGGTCAGGAAGTTAGCGCGGGCGGTGGATGAGACGACAGGCAAGATGGCGGAGGCGGCGGACCAGATGGGGAAAGCGGTCACGCTCATCCTGACGGGCTTCGACGAGATGATCAGAAAAGCGAGGATCCTCGCAATCGTCACGAAGGGCTGGTCGGATCGGGCGACGCATCTGCTCCGGACATCCCGGGGACGGCTCAAGAAGAAGTACATGAACCGACTCGAGCGGGAGACGCGGATCATGCGGAAGCGGGGACAGTTATGACGAAACCGTACATAGACGCGAAGAAGATCCCGCGGCACCAGCGCGAACAACTCGCCGCCCCACTCCTGACGATCGTCCGCACCGCCTTCGAGGATCCGAAAACGCAGAAGGAGTTTGAGGAGTGGAAAACCAAAAAAGCCCAGAAAGGAGGGACAAAGAAATGAACAACATGGCAGACCTCAACGAGTATTTGTTTCAGGCGCTCGACGCCATCACGAACGACGACCTGACCGACGAACAACTCACGAGGGAGATCAGAAAAAGCGAGGCGATCACGAAGATCGCGGAGACGGTCATCAGGAACGGAGAACTCGCTCTCAAGACGATGATGCACCTCAACGAATACGGCTACAACGACGGAGACGTCCCCGTGCCCGAAATGCTCCGGCTCAAGGGTGCGAACGACAGGAAGCCGAAGTTCCTCGGGGGGGGGCGATAAATAGTGCCGAGAAGATACACCCCCGAAATGCGCGACTTCATCGTTCAGAACATCAGCGGCCGACGCTACGCAGAACTGGCTGACCTCATGAGCGACCGCTTCGGCGAAGTATTCACGGCGGCGCAGATCCACGCCTTCGCCTTGAACCATCATCTCACGAACGGGATGCCGACCGGGGCGATGCCCGGGGAATGTCCGAAACTCTTCCCAGACGAGATCGTGACCTTCATCCGGGAGAACGCCGCAGGAAAGACAAACGCCGCGCTTCAGAAACTCGTCAACGACGCCTTCGGAACGACCTACTCGATCGTCCAGATCGACGGCGTGAAGGCAAGGAACCACATCAGCAGCGGGCTCACGGGACGCTTCGAGAAAGGACACCCGCCGCACAATAAAGGCAAGAAGGGCGTCTACGCGCCCGGATGCGAGCGCGGATGGTTCAAGAAGGGAGGGATCCCCCACAACCATCTCGAAGTCGGGACGGAAGTCATGACGACGGACGGCTATCTCGCAGTCAAAATCGCGGAGCCGAACGTCTGGAAGATGAAGCACATCATCGTCTGGGAAGAACACAACGGCAAAGTGCCGGAGGGCTACGTCATCATCTTCGCGGATCGGAACCACAGGAACACCGCGATCGAAAACCTTCGGCTCGTCACGCGGGGAGAGCTGGCGATCCTCAACCGGCGCGGACTAATCAAGGAAAGCCCGGAGCTCACGGAGTCGGGCATCCTGATCGCTAAAATCATCAAAAAAATCTCAGAGAAGAAAAGGAGAAAACCATGAAAAACCAAGTCATCGAAACCATCACCAGCGCGAGCGGCTTCTACCTCGGAGACATGAGGGATCACCTCACCCCCGCCCAGAAGATGCGCCTCAGAGCAGCATCCAACGCGCACGTCTCGAAGATCAGAGACAAGAACACGAAACTCGAAATCGCCTTCATCCCCACAGCCGCGTCCGCCCTTCACGGATCCTTCGCGGATCAGGAGGGAAACGACTACATCGTCAACGGCGGCGGCTTCGTGCTCGTTCCCCTCGAACTGACGAAGAGCCTGCACAGCTGCATCGGCGGAAGAGTGAGCACGGGCGGAGGAGACGCACGGATCAGATGCGACGGCGAGACGCTCAAGGTCGACTTCCCGAGCGGGGAGAAGGCGGTCATCAAAATCGGGAGGAAATAACATGAGCAACGAAAAAGCAACGCAGGACGCGGCAAATGCGGCAAAAACGCTCGAAGCCGCCGAGGTCGAGGAAACGCCCGCGCCGAAGGGAAAAGCCAACGTGGGCAAAAACAGCGGCTCAAAACGGCTTCCGACCTCTCTCACGAAGAAACTCGAACTCATCCGGGAGATCTTCGCGGCAAAAGAGATCCGCATCGGCACCGAGGCGGGCGTTCCATCCATCGCGTACAACCTCGAGGCGGGGAAACTTCTCAACGATCTGAACGAGGTCAACGCCTCGATGATGGAAGCGGTGAACGCGATCATCCCCTCGCTCGGCATCTCCTTCGAGGTCGTCGAAGAGTCGAACGTGACGCACAAGGCGTACAACTCGCCCTCGGGCGGGCTCTGGATCTACGAGTCGGACCTCGTCCTCGCGTGGATCAACGCCGACAAGAAGGACGACGAGTTCGCCGTCAAGGTTCACGCCATCGGAACGAGCCGCGAGAACGTCGTGGAGGCAAAGACGGCGGCGTGGGCGGCAGCGATCGAGACATACTTCGCCGGGCGCTTCCTGACGCTCAAAAAGCCCGTCAGCGGCGCAGGGGCGGACATCCCGCCCTCCACAACGGAGCGACCGCCTCAGGGCACAGGAGGCAAAACACAGGCGGAAAAACGGCTCTCCCCCGCTCAGATCACACGCCTCGTCAGGAAAGCAAAGGCGGCGGGCGAGGATGAACAGGCGGCGCGGGACAAGGTTCTGAAGGACTACGGCAAGGACGATCCGACGACCATGACGCGCGAAGAATACGACGAGATCTGCAAGTTCTACGACGACCACCGCCTTCCGAACGGGAGGTGACGCCCATGCTCAACAAGCAAACGGTCATGGGGCGGCTGGTCGATGCGCCGCAAGGAAGAAGAACGGAGAGCGGGACAACGCGCTGCACGTTCACGGTCGCCTCGCAGGATGACCGCAAACTTCCGGGCGGCGAATACGAGACCGACTTCATCGACTGCGTCGCATGGAGCGGCACGGCGGACTTCATCCTAAAGAACTGCACGAAGGGGCGCCTCGTCGTTCTGGAAGGTCGCCCCAAGACAAGGAAGTACACGGACAAAAACAACGTGACGCACAAAGTCACGGAACTGAAGGTCGCCAACGTCTGGATCATCGACAACACGAAGGCGGAGGATCCCCCAGCCGTCCACGATCCCCGGGCGGCGGATGACGAAGATCTCCCGTTCTGAAAAAGGAGGACAAAAAGACATGGCATGGATAGAAAGCCATCAGGAACTCGGACGGCATCCGAAAACGAAGAAACTCGCACGGCTTCTGGGAGCGTCATGCGCGACCACAGTCGGGCATCTGCACTTCCTCTGGTGGTGGGCGCTTGACTTCGCACAGGACGGCGATCTCAGCCGCTACGACGCGCAGGAGATCGCAGAGGGCGCCTGCTGGGATGGAGAAGGCGATCGCGGTGCGGACTTCTTCCTCGATCAACTCATCGGGGCAGGCTTCGTCGATAAAGACGGCGACCGCCTCACGCTGCACGACTGGGATGAGTACGCCGGGCGCCTGATCGAACGCAGGAAGAAGGACCGCGAGCGGAAGCGCGTCGCAAGAAGCGCGGATGACGACGGAAGCGGAACGACGTCCGACGGACTTCCGACGGACACCGACGGACATCTCGAACCACAGTACCCTACCGAACCTGACCAGACAAAAACTACCGCAAAAAACAAGAGCGGAGATAACACAACCACTCCCGCTGCCGCGGCGGATGATCGGTTCGCCCGCTTCTGGGCTGCATACCCGAAGAAGGTCGGGAAAAAGAACACCCTCGCCGTCTGGAAGCGGCTCAAGGTTGACGACGATCTTTTCGACATCATCATGAAGGCACTCAACGCGCAAAAGCAGTCGAGTCAATGGCAGCGCGATGACGGGAAGTACATCCCGAACCCCCAGTCATGGCTGAACGGTCAACGCTGGGAGGACGAGATCGCCCCGCCGAAACAAGGAGGAAGCAATGGATCGGAACAGCAGAGAACCACAACCCTCTCCGGCTTCCACGTCGCAACCGACGAAGAGTGAACCGTTTGACGATGCCACCATCTACCTGACGACGCCGGGAGCGGATCGCCTCAAAAAGTACAGCGAGGCACCGAAGGAAGAGCCGTGCCCCTTTTGCGGGAAGATGCGCCGCGCCTACGGCTTCCGCTGCTCTGACTTCATCGTATGGATGAACGAGCTCACGCCGTGCGACTGCGAAGGAGCCGTGAAGGAACGGGAACGACTCGCAGCCGAGGCGGAGAAGCGCAAGCGCGAAGAGGAAGAAGCGGAACGACAGCGGCAACTGCGGGAGCGCGTCAGACGGCTCATTGGCGACTGCGGCATGGGCGCCCGCTTCCTGCGCAGGACCTTCGCCACGTTTGAAACGACGGAAGAGAACCGCACCGCCCTCCTCACTTGCCAACGCTACGCCGAACGCTTCCGCGAACTCCTGCCGAACAGCGGGAAAGTGACCTCGAGGAACGGCATCTTCATCACGGGGCCGACCGGGACAGGAAAGACGCACCTCGCCGCCGCCATCGCAAACAAACTCCTCCACGAAGGGATCGCCGTCGTCTGCATGACGATGATCGACATCCTCGACAAGGTGAAGGAAGCCTACGACGGCAATCGGGACGAGAGCGGCATCCTCCACACCTACAGCACCGTCTCCCTCCTCGTCATCGACGACATGGGAAAGGAGCAGACGACGGAGTGGGGCGTCGCCAAAATCTACAAGATCATCAACGCGAGGTACGAGGCGATGCTACCGACCATCATCACAACGAACTACTCGGACGCGGAACTGCTCAAACGGCTGACGCCCAGAGAGACGGGAGATCCGAACACCGCGATCGCTCTGATCGACCGCCTCCGCGAGATGTGCATCGCAATCGTCACGACCGGCGAAAGCTGGCGCAGAAAATAAGGAGACCAAAAACATGAACGAGATGGAAAACAACCTCGCCCGCCGCATCCTCGCCGGACAAAAGGCAAGGGGCGCAGGCGAACTCTTCGAGGCAATGATCGAGACGGCTCTCGGCTGGTATGAGGCGCACGGGCTCATGAAGGCGGCAAAAACGCCCGAGCCGATGAAGCCCCTCCGCCCGGTCGGGAAGGACGGCCGCTTCGTCGCCTGCTACATAGAGAAGGCGCAAGTCGACTTCTCGGGCACGATCCGCGGCGGCCGCGCGATCCGCTTCGAGGCAAAGCAAACCAACACGGACCGCTTCACGAGGGATCGGCTCACCGACAAGCAGATGGACGACCTGACGGCGCACCAGAAACTCGGGGCTCTTTGCTTCGTGATCGTCTGCTTCGGCGTTTACGACGTCTACCGCATCCCGTGGGAGGCGTGGGATCACATGAAGGAACGCTTCGGCAGGAAGTACGTCACCGAGCGGGATCTGCAACAGTTCAAACTCCCGATCCACAGCGGCGTCATCAAACTGCTCGACGGGCTCCAGATCCCGGACGCGGCGCCCGGGGAAGGAGGTGCGTCGTGATCCCCTTCCCCGCCAAGAAGTACGAAATCATCTACGCAGATCCGCCGTGGGCGTACAACGACAAACTCGGCGGCCTTCCGAAGTATGGCGCGATGACCTACAACACGATGACGCAGGACGAACTCGCAGGGCTCCCGATCCGGGAGATCACCGCGAAGAACTGCATCCTCTTCATGTGGGCGACGATGCCGAAACTTCAGGAGGCGCTCGACACCATCAAGGCGTGGGGCTTCAAGTACAAGACGTGCGCGTTCTGCTGGGTAAAGCAAAATCCCAACGGGGGGGGTTCTATGCAGGGCTCGGTCACTGGGTACAGGGAAACGCGGAACTCTGCCTTCTGGCGACGAAGGGATCGCCCCACCGCGTCAGCAGATGCGTCAAGCAGATCGTCTACTCGCCGAGGCGGCGGCACAGCCAGAAGCCGGACGAGGTGCGCGACAGGATCGTCGAGTTAATGGGAGATCTTCCCCGCATCGAACTCTTCGCAAGATCCACCGCTCCCGGCTGGGACGTCTGGGGCAACGAAGCCCCGGAAAATAACCAAGAAACCTAAAAACAGGAGGAACAAAAAGATGGACGAAACCACAATGGAAACCAGACGCGAAAGCCATGAGGCAATCGTGCCGGAAAAGAGCCGCCGCGCCGCTCTGATCCTCGAGGTGCTCGGGGATGGAAAGATGACGGTCGACGACATCGTGAACGCGCTGATCGCCCGCGGAAGGATCGCAACCTTCGACCGGAACTTCGTCGCCCCGCGCCTCACCGAGATGAAGGACGCGGGCATCATCGAAGTCGTCGGGAAGAAAGTCAGCGACCGCAGCGGGAAGCGCATCGCCGTCTGGGCGAAGGTCGCACAGTAAGGAGGGACAGACATGGAAATGACGACAAGCGAGATCGTGCGAGCCTACAAAGAGGCAGCCGACAAAAGGAAGCAGATCACCATCCTCTCGCAGATGAACCTCTGCACAACGGACGAGATCCGCGACGAACTCATCAAGGGCGGCATCGACGGCCGCACCCTTCCGAAGAAGCGCAAGCAGCCGCAGAAGGCGGCGGCAAATGCGGACGCGGCAAGCGAGGCGGAAGAAGTGAACGCCCTCATCAAGGAGGCGCTCGAAAACTACAAGCCGACCATCGAGGCGCAACTCCGCGAGGTCGAAGCAAAGGCGGCACCGCTCGCCCGGAAGATCTCCCTGATCGAGAAACTTCTCGGGGGGGGCAGTAATGGCAACCACGAAGGAGGCAGCATAAATGGCACAAAATGAACCGACCGAAAACAGGATCAACATCCGAAGCAAGAAGAACCTCGAGGAGGAAAACAAACTCGAGATCGCGGCCCGCGAGCAACTCCTCCGCCGCCTCGAGCGGACGCTGAAACTGCTCAACAACAGAGCAAACGTCCGCCGCAAGAACATGATCCTCAAGGAGCGAGCCCTTCGGGGGGAATACAGGACAGTCGACGAAGCGCACGAGGCCTACGGCTACGGCTTCATCAGCAAGAAGCAATACAAGGAGATCGTCGAGGCAATCGAGAACAAGGACGAAAAAATCGCGGCTCTCGTTTTTCCGGAGCAGGCGGCGGCGTCGATACTGTTCGACTTCATGCGCCGGCTCATGAACGAGATCGAGGCGTTCAAGTTCGAGCTACTTCCGCCCGAAGAACAGTCGAGGATCCTCGACGAGCGGGAAGCGGCCCGCAGGCAAAAAGCGGGAGGCGACACATGATCCCCTTCCCTTCCAAAAAGTACGCGATCATCTACGCGGATCCCCCGTGGGGCTATCAAAACCGCGGGACGCGGGCGGCGGCAAATAAGCACTATGACGTCATGAGCATCGAAGATCTGAAGATGCTCCCCGTGGGCCGCGGGGGGGGCGTTAGCAGCCGACGACTGCGCTCTGTTCATGTGGGCGACCTTCCCCATGCTACGCGAAGCCCTCCAACTCATCGAGGCGTGGGGCTTCGAGTACAAAACGATCGCCTTCAACTGGATCAAGCAGAACAAGCGCGGCTCCGGGCTCTTCTGGGGGCTCGGGAACTGGACGAGAAGCAACTCCGAGATCTGCCTTCTCGCCATCAAAGGAAAACCGAAGCGGCTCAGCGCAGCCGTCCACAGCGTCATCATGTCACCGGTGCAAAGGCACAGCCAGAAGCCGGAGGAAGCCCGGGAGCGGATCGTTCAACTCATGGGCGACCTTCCGAGGATCGAACTCTTCGCAAGATCCGCCGCGCCGGGCTGGGACGTCTGGGGAAATGAAGCGCCAGAATAAAACCGAAAAGGAGAAAAACATGAAACTCACAATCGACAGGGAAACCTTCAAGCACATCAAGCAGATGACGCGCTCGGAGATCACCGAGTGGGCGGCGGAGATCTACGCCCGCGGCATCGAGGAAGGAAAGAAAGCGGCGGCGGCTCCCGAGGCCCTCATGACCGCCTTCCGCGAAACGCTGAAACAGGTCGACGACATCGGCCCGATCAGAGCGGAGGCGATCGTCACGAAACTCTCCGAACTCTTCGGCAGCGGTGCCGTGCGGACGGTGGAAGTGCAAAGCCCGGACGCGGAGCGGCTCATCCCGAAGGAAGTGATCGTCACGGGAGTCGGCGGCTTCCCGCCCGAGGCGGCAAGCGAACAACGCTGTCCGAACTGCGACAAGCCCCTCGTCACCATCGCCGGGATGCCGAAGTTCTGCCCGAACTGCGGGCAAGCCCTGAAGAGCCCGAAAGGAGAACGACAGGCATGAGCGAAACCAAGCGCCGCCGCCCCGGAGATCTTCCGGGCTATAATCACAACATCACGCGCCAGACGGGCACACACGGGCTCAAAGTAATGACGACGAAGGAGAACCCGATGACGCACGGCTACGGCCGCCTGATCACCTTCTACTGCGCAAAATGCGGCGAATACCAAGCCGCCTGCTATGAAAGCGATCCGGCACGGGGCGGCGGCATCTGCGAGGACATCCACTACTGCTTCAAATGCGGCGCCCGGATCGACTTCGCGGAGTTCTATCACAAACCGGCGGCGGCTATACCGACCGCCGAGGAAGAGATCAAATTCGAGTAAAGGAGAAAATCATGGCAAACAAAAACACTTGCGCCGGATGTGGCGCGACCATCATCTGGATCGGCACGATCGGGAAGAGAGCGATGCCGTGCGATCCGAAACAGGTGACGTACTGGAACACCAAGAAGGGCCACACGACCATCGTCACACCGAACGGCGAAACCATCGCAAAGGCGGAGATCGAGGGAGATCTTCAAAAGGCGACGGGCGTCGGCTACATCCCGCACTGGGCGACGTGCCCCGTCGCGGGCAAATTCAAGAAAGCACCAAAAGGAGGATGCAGAAAATGAGCGCACAATCTGACTACAAGCAAGCCGTCGCGGATCTGGAAACATTTTGCGCGGACGAGACGAACTTCGACGTCGAGATCCTGACGGAGACCTACCCCATGAGCGTGAAGTTCACGCCGAAGGCGCAGATGAGCCTCTTCGACGAGCAGGAGAACTACCGCGTCGACGAGAACGGTGAGATCAGGAACATCACCATCTCGCTCGGGCAGACGACGCGCGTCCTCTCGACGCTCCGCTTCAAGATGGACGCGAAACTGCTCAAGAAGATGATGAAACTCTCCGAGAAGGTCGGCCACGCATACCTTCACGCCTTCCGCGAGGCGTCACAACTCGCCCCGGGGATCCTGAAGAAGGCGGTCGACAAATTCATCGACGAGATGTGGACGACTTCGATCCCGGACACCTCGGTCGCGCTTTTCAACCGCGCGAAGTTCGACGAGATCGTCGACAAGGTTCTCCTCGGAGTCGTGAACGGCGAGGCGGAGCCGCTTCCGGAAGAGGATCCGGACGAAGAGCATCCGACCTACACAGCCGCAATTGAACTCGAGCGCGAAGATCTCCCGGAAGATATGAAGGGACTCGGATCCATCGAGTGCGAGATCTCCGGCGACGACCTCGAGGAAGCGCGGGCGGATGCCATCGCAAGTCTCGAGAAGATGCTCGCGGCGATCAAATACCCGGTCGGCCGCGTCCGCTATCTGCTCCGGACGAGCAGGAACGACGAGTACGTCGACACGGAAGAGATCAGCGCGGACTGGGATGGCGAAAGCCTCAAGGAGGGCAAAGCATGAAGTGTTCAGAGTGTACGAGCTGCCGCTTCGTCGAATACTCGAGCGGCGTCAACCGCTACTACTGCGAGGATCAGAGAGCCGCCGCCGCGGTCAATGCAGGCGCTCGGCTCATCTGCCGGACACAGCGGCACAGCAAGGAGATCGCGGTGAAGAACGCCCCGCGCTGGTGCCCGCGCAAATACGACAAATAAACGGCCAGAAGGTCGAAATCAAAAGGAGACAACCATGAAAACAAAGCAAAACGAAAAACTCGCCCGCGAAATCGCGGCACAGGCAGCACCGAAAATCGCCGAGAAGATCCTCGACGCCGCCGTCGACATGGCGATCAAGCAACTCGTCGCGGACGGCACCTTTGAAACGCTCGTAAAGGACGCGCTCGCAAAGAGCGGAGTCGGCAAGAAGGAGGAGTAAACCATGAGACTTTTCAGCACAGAGCAAGTCAGCAAATACCACCCCGACAAGGTCGCGGATCAGGTGAGCGACGCCATCCTCGACGCCTGCCTCGCGGAGGATCCGAACAGCCACGTCGCCATCGAGACGCTCGTCAAGGCGGACGAGATCGTCCTCGCGGGAGAAATCACGACAGCCGCATCCGTCGACTACGAAGCCATCGCTCGGGGCGTCTACAAGGATCTCGGCTACGAGGCGAAGCACGTCAAGCAGATCGTCACAACGCAGTCGCCGGAGATCGCCCGCGGCGTGGGCGGCGGCAAACAGCAGGGAGCGGGAGATCAGGGCATGATGAGCGGCTTCGCCTGCTCGGACACCGGGAGGATGCTCCCCTTCGGCTTCTGGCTGGCGAACCACATCATCATGATCCTCGAGGGCTTCAAGGAGGACCTTCCGAAGTGCCCCCTCCTCGGCGACGCAAAGTGCCAAGTGACCGTCGACCTCGACGCGCCGGCAGACATGAGATCCGTCCGCAAGATACTCGTCAGCGCCTGCCACCGCGCCGACCTCTGCGACGGGGATCCCAAGAAGGCGGTCGAGTTCGTGCGGGGCTACATCAGGGACATGATCATCGGTGCCTGCGGAATAGCCGAAAGAACCGAGATCCAGATCATCGTCAACCCCGCGGGACCGTGGACGCTCGGCGGGCCCGCTGCCGACTGCGGACTGACGGGGCGGAAAATCGTCTGCGACCAGTACGGCGGCTATGCGCCCGTGGGAGGCGGAGCGTTCTCCGGGAAGGATCCCTCGAAGGTGGACCGCTCGGGCGCGTACATGGCGCGGAGGATCGCTTGCGACCTTCTCCGGGCGGACAGTTCTCTCGGAGCCGTTGACGTCCAACTCGCCTACGCGATCGGAGTCGCCGAGCCGGTGAGCGTGAACGTCCGGACGCGGCGCAGGAAGTTCGACAAGGAACTCGCGGAGATGGTCGCCGCAAGTTATGACCTCACGCCGAGCGGCATCATCAAACACCTCGATCTCCTTCACCGCAAGTACAGGGAGATCGCCGGGGGCTGCCACTACTTCAAGGGGGACTGGATCAATGGCTGAAAAAAAGAAGAACGGCCCGAAGGGCTACGCGGACGGGATCCCCGTCTACTGCGCCCACGATGCCATCGTCCCCATCGGTGAACTCAAGCCGAACCCGAAGAACCCGAACAAGCACCCGACGCAGCAGATCGAGCGGCTCGGTGCCATCATCCGGGGGAACGGCTGGCGGAACCCAATCACCGTCTCGAAGCGGTCGGGCTTCATCGTCAAGGGGCACGGTCGACTTCTGGCGGCGGAACTGGAAGAACTGGCAGAGGTGCCAGTCGACTTCCAAGACTACGACTCGGAGGCGGCGGAACTCGCGGATCTGACGGCAGACAACCGCATCGCGGAACTCGCGGAGCGGGACGAGCAACTTCTCGTCGATGCCTTCAAAACCATCGCCGCGTCCGATCTGGACTTCGGGCTCTCCGGCTACACGCAGGAAGAGAGCGAAAAACTCGCCGCCGCCCTCTCTTCCGCCTTCGATACAGACGACGATGGAAGCGACGACGCGGCTCCTGAACCCCCTGCAACACCCGTAACGCGGCGTGGGGACATCTGGATCCTCGGGGGCAAACACCGCGTCATGTGCGGCGACTGCACAAATGCGGACGACAAGGCGGCACTCCTCGACGGTGCGATGCCGCAGATCCTCATGACAGATCCGCCGTACTGCTCGGGCGGCTCGAAGGAAAGCGACAAAGCCCGCGGAAGCATCGGCACGATGCGGGCGGATGGGAAACTTCCGATGATCGAGAACGACATCCTGAGCACCCGCGGCTACCAGAACCTCATCAGCAAGGCACTCGCGGACATCCCCTGCCTCTACTCGTATATCTTCACGGACTGGCGGATGTGGGTATATCTCTTCGACCTCACGGAGAGCGCGGGCTTCGGCGTCAAGTCGATGATCGTCTGGAACAAGAAAACACCGGGCATGGGGAGCGGATGGAGATCGCAGCACGAGCTGATCTGCTTCGGAGCGCGGCAAAAAACGCACTTCGACGGGCACAAGGGCTACGGGAACGTCATCGAGTGCAGCAGGACGAACAACGAACTCCACGAAACGCAGAAGCCCCTCGAACTTTTCGAGCAACTTCTCGACAATACCGACTTCGCCCGCGGCGTTTATGATCCCTTCGGCGGAAGCGGTCCCACGATGGCGGCGGCGGAAAAACTCGGGCAGGAGAGCTACACGATGGAACTCAAGCCGAAGTACGTCGACGTCATCGTCCGCCGCTACATAGAACTCACGGGCGACAGGGACGGCGTGAAACTCATCAGACGCGGCGAGGAAGCGACTCCAGAAGAATACGCCGGGATCTTCACTTCCGTGGAAGCGTGACGGCAAGGAGGCAACCATGAACGAAGAAGAGAAAAAGATCTACGAGGCGGCGATCGGCAAGTGGGGCGAAACCATGCAACTCGTCGTCGCGGTGGAAGAACTCGCGGAACTCCAGCAAGCGATCGCAAAGGCGGTCAGATCCAGAACGCCGGAAACGGTCCAGCACGTCATGGAAGAGGCGGCGGACGTGAGCATCATGCTCGAGCAGATCGGGCTGATCTTCTCCGAGGACGTTGAAAAGAACGGGCTCAAAGCCGCCGCCCAGATAAAGGCGGAAAAGATCGAGCGGCTTCACCGCCGCCTTCAGGGAGGGAACGTATGAAAAAGAAAACCGAAGCAACTGCGGCCAGAGCATACGCGGACGGGATCCCCGTCTACTGCGCCCACGACGCGATCATCCCCATCGGCGACCTCAAGCCGAACCCGAAGAACCCGAACCGCCACCCGGACGAGCAGATCGCCCGCCTCGGGGCGGTCATCCGCGGGAACGGCTGGCGGAACCCCATCACCGTCTCCAACCGCTCCGGCTTCATCGTCAAAGGACACGGCCGACTTCTCGCCGCCCTTCATGAGGATCTGGCGGAGGTGCCCGTGGACTTCCAAAACTACGACTCGGAGGCGGCGGAGATCGCCGACCTCATGGCAGACAATAAGATCGCAGAACTCTCGGAAGCGGATGAGAAGCAACTCGCCGCGCTCTTCGAGGAAATCGGAGCCGAAGATCTCCCCATCGAGCGGACGGGCTACAGCGTGGAAGAGTACACCGACATCGCCGCCGCCCTCTCCGCCGCCATGAACGCGGAACTCGAGGCGGATCCGGACGATGCACCGGAAGCGGCGCAGGAAGTCGTAAGCCGTCCCGGGGACATCTGGATCCTCGGCGATCATCACGTCATGTGCGGCGACTGCACGGACGCGGCGACCGTCCAACTGCTGACGGGGGGGTATTAGCGGATCTCGTATTCACCGATCCCCCGTACAACGTCGACTACACAGGAGTCGAAGGAGACCGTGCGAAGATCCTCAACGACTCCTTCGCCTCGAACGACGAGGCGGCGGCTCGGCTCTGGCGGCCCGCGTTTGAAAACATGAGGGCGGCGGCAAAGGAGAACTGCGCGTTCTATTGTTGTATGCCTCAGGGCCCGATGCACGTCGAGATGATGCTCGCAATGTCAGCGGCGGGCTGGAAAGTGAAGCACACGCTCGTCTGGAAAAAGCAGTCGATCGTCCTGAACCGCGCCGACTACAACTACCAGCACGAGCCCATCGCCTACGGCTGGAACGTCCGCCACAAATTCTACGGGCGCGGCAAATACCACACGACGAGCGTCTGGGAGTATGACCGCCCCACAAAATCAAAAGAACACCCCACCATGAAGCCGATCGCGCTCATCACGGAAGCCCTCGAAAACTCGAGCAACATCGGCGACGTCGTTCTCGACCTCTTCGGAGGGAGCGGCTCGACGCTCATCGCCTGCGAACTGGCGAGGCGGATCTGCTACATGATGGAACTCGCGCCGGAGTACGTCGACGTCATCGTCCGCCGCTACATCAAAGTCACGGGAAAGACGGACATCCGGTGTATCAGGGAGGGCAAGGAACTCGGGGCGGCGGCTCTCTCGAAAATACTCACCCCCACAGAATAACCTCGCGGCAACTGCGGCCGCATCCACACCAAAAACAGGAGACATGAAGCCATGAAAAAAACCCAGTCGATCAAAGAAAGATTGAACGCGCACAGGACGCTCCTCGTCCGCCTCGACGCGCTCGAGACCGAACTCGAATACATAGTCGATAAATACGACAACCCGAAAACGACGAACTTTTCGGGGATGCCTCGAGGCGGCGGAGCCCGCGAACTCAACGAGACGGAAAGCATCGTCTACAAGAAGATGGAACTCGAGAAAAAGATCGAAAACCTCCGCGACGAAATCGACCGCGACTGGGACGCGCTCGAGCCGCTCCTCGACGTTCTGGATCCGACGCAGGAGCTCATCATGAAACTCCGCTACCAATACGGGGCCGACTGGGCGGAGATCAGCCGCCGCCTATACGGCCGCCGCCCGGACTACGACGAGCGCGTCGACAAATACCAAAACAAGATGTTCAAAGCCCACGGCCGCGCTCTTTTGACGCTCTCGGACGCGGCTATTCCGTGATATTCCGTGCGCCGTCCGCTGGAAGTCTGACGGACTTCCTGCGAAATGTCATAAAAAAGCAGTAAAAAGCATTGAACGGCGGCGGGACATGGTGCTATATTGTATCCTGAAATCAAGCGTCCGAAGATCGCGGGCGCTTTTTTCGTGCGATGGAAACGCCCGGGTGAATAGCAAAGGGCGCACGGGCGGCGGCCGTATAGGCGCCGCTTTTTCCACGCAAAAGGAGAAGGACATGGCAACGTCACCCCTCACGGCGATAAACTTCCAACGCCTCGCAAACCAACTGCAAGGCACAAAGAAGGACGTGCAGAAAGCCGTCCAGCGGGCAATCAATGACACCAAAACCCGCGCGCCCGCACAGGTGACGAAGGCAGTCACGGCGGTTTATGCGATCAAGTCGAGCGAGGTCACGGCAGCAGGCAAGGCCGCAAAGAACGGCGCCAAAACCGTGGGCTCCATCAAGGTCGCGGGCATGACCGCGAGCACGATCCAACTCGTCTACTCTGGCCGCCGCCTCATCCCCACGCACTTCTCCATGACTCCGCGCCTTCGTCCGGCAGGGAACGCAAAGTACAAGATCAAGGTCGCCATCAAAAAGGGCGGGAAGAAAGAACTCGGATCTCACACCTTCCTCGCCCCGTCTGGAGCGGCAGGACCCGAGATCCCCTTCAAGAGGACAACGGCCCAACGCCTTCCGATCGAGGCGGTCAAGACGCTGAGCATCCCGCAGATGATCGACAACGAAGTCGTCTCCGCCGACATCCAAAAGCGGATCGACGACGTGCTCACGAAGCGGCTCCAACACCACATTGACCGCCTCGAGGACAAGCGGAGCTGAACCCAGCGGCGGCACCCCCAAGCCGCCGCCCCCAGAAAATCAAAGGAAGGGCCCGCGAGAAAAAAAGCTCAACCCGCGCAAAGGGAGGCGCCACGCAGCGACGGCGCAAAAAGTTTTCCACGGGTCCTTCTGGCGATTTTTTTCTTATGCGGTGCTGGCGAGCCCAAAAGTCGCGCAGTCACCAGAGAAAAAAATCGGCGTTTCGTTACGCAAAAAAAGGAGGGACCGCCATGCCAGACGCGGCACAAAATAAGCCCGGGGGCGTCGTGGAAGCGAAGGTGCTCGCAACGCTTTTCAACATCTCCGTCCGACGCATCCAGCAACTGACGCAGGACGGGATCCTCACGACTGAACTCGTCGACAAAAAGCGGCGCTACAATCTACTGAACAGCGTCCGCGCGTATATCGCATACCTCCAGCAGCGCGTCGAAAGGAAAGGCGCGACGAAGGAGGACACGCAAAACGAGAGCAAGAAGATCGAGGCGGAGGCCGATCTCAAAAGCACGAAGGCGCGGATCGCCAAACTCGAACTGCAAGAGCTCGAGGGGCAGATGCACAGCAGCGAGGACGTCGAAGCAATGACGACGCAACTCGTGTTCACGATCCGCGGGATGCTGCTCTCTCTTCCCGGTCGGCTCGCCATCGACTTAGCACCGATCGACAAGCCGGCAGAAATCTCGCAGCGAGTCAAGCAGGAGGTCAACACCATCCTGCTCGAGCTCTCGAAGTTCAAATACGATCCGGAAGCATACAAAAAACTCGTGCGCGACAGGAAGGGATGGAGCGATCTCCTGACTGAAAGCGATGACGGGGACGGCTCGTAACAAAGCGCAGCAGCTCAACGCTGCGATCTCCTCCGCGATCAAAAACTTCGCCCCACCGGACGATCTGAACGTCGCCGAGTGGGCGGACCGATACCGCAGACTCTCGCCGGAGAACTCCGCCGAGGCGGGCCCGTGGAGAACATCCCGAACCCCCTACCTCGAGGAACCGATGCGGGCGTTCTGCGATCCTAAAATCAGCAACATCGTCATGGTCGCCGCGTCGCAGGTCGGGAAGAGCGAGTTCCTTCTGAACTGCATCGGCTACGTCATCGACCAAGATCCCGCGAGTGCCATGCTCATCCAGCCGACGCTCGAGGACGCGAGAAAGTTCTCGCGTCTCAGGATCGCCCCGATGATCCGCGACTCGAAGCCCCTCCGGGAGAAGGTCGCAGACGTCAAGGCGAAGGACTCCGGCAACACGCTTCTCCAGAAGGCGTTTCCGGGCGGGATGCTCACCATGACAGGCAGCAACAGCGCGAGCGCACTCGCGTCAATTCCGGCTCGTTACATCTTCGGCGACGAGCGCGACCGCTGGGCCGCGACCGCCGGCACCGAGGGCGATCCGTGGGAACTCGCAAAAGCAAGGCAGGCCACCTTCTACAACAAGAAGGCGGTCGAAGTCTCCACGCCGACCGTCAAGGGCGCAAGCAATATCGAGGCGGCGTTCTATCGAGGGACACAGGAGCGATGGAGCCACCAGTGCCCGAACTGCGGCGAGTGGCACGACATCCGCTTCAACGACATCCTCTTTGAACACGCGGAGCAGACGATCAACCGCAGAAAAAGTTTCACGGTCCTCTCCGTGAACTGGCGATGCCCTTCGTGCGCCTGCCTGACTTCCGAGGCAGAGATGCGCAAGCAGCCCGCGCGGTGGATCGCGGCGAACCCGGACGCCCACAAGAAGGGCGTCCGCTCGTTCTGGCTCAACGCCTTCGCCAGCCCGTGGATGCCGTGGACGACAATCGTCGAGCGCTTCCTCGAAGCCGGGCACGATCCCGAGATGCTCAAGGTCGTCTACAACACCCTGCTCGGCGAACTCTGGGAAGATCGCGGCGAGATCGAGGACGAGGACGAGATCATGCAACGCCGCGAAGCATACGGCGCAGAACTCCCGGACAAAGTACTCGCCCTCTTCTGCGGCGTCGACACGCAGGACGACCGCCTCGAGTACGAGGTCGTCGGCTACGGCCGCTTCGGCGAGGACTGGGGCATCCAGAAGGGCGTCATACAAGGGCGCCCAGACTCGGAGGAAGTCTGGGGACGGCTTGACGACGTTCTGGATCACGTCTACCGCTTCGCAAACGGCAAGGGGCTCAAGATCTCGATGACCTTCGTCGACTCGGGCGGCCACTACACGCAGGAAGTGTACGAGGCCTGCCGCCGAAGGCAGCCGAGGCGAGTGTTCGCCATCAAAGGCAAAGGCGGCGCGGACATCCCATACACGGCACTCCCGACAAAGGTCGCAATCAGGGGAAGCAAAAGCAAGTGCTATCTCTACACGATCGGCGTCGATGCCGGGAAGTCGAAGATCATGCAGAACCTCCGAGTGCAGGAACCGGGCCCGAAATACAGCCATTTCCCCAGCGAGGACGGGCGCGGCTACGACGCAGCATACTTCGCCGGGCTTCTCTCCGAGAAACTCGTCATAAGCCGCCGCGGCGTCTGGAGCTGGGAGAAGATCCCGGGACACCTCAGGAACGAGCCCCTCGACTGCCGCAACTACGCGAACGCGGCTTGCCGCGTATTCCGCCCGGACTTTGACGCCATCGAGCGGCGTCTAAAGGGCGCACCCGAACCGCCGAAAAAAGCGGCGGCACCAAAAACAACGAGGTCATCATCCCATCGCTCGATCTTCGACGGGAGTGACTGGTAAAGGAGGCCACAATGGCAAGAAGTAAAACGGTGATCTACCAGAAGATCGAGGAAGTCAAGGAACGCCTCAGCGCATACCGCAAACGGGAAGCAGAGATGCTCGCCGGGGGCGTTCAAAGCTACACGATCGGATCCAGAAGTCTGACGCGCTACAACACCGACCTCGCGCAGATCCGCTCCGCCATCAAGGAACTCGAGGAAGAACTCGCAGGGCTGGAAGCGGAAGCGGCAGGCGGAAGCCGCAGGAAGGCGGTCGGCGTCGTTCCCCGGGACTGGTAAAGGAGGCGCAAGATGGCAGACAAACCAATCGGAAAAGCACCACGCGGCCAGAATACGGGCTACGGCGAAGCCGGTGCGAGTTATATCAAGCGAGCCCTCAAAGGCTTCACCGCGACAAGCCGATCACCCCGGGAGGACATCGACGCGAACAACCTGACGCTGAGGCAACGCGCCCGTGTTCTCTACATGGCGTCTCCAATCGCCACGTCGGCGATCAAAACAAACCGCACGAACGTCATCGGCTGCGGGCTTCAGATGAAGAGCCGCATCGACCGCGAGACGCTCCGCATAAGTGCAGAGGCGGCGGAAGCATGGCAGAAGAAAGCCGAGGCGGAGTTCAAACTCTGGGCAGGAAGGAAAGAAAATTGCGATGCCCTCGGGCTCTGCGACTTCAACGACGCGCAACAACTCGCCTTCACGGCTTCGATCCTCTCCGGCGATGCCTTCGTCATCCTGAAGCATCTCGAGCCGACTCCGCTCAACCCCTACGGCCTGCGCTTCCACATCATCGAAGCGGACCGCGTGAGCACCCCGACAAGATTTTCAAACGCGACCGCGAACGCGATCTTCTCCAACATGACGGAGGGCGTTGCCGAGAACGGCAACAAGATCTATGACGGCATCGAAGTCGATGCGGACGGGAAGGTCGTCGCCTACTACATCCGAAACACCTACCCCTTCGAGCCGATCCGCGCCGGGAAAACGGAGTGGGCCCGCGTCGAAGCCATCGGCGAAAAGACCGGGCTCCCGAACATCCTGCACATCATGGAAGCGGAGCGCCCCGAGCAGTACAGGGGCGTCACCTACCTCGCACAGGTCATCGAGCCGCTCCTTCAGGGCAGACGGTACACCGACAGCGAACTCACGGCGGCGGTCGTCGAAAGCTTCTTCACCGCGTTCATCAAGACGGAAGCACCCGCCGACGAGATGCCGTTCAACGAAACAGCGCCGGAGGATCAGTCGGAAGTCTCGAGCGATCCGAACGACTACGAGATGGGCCCCGGGCAGGTCAACGTCATGAAGCCCGGCGAGGACGTCGTGTTTGCAGATCCGAAGCGCCCGGCGGGCGGCTTCGACGCCTTCATGACGTCAATCTGCAAGCAAGTCGGCGCAGCCCTCGAGATCCCCGCGGATCTCCTTCTCAAAGCGTTCAACGCTTCCTACAGCGCGTCCCGCGCTGCTCTTCTCGAAGCGTGGAAAGCGTTTAAGATGAAGCGGGCATGGTTCGTCGCCGATTTTTGCCGCCCCATTTACGAAGTCTGGCTCTCCGAGGCGATCGCCCGCGGCAGGATCTACGCCCCGGGCTTCTTCTCCGATCTCACGATCAGAGAGGCATGGCTCGGAAGTGAGTGGGTAGGCCCTTCACAGGGACAACTCGATCCCGTCAAGGAAGTCACCGCGGAGAAAATGGCCTGCGAGGAAGGCTTCAGCACCCGCGAGGAGTCGACGATCAGGCTCTCGGGCGGATCATACGACGCAAACGTCGAGCGGCTCGTCAGCGAGAACAAGCGGCTCCGCGAGGCACAGGCGGCCGAAGAAGCCGCCCCGGTCGAACAGACCGAAAACTCACAACTCGAAGCTCTGGCGGCGGCACTCGTGCCGCTGATCCTCGGCAAAATAAAAGGAGGCAATTCATGAAAATCCATCACTTCACGAACGGCCCGGCGCCTGCCGGAACCGCTCAGCCCCCGACGAAGTATTGGAACGTCGTCACCAGCGAGGACATGGACAGCGCGGAGATCACCCTCTACGGGGATGTCTGCGACCGTCGCCCCGTTGACTGGTGGACGGGACAGGCTCTCGAGGGCAACTTCATCACCCCCGAGGGCTTCCTCGAAGATCTCGAGCGCGTGAAAAACAAAAGCAGCATAACCATCAAACTAAACAGCGTCGGCGGCGACGTCTACACCGGCATCGCCATCCACAACGCCCTCAGAGGGCTGACCGCAAAAAAGACGGTCGTCGTGGAAGGGATCGCGGCATCCGCCGCGTCGGTCATCGCCTGCGCCGGCGACACGGTGCAAGTCTACCCCGGATCCATCATCATGATCCACGGCGTCAGCGTGACGAACTGGGACCCCATGACGATGGGCGACATCAAGAAACTCGCAAAAGCCGTCGACTCTATGGAGGCGGCGATCGCGGAGATCTACCACGCCAAGACCGGGCTTGACACCGACAAACTCCGCAACATGATGGCGAAGGAGGAGTGGATGACGGGCCAGAAGGCGATCGACAACCACTTCGCGGACGAACTCATCGGCGGGAACGGTCCCGAGATGAGTCTCTCCGCAGATCGGAGGCTTCTCTTCGTCGCGGGAGTCACCCACGACGTCCACAGCTTCCACCACATCCCCGGCACGATCCCCACACGCGCCGGAACAACCAACGGCACCAACGGCGGCGACGCGCCGGGCGCAAATAATCAAACCCCGACCGGACAGGCGGGAAAAGGAGGATCCATAGAAATGGACGAAAAGGAACTCAGAGCTCAATATCCCGAGCTCGTCGCCTCCATCGAGGCGAAGGCCGCGGATGCGGCCCGCACCGAGGCGGTCGCAGCAGAACGCGCCCGGCTCAAAGCGATCGACGAGATCGCACCCGGCATCGGCGACGAGAAGATGCTCGCCGAGGCGAGGTACGGCGAACACGCCTGCTCCGCCGAAGCCCTCGCGCTTGAGGCAATGAAGAAGCAAGCGGCGCAGGGCAAGAACTTCATGACGAGCCTCGCGGCCGACGCTGCGGCTTCCGGGGCAAGCGACGTCGCCGGCAACCCGAACGCCGGAGCGCAGGACGACACGGACAACGACAAGAAGGCGTTTGCCGAAGCCGTCGACGCCTACAACAAGACGAAAGGAGGACAGCAGAAATGAAGCAACTCAACGAAAACGTCGGCTCCTGCGAGTTCGACAACCTCATCTATCAGGGATCGCCCGATCTCGACGTGTTCAGCGCCACGCTGAGAGGCACCGGATCGGACACCAAGAAAACGCTCAAGCGCGGGACCGTTCTCGCCCTCTCCGACATCGACGGCAAGTGCGTCGTGCTCGGATCCACCCCGAAGGAGTTCTCGACGGACGAACTCCAGAAACTCGGCTACGAGGCACCCGAGGAAGCGCAGACGGAAACCCTCGCTGCGAACTGCATCCTCTGCGACGACATCGAAGTCGGCAAGGATGACATCTTCGCGCCCGCATATCGCACGGGACACTTCAACCGCGCCGCGCTGGTCGTGGAAGCGGAATACAAACTCACCGTGACCGACGAGGAGGCGCTCAGAAAGGGCGGCATCCTTCTCTCGACGGCTCTCTAAAACAAGGAGGAAAAGAAAATGGCATTGAACCCTTTTGAAACCCACACCATGCTCATGGCCGTGGAGCAGCTCGCGCGTGTTCCCAGCTTCCTGAGTGATCGCTACTTCCCCACCAACGACACGACCGACCTCTTCAGCACGGACGACGTGCTGGCGGAATACCGCGAAGGCACGAAGAAACTCGCGCCCTTCGTATCGCCCCGCCGCGGCGGCGTGACCATCACCCGCGACGGCTACGAGATGAAACGCTTTTCGCCCGCGAACATCGCGCCGAAGAGGACGCTCACAATCGACGACCTCAAGAAGAAGGGCTTTGGCGAGGCGCTCTACGCGAACCTCACGCCCGAGCAGCGTCAGCTCATCCTTTTGATGAGCGACTTCGATGACCTTCAGAGCAGGATCAGACGCCGCCGCGAGCAGATGGCGGCGGAGACGCTCCTCACGAACGGCTGCGTCATGAAGCACATCACGGACGATCCGAACAAGCCCGAAGAGTTCGCGGTGCAGTTCTACACCGGCGTCGATGACGCGATCTTCACCCCTTCCACCGACTGGGACGAAGCGACCGCAGACATCATCGCAGACATCGCGGCGGCGGCTGGCTTCCTCACCTCGAGAGGCCTCGCGGCGACCGACCTCATCGTCGGCACGGACGTCGCGGACGCCATCCTGAACAACGAGAAGATCCTGAAACTTCTCGACAACAGGAACGTCCAGATCGGCGGCATCAGCCCCGAGCAGCTTCCCAGCGGCGCGACGAAGATCGCCCGCCTGAACTGCAAGGGCAAGATGATCGACGTGATATTGTACGAGGAGACCTACGAGGACGAGAAAGGCAAAACGACGCCCTTCATCGATCCTAAGAAGGCGATCCTCACGGCGCCCGGATGCGGTCGCACAATCTACGGAGCCGTCACCCAACTCGAGCAGGCCGATGGCGAGTTCCACACCTACACGGGCAAAGTCGTTCCGAAGTACACCGCAAACGCGGACAGCAACACGCGCGAGATCACGCTGACCTCCCGCCCTCTCGTCGTTCCGAACAACAAGAGCCCGTGGATCGTCATCAACGCGATCAACGACTAAGGAGGGACACCCATGATCAAAATCATCAAAGGATCCTACGGCAAGCGCGAGGGCAACGTCGTCAAGGCGGTCGGCCCCGGCACCGTACTCGAACTCGAACCGGCTCAAGAGGAGCGCCTCGTCAAGATCGGCGTCGCAACCTTCGTGACCGAAGATAAGCCCACCGCCCCCGTCGAGCCCCCCAAGACCGACGAAGGCGAAGAGGACGAAGGAACGATCCCCGAGGTCGACGAGAGCATGAAGTTCAAAGATCTCCGGGACATCGCCGTGCAGCTCGGCATCGACGTCACGGGGCTCAAATCGAAGAAGGAAGTCATCGAGGCGATCAAAGAAGCGAAGGAACTGCAAGGCGGCTTCGGCGGCTCGGATGACGTCGTCGTCGATGAGTGACTTCAAAACCCTGATCGAACAAGATCGTGAGGTTTTTCTCAATCTCGAAGAGTTCGGGGAAAAGCACCTCGTCGAAGGTAAAGAGATCTCTGCCGTTCTGGACGATGAGATCCTCGCAGACGCAAAACGCGCCGAGGACATCGGACTGAGCGGCGCGGAGCAGGTCCTCTACGCAAAAGTGGAGGATCTGCCTCCTCAAAGGCAAAGCGGTCAGAGTCTGAACGTGGACGGCCGGGAGTGCATCATCGTCGCATGGCGCACGGACTACGGCATGGCCCGCGTCTACATGACGCAGAACGAACAGGGCTAAGGAGGCAAGCATGGAGATCATCAAAACCATCGACACCATCACGGACTGGATCAACAAGAACGTCTGCCCGAAGGTTCAACTCAAGGAGCCGCTGGACGCGAACGTGGACCCCGAAAAGGGCTACGACGTGAAGAAGGTCAACCCGACCGCCTTCTCGCTTTTCGCGCCCACGAAGGAAAAACTCCCGCCCCGCATCAAAAGCGAGGTGCCGAGCGTCGTCGTGCAGATCATCGAAGGATCCGACAGGATGACATCCCACAACCGCAGGCTAAAACTCCAGCTCAGCTTCCTCGCGTGGAACCCCGGGAAAGCCCGGGAAGAAGGCGCGACGAAGTATGGCCGCGACTTAGACGGCTGGAAGGATGTCTGGGCCTTCCTCGAGAGAACGATCTCCGAGATCGAGAACGCCGAGTACATGGACGACGTTCGGCTCGTCAAAGAGGAAAGCATCACCTTCGGGCAATTCCAGACGGAGGGACAAATCTCCGACCTCTACCCCTACTGGGGGGCGTGGGCGATCTTTACGGTCGAGACAGCCATCTCGCGCAGCGGGAAGGCATACCAAAATTATTTATAAAATTCAAGGAGGCAAAACATGGCAGAATACAAGTACGGCGTCTACGCACAAGTCGGCGCCGACATCGTTCAGAACGCTTCCGAGGCGGGGAGTGCGCCGGTTTACTTCGGCACCGCGCCGGTCAACCTTCTCAGCGGCGACGTCGCCGCGAAGGTGAACAGGCCCCTGAAGATCTCGAACCTGAACGAAGCGCAGCGCGTCCTCGGCTACTTCCCCGCGGGAAGCAGATGGGGAAAGTACACGCTCTGCGAAGCAATCGCGGCCCACTTTGCGAACAGCAAGGGCAACGTCGGGCCCATCTACGTCATCAACGTGCTCGATCCGGAAACCCACAGGAAGGGCGAACAGACGAGCCAGAGCATCACGTTCACCAACCGCAGGGCGCAGATCGTGACCGACAGCATCATCCTCTCGACCTTTGCGATCGCGGAGAAGGTGCTCGGAACGGACTACACGCTCAGCTATAACTTCACGACCGGCGTCCTGACCATCACGGACATCGGCACCGATGAGATGTCGGAAGAGACGGCGTCGTTCTACGAGGTCGACTTCGAGCAGATCGACGAGAGCACGGTCATCGGGGCGGCGGACGAAAACGGAAACCTCACGGGGATCTCCGCGGTCGCCCTCGTCTATCAGGAGTGCAACGTCATCCCGAACTACCTCGCGGCGCCCGGCTGGAGCGACAAGAAGGCCGTCTACAACGCGCTCGTCGCGGCGGCTCAGAACATCAACGGACACTGGTCCGCGTTCGTGTTCGCCGACCTCGCAATCGAGGAAGTGACAAACATCGCGGCGGCGAAGAAGTGGAAGAAGGACAACGGCTACACCTCGGGCTTCTCGAAAGTCTGCTGGCCGCAGGTCCGCGGCGGCGACGGAAACGTCTACCACATCTCCACGCTCGAAGTCGTCGAGAAACTCCGCGTCGATCTCCAGAACGATAACATCCCGTTCGAGACCGCGGGCAACAAGACCATCCCCGTCGTCGGGCTCTACTTCGGCGAAGGCGTGAAGGCGAGTTTCGACAAGGCGATGGCGAACGAGCTCACGGCGGCGGGCATCACGACCGCCGTCTACTGGGAAGGCAACTGGCGCATCTGGGGCGATCACACGGCCGCCTATGAGTACGGCAGCGACGCCGAGGTGAGGTACACCTTCGACGTCAACGTCATCATGCAGTTCTACATCATGAACTCCTTCCAGCGCGACTGGGGGAGCCAGATCGACGCACCGATGACGGTCGCCCTCAGCGAGACGATCCTCAACCGCGAACAGGAAAAACTCGACGCGCTCGTCGCTCGCGGTGCCCTCATCGGCAACCCGACCGTCAGCTTCTCGACCGAGGACAACCCCACCGACGCCATCCGCGCCGGGCAGTTCGTCTGGAACTACACCGAGACCAACACCCCGCCCTTCAAGGCAGGGACGGCCATCGTCAGCTACACCGACGCGGGCTTCAGCTCCTACTACGGAGAAGGAGGGAATGAGTAATGACTCTCGACAACAGAAACGCCGTTCTGGCGGATACCGTCTACTGCGACAACAAGCGCGTCGCGCAGGATGTCGCGGTCAATCTCCCCGCGGTCAACTTCCTCACGACAGAGGTCAACGCGATGGGCACGATGGACGTCGTGCTCGTCGGCTTGATCGAGGCGATGGAAGCGTCCGTAACCAAGATCGGAGTCGACGAAGGGCTCGGCGATCTTCTCACCCCCGAGAAGCACAACTTCGAGTTCAGATGGGCGCAGAACGTTCTCAAGAGCGATGGGACGACAAAGGCGGAGGGCTGCAAGGCCTTCCTGACGGGCGTCTCGAAAGGCATCCCCGCGGTCGCGGTGGAACCCACGTCGAACATCGAGAACGAGGTGACGCTCGCCATCACGCGCTACCAACTCTACGCAAACGGCGAGGAGATCCTTTGCATCGACCGCTTGAGCCAGATCTGCCGCATCAGAGGAAAGGACTACTGGAGCACGATCAGCTCGATGCTCTAAAAAACAGGGCCCCCGGCGAGCAGTCTCCGGGGGCCGCTTTTATAAGCCAATAAAGGAGAACCATCATGGAAAAATTGAAACTCAAAACCCCCCTTCTCGTAAACGGGAAAAATCTGACGGAACTCAGCTACGACGTCGACGCGATCACCGCCGAGGGCTTCGTTGAAGCCGAAACGCAGAAAACGAAGGCGGCGGGAAATAACCTCACCGGCGCCGTCGTGGAGATCGACGCCGCGGCGCATCTCTACTTCGGTTTTGCCGCGATCATCGCGGTGAACCCCGAAATCGACTACAACGACCTGAAACGCCTCACGGGGCGCGACGTCGTGGAGGTCATGAAGATCGGCCGCAGTTTTTTTACAAACTCGGCAAGCAACTCGGAGGAGGCATCACCGGACGAAGGCTCCGACGCTGCTTGAGGGACTACGCCCGCATCTACCACACGTCGGTCACGGATCTCGAAAAGCGTCGCCTTTTTGAGTTCATGATTGACTACGCGGAAGCGGCGGAAGATCTCGCCAAAGAAGCCGAGCAACGCAGAAAGAATATGCCGAAGCGCTTCGGAGGCGGACGGCGAAGGAGGTAAACATGGCGAAAAATCAAGTGCTCCAGACGGTCGTCGAGATCGCCGGAAGCGTCGATCCATCTCTCGGCTCGAGCGTACAGGGCGCACTCAAGCACCTGAACAAGATCAACCTGAAATCGGTCGCCATCGCGGGCGCGGCAGTCGCCGGAACCGCGGCGATCGTCAAGGGCGTCGTGAAGGCTTGCAAAGCCCTCACGGAACTCGGGAACGAGTTCGACTCGGCGTATGACACGATCCGCATCGGAACAGGCGCGACAGGCGAAGCCCTCGACGCGCTGAAGGATGACTTCAAAGCCGTTTACTCCTCCGTCCCCACAACGATGGAGGACGCGGCGACCGCCGTCGCGGACTACAACACGCGCCTCGGGCTCACCGGGGAAGAACTCCAAAACCTCTCGAAGCAAGCCATCCAAGTCGCCGATCTACTCGGCGACGATCTGAGCGGCGTCGTCGAAAGTTCGTCGAAGGCCTTCCAGCAATGGAAGATCTCCGCCGAGGACATGGGCGGCGCGATGGACTATGTGTTCAAGGTGAGCCAAGCGACAGGCGTCGGCTTCACCGAACTCATGGACTCGGCGCAGCAATACGGCGCACAACTCCAAGAGATGGGCTACAGCTTCGAGGAAGCGACGGCTCTCATCGGACAGCTCGAGAAGTCAGGCGTCAACACGTCCGAGGTGCTCTCCGCAATGAAGAAGTCGGTCGCCGCACTCGCAGACGAAGGCATAGGCGCGGCGGAAGGACTCCAACTCTATATCGACGCGATCAAAAATGCAAAGGACTCCACCAACGCGACAGCCCTCGCGGCGGAGATCTTCGGAACGAGGGCGGCATCCACAATGGCGGCCGCAATTCGGGACGGGACGCTCTCCATCGAGGACTTCACGGCGGCGATCGAGCAGAACAGCGAGACGATCGCGGGATGCGCCGAGGACACCTACGACTATCAGGAAAAACTCCAACTCTTCAAGCAGCAGGCGCAGGTCGCGCTCGAGCCGCTGGCGATGACAATGTTCGACTCGCTCAACGAGCTCATGCCGGTCATCGGGGATCTCATGAACAGTCTGATCCCCATCATCAAGGACATGACCGCAACGCTGACGCCGCTCATCAAAAACCTCGTCGCAAAACTCGGGCCGATGCTTCAGAAACTCGTGCCCCCGGTACTTCGGATCGCGTCCTCTCTGCTCGGGAAGGTACTGCCGCCTCTCATGAAGGTCATCGACGCAGTTCTCCCCGTAATGATCCAGCTCATCGAACTGCTCGCCCCCGTGCTGGAGTTCGTCGCAGAGGCGATCCTTCCGGTGCTCGCCGAGGTGATCGCGGCACTTTTGCCGCCTCTCATGAAGGTCATCGAGAGCGTTCTCCCGATCGTCATCGAACTACTGAACCAGATCCTTCCGGTGCTCGTGAACCTGATCGAGTCGGTGCTCCCGGTCATCATCCAACTCATCGAGGCGCTGACGCCGGTCATCGAGGAGATCGTTCAAAACGTCCTCCCGGTCGTCATCAAACTGCTGAACGCGATCCTCCCGATCGTGCTCGAAATCATCAACAAGGTGCTCCCGGTCATCGTCAAATTGCTTCAGTCTCTGCTGCCAATCGTGACGAAGATCATCGAGGGCGTCCTCCCGGTCATCGTGACACTCCTCGACGCGATAACGCCCCTTCTGGATCTCGTCATCGCGCTGCTTGAGCCGATCCTCGACCTCGTCATGAAACTCGTGACGCCGATCCTCGACCTCATCAGCACCGCGCTCGGGCCGCTGATCGACATCATCACGACGCTCATCAACATAGCACTCGAGCCCCTGAAGCCGCTCATCGAAGCGGTCGCCGGGCTCTTCTCCGGAACCCTCGGGGCGGCTCTGAACGCGATCATGCCGATCGTCGAGATGATAACGAGCGTTTTCGGCGGCCTCATCGACTTCATCAGCAACGTGTTCGCCGGGAACTGGTCGGCGGCATGGGACAGCATCGCAGGCATATTTACGGGCATCTGGAACGGCGTCGTCGGCTTCTTCAAGGGCATCATCAACGGCATCATCACGATCGTCGAGACGGGCATCAACGCGATCATCAAGGTCATCAACGGCATAACGAGCGCGATCAGCTCCGTCTGGACGTGGACGGGCATCCCGGGGATCCCCGCGATCCCGCTCGTCTCCCTTCCGCGACTGGCGACTGGCGGCTTCACAGACGGCATCAGCATCGCGGGCGAGGAAGGCACGGAGGCGGTCATCTCCTTCGATCCTCGATACCGCGACCGCAACATCGAGACATGGCACGAAGCCGGGAAACTGCTCGGCGTCCTCGACAACATCGACCTCGATGCGTCCGCCCGCGCGGCAACGACGGCGGCGATCCAGAACTTCAACGTCGAGCAGACGCAGGCGTCCCCGATACTCGAACAAGCGGGCAAACTCATGAGCATGGACGACTTCACGCTCGGCAGTCTGACGGAGACGACGATCGTCTACTACGACTTCAGCGGCATGAACTACGCGCCGCAAATCGAAGGCGGCGAAGTGAAGGACGAGGGCCTCATGGAGAAACTCCGCGCCCACGCCTTCGAGTTCTTCGACTGGCTCGAGGAGTGGCTCGACCGCAGACAGGAGGGAAGGTATGACGCAGTCAGGATCTATTAACTACACCACACGCGCCGGCGACTCGTTCGACCAGCTGGCGCTGCAACTCTACAACGACGAAAAGATGGCGCACCTCATCATCGAAGCCAACCCGGACTATGCGGACGTCGTGATCTTTGAGGAGTGCGTTCCGATCGTGCTCCCCATCTTCGACGACACGGCTCTCCCGGAAACGCTGGCACCGTGGAGGCGCGGAACGTGAAACTCTTTTACGAAGGAGTCGAAATCACGCCGCGCGTCTCGATCAACAGGTGCGTCACCGAGACCTTCGCGGAAAACCGAGCCGACAGGCTCTTCATCCGCTTCAACGATGCCGCGGGGCTCTGGGACAAATGGAGCCCCAAACGCGGCGACAAAATACAATTCAACGACGAGGCGGCGGACACCGGCGCCATGTTCGTGCGCGAGATCAAGCCGGAGAACGGGCTGCTGACGATCATCGCATCGTCCGCGCCCCTCTCCTGCGACACCGTAAACAGCAGAACATGGGAAGGCATCCGTCTCTTCAAACTCTGCACGGACATCGCCGAGCGGCACGGCTTGACCTTCAAGCCATACGGACTCACCGATCAGATCTACTCGTACATCCAGCAGGAGAACATGACCGACCTCGAGTTCCTGAACCGACGCTGCCAACTCGAAGGCGCGGCTCTCGTCATCTACGACGGGAACCTCGTCGTCTACGATGAACACGCCCGGGAGGAAGGACTCGCAAGCGGTCAGATCCGGCTCGGCGTGGATGCCGTGTTTGAGTTCAATGACCGAAGCGCGGAAGCGTTCGGCTCGGTCGAAATCATCAACGGCAGATACCGCGGGCAGTTCACGGATCCGAACGGACCGCAGGACAGAGTTCTCCGCCCTGCTCATCCCATCGAGTGCAGCAGCAACACGGAAGCCCTGCGCTTCGCCCGTTCTCTGCTCCGTGCGGCAAATAAGAACGCCGTGACGGGCAGTTTCAGGCGTCCGCTCGAAAGGCAATACGCGGCAGGATCCGTCCTCGAACTCGTGACCGAAAAGGCCCCGAGCTGGGGCGGAAAAATATTCGTCACGCGAACCCGGCACGACTTCCTGACGGGCGAGACGAAGATCTTTTTCAGGAAGCCACTGGAGGGCTATTGATGGAAATAAAAAAGGGCTATATCAGCACCATCGAAGGGCCCGAGGACAAGAACGGCAGGAAAACCACCGCCCGCGTCGCATACGAAAAAAGCGAGAACACGATCACCGCACCGTTGACGATCCACGCCTCGATCAGAGGAAGCGCGGGCCGTCTCGAAAAGGGCACGGAGGTCGTGTTCGTCGTCTACCCGGATCGCGGTGGGCTCGTACTCGGCCGCGCGGACGGTGAGATCTTTGCCGACGAAGGAGGTGACGCAGATGTCGGTCACAGCAACATTTAGAACGACCGCCGGGATCAAGTCGTGGGAGCAGTCGCCCCAGCGCGTCGTGGATCTCAGTTCGATGAGTACGGCCTACGAACTCGAAGCCGAGAAAAACGACGCGGTCGAGGGCTCCCCGCTCAGCAACAAGCGCGGCATGAAAAAGGAGACCGTGACTTTCTCCTCGAACTACAACGCCCACCTCGGCATCAATGTCAAGGCGGAGTTCGAGAGCTGGAAGTCGTGGGTAGGCCTCGCGGGGATCCTTCGCTTCGGGACGGAGCGTTTCGGCGTTCACAGCTGGCTCCTGACGTCCGTCAAGGCGACGAACATCAACGTCGACGCGGCGGGAAGATGGCGCAGCGCGAAGATCGCCTTCTCCTTCGAGGAAAGCGACGACACGTCGGCGGATGCAATCGAGGAGGCGGAGGCGGCAATCGAAGCGGCAAGATCTGCGGCAGGAGTGACGGCGACAACCGTCTACAAGGCGGAAAAGAAGCCGAAGAACACCCTCCTCCTCATGGTGCAGAGGTCGTTCACGATGAGCAAGTACGCCCTCGGCTCCATCGTCAACTTCAAGGGCGGCCCGTTTTTCGCAACGTCGACGTCCGCGTACTCGACGACGGCAGCATCGGCGGGGCCCGCCCGCGTAATCAAGACGGCGTCGATGGCAGACCACCCCTTCTACATCACGCACACGGACGGGACGACAACGGTCGATGGCTGGGTAGACGTCGAACAGATCGGCGACTGAAGGAGGCAAAAATGCGAAGCAAAGGCAACGGTCAAACGGCAGTTTGCGTCAGCAATCTGCTAAAAATTCAACGCGGCGAGGTGCCCTTCGACAGGATCAAGGGCGTCGATTTTTCTCAGGTCGACGCACCGGCACCGCAGGCCGCAACGGAAATCGCGGAGGATGCGAAGCGGATGCTCTCACAATACGAGCCCCGCAGCGAAGTCGGGGACATCTCCATGAACCCGGACGACGCTCGGAACGGCCGCTTCACAATCATCGCAAAAATCACAGGAGGTGAAGAAGCATGAACGAGTTTATCACGACCGACGCGAGCGCGATCTACGCCGAGATCATCACGTCGCTCGAGTCATCGGTCGGTGAACCGCTATACCCCGGGGACGAGCGCAGGATCTTCGGCGAGGCGCTCGTCGCTCTCGTCGTCTCCCTCTTCAACAGCATGAACGACGCGGCGAAGCAGAAGATGCTCCGCTACGCCCGCGGCGGCGTCCTCGACGCGCTCGGAGAACGCGCAGGAGTGCAGCGCATCGGCGAGTCGCCGGCGAGCACGACGCTCCGCTTCTCCATCGAGGCGCCGCTCGAGGAGAACGTCATCATCCCGCAGGGGACGCGCGTCACGAACGACAGCACCCACTATTTCGCAACGGTCGGGGCGGCGGTCATCACCGCAGGAGAGACGAGCGTCGAAGTCGAGGCGAGAAGCGTCGGCGGCGGCACGGAGTTCAACGGCTTCGAGCCGGGAACGATCACGACCATCGTCGATCCCGTTCTCTACGTCGACGAGGTAACAAACACAACCATCACGACCGGGGGCGATGATGTCGAAAGCGACGACAGCTTCCGCGAGCGCATCAAAGCGGCCCCCTCCATGCTCTCAACTGCGGGCCCGATCAACTCGTACAAATACTGGGCGATGAGCGCCGACTCGTCGATCGCCGACGTCGTCGTCAAATCGGAGACGGAAGCCATCACCCGGGAACTCGACGTGACGGCGCAGAAGGCCTATAAGGGCGGCAGTCAACTCCAGCCCGACACGCTGGTCGTCTACAAGGCGGACGGCGCGGAGGCGGCAAAAGAGACGGACTACACGGCAACCTTCGAGGACGAACTTCTGACCATCACGATCACGCCCGGGGGCGCCCTGAAGGACGCGTCGAAGATCAAGATCTCCATCGAAACGGCAAACGAGGGCGTCGTCAAGATCATCCCCATCTGCGACGGCGGCCAGATCCCGGACGAGACGATCCTCCAGAAGGTTTACGACGCCTGCAATGCGGACGAAGTTCGCCCTCTGACGGACATGGTGAAGGTGGAAGCCCCCACGGTTGAGACCTACGACATCGAGCTGACGTACTACACGACGGCGGCAGACGAAAGCGGATGCATCCAGACGGTCGAGAGCGCAGGCGGCGCGATCGACAAGTTCAACGACTGGCAATGTGCCGAACTCGGTCGAAGCATCAACCCCGACAAACTCCGCGCCCTCATCCTCGCCCCGAGCGAAGAAGGAGCAGTCGCGGCGACTCGCGTCGAGATCACAAAGCCGACCTTCCGCGAGATCAGCGACACGTCGATCGCCCGCTTCAGCGGGACGAAAACGATCAAGCACGAGGTGACGCCGAGATGAAACTGAACGACGCGGACATCCTGCGGCTCCTCCCGGAGTTCATGCGCGAAGATCCGGCGGTCAAAGGGCTGGCGAGCGGCATCAACGAACTGATCCGCGCCGCGGGCCAGAAAGCCGTCACGGCGCGAGTCTGGGATCAAATCGACCAACTCGACGACGCGCAACTCGACGAACTCGCCTACGAGCTCGACATCGACTGGTACAGCGCAGAACTCCCGATCGACAGGAAAAGGGCAATCATTAAAAACTCGGATCTCGTCCACAGCCGCCGCGGCACAAAGTGGGCGGTCGAGCAAGTCATGGCGGACGTGTTCAACGGCGGCACGGCGCAGGAGTGGTACAAGTACGGCGGCAAGCCCTTCCACTTCCGCGTTACGACGGACTATCCGCTGCAATCGCAAGACATCGTCGAGCGCTTCCGCGAACTGATCGCGGTCACGAAGCCCGCCCGGGCGGTGCTCGACAGCATAGAGTTCGCGCACGAAGGAACGACTACGACGTGGACTCTGACAAAGCCCCACGCCATCCATCTGAAGATGGGCGGCACGGCTCTCAATCTCTAAGGAGGCAATCAAAACCATGTGGAATGATGCAATCATCACAAACGCAGGCCGCGCCCTTCTCGCAAGGTGGATGACGGGCGGAACGCTCACGATCACCAAAGCGGCGACGGGCGAGGGAACGGTCCCCGCTCTCATGCTCATGGCGCAGACGACGCTCGCAAACAAAAAGCAGGACATGAGCATCGTCAAGAAGGAAAACACCGAGGAAGGGAGCGTCCGGCTCCAACTTCAGATCACGAGCGAAGGCATCGAAAAGCCCTACACGATCAACCAGATCGGCGTCTGGGCGAAGTACAACGAGGAGGCGGAGACGCTTCTCGCCATCTATCAGGACGAGACCGGCGTCAGCGCACCGACGCACGAAGAGATGCCCGACTATGTGTTCACCTTCTTTGCGACGCTCGAAGTCTCGAACACCGGGGATCTCGAGGTCAACGTGGATCCCGAGGCGCTCATCACACGGGAGGTGCTCGAGGAGACCGTCAGAACACACGACGAGGATCCCGAAGCGCACGAGCCCATCAGAACGGCGACGACGAAAGCCATCGAGACGCACAACGAGGATGCGGAGGCGCACCCCGCCATCCGCAAAAAGGCAGGAAACAAACTGTCCATCTCGATGGATCCCAAGACCTTCGTCGTCACGATCGAACTCCAGAACGCGGAGGGCGAAAAACTCGACTCGAAGGACTTTGACCTTCCTCTCGAGTCGGTCGTCGTCAGCGGATCCTACGCAGAAGCGACGAAGGAGATCGTCCTGACGTTGCAAAGCGGCGAGACGGTGAAGATCCCCGTCGCGGATCTCGTCGACGGACTCGCCTCGACAAAGGAAGTGAACGATGCCCTCGCAAAGAAGTTCGACACGCCCGGGAGCGGCCTCGAGAAAGACGGCACGACCATCGGACACAAAAACAAAGTCACGCCGGGAAGTTCGACCGCTTCGGAAGGCAAGACCACCTTCGGCGGCACGATGGAGATCCCCGTCGTCACCTACGACGAGAACGGGCACATCACCGAGACGACGACGAAGAAGGTGACGCTACCGGACGATGAAGCGACGGACGAGAAGCCCGGGCTGCTCTCCCCCGCAGGGAAGAAGCGGCTCGACACCCTCGGGACGCCCATCACGGACGCGGAGGTCGCGCTGGGGGCGGCTCCGACCTACAACGGATCCACGCTCACGCAGACCGTCACCTCGGTCACGCTGGGCGGGAAGGTTCTCAAGGATGGCACCGACTATTTCGTCTCAAACAACACGGCGGTCAACGCGGGAGAGCACACGCTCGCCATCACGGGCGCGGGCACCTACTTCGGCACCCTCGCCGTGACCTACACCATCAAAAAGGCGACCGGCACAGCATCCGTCTCGCCCTCGAGCGTGAAGATCTCCGGGGCGGTCGGCAATACCGCGACGGCAACCGTGAAGACAAACAACGCCTCCGGCGCCATCACCGTCTCGTCGAACTCCATCGCATCCGGATCCGTGAGCGGCAAGACCGTCACCGTGAAAGCACTCGCGGCAGGGCAGACAACGCTCACGATCACAGTCGGAGAGAGCGCGAACTACACGCAGGCGACCTGCCAACTCTCCGTCAATTCCGACGTCTACAACTCCGACATCAACGCGGAGTCGTGGGCGAGGATCTCCGCGGCTTCGGCGGCGGACATCGCAAAATCGCTCTGGCAGATCGGAGCCATGAAGCAGACGCACGTCGAGGGGCTGGTGGGAACGCTCGACCTCAACGAGGACTTCTACCTCTTCATCACGGCGTTCAATCACAACTCCAGCCGCGAAGGCAAGGGCATCCGCTTCGGATGCTTCAAGGCGGTCGACGATGAGACGGATGTCGCCCTCTGCGATGATCACCTCTACGACTACGACGAAAGCGGCGAAAAGTGGTTCAACATGAACCACAACGGCGCGATCAACACGGGCGGATGGGCCGCCTGCGATCTCCGCTACGACATCCTCGGCTCGACAAACGTCAAAGGCAAGGATCCGAACGGAAATCCCGCGACCTCTCCCGTCCCCGGGACGCTCATGGCGGCGCTCGAGGAAGATCTCCGCGCCGTGATGAAGCCGATGACCATCTGGACCGACAACGTCGGCGACGGGACAAACAGACCGGAGAACGTGACGCGCTCCGTGGACTACCTTCCCCTCCTCTCGGAGTTCGAGATCTTCGGCTCCATCACCTACTCGAACGCGGCGGAAGAGAACTATCAGGCGCAGCTGGAATACTACGCGAACGGCAACCCCACGGACAAATGCCAGCACAACGATCATAGCTCTTCGTGCGACTGGTGGGAGCGGTCCGTCAATGCGGACTACTCGAACGACTTCTGCGATGTCCACCGCGGGGGCCCGGGCGGCGACGGCGCCAACGATTCGTATGCGCTCGCCCCGCAGCTTTGCGTCTAATCTCTGCTCTTTTCATCCCGCCTGCGAAAGCGGGCGGGAGAACTGAGTGGGAAGGAGAAAGTCATGTCCGTCCTCGCAAGCAAAAGGTCCGAAAGTTCCGTGGAGTTCATCAACACGGCGAACAATATCGTCGAGGAAGTCGACGACTTCCTCATGCGGCTCTCCGCCAGAGCGGGGCGCCTATACCGCGAGCCGATCTCGAAGCTCGCGCATCAAATACTCGAACACACCGAAAAGGCGAACAGCATCTACCCCACGGAGGACGACAACGTCCGTCTCGATCTGCGTGAGGAGCACCTTCTCGAAGCCCGCGGCGCACTCATGGCACTGGACGTCGAGATGGGGCGGCTCTACCGCGTTTTGAACAACAACCCGCAGGGCTGCTTTTCAAACTCCGAAGGGAAGTCGCTGCCGCCATCGGAAGCGCGGCGGAAACTCGACAGCATGGCGCAGTCGCTCGGCGAAAAGATCGACGCGGAGAACGCCCTGCTCACGGGAGCCCTGAAAAAACTCACCGCGATCCGCCTCGCCGCAAAAAAGAAAAATCGGCAATGATGCCGTGGGTGCGTCTCTGAAATTTTGTCTCCGCTCTTCGTGCAACTGGTGGGAGCGGTCCGTCAATGCGGACAACTCGAACAACTTCTGCAATGTCAACAACGGGGACCCGAACAACGACAACGCCAACAATTCGTATGCGCTCGCCCCGATTTTGCAATTTTTAACAGGTCGGAGATCGGTGCCGCTTCGGTGCCGGTGGACCTATGCAAAAGGAGAGACGTTTCCCGGGAGTTCATCCCAAAAGTGTTCACCGCGGACCATGCGCGGACGCTACTTGCATGGCGGGAGGATCTCGTGCTCAATCCCGTTTCATGCGCATCGGTCAAAGCGATTTAGACGCACCCTACACCACAATCGCGCGGAGGACTATTCAATGACAAGCAAAGAACGACGTGACGCCCGCTACAAGCGGAGGAAGGCCGCCAGAGAGCGGCGAAAGCAGGAGCGATGCGACGCCCTCGGAGGCGTCGAAGGCGTGTTCACCTATTCCGCCATGTTTTTCATCGGGCGGAAGTGCTGCAACGGAGTCAGATGGAAGCACTCGACGCAAACCTTCGAGATGCATCTCTTTTCCGGGACGGCAGTCAGGCGGCGCAAACTGCTCGACGGAACATGGAACCCCGGGAAGTACGTCATCTTCCCCGTCAATGAGCGCGGAAAAGACCGAAGGATCGAGGCGCCGCGCATACAGGACAGGCAGATCCACAAAGTCTACACGCAGCGCGTCCTCCTTCCGCTCTATCTGCCCGACATGATCTACAACAACGGCGCGAGCCTGCCCGGGAGAGGGCTGAAGTTCGCGCAGGCGCAACTCGTCAAGGATCTCGTCGCCCACTTCCGGAAATACGGCAGGGACGGCTTCATCATTTTGGCGGACTACACGAAGTTCTTCCCGACGGCACCTCGCGCGACCATCATGCAGAGGCACGACCGCCTCATCAGGGACGACGCTCTTCGGGAGATCGGAAACAAGATCATCAACCGCATCCCCGGGGACTTCGGCGTTCCTCTCGGAGTCGAGCCGAGCCAGATCGAGATGGTCGCGCTGCCGTCACCTATTGACAACCGCATCAAGGCCCAACTCCGCATGAAGGGAGCCGGGCACTACATGGACGACTACAACATCCTCGTCCCGCCGGATCGGGATCCCGAGCAGATCCTCGACGCAATGATCGAGCAGTCGACCGAGATGGGGCTCCATCTGGGCCGCGCCAAGACGCACGTCCAGCCGCTCACAAAGCCCTTCAAGTTCTGCAAGGCGAAGTACACGATCAGCGAGACCGGGCACATCACCGTCAACGGATGCCGCGAGAGCATGAAGCGGGCGCGGAGAAAGTTCAGAGCCTTCGCCGAAATGCTCGCCCGCGGCGAGATGACGATGGAAGCGATCGAACAGTCGGCGGGCTCGACGCTTGCCTACTTCAGATCGTTCGACGACAACGGTCGCGTCCTGCGTCTCCGGAAATGCTTCCGCGACCTCTTCGGCGTCAACCTATACCACAAAAAAGTCAGAAAACAGGAGGAACCAGATCCATGCGTTATATCGTACATAGGCGACTCAGAGCCACAGGACTGAGCGGCCCTTTGAACCTTCCCTTCGGGACCGTCTGTGAAAGCAACGGCGAGACCATCCTGCTCAACGGCAAGGCGATCATGCTCCGCGGCAGCGAACTCGCGCATCAATACCTCGCCCGCGACGACGACGGGAACGGCATCGAGCGCGGCAAACTGACGCAGGCGATCCAGCAGACGCTCCGACGGAAACCCCGGGCAACCGAGAAGCAACTCGCCGAGCGGAAGCGGCTCTGGGGGATCGTTTTGCAAAATGAGCCGAAATTCCGACACTTCAGGATGCGGGAGCACGCTGACTTCTGGTGCTGGAGCGACGACTTTTTCAATGCAGACATCGCCGAGCTCCGCGAGTTCGCGGGGCTGATCGGCGCAAAAGGAGGAGAAAATGTTTAGACTTGTAAAAACGGACGGCACGGAGATCGGCATCACCGACACCCCGCGCTTCATCAAACGCGACGCGACGACAGGCGTGTTCGTGACCGCAGACGAAAGCGAGGCGGTCGGGATCGCCTTCAAGGGGAAGCCCTACAACCTCTTCGGACATGACGAAATTCAGGACGCGCCCGTCGTGCTTCTCGTCAAGTTCAACATCGGCGACATCGTCCGCGAGCAGCGCGACGTCTCGAGCATCATGTTCGTCGCAATGGCCGAACGCGGAGATCTCGACGAGGTGACGGCAGCCGAACACACCGACACCTTCGAGAACTGGGTCCCCGGGACGGCGTACAGCGTGGGCCAGATCCGGAAGAGTGGGAAATCGCTCTACCGCTGCATCCAAGCGCACACCTCGCAAGCGGACTGGGCTCCCGAGAAAACCCCGGCACTCTGGAAGAAGATCGGAGATCCCGCCGAAGAGTGGCCGGAGTGGAGTCGCCCCCTCGGTGCGCACGACGCCTACGAAAAGGGCGCAAAAGTCACCTACAACGGCGAGCACTGGACGTCCACCGTGGACGCGAACGTCTGGGCGCCCGGGGAATACGGATGGCAGAAGGAGGAAGCGGCGGCATGATGAACCAAGAACTACTCGAAGCCCTCTGCTCAATCATCGAAGAGCAGAACGACATCATCAAAGCGATCGCTACACGGCTCAACGAGCGGGATGACGTCGATCTCATCGAACGCGCGGAGGAACTTCAAAAGCGCAAGGAAAAGATCCTCGGGACACCGAGCGAAGGAGGTGCAGCATGATGGAAATGACGATCGGGGAACTTTTGCTTCTCATCGGACTCCCTTCCGCCTTCACGGCGGGGCTGATCGGCTTCCTTTTCTGGTGGCTCGAGCGGAAGATCAAAAAGCGCGACGAGATCGCCGCGAAGCGCGAAGCGGAAAGAGACGCGGAGGATCGGCGCCGTGAGGAGGCGCGGAAAAAGAACGAACTCCTCGTCATCAAAAGCAGCAACGCCGCCATCGCTCTGGGCGAGGCGACCGCGCGGGCCGTGCAGAGGATCCCGGACGCTCATTGCAACGGGGATATGCACGAGGCCCTCGAGTACGCGCAGAAGATCAAACACGAACAAAAGGACTTCCTCGCCGAGCAAGGCATCGGCGCAATTTACGACTAAAAAAGGAGGAGAAACATGGAAGAACTGACCGCTTATTTTGTCAAGTACGGGCTCATCCCGACCGCGATCGCCATCGTGGGGATCATCATCCTCGGGATCCTGAAGTATTGCAATCTTTTCAAGAAAATCGACGAGAAGTGGCGGCACTATATCTACATAGGCATCGCGCTCGCCTTCTCGCTGATCGCTACGGCGATCTATCTGCTGATCGCCGGACGGTTCAACGCGGCGGAGTATTTTATCACCGCGGGGATCCTCTTCGCCCTCGACCAGACATGGTATAATATTTTCAAAGTCACGCCGGTCAACGAACTCGTGAAGAAGATCGTCGACAAGATCGTCGCGTGGGCAAAGGAACATTTCAAGAAGAGCGAGCCGCCCGACGACGGGGCGCAAAACAGCGGCGAGGAGACGCCGCCCGAGCCGCCCGCCCAGTAACTCAAAAAACAAAGAGAAACCCGCCAGAGGTCAAATTTGACCGTCTGGCGGGCTTTTTTTCGTGCTTCGGAAGCCGTCACTCCGGAACGGCGACCGGAAGCGGGAGCATCGCAACCATCATTGAGGCAAAAACGAAGATCCTCAAGTGTTCGGATACTCCTTCACTGGTGGACCTGCGGAGAGTCGAACTCCGGTCTTACAAGGTTCAGATGCGGACACTACACGCTTAGTCTGTGGTCGTTCTCGCAGGCGGGGAGTCCGCAGACAAACTCCTTCGCATGCACATCTCCGAAATGCCTCGCCCTTTGGGGGAGATCCGCCGAAGGGCAACGTTCCCTACTCGATAACGCCCTGTCCCCGGCCGTAGGCCTCCGGGGAAGGACGGGGCTTAAAGGTTAAGCCGCAAGCGCTACGCGGCGAGCGGAAGCTCTGCGCGCGGAAGCGCGTCTGCTGGATTTTTCGTCAGCAATTATAATTTTTCCGTTTTTACGGAGCCGAGCCTCCGGCGTGCGTCCGACAAGATCCGCTTGCAATCGAATCCGTAACAGGCCCATGGATCTGTCTTACATATATTATACGATTTTTTCGGATTTGTCAAACGCTTTCGGACGGTTTCACCATTCCACCCGTCCGCATAAAATGTCGATCGATATCCCGAAGAGGTCTGCAAGCCGCCAAAGATAAGTGAGCGTCGGCTCGATCCTCCCCCGCTCCCATTCGCTCACGCACTGTTGCGTCACGCCGACCGCCTGTGCAAGCCTTCCTTGCGATAATTTCCGTTCCGTGCGCAACGTCTTCAAATTTTCCGCAAATTTAACGTTCACACAAAAAGTTTACAATTATAGTTGTAAAAAAATTGACTTACAAGAAAACTTGTGATAAAATCAAGAAAAACAAAGGAGGTTTTTATGAAATACTGCAAAAACTGCGGGAAAGAAATCGACGACAAAGCAGTCATCTGTGTCTACTGCGGCGTTAAGACAGGCGATGAAGAACACACGAAAAAGATCAACGGGCTCGGGATCGCCGGTTTTGTTGTGAGCATATTGTCCCTTTGGCTCGGCGTTTACTTCTGCATCGCTTCGATCATAGGCGTCGTACTCAGTGCGGTCGCCATGGTTTTGAAAGCGAAATACAACTCCTGCAACGGGCTTGCCATTGCGGGGCTTGTCATCGGGATCGTTTCCCTTGTGGTCTGGGCGATCATCTGGATCGCCGCCGCCTCTTTGATCGCGGCACTCGTTTAGAGGCTCATTCGGAAAGACTTGCGCGGCAGCACTCGGCTGCCGCGCATTGTTTTTTCCGCAGAAACTCTGGAATTACGGGCGCATGCCCCTTTTTTCAGTTCAAAACCACGTCTTTCAAACTCTCGTACTTTTCCATGGCGGCGCGCCTGATCTTCTCCGCGTCGAGATTGCGCTCGAACGCCTCGTCCACAAGTTTTTTCGCCATGAAAACGGCGTTCGACGAATATTTCAGATTCTTGATCTCGTTTAGAAATTTCCCGCTCTGGCGGGTCCCCAAAAAATCGCCGCTTCCACGCAGTTCCAGATCCTTTTCCGCAAGCGCGAAGCCGTCCGACGTACTCTTCAAAATACTTAATCTTTCGAGTGCCGTCTCGCTGCTCGATTCGGTGAGCAAAAAGCAATAGCTCTTGTCCGCGCCCCTGCCCACTCTGCCGCGGAGCTGGTGGAGCTGGGAGAGTCCGAAGCGGTCTGCGTCATAGATGACCATGACCGTCGCGTCGGGCACGTCCACGCCGACCTCGATAACGGTCGTCGCGACCAAAGCGTCGATTTCTTTGCGCTTGAATGCGGACATGGTAGCGTCCTTTTCTCTGTCACGCATTCTTCCGTGCAGAAGTCCGAAGCGGATATCGGGCAGTTGGTTTTTGAGTTTTTCAAAAAGTTCTTCGGCGGAAGTCGCCTCTCCCTCGTCGTCCTCGATCTTGGGGCAGACGAAGTAAGCCTGCCGTCCCCGACGGATCTCGCCGCGGATCCAGCCGAACATGTCGTCGTACTTCCGCGGGGGAATGATCGCCGTGGAGACGGGGATCCTCTCGGCGGGCTTGTCGGGAATGGTGGTGACGTCGAGGTCGCCGTAAAAGACCAGCGACAGGGTGCGCGGGATGGGGGTCGCGGACATGACGAGAACGTCGATGCTCTCCCCCTTTTCGGTGAGAGAATTGCGCTGTGCAACGCCGAAGCGGTGCTGTTCATCGCACACGCAAAAGGCGAGCCTCGGGAATAAAACGTCCCCTTGCAACACGGCATGGGTGCCGCAGAGTATGTCGATCTCCCCTGCCGCAAGCGCTTCTTTGATCTCGCGCTTCTCCTTGGCGGTGGAAGCCCCCGCGAGGTACCCCACCCTGTAATCGGGGAAAAGCCTTTGGAGCACTTCATAGTTTTGCGCGGCGAGCACTTCCGTCGGGGAAAGATAGACCGCCTGATAACCGCTCTTCACCGCCATAAAGATCCCCGTAAGCGCCACGGCCGTCTTGCCGCTTCCGACGTCTCCCTGCAACAGGCGGTTCATGGGGTGCGGAGAAGTCACGTTATCGTAGATCGCCCTGACCGCCGCCTGCTGGCCGGGCGTAAAGGCGAAGGGGAACCGTTTTTCAAACGCGGCGACCTCCCGTTCCGTCACCGTATAGCGGTTGACGCGCGCCTCCGTCCTGTCTCCTTTGATGAGTCTGAACGCGGCGATGAGCGCAAAATACTCCTCGACGGCGAGCCGTTCGGCGGCTTCCCGCATCTCCTTCTGCGTCGCGGGGAGGTGGATCGCTTTGAGCGCCTCCGTGAGGGGCGGCAGTTTATATTTGGACAGAAGGGGTGCGGGGATCAGACTTTCGGGGTGCACGACTCCGAGCGCGCGGGCGACGGCGTCCCGCACGACCCACTGCGCGAGCCCGCTCTTTAAGGGATAGACGGGCACGAGCCCCTTGAGTTTTTGATTGGAATCCAGCCGTTCAAAGGTCGGATTGACGAGGGAAATACGGTCGTAATAGTTCTGCACCCTGCCGTAAAAGAGATATTCGCCGGGCTTCAAACGCCCGGCGACATAGGGCATGTTGAACCACACCGCCGTAAAATTATCCCGTCCCTGCTCCAAAAGCGCGCGGACAGTCTTGAACTTCCCCCGCGTTTTGAGCGGTTCGACATAGACGAGCTTGCACGCGACGAGCGCCATATCGTTATGGGCGACCTCGCGCACGGAGACGCGGTTCGTCAAATCGAGATAGGTGCGCGGATAGTAGCGCACGAGCTGTTCCGCGGTGAAGATATTCAGTTTTGCAAAGTCCTTGGCGCGCTTTTCCCCGATGCCCTTTACGTCTTTGAGCTGCATACGTTCGCTCCGTCCCCGAATTTTTCAAAAAGGAGCGGGATGATACCCGCTCCGCATTGGTTATTCCAAAGATAACAGATAGTAATACACGGGCTGACCGCCGTAGTGATAGTCGACGTCGCAGGACGGGAAGGCTTCCCCGACCTTTTCCGCAAGCGCGGCGGCATCCTCTTCGGTCACGCCCTCGCCGTAGTAGAGGGTAATGACCTCGTGCGAATCGTCCTTTAATTTATCGAGAAGTTTCAAGACCGTTTCGTCAATGCTGTTGCTCTTTGCGAGGATCTTCTTGTCGTCCAGCCCGATGATATCCCCTTCCTTGATGGAGAACCCGTTGACATTGGTCGTACGCACGGCATGGGTGACGCTGCCCGCGCGCACATTGTCGAGCGCGTGGATCATATTCGTCTTATTTTCCTCTGCCGAGGCTTCGGGATCGAACGCGAGCGCCGCCGCAAACCCCTGCGGGACGTTCTTTGTGGGAATGACGTGGATGGTACGGTTCTCGACGAGCGCCTTCGCCTGCTCCGCCGCAAGAATGATGTTCTTGTTGTTGGGGAAAACGAACACGTTGTCCGCATTGATCTTCTGGACTGCCGTCGCAATGTCGGAAGCGGAAGGATTCATCGTCTGCCCGCCTTCGATCACGCGGTCGATGAACAGATCCTTGAAGATATCGGAGATCCCCTGCCCCGTGCAGATGGCGAGCATGCCCTGATCCTTCTTCTCGGCGGCGATCTTCGCTTTGAGCGCCCTGTTCTGTTCGAGCATGTTCTCGATCTTGGGTCTGTCGAGTTCGCCGAGTTCCAGAGCATAGGTGAGCGCGACGCCCGGGCAATTCGTATGAACGTGCACCTTGATCATCTCGAGATCGCCGATGCAGATGACGGAATCGCCGATGCCCATGAGGCTTTCACGGAGTTTGTCGATATCCGCAAGGGTAGTGCTCTTTTTCAGATTGATGACAAAAAATTCGGTGCAATAGGCGAACTGGATGTCGCCGAGGTCCATATTGATGATATCCGAATTGTCGCCGAATACGTCATCGGGATTCTGCTGGGAAGCCGTATCGGTGGGGACGTCGGAGACGATCTCCTCGCCCATGAGCGCCGCCTGAAAGCCGCGCATGATGGTCATGAGCCCCACGCCGCCCGAGTCCACCACGCCCGCCTTTTTCAGAACGGGGAGAAGTTCGGGCGTCTTTGCGAGCGCCCTGTCCCCCTCTTCGATGACGGCGGGAAGGAAGGCTTCGAAGTCGCGGTATTTTCCCGCATTCTTCGAGGCAAATTCGCTCATCATGCGGACGACGGTGAGGATCGTCCCCTCTTTGGGAATGGAAACGGCGTTATAGGCGACCTTGGTGCCCGCTTCAAGCGCCTTGGCAAACGTGCGGGTATCCACTTCGGGCTTGCCGTCGCGGAGCACGGAGCAGATCCCGCGGAAGATCTGGGACAGAATGACCCCGGAATTCCCCCTCGCGCCGCGCAGCGCCCCCTTCGAGATACAATCGCACACATCGGGGAATGCGTTCGTCGTACAGGAGGAAAGCTCCTTGACGGCGGACTGCAACGTAAGCGACATATTGGTGCCCGTATCTCCGTCCGGCACGGGGAACACGTTGAGCGCGTCCACCTTTGCCCTGTTGTTTTCGAGCATCTTTGCGCCGACCAGCACCATTTTGCGGAATGCGGCGCAATTGATTGTTTTTTGCATGAATAATTCTCCTGACGCGGAATGCGGAGGCGCGTTATAATTTAAGGCCTGTGATATTGACGTTGACGGTGTCGACGATCATACCCGTAAAGTTTTCCACCTTGTACTTTACGGACTCCTTCAAGGCTTCTGCGACCGCCTCGATCGAAACGCCGTACTTGATGAGAACATAGACGTCGATAAAGATCCGGTTTCCCTGTGTCGTGACCTTGACGCCCTTGCCTCCCGCATCCTTTTTGAGAAGCTCCGCAAGCGTGTCCGAGAACCGATGGGAAACGGTATCGACGATCCCGTAGCTCTCCACCGCGGCTTGCGCCGCGACCTTGGCAATCGCAAGATCGGAGATTGAAATTTTTCCGTAAGCGTTGCTTGTGCTGACAGACATACTTGCTCCTTCGAGGTTCTCTTACCTTCCTATTCTACCCCATTACGTTCATTTTTGCAAGCAATATCATAAAAAATTTCCAGAATCGGAAAAATTTTTTGCGCTTTCCGCCCGATTTTAATTGATTTTTCCCCGCCTTCTATGGTATGATATATATCGGTTTTCAGGAAAAAGACCGAAATCATACGGAAATTACCTATGGAGGTGGAGATATGTCGAGAGTATGCAGCATCTGCGGGAAGGGTCAGACGTCGGGAAACAACGTGAGCCACTCCAACCGCAAGACGAGAAGAACATTTGCGGCAAACGTGCAGAAGGTCGCTTACGTGAAGGACGGAAAAGTGGAAAACGGCTACGTCTGCACAAGATGCCTCAAAAGCAACAAGGTCGAAAGAGTTTAACCGAAACATCAAAAGAAGCGGATCCCTGCGGGGATCCGCTTTTATTTTTTTGTTGCTCTCGGCGCGCCGCCCCGCGCGTCATTCTGACCCTGAGCGCAGTCGAAGGGGAAGAATCCCGAGGATGAAAGTTCGGACTCCGTTTATCGGGATGTTTCGCTACGCTCAACATGACGCGGTTGACCCCTCGGCTCCCCCTCGAAGGGGCCTTCTGCGCGCTTACCTCATTTTCCCAGCACGCGCAGGGCGTTTTTGCAGGCGATCTTTTCGGCGACGCGCGCGCCGAACGTTTTTTCTAAATCAAAGAGCAATTTCGGCAGATCGGCGGGGCTCTTGACATACGGATTTTCGAGCGCGCCGTCGAAATCGCTCCCGAGAGCCAAAACGTCCTCTCCGCCGACGTTCACAATATGCCGCGCGTGAGCGAGGATCGCCGCCCGCTGCCTTTCCGCGCTCCCGTCCGCCGCGAGAAATTTTTCCACAAAACACAGCCCGACGACCCCGCCGCTTTCCGCCACGGCACGGATCCCCCTGTCTGTTAAATTTCTGGAATGAAAAAAGACGGCGCGGGCGTTCGAATGGCTCGCAACGAAGGGCGCGCCCTTCCTCTTGCAAACTACCGCAACGTCCGAAAGGAGCCCGTCGCTCCCGTGGGAAACGTCAACGAGCATGCCCATGTCGCACATGCGCTCCACGCAGTCCCGCCCGAACGGCGTGAGACCTCCCGCCGTCCCGTTCGCCGCGCCGATCTTGTTGCTTTGATTCCATGTGAGCGTCATCATTCTCACGCCGCGCTCATAGAGAACGGCAAGATTTTCAAGGTCGTCCCCGACCGCCTCGCCGCCCTCCACCGTCAGAAGGGCGTTGATACGCTCCGAATCAATTTCCGCGCCCCCGCGGACGGGGTTGAAAGAATTTTTCAGACACATTTCATCAAATGTATCGCAAAGAGAAATCGCGCGGGCAAACCCCTCGCCCTTGGTGCCGTCCACAAACGCCGCAAAGCACTGTAAAAGACAATTCCCCGCCGACAGGCTCTCTTTTGTAACCGAACGGACGCCCTCTTTGGTGAGAGCGTCCGCATGCAGATCAATATATTTCATCCTTTGTAGAACAACCGTACGATGCAACCGAGCACCCTCGGTAGCTTGATACAGATGATCATACAACCTCCTTGTTTTTTTCGCGCGATTTCTTTTGCGCTTGGTGAACCGACCAAGCGTTCCAAATTCGTCATCCTGAGCCGCCGCTGTCCTTGCGGCGTGTCGAAGGATCACCGCATTAAAAAAATAAGGTGATGGTTCGACAAGCTCACCATGACGTGATTGGGAACGACACCCCCTCAGTCGCCTGCGGCGCCAGCTCCCCCTCAAGGGAGCCTTGCCCCTCTTTCAATCGTTCAAAATGAAGAGCACATGCCCCTTCTCCACCGTGACGGAGAACGCGTCCGACACCGTAAGATTCGAGATCCCCCGCGTGGAGCCGTAGCGGAGCGCAAGGGAGTCCATAGGATAAAAAAGTCCCCTGCAATGCAGTATATGCGCGTCGCCCCCGAACGGGACAACGGAGACGGTCTGCCCTTTGCCGCAGTGAAAAACGTGTTCGCCCTCGCCGCACATGAACATTTGCGCATGTTCCAACATCATGCAAGCCGCCGCGCCCGCCCTGTGCGCCTTATATAAGAGATGAAGATTGCCGAGGAAGTGATCCTCTCGCTTCCCTCCGCCGCCGTAAAAGACGATTTCCGTGGCGCCCATGTCCAAGGCCCTGTCTACGGCGAGCTCTCCGTCCGTCTCGTTCTTTTCGGAGGGGAACTTCATGCGGGGCACGGGATCGGGAACTTCGTCCAACGAGTCGAAGTCGCCCAAATTTTCGTCGATCCGCACCTTCCCCTTCGCCCAAGAATAGGCGCCGTCGCAGCAGATCACATAGGCATTGTCGGCGGGGATCTCCCCGTTGAAGGGCTCGCCGTTGAGAAGAATCAGCGCCTTCATCCGCGGAGCCTCGCGATCGTCGCCGCCATGTCTGCGGATCTGAACACCGCGCTGCCTGCAACGATGACGTTCGCCCCCGCCGCGATCACGTCATGGACGTTCTCCTCGGTGACGCCGCCGTCCACTTCGAGATCGAGCTCCCCCGCGCCGTGCGTAATGCAGAAATTGCGGAGCGTCTCGATCTTTTTGAGGGTCTCGGGAATAAATTTCTGTCCGCCCCAGCCGGGGTGCACGCTCATGAGAAGGATCATGTCCGCCCCCGCTTCCACGGCGGGAAACGCCTTTTCGACCGCCGTTTCGGGGTTGATGACGGCGGATTTTTTTACGCCGTATGAGGCAATCATTTTGAAGAGCGCGGGAATATCGCAGGTTTCAACGTGTACGGTGAGATTGTCCGCGCCCGCTTTTGCGAAGTCCTCGATGTGCGTCTCGGGGTGCAGAACCATCAGGTGGCAATCGAGGGGAAGGGCGGTATGCGGACGGATCGCCTTCACAGCCTGTGCGCCAAAGGTGATGGGCGGCACGAAATTCCCGTCCATGACGTCGCAGTGCACGAGGTCTGCGCCGCTCCTCTCGAGCAGTTTCACCGTTTCCCCGAGCTTTGAAAAGTCGCTTGCCAAAATACTCGGCGCGATTTTGATTTTCATGACCTTCCCTCCTGAAATGTGATATTTTAAGCCCTCCCCCTTGCTTCCCCTCGTAGGGGAAGTACTCGCGCAGCGCCACCACTTGCTTCCCCTCTTAGGGGAAGTACCCGCGCAGCGGGGGATAGGGTTTGAAACCCCTCTGTCTCGCTAACGCTAGACATCTCCCCTAAGAGGGGCGACAGGGGTCGGAGTCCTGTAAAACAGAACGTCGGCGGGCGAATCGCTTTTACAAGGCAAGAAAACTAACTCCTCGTTGAATTTGTTTTGAAGAACACCCCTTCCGTCACGGCTTTGCCGTGCCACCCACCCCTCAAGGGGCGGGCAAGGGGTGGACGAAAAAGAAATTCAACGAATAAACTTCGCTCTAAGCTGTCCGCACGCGCCCGCGATGTCGCTTCCCATGCTGCGGCGCAGCGTCGCCGAAATGCCCTGCTTTTCCAGCACGCCCAAAAAGCGGTAAGCGTCCTTTTCGGACGTCGCTTTGAGTTCCCGCTCCTCGACCTCGTTCAGTCGGATGAGATTGACATGGCAGGGCTTCCCCTTTAAGAGCGCGGCAAGGGCAAGCGCGTGCGCCTCGTCGCTGTTCTCCCCCGCAATGAGACTATATTCAAAGATGTACCGCCGCCCCGTCTTTTCGAAATAATAGGCGCATGCGTCGAGGATCTCCGCAATCTTATATTTCTTCGCGATGGGCATCGTGCGCTGCCGCTCCTCGTCGGTAACGGCGTGGAGCGAAACCGTCAGATTGAGCGGGATCCCCTCCTTTGCAAACCTTCTCATCTCGGGCACAAGCCCGCAGGTAGAGAGGGAAATATTCCTCGCGCTGATGCGGATCCCTCCCTCCGCCGTGACAAGGCGTAAAAATTTGACGACGTTGTCGTAATTATCGAAGGGTTCGCCGCTCCCCATGAGCACGACGTTCGTCACGGCGCGCTCCTTCAAGTTTCCGCCCTCGGCGCGGTTGACCGTGAGGATCTGCCCCAAAATTTCCCCCGCCGTGAGATCGCGCACCCTGCCGCCCAAAGTGGAAGCGCAGAACTTGCATCCCATTCTGCAACCCACCTGCGTCGAAACGCACTGCGTGTTGCCGTACTTATATTTCATGAGGACGCCTTCGACGATATTGCCGTCCGCAAGCAGGAAGAGATACTTTTTCGTCCCATCTTCGGAGACAAAAGTCTTGTAAATTTTGACGGGCTCGTCCTCATACTCCTCTAAAAGTCTCTCTTTGAGCGCGGGAGAGACGGGGATCGCAGAGAGCGCTTTCCCCTGCATGAGCCCCTCGAAGAGCTGTTTCGCGCGGAAGGGCTTTTCTCCCGCCGCCGCGACGAGTTCGGACAGCTCCCCGAAGCTATGATCCTGCAATATCTTTTTCATGCCTTTCTCCTCAGCTTCGCGACGTAAAACCCCGCCCCGTATGCCGTATCGGGCAAAAATTGCAGCCCGTAGACGGTCTTTTCATGGGGAAGCGGACAGTCGGTCTCCTCCGCAGTATACCCCGCTGCTGCTTCCAAGAATTTTCGGACGACGCCGTCATTTTCGCAGGGGAGAACGGAGCAAGTCGAATAATACAGCGCGCCGCCCTTTTTGAGATAGCGGGCGCAATTCGTAAGGATCGCAAGCTGGACGCGTCCGAGCTCAATGAGATCCTCTTCGCACTTGTTGAGAGCGAGGTCGGGATTCTCCGCGACCGTGCCGAGACCCGAACAGGGCGCGTCGCACAAAATGCCGTCGAAGGCGTTCTCCCATGCGGGATCGAACAGAGAGCTGTCCTTTTGCACGGCGTCCACGTTCCCGACGCCCATCCGCTTCAAGTAGCTTTCGATGAGCGAAACGCGGTGGGGGTGGAGCTCGCAAGCCGTGATATGATCGCATTTTCCGCTCAAAAGCACGCTCTTGCCTCCGGGGGCGGCGCATGCGTCAAGAAACTCCCCGCACGGCTCCACGACGGAGCAGATCGCAACGCTCCCCACCGATTGAAAGGTATAATCGCCGCGGCCGAATCCCTCGTCCCGCGTGAATTTTTCGAAAATTTTCAGATCGGGAAAGGGCGTATCGAGATGCCCGATCCCGAGATAGGTTTCCATATTCCGCACAAAGCGGACGGAAACGCCGCAGCTCTTTGCACGCACGATGTCCCCGACGCGGCTACCGTAGCTTTCCCGAAGCATTCTGATAGCGAAAAGCGGAAAATTGCTCTCGACGGAGAGCCCTTCGTCCCCCGCGGGGAGATGAACGGCGTCGATCTCGAACCGCCGGAGAAATGCGTTCGCAAACCCCGCCGCGCCCCCTTTCCCGAGCTTTTTGAGAAGGTCGACGGCGGTATCCGTCACCATGTAGCGCGGCTTTTCCAAAAAAATGAGGTGATACAGGGCGATCTTCAAGACGATCCGCACGGCGCTCTTCGGAGTTTTTTCGCAAAAGGTGCGGATGCAGAGCGAGAGATACCCGTCATGTTCGAGGACGCCGTAGACCGTCTTAACCGTGCGGGCGCGGTGCAATTCTTCGAGCGGCGTCTCCGCAAGGGCGATTTTCAAATGCGCCCCATCCGAATATACTTTCGTCAGGACGACATAGGGGTCATAAAACGGGTTTGTCAAAACACTGTCCCTCTTTGATCTTTCTTCCGTTGAGGAAATCGCGCGCGGACATCCTTCTTCCGCCCGCGGGCTGCAATTCGTCGATCCGCACCGCTCCCGCGCCGCACTTCACGACGAGCCCCCCCTTGGGGGAAGCGTCAAGCACCGTACCTGCGGGGACAATCGTATCACAGGGGACTTCTTCCGCATACCAGAAATTCAGGATGAGCTCCCCGATCTTCGCATAGGCGAAGGGAGCGGGAGAGAGCCCGCGGATGAGGCAACTTACTTCCCGTGCGGTCTTTTCAAAATCGACCTCGGTGCGCTGTACCTTTTTGCAGACAAAGCCCTCTCCCTGTTTTGTGAGGGTGGCTCCCCCTTCGATCATGGGGATCGCCTTCACGATGAGTTCCGCGCCGAGGCGGGAGAGCCGCTCTTCGAGGGTGCCGCACGTGTCGCTGTCATAGATGGGCGTCCGTTCGGAGAGGAGCATGTCCCCCGTGTCCAGCCCGAGTTCCGTTTTCATGATGGTGACGCCCGTCTCGCGGCAGCCGTCGATGAGCGCACGGGCAATGGGCGCCGCGCCGCGGTAGGCGGGAAGAAGGGACGCATGGATATTCCATACCCCTTTGGGAAAGCTGTCGAGCGCTTCCTGCGTCAAAATCTGCCCGTATGCGCAGGTGACCATGAGATCCGCACCGACCTCTTTTAAGAGGGAAACGCTGTCCCTAAGCCGTACGGGCTGCATAACGGGGATCCCGAGAAGCTGCGCCGTCTCCTTCACGGGCGGGGGCGTCAAAACGCCCTTGCGCCCCTGCGGCTTGTCGGGCTGGGTGAGGACGGCGGCGACGCCGAACTGTGCATGGATCTGTACGAGGGGCTCCACCGCAAATTCGGGCGTGCCCGCAAAGAGAATTTTCACTTTCTGTCTCCTGTTTTGATGTTGAGAGCGGACTTCGTTTATCGGGATCCTTCGGGACTTGCTTTTCGGACTTCGTATATATCACTGTCTCAGGATGACGCAGTAAACCCCTCAGTCGCGCCAAGGGTAGCGCGCCAGCTCCCCTAAGAGGGGAGCCAAGGGGTCGGGGCTTCGAGAGCCCCCTCATTCCGAGCCCCGCAAGGGGCGAGTGAATCCCCTCGTAAGTACGGACGTCTGTGGGTCTATGAGATCCGCTCGGCTTCGCTCGGGATGAGGACAAAATGACGTAATTGAGAACGACACCCCTTCCGTCACGGCAAGGACAGCCGTGCCACCCACCCCTCGAGGGGTGGGCAAGGGTCGCCCTTCGTTCTAAAATTTCTTGCCTTAGGCGGAATTCACTTCCGCCGTGGGCGACTCAATTTGCCGAACCCTTTCGGCTTAATGTCGTGTGAAACAGAAAAGGGGCGGCCGAATCGCTTTTACAAGGCAAAAGAACTAACCCCTCGCTCGTATTTCTTTGCGCAGCAAAGAAATCGAGCGAAACAAGTTTGAAATTTCTTGCCTTAGGCGGAATTCACTTCCGCCGTGGGCGACTCAATTTGTCGAACCCTTTCGGCTTAATGTCGCGTGAAACAGAAAGGTGTCGGCCGACTTGTAATTACAAGGCAGAAGAATTAACCCCTCGCTCGTATTTCTTTGCGCAGCAAAGAAATCGAGCGAAACAAATCTTTTACTCCGCGTCCCTTACATTCTTCGCCTTATCGGTGTATAAAATGCCGTCGAGGTGGTCCGCCTCGTGGCAGATCGCGCGGGCGAAAAAGCCTTGCGCGACGAGGGAATAGCGGTCCCCCTTTCTGTCGGAAAAGACGACCTTGACTTTATTCGGACGGGTGACGGTACCCGCCTTGCCGCGGACGGAGAGGCACCCTTCCGCCCCCGTCTGCTCCCCTTTCTGCCATACAAAGATGGGATTGACAAACTCAAAATAACCCTCGTCCACATTGACGACAAACGCGCGGACGGAAACGCCCACCTGCGGCGCCGCAAGCCCCGCGCCCTCTTCCTCTAAGACGGTATCCTTCAAATCGTCGAGAAGGGCAGCTAAGTTTTCGTCAAAGCGGGTCACTTTTTCGCATTTTTTGCGTAAAACGGGATCTCCGACCTGTAAGACTTCACGGATCATATTTACCTCAACTCAAATTGCTCGGATTTTCTTCCACATACACGAGCACGTTTTTATATTTTTCTTCCATGGCGGCGGCGTAGACCTCTTTCAAAGGGCCTTTGGGCGTCATGCGCATGAGTACCTGATAACGGAATTTATTCTGGATGCGCTTGATGGGCGCGTGCATCCGGTTGAAAAAGAGGAACTCCTCCTCGTGCGCCGCATAGATCCTTTGGAGTTTTTCATAAACGGAGCGTAAAGCCTCAATCGTCTCCTTTTCGTCCTCCCCCGTCACCATGACGCGGACGACCTTCACAAAGGGCGGGAACATCGTTGCGGCGCGCATGGAAATCTCGTGTTCATAAAAACCCTCATAGTCGTACTTTGCGGCAAAGCGCAGAATGTAATTTTCGGGGTCGTAGGTTTGAAGGACGACCTCGCCCTCCGCGCCCGCGCGTCCGCTCCTGCCCGCAACCTGCGTAATGAGCTGGAACGTCCTCTCTCCGCTGCGGTAATCGGGAAAATGCAGGCTCATATCCGCGTCGAGAATGCCCACGAGGGTGACGGCGGGGAAATCGTGCCCCTTTGCGACCATCTGCGTCCCGACAAGGATATCGGCGGAACGCTCCGCAAACTGTTTCAGAATTTTATAATGCCCCTCTTTTCCGCTCGTCGTATCCAGATCCATGCGCAGGATCCTCGCCGCGGGATAGAGTTTTTTCAGTTCCCCCGCAACGCGCTGGGTTCCCGTTCCCATGTAGTGGATATGCATCCCCCCGCATGCGGGACAGGCGGAAAGAGGCTTGTATCTCGCGCCGCAGTAGTGGCATTTCAGGCAATCCTCTTCGCTGTGATAGGTGAGCGCGACGTCGCAGCTCTCGCATTTGACGACATGCCCGCAGTCACGGCACATGACCGTCTGGGAATACCCTCTGCGGTTGAGGAAAATAATTGCCTGATTCCCCTTTTCGAGACAGGTTTTGAGTTTTTCCCGCAGGGCAAGGGAAAAGGGCGTCGCGTTCCCCCGCCGCACCTCGCGGCGCATATCGACGAGCTCCACTTTGGGCATGGGGCGGGCGTTGATCCTGTCGGGCATCGAAATGAGCTCGAACTCCCCTTCCTTTGCGCGGCGGTAGGTCTCGACGGAGGGCGTCGCACTGCCGAGCACGAGCTTACAGCCGTTGTACTTCGCACGGAGGTAGGCGATATCGAAGGTATTGTAGCGGGGAGAAGTCTCGGAGGAGTAACTTCCGTCGTGTTCCTCGTCGATGACGATGAGCCCGATGTTTTCGACGGGCGCAAAGACGGCGGAACGCGCCCCAACGGCGATCCGCGCTTCCCCGCTCCGCAGGCGTTCCCATTCGTCGAACCGCTCCCCCGCGGAGAGCCCGCTGTGCAGAATGGCAACGCGGCGGCGGAATCTGCCGCGGAGTTTGGAAAACATCTGCGGCGTAAGAGAGATCTCGGGCACCAGAAAGAGCGCGGTTTTCCCCTCTTTGAGGGCGGCGGCGATGAGCGTGAGATACACTTCCGTCTTGCCGCTTCCCGTCACGCCGTGAAGCAGGGTCACGGTTTTTTGCGTCTCTTTCACCCTTGCGACGGCGTTTTCCTGCGCGGGCGTCAGCGTGTGCTCTTCCGCACCCGCCGCAACGTCCTCATAGGGTCTGCGCATGACCCGTTTCTTTTCAATGATAAGCGCCCCGTTTTTTTTGAGGGCTCCCACGGCGGAAGGAAAGAGCTTTCTAAGCTCCGCGGCGGGCGTTTCGCCGTGTTCTTCCAGATATTGGATGCACCTAAGCTGCGCCGCCGCTCTTGGGTTGACGGCGGGGAGTTCCGCCGCGAGACGGACGTATTCGCGATAGGTCTTGTCCACCTTGCCCGTCCGCATTTCGGCGGGAAGAAAGAGGCGCAGAGAGAGCGCCATCGGGCAGAGGTAGCGGGCGGAGATCTTTTGCGCAAGAAGGAGGCACTCGGGGTTGATTGCGGGCAGGTCGTCCTCGACGCGGTAGATCTTTTTGAGCTTTTCGGGAGGGCAGTCCGTGCTCTCCTTCACGCGCATGACAAAGCCCGTCTCCGTCCTGTTCCCGAAGGGGACGACGACGCGCATGCCCGCGGCGACCTCTTCGCCGCAGCCGTAATCAAAGATCTTATCGACGTCGCTGTGCGCGACGTCCACGATGACTTCCGCGATCATAAAATTTCCGTGCACTGCCTACGCACGTCTGAACCGTCCGTGCAAAGAGGGCGGGACGAATGAAAAAACAACCCCGCGTTGACGGGGAGTTTTTCAGTCTCTTGCGAATTTTACCTTGCCGTTCATGACTTCCTGGCAGGCGAGGACGATCTCCTTTTGCTTGCCGGGGAGCTCCGTCGCGCCCGTGGATTGCATCTGTTCGATGATCTGCCGCGTGCGTTTGGCGATGAGAATGCAAAGCTCGTATTTGCTGGCGGGTTCCTCCTCCGTGCCGAGTTTGCGCACAAGCGCGTCTACAGAAGGTTCGTTGATCATATCTTTTCACTCCTTGTTTCTTTCTTTTTCGATGATGGAGAGAACTTCCTCCACCGCCCTGTCCAGATCGTCGTTCAAAACCGTGTAATCATACTGGTCGCGCATGATCATCTCGTACTTCACCCGTTGGAGCCGCTCGCGGAGCGCCTGTTCGGACTCCGTGCCGCGCTTCTTCAAACGGTCGACGAGCTCCTCCTTGGAGGGCGGATCAATGAAGATGAGAAGAGTATTCTCCAACAGTTTTTTGGCGTTCAAGCCGCCCACAACGTCGATTTCGAGAATGACGGACGTCTTTTTCAGCTGCTCCTCCACAAAGGAGCGGGGGGTGCCGTAAAGCCCACTGAAATGCTCGTCGTATTCGAGAAAATCGTTTTCGCGGATCCGCCGCTCGAAGTCCTCTTTCGTAACGTAGATGTAAGTTTTCCCCGAGACTTCCCCCGGACGGGGCGCGCGGGTCGTCATGGAAACGGACTCCACGAGGGTGGGATCTTTCTTCAAGAGCTCCTTGACGATCGTGCCCTTCCCGACCCCCGAAGGGCCCGAGATGACAATAGGTATATTCCTCATTCGCTACTCCAAATTCTGAATTTGTTCGCGTACTTTTTCGATCTCGTTCTTCATTTCGAGCGCAAGGGATGTGACTTCCTTATCGCAGGACTTGGAGCAGATCGTATTGCACTCGCGGTTGAATTCCTGGATGAGGAAGTCGAGCTTTCTGCCCACCGTATCATTTTCGCAGATCGCATAAAATTCCGTGATGTGCGAAGAAAGACGGGTGAGTTCCTCATCAATATTGCACTTATCGGCAAAGACGGCGGCCTCCGTCAGGATCCGCGTCTCGTCCACCTTGCCCGCAAGGTATTCCCCGATGCGCTCGGAAAGTTTCTTTCTGTATTCCTCCGCGACGGACGGGGCGCGGAGCGCGATCTTGTCGCGGAGCGTCCCGATCGTCCCCATGCGGGCGATGAGATCGGTTTTCAGGCGTTCCCCCTCGGCATGGCGCATGATCGAGAGCGCTTCGAGCGCTTTTCCGCAGGCGGTTTCGAGGGCGGAGAGAAGTTCGCCGTCCGCGCCCGACACGTCGTCCGCCTTCACCGCGTCGGGAAGGCGCAGGAAGAAGGAGAGCGTCGCGTCCTTTTCAAGGGCGGGATACGCCGCGGAGATCTCCTCCGCCGCCTTCATATAGGCGGAAACGGTGTTCCAATCCACGGTGATCGTACGGGCCTTTTCCCGCTTATCGGAATAGCTCACAAACACGTCGATATGCCCGCGGGAGAGATATTTTCTCACCGTAGCGCGGATCAATTCCTCGGCGCAGAGGAAAATGCGCGGACTCTTGACGGCGATATCGAGATAACGGTTGTTGACCGACTTCACCTCGACGGTGAGCTCGAGCCCCGCCTCGCGGTATTCCCCTTTTCCGTAACCTGTCATGCTGTACATAGGAAAAACGCCTCTCCGATTTTCGACCATTATAACACACGCGCGCGGGACGGTCAAGCAAAATTCGCCCAAATCTCTCCGCCGAACAAATTTTGCCGCGATGGGCGCCGAGGAAAACGACCGCGTCATCCTGAACCCCCGTAGGGGTGAAGGATCCCGGGGATCAAAGTTCGGACTCCGTTCTTCGGGATTCTTCGCTACACTCAGAATGACGCGCGCAGGGAGCCGAGGAGAACAACCGCGTCATCCTGAACCCCCATAGGGGGTGAAGGATCCCGAGGATCAAAGTTCGGACTCCGTTCTTCGGGATTCTTCGCTACGCTCAGAATGACGCATGCAGGGCGCTACGCTCAGAATGACGCATGCGGGGCGCCGAGGGAACTCCGCCCCGTCAGGGCTCCTCACTCCAACATTTTCAAAAATTCCTCTTCGCCGATGACGGGGATCCCAAGCTTTTTCGCCTTGTCGAGCTTACTGCCCGCCTTTTCGCCGGCGATCACGAGCGTCGTGTTCCCCGTGACGGAGCTCGCCGCAACGCCCCCGAGCGCTTCGATGCGCTTCTGCGCCTCGGTGCGGGAGAAGGACGCAAGAGAGCCCGTGAGAACCACCGTCTGCCCCGCAAAGACGCCCTCTGCGGCGCGCTCTTTTGCGTACACTTCCACGCCCGCCTCTTTCAAGCGGGCCAGCTCCGCACTGTTTTCGGGATCGGCGAAGTAGGCAAGGATCCCGCGCGCCGTCACGTCGCCGATGTTTTCGAGCGAAATGAGTTCCTCATAGGACAGCGCGGCGATCTTCTCGATACTTCCGAATTTCGCAAGGTCGCGCGCGGCGACCCGCCCGATCTGCCCGATGCCGAGCGCATATAAAAAGCGTTCGAGGGTGATCTTTTTGCTCTTTTCGATCGCATTGAGGAGATTGCCGATCTTTTTCTCCTTGAATCCTTCCAGCCCCGCGAAGCTCTCCGCCGTGAGGCGGTAGAGATCCGAAAATCTTCTCAATCCCTTCTTCTCATAGAGAAGCTGGATCGTCGCCTCGGACATGCCCTCTACGTCCGCGGCGTTTTTCGTGCAATAATGGGTGAGCTTTTGCACGACGCGGGGCGGGCAATCCCTGTTCGGGCAGAAGAGATTCGCTCCGATCTCCTCCGCTCTGCTTCCGCAGTAAGGGCACACGGACGGTTTTTCTATCGGGGGGGTCTCGGACATGGTATCGTCGATCGCGCCCAAGATCTCGGGGATCACCTCATTGGAGCGGCGGATGAGCACCTTGGAACCCAAGCGCACGTTCTTCCTCTGAATGTCGCCGAAGTTGTTGAGCGTCGCACGTTTTACGGTCGCTCCCCCGAGCTCCACGGGCGAAACGATCGCGAGCGGCGTGAGTTTTCCCGTGCGCCCGACCTGCCAGACGACCTTTTTCACCGTCGTCTCCGCTTCCTCCGCTTCGAACTTGTAGGCGATCGCCCAGCGGGGGAATTTATCGGTATAGCCCATTTTCTCGCGCACGGCCGCCCCGTTCACCTTGATGACCGCGCCGTCCGTCAGATAGTCGATCTTGCGGCGTCCGACCTCGATCTCATCCACCGCTTCCCGCACTTCTTCCCCGCTCGTGCAGATTTTGAAATAGGAAAAGACCTTGAATCCTTCCCTCTTCAAAAATTCCATTGCCTCCGTCTGCGAGGAGACGGGATCTTCGCTCATATAATTGACGTCGTAAAATAGGATCTCCACGCCGCGCTCCGCCGTCATTGCGGGGTCGAGATTCCGCACCGCTCCCGCCGCCGCATTGCGGGCATTTTTAAGCTTCTCCGCGGGATGCAGTTCGTTGTATTTTTCGAGGACGGAGAGACGGATGACCGCTTCGCCGCGCACCTCGAGCGTCCCTTGATAGGAGATCTTCAAGGGGAAACTCTTGATCGTGAGTACCTGCGCCGTGACGTCCTCTCCCTCGACGCCGTTGCCGCGGGTAGAGGCGCGGACGAACGCGCCGTTTTCGTATGTGAGGCAGACGGTGAGCCCGTCATACTTGTATTCGACGGTGTAATCCGCATTCTCGTCCGCCTTTTTCACGCGGGTGAAGAACGCGGAGAGCTCGTCCTCCGTCACCGCCTTGTCGAGCGAGTAGAGGCGGGCGATATGCGTGTGCCGCGCAAAACTCTTGACGGGCTCCCCGCCGACGCGGCGGGTGGGAGAATCGGGATAGACTTCGCCCGACTCTCGCTCGAGCTCTTTCAGCTCGTCGTACAGCCTGTCGTACTCCCTGTCGGGAACGCTGGGATCGTCGAGCACATAATATTCGTACGCCCATCGGTTGAGCGTGTCTACAAGATACCGCTGTCTGTTCATAGATCCTCCAAGACTTCGAGGGGCGCAAGCGCCGCCGCCAGATCCTTATTTCCCGCCGCCGCAAAATGCACGGTGATGATGAGATTGCTCCCTTCCCCCCTCATAGCGACGACTTCTCCCGTACCGAAGCGCGCATGCTTGACGAGTGACCCCACATGGAAGCGGGAAGTGTCCTTTTTGGGGGAAGATCCTTGCGCCGTCCCGACGTTTCCGTAACGGACGGGAGCCTTTTGGGCGCCGTAGGTGAAGCCCGCCTCCCGCTCCTGCCCGCCGCGATAAATGCCGACTTTGCGGGGCGCGGAATCGAAGGAATACTCCGTCTGCCTGCGGTAGCCGTATCTGTACCCCTCCCCCGCCGTATAATCCCCCGAATAACGGGAATAGGCGCCGCTTTTCGGCATTTCGAGCAGCGAAGACAATTCCTCGACAAAGCGGGAGCGCATTGTGGGCTCCCTGTGCCCATAGAGATACCTACTCTTCGAGCGGGTGAGATAGAGTTGTTTCTTCGCCCGCGTGATCGCGACATACATGAGCCGCCGCTCTTCCTCGATAGCGCGCGGATCGTCCACGGCGCGGGAGGTCGGCATGATGTTCTCTTCGAGCCCGACAAGAAACACACTGTCGAATTCCAATCCCTTGACGGAATGGATGGTCGCGATCGTCACATAGTCCCCTTCGTCCATCTCGTCGGTGTCCGAATAGAGGGTGATCTGTTGGAGATAGTCGGCAAGGGACGCCTCCTCGTTGAGGCGGACGAATTCGTCCACGGAATTCTGGAACTCGTCGAGATTGGCGCGCTTGGCGACCGATTCGTCCGAATTGTCCGCATATTGCTCCCGCATGCCCGAAGTCGCGAGGATATATTTCGTCAGAGAGGCGACGCTCTCTTCCTGCGAGAGGACGACGAGCTCTTTGATATATTTGCCGAACGCATGCAATTTTTCCTTCGTCCCGCTATTGAGCGGCAGAAGATCGCAATCGAGGATCGCGTCGTAGAGGGAGAGATCCTCCCGCGCGGCGTATTCTCCGAGCGCCTGCATCGTCTTATCCCCGATGCCGCGGCGGGGGACGTTGATGATCCTTTGGACGGCTTCGCTGTCGAAGGGGTTCGCGACGAGGCGGAGATAGGCAAGGACGTCCTTGATCTCCTTCCGTTCGAAGAATTTGAACCCGCCGAACACCTTATAATTGATCCCGTACTTCGTAAATTCCTGCTCGTAGGAACGGGTAAGCGCGTTGATCCGCATGAGAACGGCAAAATCGGAGAGTTTTTTCCCGTTCCGCGCCGCTTCCGCGATGATCCGTGCGCAGTAGAGCGCTTCCCCCGTCTCCTCGTCCGCTTCGTAGTAGACGGGCTTCTCCCCTTCGGGCGCCTCCGTCCAGAGCTCCTTCCCCTTGCGGAAGGAGTTATGCGAGATCGAAGCGTTCGCAAGGGCGAGGATGGAAGCGGTGGAGCGGTAATTCCGCTGTAATTTATAGATCTTCGCCTTCGGAAAACTGCGTTCGAAGTGCAGAATATTCTCGATCTTCGCCCCCCGCCAGCCGTAGATGGACTGGTCGTCGTCGCCGACGACGAAAAGATTCCCGTGCACGGAAGAGAGAAGTTTGATGATGTCGAACTGCACGGCGTTGGTGTCCTGAAACTCATCCACATGGATATAGCGGAATCTGTTTGCAAGATACTCCCGCGCCTCCGCATCCTGCGAGAGAAGGGCGAGCGCTTCGCTCAAAAGGTCGTCGAAATCAAGCGCGTTATACATTCTAAGGTGGGCGGCGTACTTGATATAAACCTTGACCGCCGCCTCGATGTTGCGCTCATGCGCATAGCGGACGCGGTATTCCTCGGGGGAGAGCCCGAGCATCTTTGCATTCGAGATATGATAGCGCACCGACTTCAAGAGCCCGTCGTCATCGGACATGCCGCACTCGCGGAAGGCCTGCTTGATGACGGCGTTGCGCTCCTGTTCGGAATAGATGGAAAAATTCTCGGTGAGCCCGCGGCGGTCCGCATACATGCGCAAGATCTTCACGCACATGGAGTGGATGGTACATACCCACATGCTGCGGGTGTCCGTATAGCGTTCGAGCCGCTCACGCATTTCATGGGCGGCTTTGTTGGTAAAGGTGATCGCTAAAATGTTTTCGGGCGGGACGGAGAGATCCTCGATGAGGTGCGCGATGCGCGCCGTGAGCACCCTCGTCTTGCCGCTTCCCGCCCCCGCAAGCACGAGGACGGCGCCCTCCGTATCGTTGACGGGGAGGGTCTGTTCTTCGTTGAGTGAGTATAACGCTTCCATACCCCTCTATTATAGCAAAGCGGGAGGGAAAACGCAAGTATTTGGCGCGCCGCAAACGCCGCGGGAAACGAAACGCCCGTCCCGCCGAAACGCCCTATTTTCTTCCCTTGATCTCGAACTCGTACTCCCGTTTGAAGCGTTCGAGGGCGGCGAGATACTTTTCCGACAGCTCCAACGTGTAACGCTGGCGGTCGGAATAGCTCAGGGAATCGTAATATTCCCTGTCCGTGAGCCTGCCGATCGCGTCGGAGACCTCGCCCTCGGCAAGAAGCATGTTTTTGACTTTCAGATAGAACGCGTCGGGCGTTTCTCCCTTGATCTGCGCCCCGACTTTCGCCTGAAAGTAGCGTTCCATCTTGCTCTCGTTGATCCCCTGCTCGCGGGCATGGCTGCGCTCTTTGTGGAGCTCCTCCTTGCACTGCTGCCAAAATCCCTTCTTCATGCGCGTTTTCGCCTCTTTTGCAAGCATTTTCAAGGTCTTTTCCATGCCGCCCCTCCGCGGATACGATCCGACAAATTTCGCGTAAAAGAAAATCCGCAAACTCTTGCGGATCCCTCATCAGTTCCTACTTCTCTTTCTCGCGGCTTCGGACTTCTTTCTCTTTTTGACGGAAGGCTTCTCGTAAAATTCCTTCTTACGAAGATCGCCGATGATGCCGTCGCGCGAGCACTTTCTCTTGAAACGGCGGAGCGCCGATTCCAGATTCTCGTTTTCTCCGACTCTGATCGTGGACATATTCACTACCCTCCTTCGCCGCAGCACTTATTTTCTTCCATATTATAGCAAAAAGGAAGAAGCCTGTCAAACGCTTTCCGCCCCCTTTCGCGGAAATTTTTACTTTTCGGAAAAAACATCGGGCTTGGGCGGGGCGGTTTTCTTTCAGCGATATACAAATTGGCAGACGACGCCCTCGTCATAGTCGCCGAAGCCCTTCCCGAAGAGGGTGAATCCCCCGCGGTTTTCGGCGTTCTCATAGACGGCGATGCGGAAACGGATCTGCTCTGCGGGCTTCAAGGCAAGATCCGCAAGGGTGGTATCCGAGACCTTGACGCCGTTGATGAGCGTCCCCTCGCTCCCCACCACCATGAGGATCTTCTTGCCGTACTGTCCCAAATTCCCGTACCACCATGTCGGGTTACAGGTGCCCGTGCGGTCGTTATATTCCCCCTTGCTCGTATAGACGCCGAGATCCTTCCCGTTGACGAGAAAATGGATATCGCTGGGATAATAAGCGGCGTACCCGGGCGCCTCCGAGGCGATCTCGAGGGAAAGACGGAACTCTTTGAGCGCCGTATTTTCGGTGAGATAATTGGGCAGAAGATATTCCACATACCCGTAGGAAAGCCACAGGATCCCCGCTTTGACCCGCTCGGGATAGGAGAAACAGGCGGGATCGTCAAATCCGCCGATGATATGCTCCCCCGTCGCGATCCCGCAGGTCGGATGGACTTCGTATCCGACGTATTGCCCCACGTCGATGTGTGCGGATTCCACCCTGCCCTCCGCCTGCGGATGGGCGAGAAAGTCCACGATGATCTTGTCCGTCGCAAGCGAGCAGATCTTCTGCGTGCCCCTCACGCCCGAAGAAGTGGAGATCTCGATGAGCCCCGCCGCATGCAGTTTTTTCGCGTGCGCCGTGATCGCTCCGTTGGAAACGCCGAATCGCTTTGCAAAATAGGCGAGATTGAGCTCGCCGCGTGTCAGAAGCTCTTCGAGCATTCCGAGCCGCACGTCCGAATCGAGCGCTTCATACAATAGTTTACCTTGACGAAAATCTTTCAGATAGATCATAAGGATATTTTACGATTTTTCCGCCGCTTTGTCAACCTATGGGAAAGTCTTACATAAAAGTTTCAGAAAAAATTAAAGAATACGAAAAGGAGGTCTCGCTGAAGGGGCGACAAGCGGCAAGGGGCGCCCCCAACTCCACTGCACGAGAAATTTTTTGAAATAGGTTGATTTTTAGCTATCATTCGGTTATAATAGAGGTGAGGTGATAAACATGCTCATCAATACAAATCAGGTTCTTTCCATTTCGGAAGCAAACCAAAACTTTTCCCGTGCGACGCGGATTGCCGACAGAGAAGGAAGCGTTGTGATCTTTAAGAACAACAGACCGCGTTATATGCTTGTGAATCTCCAAGATAATCCCGCGCTCGATCTTACGGACGACGAGAAGATCGACGTGGTGGCGGGGCGTATCTTGGAAAAGCACCGCAAAGCGTTTGAGGAACTCGCAAAATGATCAAATTCAACAAAGAAAAAGTGATGCTCCTTCATCGCCTGCTCATTGAACAGACGGGCGGTGAAGAAGGTATGACGGGTAAAGTAACAAACATGCAGTGACCGGCAGGCCGCTTTTTTGCGCACTTGCGGGCTTTGTCCTTGCCCACCCCTTCGAGGGGTGGGTGGCACGAGCAACGCGAGTGACGGAAGGGGTGGGGCTCGTCGCCCCTTTTAGGGTCCTTCCTAAGGGATGGCGGAAAAAGGCGACCATTCTATTTTGGGAGCCTTTTTCGCCTGAGATGTCACGAACTTGCGAGTGACAGAGGGGTTTTCAAGAAACCCTATCCCCCGCTACGCGGGTACTTCCCCTATGAGGGGCAGCGAGACACCCCCTCACCGCCTACGGCGGAGCCCCCCCTCAAGGGGCAGCCAAGAAACGTTCATATCCTTCTTCGCTTTACTCGTCTTTCATAAATTTCTGTTCATCGGCATTACCTCTTTTGAACCACGTCACTGTTGCGTGCTTTTCGTATTACAAAAAACACGGGAAAAAATTCCCGTGTTTTTCTGTCTTTGTGAAAAGAATCTTATTTGAGTTCGGAAAGCAGCTTTTCGACGTCCGATTTCGCGGCGGACATCTTTTTCTCCGCCGCCGCCTCGTCCGTGGCGCGGATGGAATAATAGATCTTCAATTTCGGCTCCGTGCCGCTCGGGCGGACGCAGATGAAACTCCCGCCCGCAAGCTCGTAATAGACGCAGTTGCACACGGGGATCCCGAGCGCCGTCGTCGTGCCGTCCGCGGCAATGCGGACGTCCTTGGAGTAGTCGCGCACAGCCTCGACCGCAAGATCTCCGAATCTTTCCACCTTGACCGATTTCAGCGCGTCTACGGCGGCGTTCATCTCCTTCATGGCGTTGAGCCCCGCATACTGGATGGAAATATTCTTATCGAGCACAAAGCCGTACTTTTGGTAGAGCTCCTGCAATCTGCCCCAGACCGTCTTGCCGATATAGGTATAGTAACAGACCATTTCGGCGCAGAGCATGGAGGCGACAACAGCGTCCTTATCGCGGGCATGGGTGCCGCGGAGATACCCGCAGGACTCCTCAAACCCGAACACAAAGGTATGCGAGCCATTCCTCTCCCACTCCTTGATCTTCTCGCCGATGAATTTGAATCCGACGGGCGTTTCGAAGAGCGCGACGCCGAATTCCTCACAGACCGCCCTTGCCATTCCGGTGGAGACGAACGACTTTACGACGGCGGCATTTGCGGGAAGGGCGTCCTCCTCGCGGAGCCTCGTCAAGATATAATCGAGGAGCAGGACGCCGACCTGGTTGCCCGAAAGCGCCGTAAACTCTCCCTTATCGTCCTTGACGGCAACGCCGAGGCGGTCGGAGTCGGGGTCGGTGCCGAACACGACGTCCGCCCGGATCTTGTTCGCAAGGTCGATGCCCATCGAGAGCGTTTCCTTGAACTCGGGATTGGGAACTTTGACGGTGGAAAACTCCGTGTCCTTCGTCGTCTGTTCCTCGACGACGGAGACGTTGATGCCGAGCTTTTTCAGGATCGTCATGACGGGCACATATCCCGAACCGTGCACGGGGGTATAGACGAGTTTGAGATCCTTCCCGCACTTCTCGACGGCTTCCTTGGAAAGGGTGAGCTTCGAAAGTTCTTGGATATACGTCTCGTCCGTTTCCTTGGGAACGGGGAGAATGAGCGGGCTATTCTCATCGCCCGAAACGGAGAGATAATCGTCGATCGCGTTGATGAATTTCACGACGATCGCCGTCGCTTCGGGGGACATCTGCGCGCCGTCCTCGCCGTAGACCTTATAGCCGTTGTATTCCTTGGGATTATGCGAGGCGGTGATCATGATCCCCGCAATGGTATGGAGATACCGCACGGCATAGGAGAGCATGGGCACGGGATGCACATCGTCGAAAAGATACGCCTTGATCCCGTTCTTTGCGAGCACCGCCGCCGCCTTTTCGGCAAATTTGCGGCTGTTCCTTCTCGTATCATAGGAAATGACGACGCCCCGCGCGCGGTCCTCTTCGGGAAGGGTTTTCAGATACTCCGCAAGCCCCTGCGTCGCGCGCATGACGGTGAAGCAATTCATCATATTCATGCCGCATCCGATGATCCCGCGCATGCCCGCCGTACCGAATTCCAGCTCCCCGCCGAAGCGGTATTCTTTCTCTTTTTCGTCGTCACGGATCGCCGCAAGTTCCCTTCTGCACCCTTCGGGGAGACGGGGATCGGAGACCCATTTTTCATAGTTTTGTTGGTAGTTCATGTTCCCTCCTTACGATAAAAGGCGCGTCTTGCGCCTTTGGTTTTTTTAGTTAGGCTGAATGTCCGAAGGATCTTCGATGACATTTTTCGCGACAAAGAACTTCTTCCCCTGTGCCGTGTAGTAGTTGACGAATTGCAGACAGAGCAGGAAGATATAGCTGAGCGGCACGGTGATGAGGAGCGCGCTCCCGACCGTCGCGACCGCAAAAAGCACGTTGACGCCGATGACGAGATAGATCGCCGCGACAAAGCCCGCAAACCTTGCGCCGAAGCCCTTTCTCTCGCGCACGCTTGCGCGGAACGCCGCCGCGACGGACATGCCGTCCGCAACGACCGCGGGCATCCACGAGGAGATGAGCGTCATTTTGAGCGATTCGAAACATACGATCGCGGTGAGCGTCAAGGAGACGGCGATGAGCACCGTCACAAAGCCCCACGAGGGCAGAAAGGACGGCGCATAAAAGAAGAAGAACCAACAGGCAAGAAGCGCTAAGGCGTCATATACAAAGCAGATCGGCACATAAATGACCTGATAGAGCGAAGCCTTGGAGATGCTCCTGAAATACGCCTGCGAGAAGCTCGTGCGGGAATAGGTGCTCATTCTGTCGCACACGACGTTCCCCACCGCAAACAGCGCAAGCCCGTTCACAAACCGGGACAAAAGGTATAAAAGGCAGAGCCCGATGACGCAGCCGATGATGGAAGCGGAGTTGAAGGCGATGAGCTTCATCAGGGCGGTAAACGCGGACTGAAATTCCCCGGAAAAAGTTTGCAGCGTCTCCGACTCGCCCGTAAAAAGCGCATGCACAAAGGAGCCGACGAGCTCTTTGATCGCCGCGACCTCCGCGCTTCCCGTGATCGCGGCAAGCCCGAGTTTCAGAATGACATAGGCAAGGCTTCCGATGATCGCCGCGGTGAACAGGCGGTACAACAGATATTTGAAAACGGTCGAAAAATTTTCTCCCGCGATATAGACGGCATTGCGAAATCTCATGGCAACAGCTCCCGGTAACTTTTCAGTCTGTCCTCCCTGTCCAGCTTATCCGTCGCAAAATAGACGGTCTCCATCCGCACGCCAAAACTCATAAACAGGAAGTTGAAGAGGATGAAGCCGACGATCGCAAAGACAGCCATGGGCAGAAGAGATGTGGCGGCGAGCACGACAAGGGTGCCCCCGAACGAGATGAGAAGGGAAATGAGAAGTTTTCCCCGAACCCCCGTCATCAGGCGGTACGAATAAAAGAATGCGTCATAAGTGCGGAATCCCGTCACCTGTTTGCAGGGCAGGAACAGATAGAGCAGGGCGACGAGATAGATGAGAAAGAACGAAAAGACGCAGATGACAACCAGGAACAGGATGTATAAAAATGCCGTCGAGGGCAGAGCGCACACCACAAAGAGAAGCGCGGAGAGAACCGCCGCCCACGCTTCATACAGCAGCGTGTAGATGACGAGGATCCACAGAACGGGCAAAACCAGCCATGTGAACTGCCGCCAAAGTCCGCTCAACGTGCGTTTCCCGATGCGCATATGCTTTTCCACAAGGATGAGAAGAAGGGTGAAACACACGCAGGAGACCGCCGCCGTTCCGACCGACAGGAGCGCCATCCATACGCTGTCGATCCGCACGAGACTGAAAGCGCGGAACAAAACGACATACCCCATGTCTTTGAGCCCCCCGGTAAAAAAGGCATGCGTAACGGCGGAGATCGCATCGTAATCGAGCGATAAGGCAAGCATTGCCGCAGGCAGCAGCGCGAACGGCAGCACAGACCACAGATTCTTCAAGATGTATTTCCATTGTCCGAAGATGATTCGCATATAGCCTCTTCCTTATCTTAGTGTTACAGAGTATCTTCGACGCGACAGTTCCCGCACGCGTCATTCGAGCGTAGCGTCCCGCGCACGCGTCATTCTGAGCATAGCGAAGAATCCCGAGGATGAAAGTTCGGACTCCGTTCTTCTGGATCCTTCACCCCCTAAGGGGTTCAGGATGACGCGGTAGTCCTCTCGCTGCCCCCTACAAGGGGCGACAAGACAACCCCCACCACCGCCGCAAGCGGCGGAGCCGCCCCCTTCAAAGGGGGCAGCTCCCCTACGAGGGGCGAGGGTTCGTCCCCGTCTCTATTTATTATATAACAAATTTTTATCCGTGTAAAGAGATTTGCGCAAATTTGTCGTTCCGAGCCGCGCGGAGCCGCCCGAAGATACGCAAAAGCGCGGCTTTACGCCGCGCCAATGGTCCGCCCTCCGTCCCCGGCGGGCGCATGGAGGAACCCGCAAAACCTGCGGGATCCTCCCGATTTCACTGTTACACGCTCACTCCGCCGCCTGTTCCGCCTTGGTGAAGAGGAATCCGCTCACCGTAACGCTCGCGTTGTGATCGTTCTCGTCCCCGCCCATGGAATCGACGAAGATCAGGATGTTTTTCACTGCGCCCTGCGCCATGCTCTCATCGTAAGTGATGGTGAGGGTGACTTCCTCGCCCGCCGCAAGGGTCACTTTCGTGCCGCCCCACGTCGTATCGGTGTAGAGCCCCGTGCCGCCCGTGCAGACGGCAGATTTATTCGTGCAGTCGGTCGAGCTCCCCTCTCCCGTAGAGACGGAAGTCGTGCCCTGTACATCTACGCGGACGGTGACGTCGGTATCCTTGTTGTTCTTGATCTTGATGGTGAAGGTGTCCTTCCCCGCGGCGAGTTCGGCGCATGCGGCGGTCACGGGCTTATAGGTATTACCCTTACCGACGTAGCCCAGCGTCCACGATTTATTCTCCTCGCCCGCGGACATGGTATAGCCCGAGTTCTCCTCCGTGTTGAAGGTGAGCGCAACGGGATCGCCCGAGGGGACTTCTGGTTCTTCGGGTTCGGAAGGCGTATAGCTGCCCTCGCCCGAGAATGCCATCTCGGAAAGCGTCACGTCGCCTCTGTGAACGTCCGTATCGCCATAGGTGGCGGAATCGAAATAGAAGAAGAGTCTGTCGGGTCCGCGGGAAGTGTCGTAGGTGACGACGCACACGGCCTCCTCACCCGCGCCGACCGTGAACATCGAACCGCCGTAGGTCGTGTCCGTCGCGACAGCTTCCCCGTCCTGCGTCGCGGAGATGTTGCACGCGTTCGTCTCGTTGACTTTGGTCACGCTGTTGACGTCGATACGGACGGTCACACTCGCCGTCCCGTTGTTTTTGATCTTCACGGTGAAAATGTTCTTATCGCGGGAGATGCTCTCGACGTTCATATTGAGATTCTGATAGCCGGCGCCCGTAAGATCCGCATAGGCGACCCGCATGGAGCTTGAAGTCCCGTCCGAGATCACAACGTAGTCGTCCACATTGCCCTCGACGTTGAGCTTTGCGCCGTTCACCGTGACGCCATTGTTATCCGCTTCGGGAAGATCGGGCGTATCGGCGCCGCCCTCTTCGCCGCTTGCGAATTTGAGTTCGGAGACGGTGATGTCGCCGCTGTGCTTTTCCGTATCGCCGAAGATCGCGGAGTCGATCATGAGCTGCAATTTATTCGCAACGCCCTCATAGACGATGACGAGCTCCGCCGTCTCGCCCGCGGGGATATCGAAGAAGGAGCCGCCGTACAGGGTATCCGTCCTGACCGTCGCGCCGTTCTGCGTCGCGGATTTGTTGACGGCGGAATTCTGGGCTCCCGCATTCAGCAATGCGTCGTTGACGAGGTTGACGCGCACGTTGACCGTATTTTCGCCGTTATTCTGCACGGTGAGATGGACATAATTCTTGTCCGCCGCCGCGTCGGTGATCTCCATTTCGACGTTGTGATAATTGACCGTCACGTCCGTATAGGTGACCTGCGCCGACTTGTTGTCCTCTGCGGGGACGACGGTGTATTCCTCTACCGAAACAAACCCGAGCTCCTGCGCCTCTACCTTGCTCCAATCGAGCGTCGCTTCGACGGGAGGTTTCTCGCCCTCACCCGCGAATTTGAGACCCGAAACGGTAACATCGCCGCTGCGCTTGTCCGCCTTGTTGGTCGCGGAGTCGATCATGAGCTGCAACGCCGCCGCAATGCCGACATATTTTACTTCGCAGACCGCCGTCTTGCCCGCTCCGATCGTGAAGAAGGAGCCGCCGTGCACGGTATCCGTCGTGACCTTTTCGCCGTCCTGCGACGCCGCTCTGTTGATACACCCGTTGCTTGCGTTCTGCACGTTGATACGGAGATCCACAGCCGCCGTGCCGTTGTTCTTGACAGTGAGCTGCATGAAGCCGTGCCCTGCCGCCGCCGCGGCGATATCCGTCTGGACGTTGTGGTATTCGTTGCCCACCACGCCCGTATAGGTAATCTGCGCGGACTTCTTATCCGCCGCGGGAGCCACGGTGTATTCCGCTGCGGAAGCGAAGTTCATCTCTACCGCTTCGATCCCGCTCCAATCTCCGTCGTACGCGTCGCCGGGTTCAGGCGCATAGGGATCGCCCGTCGGAGGATTTTGCTTTTGCGCGTTGGTCTTGAACCACTCATAATCGGCAGTCTTGCCGTCGGGGCCGTTGAACTTGCCCATCCAGCCCTCGGCGGTGTTCTCGCCCTCGCCGGGTGCGCCCGCCCAATAGTTCATGAGGATACGGCCCGCTGTCTTGGGGAACGCCTCGCCCGCTTTGACGTCCGCTTTGTTCACACGGTAAACAGGGGTTCCGTCCACGAACCATGTGATATAGTTCTCCGCCCAACGGAAACCGTAGTTGTGGAATTCCTTGCTCGCGTCGAAGCCGAGATCGTACATGTGCTCATGTCCGCCGACGCCGTCCGCAAAGTAGTTGAACTGCACTTTCGTCGTATCCTTGCCGAGGAACTCGATGTCGATCTCGTCCCACGGGTTCTGCGTGCCGTCCGGCCAGACGTCGTAATTCCCCGTGCAGAGGAAGAAGGTGGAAGCCGTGCCCACGGAGGTGGAGGGCTTCATCCTGACCTCATAGTCGCCGTAGCCGTAGTAATAGGTCGTCCGCGCCTCGCCGCCGTTCCACTGGGTGCGGGTCTCGAGAGAGCCGTCGGGATTTTCCGCAAGGCCGAGGTGCATCTGCCCGTCCGCATAGCTAAGCTGGGATGCGCTCCAATTTGTGTTAAATACGGTTCCGTTCGTCCAGCCGTCGGACGCAAAGAGCACTTTCTCGCCGGGATCCCCTTTCGAGAAATCGGCGACATAATCCCCTTCGAGCGCCTGATCGGTCAGCGGCGCGGGCGGCGTTTCGGGCTGGTCGTCACCGTTATCCTTTTTCTCTCCGCAAGCCGCGAGGCAACCCAACGAGAAGATCGCCGAAAGCAACAATGCGGATATTCTTTTTGCCTTCATAGTTTCCCTCCTTTATTTTACGCCTGATAAGGCGAATAGCCGATCCATTGGTAAGAGGCGGTCGCGGGCAGCGAACTTTCGTCAAAAGCGCCGCTCCAACCGTCGATCCCCTTACAATTCCATACGTTCATCATGATCTGCGTTTCTGTCGTAGGGATATTTTCCGTTGCACGGTATACGGGCATGCCGTCCACATACCATGTGATGGAGTCGGGCAGCCATAAAAAACCGTACTCGTGGAAGTCCTCTGCGCCGTCAAAGCCGAGTTTGTACAGATATTCGTGCCCGCCCTGCCCTTTCGTGTAATAGTTGAGCTGGATCTCGGTGGTATCCTTCCCCAAAAATTCGAAGTCGATCTCGTCCCACGGGTGCCCCGTATAGGTGAAGAAGGAAGAGATGACCCCCGAGCACTTCGCCGCCTTCATAGAGACGGAATAAAAACCATATGAATAATAGCCCCGCGAGCGGTACTCCGCGCCCGCGAAGCCGCCGCCCTCTCTTCGGACGCTCATGTGCATCGCGCCGCCTTCAAAGCGCACGCAGTCCGACCGCCACACGCAATTGAACGGATCCCCGTTGGAGTAGCCGTTGGAACTATAAAACCCTTCCGCGCCGCCGCTAAGATAGATCTTGTCCTCCTCGGGCGTCAGCCGCCCGGGCAATCCTTCGGCGGAAGGGTGTCTCCCGCCCTGTGTTTCCCCGTCCGAAGCAGGGGGTTCGTCCGCGTTTTCCGCGCCCTGTTCCGCGCCCCTCCCGAATGTGCAACCCGTAAGCATACAGAGGAGCAGGGAGAGGACGATCGCAGTATGCGCTCCCGATCTCTTTTCCATTTTCCGCATTATATCACAATATGAACTTTCTGTCAATAGACTTGACAGTATGAATTTTCGGGTCTATAATAATATCATCTTTCAAAGGGAAACCGACTATGCTCACACTTGAAAAATTACGGGACGCACAGCGCGTCTTATCCCAAGCCGTCCATAAGACGGACGTCATCCGCGCGGCAAGGCTCACCGACGAATACGAGCTCTTCTTAAAGACGGAGAACCTGCAAACGACGGGTTCTTTCAAGCTCCGCGGCGCCTATTACAAGATCTCCCGCCTCTCCGAAGAAGAGAAGGCGCGGGGCGTCATTGCCTGCTCCGCGGGCAACCATGCCCAAGGGGTGGCCCTCGCGGCGACCAAAAATCATATCCGTTCACTCATCTGTCTGCCCGCGGGCGCGCCCATTTCCAAGGTGGAAGCGACCAAGGGGTACGGCGCGGACGTCTGCCTCGTGCCGGGAGTGTACGACGACGCCTATGCCCGTGCCGTACAGTTGCAAAAGGAGCGCGGATATACCTTCATCCACCCCTTCGACGACGAGGACGTCATCGCGGGGCAGGGCACCGTGGGGCTGGAAATCATAGAACAGCTCGAAGGCGTCGACGCGGTCGTCGTACCCGTGGGGGGCGGCGGGCTCATCTCGGGCGTCGCCTTTGCGATCAAGTCCGTCGCGCCGCACGTCAAGGTGTACGGCGTTCAGGCGGCGGGCGCGCCCTCCATGCTCAATGCGCTCCGCGACGGCAGGATCGGGGCGCTTTCTTCCGTCTCGACGATCGCGGACGGCATCGCGGTAAAACAGCCCGGGAAATATACTTACGACTATTGCAAGCGATATGTGAACGGGATCGTCACCGTCTCGGATGAGGAGATCGCCCGCGCCATCCTCGCCCTGTTGGAGCGGGAAAAGATGGTTGCCGAGGGAGCGGGCGCAACGCCCGTCGCGGCGATCTTAGCGGGGAAACTCCCCGAACTGAAAGGGAAACGGGTGTGCTGCGTCGTCTCGGGCGGCAACATCGACGTCACCATCCTCTCCCGCATCATCGACAGAGGGCTCCTGATGTCGGGCAGGAAGTGCACGCTCAATATCGAACTTGCCGACCAGCCGGGGCAGCTCGTACGGGTCACGGGGATCATTGCGGAATGCGGGGCGAACATCACGAGCGTACACCACGAACACGCGAGCGAAAACGGCATCATCGGCTGTTTCGTACGCATCGAAATGGAGACGCGGGACTTTGCCCACATCGACCATATCCGCAAGGCGTTCAAAGAGGCTGGATTCAAAATTTCATAACCCAAAAGGAGACATGATATGCAGAAAATTCACACGGAAAAGGCGCCCGCGGCGATCGGGCCCTACTCACAGGCAGTGCGCGTCGGAAATTTCCTCTTTACTTCGGGGCAGATCCCCATCGACCCCGCGACGGGCGAAATCGTGGAAGGCGATATCGAGGCGCAGACGGAGCGGATCTGCAAGAATCTGAAAGCGGTGCTCGAAGCGGCGGGGACGGGGCTTGAAAAGGTCGTCAAAACCACCTGTTTTCTCGCGGATATGGGCGATTTTGCCGCATTCAACGCGGTCTATGCGCAGTATTTCACCGAAAAGCCCGCAAGGAGCTGCGTCGCGGTGAAAACGCTCCCCAAAAACGTCCTCGCGGAAGTGGAGTGCATCGCCGAGCTTTGACCCCGCCCCTCGCTGCCCCTCTTAGGGGAAGTCCCCGCAGGGGAAAGGGGTTCCTTGCTGCCCCGTTCCTTGGCTCCCCCTCGAGGGGGAGGGAGACACAATCCCACCTAAAAACTGCCAAACAATAAAATCTTCGACAATTTCAGTCAAATGGCGAAAACAGGTTGAAAAATAAATCGGAGTATGTTATAATACACATGCAAAAAATCCGCAGGCTTCCTTTTTCGGAAACGGGAGCCTCGAAAGATAACTTTAAGGAGGTTGGTATGGAACACTGTGAAGCGAAATGCGGAACGGCGGAACAAGAGCAAGCTCTTGAAGCCGTCATCGAAGCATCGCGCTCGACGCCCGGTTGCCTCATGCACATTTTGCAGGAAGCACAGGCGATCTACGGGTATTTGCCGATGCCCGTTCAAAAGAAAATTGCGGAGGGGCTCGGCATTTCCCTCTCGGAGGTGTACGGCGTCGCTACCTTCTACTCGCAGTTTTCTCTCAAACCCAAGGGCAAACACCGTATCAGCGTGTGCCTCGGCACCGCCTGCTACGTCAAGGGCTCCGACAAGATCCTCGAAGAGGTCGAAAAAGAACTCGGCATCAAGTGCGGCGAATGCACCGAGGACGGGCTTTTCTCCATCGACAGCTGCCGCTGCGTCGGCGCGTGCGGCCTTGCGCCCGTCATGATGGTGGGCGAAGAGGTCTACGGCAAGCTCACGCCCGATAAAGTGAAGGGCATCCTCGACCAGTACAAGGAGGCAAGCAAATGACTGTCAAAGAATTAGACGCGCTCCGCGCAAAAAAACAGCAACTCATCGACGTAAGACGCCTCGTGCGGGAACAGGCCGAAGAGATGGCGAAGCACACGGGGTACAGAAAGCAAGTCCTCGTCTGCGGCGGCACGGGCTGCACCTCCTCCCACTCCAAACAGGTCATCGAACATCTTGAAAAGACGATGGCGGAGTGCGATATCCACGACGTCCTCGTCGTCAAGACGGGCTGCTTCGGTCTCTGCACCCTCGGCCCCATCATGATCGTCTATCCCGAAGGCGCGTTCTATGCGCAGATGACCCCCGAACATGTCGAAACGGTCGTCAAAAAGCATCTCATCCCGGGCGGGGAGATCGTCAAAGAGCTCCTCTATCAGGATACCGTCCACACCGACGGCTCCATCACCCCCTTCGCGGAGACGCCTTTCTATAAGAAGCAAATGCGTATCGCGCTCAGAAACTGCGGCGTGATCGCGGCGGAGGACATCGAGGAAGCGATCGCGGCGGGCGACTATGCCGCCGTCGAAAAAGTCCTCACGACAATGTCGCCCGACGACGTCATCAAAGAAGTGCTCGACTCGGGGCTCCGCGGCCGCGGCGGCGCAGGTTTCCCCACCGGCAGAAAGTGGAGCTTCGCGAAGGCTTCCGCGGGCGACGTCAAATATGTCTGCTGCAACGCGGACGAGGGCGACCCCGGCGCGTTCATGGACCGTTCCGTTCTGGAAGGCGACCCCCACTGCGTCTTGGAGGCGATGACGATCGCGGGCTATGCGATCGGCGCACATCAGGGCTACATCTACGTCCGTGCGGAGTACCCCATCGCCGTCGAACGCTTGAAGATCGCAATCAAGCAGGCGCATGAATACGGCCTTCTCGGCAAGAACATTTTGGACAGCGGGTTCGATTTCGATATCGACATCCGCCTCGGCGCGGGCGCGTTCGTCTGCGGCGAGGAGACCGCGCTCATGACTTCCATCGAAGGTCACCGCGGCGAACCCCGTCCCCGTCCTCCTTTCCCCGCCGTCAAGGGTCTCTTCGGCAAGCCCACCATTCTGAATAACGTCGAAACATGGGCGAACATCAACCCCATCATCATGAAGGGGGCGAAGTGGTATTCCTCGATCGGCACCGAAAAGAGCAAGGGCACCAAGGTCTTTGCGCTCGGCGGCAAGATCACCAACGTCGGCCTCGTCGAAGTCCCCATGGGCACGACGCTCCGCGAGATCATCGAAGAGATCGGCGGCGGCATTCCCAACGGGAAGAAGTTCAAGGCGGCGCAGACGGGCGGCCCTTCGGGCGGCTGTATCCCCGCCGACCTCATCGACACCCCCATCGACTTCGACAACTTGGTTGCGATCGGCTCCATGATGGGCTCGGGCGGCCTCATCGTCCTCGACGAAGATACCTGCATGGTCGACCTTTCCAAGTTCTACCTTGAATTTACGGCGGACGAATCGTGCGGGAAGTGCACCCCCTGCCGCATCGGCACAAGGCGCCTTCTCGACATGCTCACCAAGATCACCGAAGGCAAGGGCGAGGAGGGTGACATCGAAAAAATCGAAGCGCTCGCAGAGCACATGAAGTCCTCTTCTCTTTGCGCTTTGGGGCAATCCGCGCCCAACCCCGTACTCTCCACCCTGCACCACTTCCGCAACGAGTACGAGGATCATATCAAGAATCATCACTGCACCGCGGGCGTGTGCAAGGCGCTTTTGAGCTACACGATCGACAAGGAGAAGTGCATCGGCTGCGGCCTCTGCGCGAGGAACTGCCCCGTTTCGGCGATCTCCAAGACAGATTACACCGCCCCCGGGCACAAGCTCCCTTCCATGGCGATCGACCAAACAAAGTGCATCAAGTGCGGCGTGTGCCAGAGCAACTGCAAGTTCAAGGCAGTTGAGAGAAAGTGAGGTGACAGACAATGGCTAACATGATCAATCTGAAAATCAATAATATTCCCGTGACCGTGCCCGAGGGTTCCACCATCCTCGACGCGGCGAGACAGGCAAATATCGTCATTCCCACCCTCTGCTATTTGAAGGACGTCAACTGCGTCGGCTCCTGCCGTATGTGCCTCGTGGAAGCGACGGGCGCGCGCGGGCTTGTCGCCGCATGCGTGTACCCCGTTTCCGAGGGCATGGAAGTCAAGACAAATACGGAGAAAGTGAGAAAGAGCCGCAAAATGACCCTCGAACTCATGCTCTCGAAGCATAAGAAGGAGTGCCTCGCCTGCGAGAGAGCGGGCAACTGCGAACTGCAACGGCTCTCCATCGAGTATCACTGCGATCCGCAATATTTTGCGAGCGACGATACCCGCCACCCCATCGACTTCTCCGCCCCCTATGTCGTACGCGACAGAGACAAGTGCATCAACTGCATGCGCTGCGTTGCGGCGTGCAACAAACAGGCGGTCGGCGCGATCGGCGCCATTCAGAGAGGCTATAACGCCCACGTCGGCAGCGCGTTCGAGATGGATCTGATGTCCTCCGTATGCGTCGGCTGCGGCCAATGCGTCGTTGCCTGCCCCGTCGGCGCGCTCAAAGAGCGCACCACCGTCGACGACGTTTGGGACGCCATCGCAAATCCTCAAAAGAAGGTGGTTTTCTTCACCGCTCCGTCCGTCCGCGCGACGCTCGGCGAGGCGTTCGATAATCCCGTCGGCACCAACGTCGAGGGCAAGATGGTCGCCGCGATCAGACGGCTCGGGGACGTGGAAGTGTTCAACATGGACGTCACCGCCGACCTTACCATTATGGAAGAGGCGACCGAACTTCTCAACCGCATCCAGACAGGCGGCACGATGCCCATGTTCACGAGCTGCTGTCCCGGTTGGGTCAAGTTTGTGGAACAGAAGTATCCCGAGATGATCCCCCACCTCTCCACCTGCAAATCTCCGCAGGAGATGTTCGGCGGGCTTCTCAAAACATATTACTGCGAGAAGATGGGGATCGACCCCAAAGATCTCTACGTCGTCTCCGTGATCCCTTGCACGGCGAAAAAGTACGAGGCATCCCGTCCGGAGATGGGCGGCGAAGTCGATACCGCCCTCACGACGAGGGAGCTCGCCCGCATGATCAAGACGGCGGGCATCGACTTCAATTCTCTGCCCGAAGAAGAGTTCGACAACCCGTTTGCGACCTGCTCGGGCGGCGGTACCATCTTCGGCGCAACGGGCGGCGTGATGGAAGCGGCGCTCCGCGTCGCCGCAAAGCTGCTCGACGGCAATTTCGAAGTTATCGACTTCCACGAAGTGCGCGGCACGACTCCCATCAAGGAAGCTACCTATAAGATCGCGGGGAAGGAGATCCGCGTCGCTGTCGCAAGCGGACTTGCGAACGCGAAAGAGATCATCGAAGGCGTGAAGAACGGCACCCGCCACTACGATTTCGTTGAGATCATGGCGTGCCCCGGCGGCTGCGTGAACGGCGGCGGACAACCCACCCTTCCAGACAGCATCCGCAATTCCCTCGACCTCAAATCTCTGCGCGCGGAAGCGCTCTATAAGAGCGATACAAAGAACGAATACCGCCGCTCTGCCGACACGCCCGTCATCAAGATGATCTATGACGAATATTTCGGCGCCCCTAACAGCGAGAAGGCGCACAAAGTCCTCCACACGCACTACCACGAGGACAAGAGAATTTAACCACACCAAACTCCTTTGTGAAGAAAGTCCGACCCTTCGTGGTCGGACTTTCTTTTTCTTCTCGGCTCCCCCTTGTCCTCATTCCTCGGCTCCCCCTTGAGGGGGAGCTGTCACCGTAGGTGACTGAGGGGGTGTCATTCTCAATCACGTCACCCTGAGCTTGTCGAAGGGTCACCGCATGATAATAAGGTGATGTTTCGACACGCCGCTTTTGTAGCGGCGGCTACTTCGCGCCAAGGACGGCGCTCGTGCCGCGCTTAGTACAATAGAATGCGCGCGGGGCAACATGACGTAATTAGGACGTCGCGTCGACCTCTCGGCACCTGCGCGAGACGTCCCAGTCCTCAATACAACCCATGCACTTCTCTCATCTGCCTGTCCATTTGCTCGGCGAGGTGCTTGCTTGACACGGAGATCTTATCAAGGAGCGCTTGATTCATCGCCTGCGCGCTGACCTGCATGCTCATTTCTGCCGCCGCCTGCTCGCGAAGCCCGCGGAGCTCTCTGTTCTGCGCTTCGGACATTTCTCTCCAATCCGCCGCCTGTTGATCCATTCGATACATCATCTCGGCATGCTGCCGCGCCATTTGCCTCGATAATACGGTGAATGACTGCGCCAAAGAACTTCCGAGCTGTCTCATCGTATTGTCAAATGTCTTGCATATTGATGCAGATGCAATCGAGAGCGCACGGGTGATCTGATCGGTCTGCCTTTGCCGATCTACGAGTTGCAACGCCTCTTTCATATCGTCCGCCCTACCCGTCTCAAAGTAATATATGAGCAGATCCACATTTTCCCAATCGCGAAAATCAATGAGCGGATAGGCTTTAACGGCACTTTGCACGATTGCCTTTGATTTCTCTGACAAATTATCAATTATTTCAAGATGCTTTGGTATATTTTCTTCGTTTGCGGCGATATCTTGCGCGACTTGGATATAATATTGCTTTAATGACCGCTCTTGTTCCTCCGCAACATCTGTTTTTTCAACAAGATAGCGATGGCCGCTATCTTCGCGTTGCTTTAAGGCTGCTATTTGTACTTTCAAGCGATCTATTTCGTTTATACAATCATTTTCTTCGCAAATTACTTGATTGAGAGCTTCTCTTTTTTTGCGCTTATCGTCTTTTTTTAAGCCATGAGCATAAATCCCCCAACCAATCAAATAAAAAATAATTGCTGTACCTAATGTAAGGAACATTGGCGCTTCCCATGAATAAAAACCTTCATATTCATAATCATTACTAACATAGTCAAAAAAAGCGTTTACCGCTTTTCCAAAATACCCGCCGCATTTATTTAATGCATCACAAGCCTTTGATTCCTTTTCCTGCAAGTCTTTCAGTTCGCTTTCTTTTGCTGAAAGTTCTTGCTGCAAATGAGCAATTTCATTATTGATCGTATAGCCATAAAGAATTTGCTCAACGTCTTTCTCTCTTTGAGATCTGTCGTCTTTTAATCTTGAAATTGACTGCTTGCATTCAGATACCTTTTTGTCTTCCGCTTCCGCCTCGTCGTCATTTTCCGCCACGACCGACATGGTGGCGCGGATAGCGTAGAGGTCGCTTAAAATCTTTGTCTTGTCTTGTTCCATCTCTTTTCCTCCGTAATAAATTTGCGGGCAAAAAATAAGGGCGCTCCACATTGGGAACGCCCGCATGCGTATCCCGAATGTGTTGCGCCACAATAGATTTTTTCCATACAAAACAGTAAACGGAAAAAAAGGATACAACGATGCCTATTGTAGCCATTTACTGTTTTAATATTCTATTGTGGCGCAAAGTCAGTATAGCACAAGCAGCGGAAAAAATCAAGCAAAAAAATTAAATATATGAGGCGACCCTCGAGGGGCGGCAAGAAAAAGGCTCCTCGTAAGAAGGAGCCTTCACCGTAGGTGACTTAGGTGTAGCTGCCCCCTTTGAAGGGGGCGGCTCCCGCGTAGCGGGTGGTGGGGGTTGAAGCAGGAAACCCCCTCTCCTAAAAGGCAGCCGTGCCACCCACAGCACAAGGCACGCCCTTCGGGTGCCCTCGAGGGGCGGGCAAGGAATCAGGCGGGACGTAATTAGGAAGCATTGCCCACCCCCCTACCCCCCTCCTCGGGAGGGGGCATGTCTGGCGGCGCGATCCTCGGGAGGGGGCATGTGCGGACTTCGTTGTTCGGGATGTTTCGCTACGCTCAACATGACGCGGTAAACAGGGCAGGATGACGCGGTAGCCCCCTTGGACGACGCGGTTGCGCTAAGCCCTACCCCCTCAAAGACGGATGGGGGGCTCGCTGCCCCTTTTAGGGGAAGTGGCCGAAGGCCGAAGGGGTTCTCGGAAACCCTTCAGTCACGCAAAGAGCGCGTGACAGCTCCCCTATGAGGGGAGCCGAGCCCCCCACCACCGCCTGCGGCGGAGCCTCCCCCCATAGGGGTAGGCCTTATGTGCGGGGCGGTTTCCAACACAAAGGGGTAAGCCTTGTCTTTTACTTCACCGAATACAGGATATCGGTATAGGTGGGGAAAGGCCAATACTTCGCCGCGCAGAGCTTTTCCATGCCGTCGGAGAGGCGGCGGACGGCGTCCATGTCGGGGACGATGACGTGCGCCATCTTCTCCGCCGCGGGCAGGTTCCCCGCGGGCATCTCGCCAAGATCGGTTTCGAGCTTCCCGACTGCCTCATAGAGCGCTTCGTTCATCTCGGCAAGCCGTCTTGCAAGGGCGGCGTCCGTGCCGCAGGGGAGCTTCTCCCCCCGTTTCAAAGCGGCGACGGAGCAGAGCTCCGCAATATATTTGTTGACGGCAGGGTAGACCTCCTGTTTCATCATTTCGGCGAGGGTGAGCGCCTCGATATTGATCGCCTTTCTGTAATATTCGAGGGAAATATTCGCACGGGCGGCAAGCTCTTTCTCCGTATACACCCCCTGCTTGACGAACACGTCGATGTTCTCCCGTTTGAAGAATTCGGGCACGGCGTCGGCGGTCGTCTTGTTGTTGAGCAGTCCCCTTCTCTCCGCCTCGGGCTCCCAGTCGGGGCCGTAGCCGTTGTAATTGAAGATGATGCGGTAATGCTCTTTGAGGAGCTTTTCGGTGTACTCCTTGCACGCCTTCGGGAAGTCCTCTGCGCCCGAGAGCGCGTCAACGGCGTCCGAAAACGCCTGCGCGGCAATGGTATTCAAAACGATATTGGGATCGGCGACGGACGCCTGCGAGCCGAGCATTCTGAATTCGAACTTGTTCCCCGTAAAGGCAAAGGGCGACGTGCGGTTTCTATCCGTCGTATCAATGGGGAAGATCGGGCTCTCGGGCACGCCGATGGAGCCCGGAACCGCCTTTTTGGGGACGTACTGTCTGCCGAGGACGATACTGTCGACGAGGGCGCCGAGCTGGTCGCCGAGATAGACGGAGATGATCGCGGGGGGCGCCTCGTTTGCGCCGAGGCGGTGATCGTTGCCCGCCGACGCGACGCATGCGCGCAAAATGCCCTGATATGTATCCACGGCCGCGATCACACAGGCGAGAATGAGCATGAAGCGGGGATCGTCCTCGGGATCGTCGCCGGGGTCGAGCAGATTGATCCCCGTATCGGTGGAGAGCGACCAATTATTGTGCTTGCCCGAACCGTTCACGCCCTCGAAGGGCTTCTCATGGAGAAGACAGACGAGGTGGTGCTTCTGCGCCGTCTTTTTCATGAGTTCCATGGTGAGCTGGTTGGCGTCCACGGCGACGTTTGCCGTCGTAAAGACGGGGGCGAGCTCGTGCTGGGCGGGCGCGACCTCGTTGTGTTTGGACTTCGCAAAGATGCCGTACCGCCAGAGCGTCTCGTCGAGATCGCGCATATATTCGGAGACGCGGGTTTTGAGAGAGCCGAAATAGTGGTCGTCCATCTCCTGCCCGCGGGAAGGCGGCGCGCCGAACAGCGTCCTTCCCGTCAAAATGAGATCCTTTCTTTTGAGATATACGTCCTCGTCGATGAGAAAGTACTCCTGTTCGGGTCCCACCGTCGTGGAGACCTTTCTGCATTCGACGCCGAACAGTTTCAACAGGCGCTTTGCTTGCAGGTCGAGCGCGGTCATGGACTTCAAAAGGGGCGCCTTTTTGTCGAGCGTCTCCCCCGTGTAGGAGACAAAGACGGTCGGGATATACAGCGTCCCCTCTTTGACAAAGGCGGGAGAGGTCGGATCCCATGCCGTGTAGCCGCGGGCGGCGCTCGTCGCGCGCATGCCGTCAGAGGGGAAAGAAGAGGCGTCGGGCTCGCCGACAATCAAGCTCTTTCCCGTCAGCTGCATGATGACTTTGTCCCCCGAGGGCTCGATAAAGCTGTCGTGCTTTTCCGCGGTGAGGTTTGTGAGCGGCTGGAACCAGTGGGTGTAGTGGGTCGCGCCCTTCTTCACTGCCCAATCCTTCATGGCGTTGGCGACGGCGCCCGCGATGGAAGTATCCAAGGGTTCGCCCTCGTCGACCGTTTTCCGCAAAGACCTGTATACTTCCTTCGGCAGGGAGTTTTTCATCACTTCGTCGTTGAATACGTTTTCGCCGAAGTACTCTGTCACGCGCATATGCTCACCTCTCGTGTGCTTTTCTGTTCATTATATGATTTTTCTTCCGTGAAGTCAAATGTTTGAGCGAAGGATACGGAGCATTCAAAAAGCAATGATCCGATGTCCCAAAAAATCATTCGCTCAAAAAATCTTCCCGTTTCAATCCTGCGCGCAGTTTTTCGAGGGCGCGCTTCTCGATCCGCGAGACATAGGAACGCGAGATCCTGAGCTTCAACGCCACTTCGCGCTGGGCGAGCGGCGCCTCCCCCGTGAGCGCATAGCGCATGCACACGATCTGCATCTCCCGTTCCGACAGCAGCTCCCTGATGGCGGAGAGAAACTTCTCCTGCATGATGCTGCGCTCAACGCTCCCGAAGATCTTATCTTCCTTCTCGAAGAGAAGATCCATGAGCGTGAGTTCGTTGCCGTCCTTGTCCGTGCCGACGGGATCAGACAGGGACATATTGCCCCGATGTTTTTTGCCGGCGCGGATGAGCATTAAGATCTCGTTCTCGATACAGCGCGCCGTATAGGTCGCGAGGCGGGTACCATGTCCGGGTTCATAGGTATTGATCGCCTTGATGAGCCCGATGGAGCCCACGGAGATCATGTCGTCTGTCTCCGCCGCCCCCGTGTATTTTTTGACAATGTGCGCCACCAGCCGCATGTTGTGCTTGACGAGCATATCCTTCGCATGCTTATCCCCCTGCCGCGCCAAGGCGAGATATTTCTCTTCGTCCTCTTTGGAGAGGGGCTTGGGGTAAGAGCTCCCGTCCGAGACGCCGCCCGTAAAAAAGAAAAGCCGTCCGAGGACGGCATAAAAAAGTTCCAGCATGTTCCACCTCTCTTCCATTGTATGAAAGAGAGGTTTTGTCCTATGCCTTGATCACTTGGTATGGATCCGCACGCAAGTCACGCTGGAACGGGAGAGGGAGAGCCCGATCACGCCGTCCGTAAATCCCCCGATCGTCGAAGATCTGGGAGAGACGGGCGTTTCTTCGAGCGTATTCACGTCTGTTCTGTCCGCCGAGAGGCGTATGACGTCCGCGACCCCCGTAAGATTTGCGCCGCCGAGGTCGATATTGAGCCGTACGGTCGCCTCCGCGACGTTGACGATTTTGAGAATGATATCCCCCGTCGCCTCGTCGAGGCTGGTCACAAAGTAGAGTTTCTCCACATCGACGCTCTTCTCGGTGCCCGAGATCTTCACCGTCTGCGCGAATCCGCTCGCGTATTCGAGGGAAGAACTCAATTTTTTGGAACCCGTGTTCTGCATGAAGAGCTGCTGGACGTAGTAATTTGCCGTGCGGACGAGCCGGGTATTCGTGAAGAGCATCATATCGACGCCCCAATGGCGGTACTGCGGATCGACGGGCGCAAACATGGGAGCGTAGGCGGCGAGCCTGACGATGTCGCCGTTCCGCTCGAAGCCCGTCATCGCGGCGGCTTCGCTGAGCGCCGAGAACCAATTATTTGTCTCGTAGAGCGTGTTGAAATTCCCCGATTCCTTGAAATTGTTGTTGGCGGAGTATTCCCCGACAAAGACTTCGTAGCGGTCGTTCCCCTCGCGGACGTAGTTATCGTACATCTTTGTGTGAAGGAGAAAATCGACGGGACTGTTGTAGTAATGCTGGTCGTGGATCCCGTATTCGGAGAGCGCCGTGATCTTGCCCTTGTTCCGGTAGGCGATCGCGGCGTCCTTTGCGACGCCCGACGTGCGGGGCTGACCCGTCGTGAAGTCGATCGAGCCCTCGCAGTGGATGAGCTGTTGATGATTCCCGACGATGAGCTGCACACCGTACTTTTTGCATGCCGCCATGAACGCCTCATCTTCGAGGAATTTCTCGTAGTAGCTCTCATAGTAATCGGACTGCGCCGTACCTGCGTCCCACTGTTCGTTGCCGATGCCGATATAATTCATCTCGAAGGGCGCCTCGTGCCCCATCGCGGCGCGGACGGAGCCCCACTTCGTGTTCTTATCCCCCTTGGCGAACTCGATGAGATCGGCGGCGTCTTGGATGTAATCCGCGACATAATTCCCGTGTCTGCCCGCAAGCGGCGCGCCGGGGTACGCCTGCCCCTGGCAGCTCAACCCGCAATTCAGGACGGGAAGAGCGGACGCCCCGAGCGATTCGCAGAGCAGGAAATATTCGTAGAAACCGATCCCGTAGTCCATCTGATAGTATTGCGTCCCGTTGTTTTCCCAGAGGTCGGTATTGGACTTGCGGGTGACCGCCTCGCCGTACGTCGTGACCTCTTCCGCCTTCTTGCCGTCCTCGGTATTCAGAAGATAGGTGAACGCGGGGACGGTATCCTCGCCGCTTTTCTCCCCGCTCGCGACCGCGCCGACCGAATTTTTCCAATCGTACGCCTGTTCGAGATTTTCGCCCTCGATGATGCACCCGCCGGGGAAGCGGATAAATTTGGGAGAAAGCTCCTTCACGGCGTCATATAAGTAATTTTTGATGCCGACGGTGGAATCCGTCGTCTCGAAGGAGACCCCGTCGAGCCCCACCGTTCCCGCTTGCGGGAAGGAGAGACGCAGTTTGAGCCCCTCTTCGGCCGTGCCCGACGCCTTCACCCTGCGGACATATTTGACCCATCCGCCGTCCTCTTCGAGAAGGACGCTCCCGGCGGCATATTCCTGCGTGCCGTCCGTCACGGCAAAAGACATCTCTCCGACGCCCTCCGCCTTGATATATGCGGAAAAGATGTACTCCGTCCCCTCCTGCACCGCCATGGGAACGGGCACATAGCCGCTGTTTTCGACATATCCGCCCGCCTGCGTCTCGACAAGCGCGTAGGACGCAACGCTGTTTACGCCGTTGTAGTCGCAAAAATCGTCGCCGAGAAGGCTGCCCTCCGTTGTGACGGTGAGCGTCGCCTTTTCCGCCTTCCAGCCGTAGTTCCTACCGCCGTAGCGGGAAGAGAACGACCCGTTGACGACCAGATTATCGTCGAGCGCCTGCGAGGCGAAGTTGATATCTTCGAGAAAGACGCCGAAGAGTTCGCTCGAAATCTCGGCATTTTTATCGGGAACGCCGCCGACGGTGAGCGTCGCCTGTGCGTTATCGAACGCGGGCGCCTCTTTATCGTATTCGGGCTGAGAAGGCTTTTCTTCCTCTCCGCCGCCCGAGCCCTGCTCGCCGCTGCCCGAGCCCTGCTCGCCGCTGCCCGAGCCCTGCTCGCCGCTGCCCGAGCCCTGCTCGCCGCTGCCCGAGCCCTGCTCTCCGCTGCCCGAACCTTGTTCGCCGCTGCCCGAGCCCTGTTCGCCCGAGTTCTGTTCGTTTTGACCGCCGTTCGGGCTTTCCCCCGTATCGGAACCCCCGCAAGCCGTCGTGCCGAAAAGCATCGCCGTCCCGAGGATCCCCGCCATCAAAAGATGAAAGATCCGTTTCATAAGTTACCCCCTTTGGGGTGAATTATATCACCGGAAACGCCCGTTTGTCAAATATTTTCCGTCTTTTTGCTTGGTTTTCTTGCGGCGCAAGGTTTATTGAAGCCTGCGCCGCATGCGCATGGAGTTGAGCACGGCGAGCAGCATCACGCCGACGTCGCCGAACACCGCCGCCCAGATGGGAAGGGCAAACGCGCCCGTCGCCGTCGCGGCGAGGGAGACCGCCATGAGCGCAACTTTGACCGCGATCGAAAAGACGATGTTCTCCGCAACGATCTTGCGCGTTTTTTTTGCGCCCCGCACCGCCTTGGGCAGGGCGGAGAGATCGTCGCCCGCGAGGACGAAATCGCTCGCTTCGATCGCCGCGTCGCTCCCGAGTCCCCCCATCGCCGCCGAGACGTCGCTCATCGCCATGACGGGCGTATCGTTGATGCCGTCTCCGACGTAGAGAAGAGTCCCCTCTCGTTTCAGCTCTCCCGCACGGAGCGGCTTTTCGTCGGGAAGCAGCCGCGCGCAGACCTCGTCCACGGGCAAACCTTTGAGAGTTTCCGCGGCGCGTTCCGCCGTATCGCCCGTCAAAACCGCGATCTTCTTCACGCCCGTCTTTTTAAGCGCGGAGAGGGCGTCCGCCGCCTCCGAACGGATCTTATCCGCGATCCCGATCTTTCCGAGCAAGACGCCGTTTTCCGCAACGTAGACCGTTACCATGTCCGAAACGTTCTCCTCGACCGCTACCCCATGTCCGCGCATGAGCCGCGACGAGCCGACGAGGACATGGCTGCCTCCGATCTCGCATGCGATCCCCATGCCCGCGATCTCCTCGACGTGTTCCGCGACATACGGGGTCTCGATGTTTGCGAACGCCTGCGCAAGGGGATGGGAAGAATTTTTTTCGGCGGCGGCGGCATAGAGGAGGACTTTTTCCCCGCCTTCCGCGCTTGCGACCGAGAATTTCCCCTCGGTGAGCGTCCCCGTCTTATCGAAGGCGGCGACCTTCACCGCCGCGAGCTTATCGAGCCAAACCGCGCCCTTTGTCAGAACGCCGATGCGGGCGAGCGCGCCCACGCCCGAAAAATAGGTGAGCGGCACCGAAATGATGAGGGCGCAGGGGCAGGAGATAACGAGAAATTCGATCGCCGGCACCAGCCATTCCGCAAAGTTATAATTTTGGAAGAGGGGCGGGATCAGGGCGATCAGCACGGCGAGGAGCACGACGACGGGCGTATAGATCCGCGCGAACTTTGTGATGAACTTCTCGGGTTTCGCCTTGGAGGCGGAGGAATTTTCGACGAGTTCCAAGACCTTTGCGACCGCGCTCTCCGTATAGGGGCGAAGGACGCGCGCCGAAAAGGCGTTTCCCTCGTTGACGCAGCCTGCAAGAAGTTCGTCGCCCGCCTTTACCTCTCTCAAATAGCTCTCCCCCGTGAGGGATTTCGTGTCGAGCTCGCTCTCCCCTTCCGTCATAATGCAGTCCACGGGCACCTTGTCGCCGCGGCGGATGAGAATGAGATCGCCCGCTTCGAGCGCTTCGGGCTCCACCTCTTCCTGTCCGCCGTCGGTGAGGCGGATCGCGCTTTCGCTCTTCATCTCCATGAGGCGTTTGATCGCCCCCCGCGAAGAACCGACCGCAACCGATTGCAAGAGCTCCCCGATCTGGTAGAGCAGGACGACCGCCGCCGCTTCCATATACTCCCCGATCGCGATCGCCCCGATTGCCGCGACGAGCATCAAAAGGTTCTCGTCGAGGAGCACGGACGGATGAAACCCGCCTTGGAAGGCGCGCACGGCATTTTTTCCCGCGTTGAAGCCGACTTCCCAGCCCGCGGCAAGGAAGGATGCGATCCAGAAACTCACGCGGAGGCAAAAAACCAAGCGGCCATCGCCGCCGAAAATCGTGAGGATGAGCCCCGCGACAAAGAATGCCGCCGAGATCGCGATCGAAAGGATCTCTTTGAGGCGGCTCTCCCGCTTTTCGGGCGCGTTCCCGTCCACGATCTCCACTTCCTCGAAGCCCGCAATGACGCCGATCGCCCTTTCAAGCGCCTCCGCGCTCTCGTAGGAGAGCGACACGCGCTGGTTGATGAAATCCGCCGTTGCGGCGTTCACCCCTTCGATTTGTTGGAGCTCTTCGGAAAGTTCCGCCGCGCATGCGGCACAATCTAGATTTTTGATTTTGATGACTTTTTCCATAAATTCCCTCAAATGTGGCAATGCAAATGGGCACAGGCGAGTTCGAGAACGGCGAGGACGTGCTCGTCGTCGAGGGAATAGAGGATATTCTGCCCCTCCCGCCTCGACTTGACGACGCCGTTCGCTTTGAGGATCCGCAGCTGGTGCGAAACCGCGCTCTGCGTGCCGCCCACCGCCCCGACGATGTGCAAGACGCACATTTCGCCGTGCCGCAGGGCAAACAGGATTTTGAGACGGCAGGGCTCGGAGATCGCCTTGAAGGACGCGGCGACCCGCATGACGTCCTCTTCCTTCGGCATGCTCCTCTTCGCCCGCTCCGCGGCTTGCAAATGCTCTTCTTCATGATTGCAGACTGTCATATCTTCTCCTATATCAATATATGAATAACTGTTCATATATTACCACAACAAAAAAACGCTGTCAAGCGTTTTTTTGCGGGATCGAGAGATTTTTCGGCGAAACAAAGGTTTTTCCGTTGAGATAAGAAAGCCCTCCGCTCAAAGTCAGGGTCAATTCCTTGGAAAGGAGCCTTTGCCGCTTCGCGTGATAGGCGCGGTTCACCTCTTCCGCTCCGTATTTTTCGTCGCCGAGGACGGGATACCCGAGAAAGGCAAGGTGGGCGCGGATCTGGTGCGTTTTGCCCGTGTGAAGGGTCACGCGGAGCAGGGAAAATCCCCCTTTCCGCTCCAAAACATCGTACTCTGTGACGATCTTCTCCCCCCTGGGAGAGGAAGAAACGCTCACCCGTGCCGCCCGTTCGTCCTTGACAAGGTACGCCTCTTCGACCGCATGGGCGGCTTTCACATTGCCGACGACGACCGCGAGATAGACCTTTTGCACCCTTCTTTCACGGAACGCACAGAGGAGCTCTTCCTCGGCTACGGCGTTCTTTGCGAGGATCATCAACCCCTCCGTATTGCGGTCGAGGCGGTGAACGAGGCGGGCGCCCTGCCCGCCCAAAGCGGAGCAAACCGCTTCGGCATTCACCCCGCTCTCCTTATCGATGACGGCGACATTTTCGTCCTCATAGAGAATGGTAAACGCCGTTTTTTGCTCCTGCGCGGGGGTGAGAAAATACTGCACGCGGTCGCCGCAGAGAAGCGGAACGTCTTGCCCCACCCTCTCGCCGTTGACGCGGATCTTCTTCTCTTTCAGAAGGGTGCGGAAGGCAAACGACGCCTGCGCGCAGACTTCATCGGTGAATTTTTTGAGGGTGACGTCCTCTTGTACGGTGTATTCTTTCAAAAGCAGACCTCGCGAGAAGCAGTGCGGCAACGGGGATCGCAGAAAGAAAAGCATAAACGATCCCGCCGCGCATCAAAAAGTAGGTGAGATAGCAAAAGAGCAGGGCGGAAACCGTCTGAAACAGCGCATAGAGAAGCGCGCGCTTCCAGCCGACCTCCCGCGCCGTCGCCGCGACGGCGGAAACGCAGGGCGAACAGGTGAGAATGAACACCGAAAACGCCGCCGCGCTTGCCGCGCCGAACGGAAAATGCCCGAAAAACATCTCGATCGCCCCCGCGACGTTCTCCTTCGCGACGAGTCCCGAGAGCGCGGCATAGGCGATCCGCCAGTCCCCCATGCCCGCGGGTGCAAACAGCCATTTAAGCCCTCCGCAGATCGTGGCGAGCATGCTCCCGTCCGGTTCGCAGAATCGGAAGGAAAAATCGAAGGAAGAGAGCAGCCACGAGAGCATCAGAAACGCCAAAATGACGGTTGCCGTCTTTATTATAAACTGTTTGATCTGAAAGAGCAAGCCTTTTAAGACAAAAAGCGGCCTTGGGAGTTGCAGGGGGGCAAGCTCCATCAAAAAGAGCGGACGCTTCCCCCGCATGAGCCGTGCGGCAAGCAGGCTCAAAGAGACCCCCGCAACATACAGCCCCACGACGGCGGGAAAGGGATTTTCGAAAAAGGAGGAGGCGAGCGTCAAAAATACGGGCAATTTTGCACTGCAAGGAATGTAAGGAAGGCATAGAATGGCGCGCCGTTGCATCTTTTTATCGTCCAGCCCACGCGTCGTGAGCACGGCGGCGGCGGTACAGCCGAATCCCATCAACAGCGAAAAAACAGCCCTTCCGTTGAGCCCGACGCGCGAAAACAGGCCGTCCGTGAGATAGGCAAGGCGGCTGAGCAGTCCGCTTTCCTCAAACAGTATGAGAAAAAAGTACAAAAGGGCGATCTGCGGGAGAAAGCACAGCACGCTCCCGAGCCCCCCGAGAATGCCGTCCCTCACCAGCGAACGCACGGCGGCGGAAGGGATCTTCTCCGCATAATCCCCCAAAAATCCCGAGAAAAAATACTCAATTTTTGTTTTGAGAATGTCGCCCGGCAGCCCGGGGGCGAACGTCACGAAAAAGACCCCAAGGAGCAGAGCCAAAAAGAGCGGCACGCACACGAATCCGTTGAGAAGCGCCTTGTCCGCCCTCGTCAAGCCCTCTTTGACGGGCGTATAGATATCCCGAATGTCTGCAAAGACGGGTTCCCCCGCTTCCTTTAAGGCGGCAGAGAGCCGCTCTTTCAGCCCCTTTCCTTCCGAAAGCAGGACGGGGATACCAATCCGCGCGGAGAGCGCACCCTCGTCCAAAGAGCCCCCTTCCCGCCCGAACCGCTTGCGCTTGGTGAGCACGAGCACGCATTTTCTCCCCTTTGCGACAGAAAAAAAGAGGGGCAGTGCCCGTTTCAGCTCCGCACACTCCGCGACAAAGAGCACAGCGGCATCCCCGTGCGAGGCGAGGTAGTCGCGGGTGATCTTTTCCTCCATACTCATACTGTCGAGGGCGTAGATCCCGGGAAGATCGCACACGGTGTACCGTCTTTCGCCGATCACCGCGTCCCGTTCGAGCACGCCGACCGTAACGCCGTGCCAGTTCCCGACCTTGGCATGCCCGCCCGTGAGCGCGTTGAAGAGGGTGCTCTTCCCCGCATTCGGGTTTCCCACGAGGAGAAGGCTCACGTTGTCCATATCCGCACCCCCGCCGCCACGTCTCTTCCGAGTGCGACCTTGCTCGATCCCGCCTGCAAAAGAAAGGTTTTTTTGAAAAGAGATACTTTCAAAAGACGGACTTTCGCGCCCGTATAGACGCCGAGCGCGCGGAGCCGTTCACGTACCGCTTCGTCATGGGTAACTTTGAGCACGACCGCGCTCTTCCCCCGTTTCAGATCGCACAGATTCATACTATAAAAAATGCGGACGGGGCAACGTTTATGCCCGTCCGCAGCCGCGCAGCGTTTTTACGCGTTCGTCTCGCGTGCTTCTCTGTTCCCTTGGAGTTTCAGCATGCCGTTCGTGATGATCGGCGAGATGATGAGCCAAATCGCCGCAAGCGCGATCAGCGAATAAACGATGATCGAACCGACCGCTCTCGGCCCCTGGAAGATCGCGGATACGAGATTGAAGTTGAAGATCCCGAAGAGCCCCCAGTTCAGCGCACCCGTCAGTACAAGGATATAAGAGATGATGTTTGCAATGACCATTACTTGCCTCCTGCAAGCAGTGTGAGCGGTTTGGAAAGGATTATGCATTAGTTTCGCTCGTATTTATTTTGAGCTTGCGCTTTGTCGGCGCGCGCTCAAAATAAATACGAGCGAGGAAGTCACGTTTTTGGGATATTAAGTCACTGTCTCGTTCGCTTGTCACGACATTAAGGTTCCCGTAGGGTACCAAATTGGGTGCGCTTAGGCAGGGAAACCCTGCCACGCGCCGTGGTTTAGAACAAAGGGCGACAAGGTAATACTCCTCATCCCGAGGCGAAGCCGAGCGGATCCCATAGACCCACGGGCGTCCGTACTTACGAGGGGCAGCAAGACACCCCCTCACCGCCTACGGCGGAGCTCCCCCTCAAGGGGCAGCCAAGAAACGTTCATATCCTTCATCGCTTTACTCGCGACTATCGCGTGGTTTTCGTATTACAAAAAAACCGCCGCAAAAGCGGCGGTTTTTGATCAACTCAATTACTTTTTATCCTTCTTGGACTTCTTGCCTTTGAGCTCGTTAAGGTCGACTTCCTCCACATTCTTTTCGGAAGGCTTGACGATGAACAGGATCACGATCACAATGGCAAGTACCGCAGAGATCGAGAACAGCACCACGGAAGTGATATTGTTACGGAACCAGTCGATCGTCCCGGTCGTCTGTTCGAACGGCGTCTGGACTTCGATGACCTGGTATGCGACCGAAACGGCGTTGCCTTTGAGCGGGTCTTTCAGTTCCAGCTTGACGAAGTAATACCCCTCTTCCTGCGGAACGAAGGAGCCGGGCGTCGTCCCGGGATTCCAATGATAATCGTTCTGCGCTTTCTGCCATGCTTCGGTATCCTCTTCCTTGATGTTGGAATTAAATACCTTGATCGGATCGGAGAAGCAATCGGCGTATTTCTCGTCCTCGATATACTTTTCAGGGTTTTCGACGAGCTGGCTGTATGTGACTTGCTCTCCCTCGGGAAGGAGGGAAGGATCAAAGTGATACAGCGAATAGGAACGCTTGCAGCTGCCGTACGCCACGATGTCGAACGAGGAGATCGAGTAAGAGGTGCCGCGATAAGCGACGTCCTGCCTCTCGGGCTTTTCGATCTTCGCGCCCGTGTAACCGACGTTGAACGTAAATTCGGGAACGTCGTCAAAATCCCAGATGTTCGAGGTGGTGAGCGAAACGAGCTGGCGGTCGTTGAGATCCGCCTCGTCCGTCCACAGCTTCATCGTATTGTTGAAGCTGTCCGTCGCGAAGATACGGAACGTATAGGGACCGGGCTCCTCGATCTCGAAGTGGAGATTGTTGTATGCCCTTCCCGTCACGGAAGAAGCGGTGGAACCCGTTGCAACGCCCGGCTTGTAGTAGCAGATCGTAAATTTGAGATTGCGGTAATCCGCATACTTGCTGACGATGAGCTCGCGGAGGGAAGGAAGATAGAATTCCGATCCGTCACCCGCACTCGCGTTCTTGGCGCGGTCGTTGACCTTATCCTGATATGCGTTTACGATCCTGTCGTATTCCGTTTGGTCGGGAATTATGTTTGTTTTCGTCTCTGCGTCCGCGGTAAGAACGGTGTATTCGGGAGAGCGGTCCTCGCCGCTTCTGCGCTTCGCAACGACATAGCGGAACTCGTTCTCCGTGCCCTCTTCGAGCGTCGTCACGATCGAGGGATCTTCGGAGATCGCGTACCAATCGAGATAATAGTACTCCGTCTCCCAATCTTTTCTCCCGTCGTCGAGCGTAAAGCGGACGGAGAGGTACATCTCACCGTTTTCCACCTGATTGTCATCCGTGGGGAAGAGATAATCGTTCGTCGAGAAAGTGGTGTAGCTGTCGGACTGCGTCTTGGTATTGGGCTTGACCCATGCGCCGTTTTCGTCCTTGTGCGCCACATACAGATAGCGCGCGGCAGTTGCACTCGTCGCCGACGACTTGGTACCGGAGACGACGTCGATCCACTTATAATCGAGGCTAAGTTTCTGCCCGATGGTATAGCCGTAGAAATCGCTGTTGAAGATGAGCGCGGGAGCCGCCGTATCCGTCAAAGTCGAACCGGTGTAGAGCACCGTGCCGTCCGCTTCGGCGGAAGGATTGCCGTCCGAACCCTTCGTCACGCTGCCGCCCGAGATTGCCAGAGACTGACCGTTGAGCTCCTTCAAAAGGATCTTCTGCCCCTTTTCCGCACCCGCGGGAAGTTTGACGGAGAAGATCATTGGAGCGATCTTGAGGTCGGTGGAGGTGTTGCGCTCGATGTAATAGCCGCCGATGTTCGTCACTTTGCCGATGTTCGTCTCGCTTTCGCCGCTTTTGAGGATCACGAAAAATTTACCGGGTTCGCAGGACTTATCTTCATAGCTTTCCGTAAAGGAGAGCGTGACGTCGCTTGCCGTACCGACGGGATAGGTAACTTCGGGCGTGTATTCCTCGTTTTCCTCCGTCTGATGGTCTGCGTCTTTAATGTAAACGGTGACCGCGCCGTCCTTGTTTTCGAAGATGAGCTCGTTCACGGCTTTTCCGTTCTTTTCGCGGGCGTTCTCTTCTTTGGACTCGAAGGTGAGGGTAAAGGTTTCGAAGTTGACTTCCGGGAATGCGAAAGTCATGCTGTAATATTTGTATTCGGGCTTCTGCGCGGCGGCTCTTTCGGATGCGGACTGCGCTTCCCCTTCCTGCTCGTCCTTCGGAGCCTCCTTGACGGGATCAAACCATCTGAGCGCAAGGGAAGAGAGATACTCGAGTCTGCCTTCCGTGGGCTGGACGGAGCCGTTCACGTTGCCGGAAGCGTCGAAAGTATCGTATTTCGTGGCAAGCATGAGCGTCGTATAGGCGGCAGGATCTTCTTTTGCCGCCTCCGTGACGTCCGCAACATACGCCGCCGTCTTGTCGCCGCTTGTCTGCGCGTTGCCGAAGAGGCCGGAGGGCGTATTGAGCGCCGCGTCCGCGGAAACTGCGGGATTGAGCGCGCCTAAGGCGAGCCCGAGCGTCAGCACAAGCAATGCAAAGCATGCGAGAATTGTAATAAAACGCGATTTTGTTCTGTTCATATAACTTGCTCCACGCGGCTATACCGCACGATCATCTCATTCTATTTTACAATAATTTTCCCCGCCCGTCAAGCGGTATTTGCCTTTATCTTACAAGAAATTAAAATTTTCGCAGAATTTCCACCGATCATACACTGAAAAGCGGGGCAGAGTCGAACTCCTTCCACGGGGTCGCCGCGGGCGGCTCGGAGAGAAAGCGCATGCGCTCTTTGGTGACGGGATGGGTGAAGGCTAGACTGTACGCCCACAGCGCAAGTTTCCCCTTCTGCGCGCGCTCCCCGCCGTAGCGCATATCTCCAAAGACGGGATGTCCCGCGCCCGCCATCTGGACGCGGATCTGGTGGCTCCTGCCCGTATGCAGCTTGATCTCTGCGAGGGAATAACCGCCGCGGGAGGAAACGGTGCGGTAATCGAGCGAAGCGAACTTCGCCCCGTCCGTCCCCTGCGGACAGAGATAGACCATATTGTTGACGGCGTTCTTTTTCAGCCAGCCCTCGAGCTTTCCCTCTTCGGGATCGGGGACGCCGTTCAGAACGGCGAGATATTTCTTTTCGAAATCTCCCGTCTGCATCTGTTCGGAGAGCCTGCCCGCCGCCTTGCTCGTCCGCGCAAACACCATGACGCCGCCCGTGGGTCTATCCAGCCTGTGGACGAGCCCGATGTAGACGTTCCCCGCCTTTTGGTATTTCACGCGCACGTATTCCTTTATTAGATCGAGGAGATTCTCATCCTTGCTCTCGTCGGGACAGCAGGCGAGGTTTTGCTCCTTCACGACGACGATGATGTGGTTGTCCTCATAGAGAATGTTTTCGGTGATGTCAGTCATAGATGCAGATACCTCCCGCGCCGCAGGGAAGAGGGATCCCCTCCCCGGTGGGCAGCCCCACCTCGTACGCTTCCGTATGTCCCCCGCCGCCGAGGGCGATGGTCAATAAGTTGCTCAAAACTGTGGGTTGCAGCCCCGTCGTATAGCTGTTGATGAGGAAGAAGAGCGGGTCGTCCGACAGAAGCTCCGCGCAGAGCTTCACAAAGGGGAAGAGCTCCGTCTCGATCTTCCACATTTCGCCGTTCGGGCCCCTGCCGTATGAGGGCGGATCCATGACGATCCCGTCGTAGCGGTTGCCCCGCCTGATCTCGCGGAGGACGAATTTTTTACAGTCGTCCACAATGTAGCGGATCCCCGAAGAGATCCCAGAGAGCCTCGCGTTCTCTCCCGCGCGCTCCACCATGCCCTTGGCGGCGTCCACATGGGTGACTTCCGCACCCGCCTTGGCAAGCGCGACCGTCGCGCCCCCCGTATAGGCGAAGAGGTTGAGGATTTTCGGTCTTCTCCCCTTTGCGGCGGCGGCCGTGACGAGCGCCCCCATCCGTTCCCAATTGACGGCCTGTTCGGGAAACAGCCCCGTATGCTTGAAGCCCATGGGCTTGATTTTGAAGCGGAGCTCCCGATAGCCGATCGTCCACTCCGCGGGAATGGGGCGGCGGAACTCCCATGCGCCCCCGCCCTTGTCGCTGCGGCGGTACACGGCGTCGTAGTCCATGGAGAAGAGATCCTGTCCCTTCCAGATGACCTGCGGATCGGGGCGGAGAAGAGTGATACTCCCCCACCGCTCTAATTTATAACCGTCTCCCGTAGCGAGGACGGAGAAATCCTTCCAGCCGTCGGCAATGCGAATCATGCCCCTATTATAACGGATAAAGTTTTTTTTGTAAAGAAAAATCGGGGTGAAAATAAAAAAGCGCCCCTTCTTCTGCCCCCGTCCCTTGGCTCCCCTCTGCTCCCACTCCTCGCTGCCCCTCTTAGGGGAAGTCCCGAACGTAGTGGGGAAAGGGTTCTCGCTGCCCCTCTTAGGGGAAGTCCCCGAACAAAGTGAGGGGAAAGGGGTTTCAAAACCCCTCTGTCACTCGTGTTGCTCGTGACATCTCAGGCGGAAAAGGCTCCAAAAATAGAATGATCGCCTTTCCCGCCATCCCTAAGGAAGGGCCCTAAAAGGGGCGACAAGACAACCCCCACCTGACGCGCCAAGGGCGGCGCGCCACCTGCCCCCTTGGAAAGGGGGCAGGTCATTGCCCACTCTGTGAGGACTATTTATTGTGAAAGTCCGCCCGAAAAGGGCGGACTTTCACAAACAAATCGAACAAAGTCTTATTTCTTGAAAATCAATACATTGAAACTGTGCGGCGGAAGATCGAGCGCGTTCGGCGAAGTCGGCGCGACCTCCTGCGGGGAGATGAGCGTAGGCTCTTCGATCGTATTATACTTCCCGAACTCTCCCGAAAGGCGGATGATCCTCGTCATGGAGCCGAAGTCCACGTCCGCTTCGATCTCGGCATGCACTTCCGCTTCACCCGCGTTGACAACCTTCACAAAAAAAGTGCCGTCCCGCTCCGTCACGGACGCGTAGATCCCCTTTTCGTCCGTACGCGTGGGGAAGGACCAGCTTCCCGTGTATTGGCTGTACAGGAGCTGAACGTAATAGCTCGCCGAACCGTATGCGCTCTTGCCGTCGAACCAGATCATGTCGGGGCACCACTGCGTATAGCCGAGCCGTGCGAACAGGGGCGCGAAGGACTTCATCACGACGACGTCCGCATTGCGCTCCATGCCCGTCATAAACGCGGCTTCGGCGAGCGCGCCTTCCCAGCAGTTGGACTGCGGCGCGTTGAAGCCCGCCGCCCCCGATCCCGGGACATGCGCGGCATATTCGCCCGCATACACCGTGCCGAGACGGGGATAGTGATCATACACATCCGTATGCTCGTACAGCCACTGCGGGGAGACGTAAAAATGCTCGTCCGAACAATAGACGAAATTGGGATTCTTTTGAAGATTCTCCCGCGTCCACTTCCATGCGTCGCGGTGGGAATCGGTATCGACGGTCGGCCCCACGGTACCGACGATCTTGATATCGGGATATCTTTCATGGATCCGTTTTTCGAACAGCTCGAATCTCTTGTAGAACTCGTTGGGGGCGGGCATGCCCGTATCCTTCTGTACGGGAGAGGCTTCCCACTGCTCGTTTCCGACCCCCAAATATTCGAGATTGAAGGGCTCGGGGTGACCCATGTCCGCACGCACCTTGCCCCAGACGGTGTCCTTGCCGCCGTTTGCGAACTCCACGACGTCCAGCGCCTCCTGAATATACGTTTCGAGTTCGGGGCTGTCAAGCGGGACGAATTCGGTGGACATATATTGGCAGGCGATCCCGACGGAGACGACGGGCAGCGGTTTTGCGCCGAGATATTCGCAGAGGCGGAAATATTCGTAATACCCGATCCCGAGCGTCTGCCCGTAGTGGGAGTATGCCGAACGCCAGCCCGTCTCGGGCCCCGTCGCATGCACCGACCAGCGGTTCCAATTCTGTTTTCTGCGCTCGGGCTGCCCGATCGAGTTCTTCCAAAGATACCTGTTCGCGAGGTTATTCCCCTCGACGACGCACCCGCCCGGGAAGCGCAAAAAGCCGGGATTCATCGCCTTCATGAGCTCGACAAGATCCCGCCGGAACACGCCGAGCACGGCGTTTTCGGGCATCATGGAGAAGGCGTCCGCATGCACGCAGCCCGCCTTTTCGAGCAAAAAGCGGAATTGCGCCCGTTCGGCGTCCCTCTTCGCCTTGACCGAAAAGGCGTATCTGTGCCATTTTCCGTCCGCTTTGAGTTTGATCCGCCGCCCGACGAGCATCTCCGCCCCGTCGAACACCCCAACGCAGACAGCTCCGCGGTAATCGTAAGAGCGCGCATAGAAAGAGATCTTATAGCCCGCGCCCTTGGTGAGATAGATCCCGTCGTACGCCTTGTTGGAGACGCCCGACCCGCCTTCCGCCGTTTCGATCCGCAAATAATGGGGATTTTCGGGAAAGAGCGCGCGGTCCGTCTTGATTTTAAGCGTGACCTTCGCGTTCGCGGGGAAGGGATCCCAGCCGTATCCCCCGTCCTCTTCAACGATGTAACGGTCCCACTCGCCGTGCACGTCCTTCGCCTCAAAATTGCGGTTTTCGAGCATTTCCGCATATAATCCGCCGTCCAGCGCATAGTTGAGGTCCTCGAAGAACAGCCCCACACCGCCCGGAACGACGGGCACCTTTCCAACCTGTGTAAACGTGATTTTCATAGAGTCCCTCCGAAGAGTTTCGTTTCCCAATTATAGCACAAAAATCCCCCGAGGCAAATTCTTTTCGGGGGATTTCGGAAAAAAGTTTTTCAGTTGCAACGCTCCGCCGCCCCGAAGGGCTCCGTGCGGGCGCTATTTATTCGCAAGGTATGCTTCCCTGCCGCCCTCCTCCACGGTATGGGCGATGTAAGTGATATGGTCTGCGGCGCGCTCTAAATTCCCGACGAGGTTGATGAACACGCTCGCATTGTTCGGGCTGCACTTTCCCTCGTTGAGCCGCTTGATATGCGTGTGGACGAGCGCGCGCTTGTCGGTATCTATCTCATCTTCGAGCGCGTCGAGTTCGGGAAGCCGCGCGCGGTCGTTATAGAGGAACACGGCGTGGGAGATCTCGAAGAGCCTTTGGATCTTTTCATACATCGCGCGGAGCATGGAGAGAAACTCCTCCGAAAAGACGAGCCCGTCCTCAACATAGTTGCGGGTGTATTTCGTGACGTTGTCCGCGAGCTCGCCCACGCGCATGATGTCGTTCAGAACGTAATGCAGATCGGAGATCTTGCGCTCTTCTTCGAGGACGAGGGGCTGCGCGGTGAGCTTGACGAGATAGGAGACCCCCTTCTTGTTTGCCTCGGCGAGTTCGAGATTGCGCGCGCGGACGGTCTCCGCCGCGGAGAGATCTTTTTCGAGGAAGGCGGAAAACGCCCCGTCGAGCGTCTCCATCGCAAAGGCGAATACCTTGCCCGTCTCCTGATCCATATAGCCGAGCGCGACGGACGGGGAGCGGAGAAGGCGGTCGTCGAGTTCGCCGTACAGATCGCTTCCCTCTGTCTTTGCTTCCTTTTCCTTTTTGGAGGAGACGAGGTGCTCCGCGATCCATACGAATCCGTTGACAAAGGGCAGGAAAAGCAGGGTATTGATGACGTTGAAGAGGGTATGGAAGAGGGCGATCTGCATGCCCGGCGCCATATCCGTCCCGTGGAAGATCATGGAGCCCGACGGGATGACGCCGCCGAGAACGGTATCCGCAAATCCCGTCCAGCACATGAGAACGATCATGAAGATGACCGCGCCGAAGAAATTGAACAGGAAATGGATCAGGGCGGCGCGCTTTGCGTTGGGGCTTGCGCCGAGCGAAGAGATGAGCGCGGTGACGCAGGTGCCGATGTTGGAACCGATGATGATATAGAGCGCGGCGTTTCCCCCGTTTCCGATCGTCAGTCCCGACGAGACCATGGTGAGGATGATCGCATTGACGGCCGTAGAGGACTGCACCAGCGCGGTGATCGCCACGCCGATGAGAAGGAGCAGAATGGGGTTTTCGATGACGTGCAGCACGCCGGAGACCGCCTCATAGGCTTCGCTCCCGCGGTCGAACGTGAGCGCGCCCGACATGACTTTCAGCCCCACGAAGATCAGCCCGAAGGCGGAGATCACGGAGCCGACCGTGACGACGCGCTCTCTCTTCGAAAACATCGTCATGAGCACGCCGACCGCCGCGAGGCAGAGGAAAAAGACGGTGACGTCCGACCCTCCCAGCGCGATGACCCATGCGTTGAGCGTCGTTCCGATGTTCGCGCCCATGATGATCGCCGTCGCCTGAAAGAGCGTCATAATGCCCGCATTGACGAGACCGACGACCATGACCGTCGTAAAGGCGGAACTTTGCCCGAGCACGGTGACGGCGGCGCCGATCCCCACGCCCGCAAAGCGGCTCTTCGCCGTCTTGTTGAGCATGGTCTGCAATTTTCCGTGCGCGAGCCGCGTCATGTTCTCGGAGAGCATTTTCATGCCGACGAGGAACGTCCCCATTCCGCCGAGGATCTGTAAGATGATTTTAAGAATTTCCCATGCGCCCATAGACCTGCATGCCCTCTCCTGTCGTCAAACAAAAATATTATAACAGGGGGGTTACGGTTTGTCACGCGATTTGCGCAAAATTATAAAAATTCATCCTTTGTCACACCGAAAAGACAGCCTGCACCGCGCCGCCGTACGTCTCGTTGATGAAATCGACGACCTTCTGCGATTTCAGCGCGGCAAGAAGCGCTTTGATCTTGGGGTGGTTCTCATTCCCCGCTTTGACGGCGAGAACGTTTGCATAGAGCTGTGCGGCGTCCCCGTACGCGTCCTCGAAGGCGAAGGCGTCCGTCGCTTTGAGCCCCGCCTGCAACGCATAATTTCCGTTGATAACGGCGATCGTCCCATCCTGCGATTCCCGCAAAAGCTGCGCGACCGTTTCCGCCTGTACGGGGCGCACGGTATTGCCCTTTGCGTCCGCGATGTCGTGCTCCGTGAGATTTTGCTCGGGCGAAGCGCCGTCGGGAAGCGAGATATAGCCCTCGTCCCTGAGCACGAAGAGCGCGCGGGTCAGGTTGCTGCTGTCGTTCGGCACAAGGATCGTCCTTCCCGTTTTGACGCTTTCGTACTGTTCTTTTGTCACGTTGCCGTAAACGCCGAAGGGCTCGTAATGGATCTTCTCCACCGCCGCAAGATGGGTGCCGTATTCCTCGTTGAAGGCGTTGAGATAGGGCGTATGCTGGAAATAGTTTGCGTCGACGGATCCCTCCTCGAGCGCGGTGTTGGGCGTGATATAGTCATCGAACGTCTTGATTTCGAGGGTATACCCCGCCTCCGCAAGGTCGTCTTTGATGACGGCGAGGATCTCCGCGTGCGGCGTCGCGCTTGCGCCGACGACGATGACGTTGGGATCCGTGTCGATGTTCCTGCCGCAGGCGGCGGCGGAAAAGGTCAGCCCGAGGGCGAGCGTTGCGGCAAAGATGCCTTTGATGAGTTTTTTCATGGTTTTTATCTCCTTATAATAAATTTTTAAGATTGATGCGGATTTTCTTCCGCGGTTTTTTGGGTTTTACCCCTTCTGCGCCTTTGGATGCGGCGGTCGGTACGCTTCGCAAGGTACATGCCCAGCTCCTGCAAGATCTGGACGATGACGACGGTAAGCGCGACGCACAGCCAGATGACGTCCTCTGCGCCCGAAGGCCTCGCCTGCGTCACGGCGATCGCGCCGAGCCCGCCGCCCGCGATCGTCCCCGCCATGGCGGAATAGCCGAGCACCGTCACCGTGGAGATGACGGCTCCCACGATCAGCGAGGGCTTCGCCTCGGGCAGGAGCGTTTTGCGGATGATTGTGAACGTCCCCGCCCCCATCGAGCGCGCCGCCTCCACGACGCCTTTATCCACTTCTTTGAGCGAACTCTCCACCATGCGCGCGACATAGGGCGCGGCGGCGACGGAAAGCATGAAGATCATCGCCCCGTTCCCGATGCTCGTCCCCACGACCGCCCGCGCGGCGGGAATGAGCGCAACGATGAGAATGATGAAGGGAATGCTTCTGAAAATATTGACGGCAAACCCCACGATCTTATTCAGCCAGGGGATCGGTTTGAGCCCGTCCCTGTCCGTGACGCAGAGAAGGATCCCGAGCGGAAGCCCCGCGAGATAGGCGACCGCGGTGGAAACGGCGGTCATGTAGACGGTTTCCCAAACGCCGAGGGCAAATCCCCCGAACCCGAGCTGCGCAAATAATCTGCTCATACGATTTCCTCCCTGCATTCGACCCCTCTTTCACGGCAGAACGCCGTAAGGATCGGTTCGTTTTCCTCGCGGGCGAGCCCCACGAGCATGTGCCCGAACGTCCCTCCCCCGATCTCACGCGTGTCCGCATAGAGAATGTTGACGGCGACGCCCTTCTCGCTTGCGAGCGAAAAGATCAGGGGCATGTCCGAGTTCTGCCCGTTGAAAACGAGCCGCCACACCCTTCCATCCGCCCGTCGGGCGGCGCGGGTAAGATCGGGGAGCACGAGTTTTTTCGCGATCTCGGACCTCGGAAGGGAGAACACCTCCGCGACCGTCCCCTCCTCCGCGATCCTGCCCCTGTCGAGGACGGCGACCCGATCGCAGATGCGCTCCACGACCCGCATTTCGTGCGTAATGACGACGATCGTGACGCCCATGTCGCGGTTGATCTTCTGCAAAAGATCCAGGATCGAAAAGGTCGTCGACGGGTCGAGCGCGCTCGTCGCCTCGTCGCAGAGGAGTACCTTAGGCTGCGTCGCAAGCGCGCGGGCGATCGCGACCCGCTGTTTCTGTCCGCCCGAGAGCTGGGAGGGATAGGACTTCGCTTTATCGCCCAGCCCCACGAGAGAGAGGAGCTCCTCCGCCCTCCGCCGCGCCGCCTCCCGTTTCACGCCTGCGATCTCGAGAGGGAAGCGCACGTTCGCCTCCGCCGTCCGCTGTTCCAAAAGGTTGAAATTCTGGAATATCATGCCGATGTTCCGCCGCACCTCCCTCAACCGCTTCTCCCGCATGGCGGTGAGCTCCTCCCCGTCGAGAAAGACTTGCCCGCGGGTGGGTCTTTCGAGAAGATTCACGCATCTTACGAGGGTGCTTTTCCCCGCCCCCGAAAGCCCGATGATCCCGAAGATCTCGCCGTCCCGCACGGTGAGCGACACATCGTCGAGCGCGAGAAACGCGCCCCCCTTTGCCGAAAATTCTTTTGTGATGTGTTTGAGTTCTATCATGACCTCTCCTTTCCAGGATAAAATAAAAACCCGCGGCAAGAACCGCGGGCGCACCGTTGAAAGATCTGCCGGCATGGCAAATCTCCCGCAGGGAACCGCCCGCAGGAACACATTTGCATCATGCCGCTCATAATCAATAAAAACATCCTTGTATCTCCCGATTTTTCAAATAAAAAAGCCCCGAAGCACGAATGCCCGGGGCGGAATGTATCGACTTGAACCGTTTTCAGCGCGCGGCAACAAGTCCGTACATTTCTGCCCGGGCTTTGCACATGCGCATCATTTCGTTTTTCACAAAAATAGCTATCATTTTTACACCTGTACCTATATCCTATCATAGCGGAAGAGGTTCTGTCAAGCGTTTTTTCGGAAATTTCGAAAATTCCGTTCAGCTCCTCTCTTCCCGGTTTTTTCGTTTCCAAAAACATTTGACAACTTCGGATATTGCTAAAATAAATCTATTGACTTTTCACCGGTAGTGAGATATAATAATAGTGCAGTAGAGATACTGTAGGGAGCTTGTCAGAGTTGGCGGATCTCAACCGCAGGGCTTGCTCCCTATTTTTTTGTCCTCTTTTTACACTTCTTTTGTTCGTCCTTACGATACAAAGAAACTGCAAAATCTATCAAAAGACCCAAAAATCGTTGAAATAGGCTTCAAAGAATAAAAAAATCCGAGCCGGCGCGTTGCGCAAGACTCGGGGTGACGGTTTCCGCAGGTACCTTGCAAAACCCGTCTGCCTAAATAGCAATACTATTCCACGACTTTTGTCAAGAGAAACTTTGCGATATTTTCGGGAGCCCCTTTTTTGACCATGAGGCCGCGTAATACAAGCCATAACATAAAACAAGACACGGACGCATGCCCGTGTCTTGTTTTGGTCGAGGAGACGTGATTTGAACACGCGACCTCTTGGTCCCGAAGCGCCCAAATGGCGATTTTCCCCAAAAAACGGCCATTTTTAGCCTATTTTGAGGCCAAAAACGATGTTTTTCAAAGGGGAAAAACTTGGATCCATCGGGGGCAATATTGGGGGCAAATTTTAATATTTAACCTTTTTACCTTCTTTCAGAAGGTATTCGTCCGACAATTTCGTATAAACCTTTCCCAAAAGCGTGCCCGGCGAATGTCCCATCCACGCCTGAACCGCCTGCTCGGAAGCTCCGCATTCTTGGCAGCGCGTCGCGAACGTCGTGCGAAGGTCGTAAGACGTATGATCGCCGGGGCAATGCCGTACAAACTCATCTCGGTAGAAGGAAGACGACCGCGATGTCAGCTCGTCCCAATGCAAAAGAGCCTCTTTCAGCTTTGCAAGATACGGCCGTAACATTGGCGTGATCGGGATCTTCTTATACACGATACGCTTTTGATTCTTCTGCTTTCGGTTTTGAGCTACGATAAACTCCCCGTCGAGCCGAACGGTCGAGACCTCGCAGGGTCTGATACCCGTATAAAGGCGGACGACAAAGATCATCTCGTACTTTGTACCTTCGAGCGATCGCAAAAATTCCCGCTCCTCATCTTTGGTGAGAGGAACACCGTTTTCGCGCTCGCCCTTCACTCGCTTCAGAGTCGCCATAGGATGTTTTCGGATGAGCTCGCTGTCCACGGCGTACTGTAAGACTTGCCGCAGAAGACCGTCGCACTGCTCCACCGTCCTTGACAATCCCTTCCCCTTCATGTGAAGAAGGAACTCGATACAGTCCGCCGTGGTGATAGAGCGCAGCCGTCGGTTGCCGAAAAAGGGAAGGACGTGCTTCCTGAATACGGCGAGATCCGAATACAGCGTATCGGGGATGACTTTGTTCTTGTGGATCTTCTCAAACCACATCTCCGAGAACTCGGCAAAACTCATGTTCATCGAGAGCGGGCGCTTTGCGCCCTTCCTCTCGGTCTCCCCCACGAGCTGGGAAAGATATTCCGTCAGTCGCTCCATAAAGAGGACTTGGCATTGATCAATATCCGCCGAAGACGCGGAAATCGTAACGCCGTCGATACAAACGCGCTTCTCGTAGACCCGGTGATGAAATCGGGGATCTCTTGCAGTCGCGTTTTTAATGATCATCTGCAAATTTTTCGGCATCTTAGAAATCTCCTTTTGAAATTTACTTAATGCCGATTTGGAAAGCCGATTCTTTTTCGATTCTGAACCCCTTTCCACCTCCTCCCCGTCACGGATCCCCTTCTTGACGGCTTTTTTTTACCCAACGGCAGAGCAACGACGATCTGATCGCGGCGCATCTGATACCGCGCCTCTTCTCCTTGCGCATATCCGATGAACGAATAAATGCGGTCGGCAGCGCTCAATAGCGCCTCAACGTCACCCTGCGTCAGCTCAATGTGTAAAACGCTTCCGTTCATGTTCTCCCGCCTCCCCCGCGGGGGAGTATTGTATCACGGGCCCTCTCTTTTGACGAGCGATTTTATCCCCCGGTCTCCGTCTCCGGGCGCCCCTTCCCCACTAACCCCGCGGCGAAGGCAAGGAGCTGCACGCGTTCCCCGCGCGAAAGACGACGGAACAGATCCAAAAAGGACTGCTCTTCATCGGTAAAATCTTGACGCAGAGAGACGGGAACGCCGAAGTCATCTATCCGACCCAAAAGGTAATCAATGGGAACATTAAGGACATTTGCAAGGTTGATCAACGTCACTTCATCGGGAAAAGTCCGCCCGTTCTCATAGTCACTATACGATTGCTGACTTATGCCAACTATTTCGGATATCTTCTTTTGAGTTAACCCTGCTTCATTCCGAGCTTCTCTTAAATTCTTCATTTTTATCCCCTGGACTCCGTCTCCGAGCGCCCCTTCCCTACTAACCCCGCGGCGAAGGCAAGGAGCTGCACGCGTTCCCCGCGCGAAAGACGACGGAACAGATCCAAAAAAGACCGCTCTTCATCGGTAAGATCTTGACGCAGAGAGACGGGCGCACCGAGATCGTCTGTTCTACCGAGGAGATAGTCGACGGAGACGTCAAGGGCTTTCGATATAGCAAGTAGCGACGGAACTGTCGGACTGTTTATACCGTTTTCAAAGGACGAAATACTTTGCGGAGAGAGTTCACTCAAAGTCGCGAGCTCTTTTTGATTTAATCCGTGTTCAAGCCTAATTTCCCTTAATCTTTTTGAAAAATCCATAAATCCACCCTTATCTCAAAAAAATTTTACCATAAATGTGGATTTTATACTTGACAATCCATATCTGTGGATTTATAATAGTTCCAAAATCCATAAATATGGAGCAATGAGAAATCAAGGTGCTTTTCACGATTAGGAACATCTGCAAAAAGTTCAAGACCCAAAAAGAGGAGCTGCGCGATTTCTACTACACCCGCATCCAACGTGAAGAGCGGGAACGGCGCGAGCGGGTAAAAGCCGAACTTGAAAAAGACGATGAGTATAGGAATCTGCAAGTAGAATATCTCATTTCGGTATCATTCCCCGACACGCTCAAAGATTCAAGCGGTGTGACGGCCTACTCAGCCTTTCAAGAAAAGCGGATGCGTCTTTTAGAACTCGGCTTCTTCCCGTGGGAGGATGACACTTTACACAATTGCCGACGTTGCTTTGACAAGGGCACATTCTTGAAGAACGGCGAATGTTCGCCCTGCTCATGCTGGAAAAAGGGCATAAAAAAGGCTCTCCTGCCTTACAGAAGAGCGATCGAAAACCTCGTAGATCCCGAATCATGGATCTCTTGGAAAAAATCATGAGGGATATTTTTCAATCAACAAATAGTTGTTAGATGCATCTTCAAAGTGTACGGTAAATTTTTTCTTGATGATTTTTCTACCGATTATTTCAAAGTAAACCTCAAGATCTTCACCGTCCGATGAGAGCGTCGGGAATCTCGGAAAGTAAAAGAATCCCCACACAGCGGAATAAGGCGGAATGCAAACGGGCACGTGTAAACGAAGTTTATTGGCATCCTGAGGAAATCCGCTCTTTCGCCCGGGACGATAATGAACCGTCTGTGGCTCATAAAGAGATCCCGGATTTTCTACATCGTATCGCTGACCGTGATACTTGATGTAGCCTGCGGCAACAACGCCGCTGGCTGAAGAGAAATTCGCAAAACTTACGGTCAAAATTGCGAAGCGCTCCGTTTGCGTTGGAGAAATGGAATTGTAAATATAACAGCAATCGCCGGGGCGTTGTTTGATACCAATCCAAATTTCCGGTTTCGATTGCCTATAATGCAATGCCGTACCGATAACGGCTGCAAGAGCGGATATCGCCGCGCAAATTGAAGCGACCAAAGCAATAATCTCAGATGTACTCATAAGTAATACCCCAAAAGTGATTATATCAAATCTTTTTCCTAAAAGCAATTACAAAACATGAAAGATATTAGAAAAGCGAACATTCAACGTTTCTATACTGCGATAAAAACTTACCATAGTGAATTTAACAAATTCGAAAAAATGAAGATCGTTCAACGGCTTCAAAAAGAAAATCGGAAGGCGAAAAAGCAAGCAAATGAGAAATTCGGAACGGAATGTCTGTGGTTTATAACGTGCTTAGAGACAGAAGATGACATCATCATAATGGATCTAATGAACACTCTGTGCAGATACGATGCCGATATCGAAAAAGTATATAAAATTTTCGAGCTCATGGGTTTTTGTCTTATAGATTGATTATTACGGACGGTCGCATGGACAAGGAGAGAAAATGACGAACATTGAGAGCTTGGTAAAATGTGATGTTTCGGATCCAAACTTCGCGCTCGCGCTTCGAAGCGCAGAAGCCGACGAGCTCGAAGAGGCGCTCCTTCTGACCGAAGATCAAAAGAA
>CANQQY010000002.1 GCA_947626105.1 uncultured Clostridia bacterium | reverse complement strand
TTTGAAGGGGGCGGGTGGCGCGCGAAGCGCGTCAGGTGGGGGTTGCCTTGGCGCCCCTCATAGGGGAGCTGTCGCGCGCCCTTGCGCGACTGAGGGGTTTCCTCTCGGCCGTCTTTTGAACCCCCTTTCCCCTTCGGGGACTTCCCCTAAAAGGGACAGCGAGAGGGGGTTCGGCAAATTGAGTGCGCTTAGGCAGGGGAACCCCGCCACGCGCCGTAATTTGGAAGCATGCCCACCTCAGTCACCTGCGGTGACAGCTCCTCCTTGGGAGGAGCCATGAAGCCCCCTCCTTGGGAGGGGGACTAAGGGGGTGGGCAAGACCTGCCCCCTTTGAAGGGGGCGGGTGGCGCGCGAAGCGCGTCAGGTGGGGGTTGCCTTGGCGCCCCTCATAGGGGAGCTGTCGCGCTGCCCTTGCGCGACTGAGGGGTTTCCTCTCGCCTCGGGATTCTTCACCCCTTCGGGGGTTCAGAATGACGCGGGGAGGTGGGGCAGCAAGAAGGGATTCGGCAAATTCATCCTCGGGATTCTTCACCCCTTCGGGGGTTCAGAATGACGCGGGGAGGTGGGGCAGCGAGAAGGGACGGGGCGCCGAGGAAGGCGGGCGCGCATAGCAGAGGGGCGGTATAATTTGGTAAGGGAAGGAACAAGCTGGGTTCGGGGGCAAACCGGCGGCGAGGACGGGGAGAGCCGCGGAAATCCCTCAAAAAAATTTTCGGGAAACATGTTGACATAGTGAAAAAATTGTTGTAGAATATGTATGCCATTTTTATAGGTGGTAAAATAAACTATTTCTCAAAAGGGGGAAAGACATGAAGAAACTCAGAACCATTTTGGTCCTGCTGTTCGCGCTCATGATGTCGCTTTGCCTCTTCGCTTGCGGCGGGGACGACGAAGAACAGGGCGAAAATCCGGGCGAAAATCCCGGCGGCGAACAGCAACAGGACGTCGGTTACAAAGTGGAAGTGTATCTCAATGAAACGCTCAGCGAAGAACACACCAAAACTTTGACCGGGAAAGTCGGCACGGAAGTGACGATCACGCCCGACACGATCTCGGGCTACGACTTCGACGGCTCTCACGAGGGAACCGTAACGAAGAAGACCCTCTCCGCAAACGAGGCGGAAAACGTATTCAAGCTCTATTATAAGACCTCCGGTCCCGAGGTCGATCCGGACGGCCCGGGGAGCGATCTCGAAGATCTTGACGTTTTCGAACTCTATGCGAACCAGGACGATCTCGATGACGGCATTTCCCTTTTGACGCTTGAACTTACCGACTCCGACGACGAGGAAGATTACAAGACGAAGATGCAGGATGTCGTTTTCTACGCCATGGACTGGAACGGCGAAGAGGACTACTTTAACTTTGATGACGTCAATGCGGTTGGAACCGTCACCTACCATACGGTCGGGGAATATACGCTTACGTTCACGCTCAAGGGCAACAACACGAGGAGCTGCTCGCTTTCCGTCGTGATCGACCATGACTGGGGCGAAGAGCAAAACGGCGTAAGGACCTGCCAACACGACGGCGCGAGCCTCCAAAAGAGAACGGAGAACGTCATCGTCCACTACGGTCCTTTCCATTCGGGCATCGACGTCGATCTTCCCGCAGGCGCATTCACGGAGACCGAAGCGTATACCAACAACAATGCCGCGAACTCCGCAATCAAGCGTTTCGGCACCGTTAACGGCGTCGGCGGCTATGTCGAAGTTCCCACCCTTACGGCGGGACAGCTCGAACCCGGCATGAAGATCACCATCCGCGGTACTTCCATGACGACGGCGGGCGCGGCAGGCCCTTGGTCTCACGCAAACGAGTATTGGAACTCCACGACCATCGGTATTGCAGACAGATACAATAACGAGAGCAACTCGGCGCATCCCGGATATGTCGGCGGTACTTCCGTCCTCGTCCGTGAGGAAGGCTGGGTTCTCTACGACGGTATCGGCAAGGGCTCTACCAACCGTCTTGCCGGCATCATGGGCGGCGCTTATGCGACCTCGGGCGACTGGCAGAACTTCGGTTCGCACCCGAATGAAAGCACCAAACGCACGCCTCATACCGGTTCGTCGGGCTACGTCCCCGGGGCGGTTCCCACCGATTGGTCGGCAGTTGAGGATTGGTGGGTCTATTCGGATGGTACCGGTCTCAACTCCGGCGACTACTACGGCAGCGAGACGCCCATCGAGTACAGCTGGTACTACCGTGAGGACGGCGTGATCGAGCTCACCTATGTTTATAACTATCTCGAAAATCCCACCACGCTCAAAGCGTATGTTAAGGTGCCCGCAAGTTCCGTCGGCTTCTACGACACAGTGATCCACGGCGACTACAACGACCTTAAAATCACCGAGAGCGAGATCATCTCTTTGAGAACGCCCAAGCAGTTCCGCTATAACGGACTCAAAGACGGCGCGCAGACGGTCTATGCCGAGAATACCGCATTCGACGCAACGACGCTCAACGTCGAAGTCGAATATGCGCAGAACGAGGGCGCCTACGAGCCCCTGCTCCTTGCGAACAATCAGATCTATGCTTATAAGGGCAGCCTCGACCTTGCGGCGCTCAAAGCGAATGAAGAAGAGCTCAACTCGACCGACGCCGAAAAGTGGATCTCTCTTGCCGAGACCAACCTCAGCAACAAGTACACGATCTACAAGATCCACGTCAACAAGGGCGGCCAGCAGTTCGTGCAGCTCCTCAACGGCGACAACGGCGTTCTTCCCTTCGAAGTCGTCGACAACAGGATCGACTCCGTTGTCGGTTCGGACGCGACGATCCAAGACGTTGCGTTCAAGAATAACGACAAGATCGGCGTGTTCACCTTCTCGCTCGACGCGAACAAGAAGGTCGCTTTGAAGCTTGAAACGGCAGGATATGTCCAGAAACTTAGCGAAACGCAGTCGGCGCTCTTCACGAATCTTAACGGCGCGACGAGATACGTCTCGCTCCGCTTCAACGGCGCAACCATCGAGACTGTTGCACAGTTCAGCGAAACTCTCACGGTGAAGGCAGGCAGTGCGGACGTTCCTCACATCCAGGCGATCGTGGGCAACGACCTCTACCTCGTCCTCGCACTCAAAGAAGCCGCGGCAGACGTGGTCATCACCGGTCTCCAAAGCACGGAAGTCCATCTCGACCTCTCCACGCTCAAGGGCTTCAAGGTGGATTCCGAAGTCACCGAAAACAACCTTTCGCTCAACGGCGGCACGGTTTCCCTCAAATATCATGTTGATGCGAACACCGCGGCGGATCAGATCAGGTTCATGTTCGGGCCTTCCCCGTTCACGGCGGCACAGCTTACGAACGTTTCGGGTAGGCTCGGCGACACGGGTATGGAACTCACGAGCGGGATCTACCTTATGGCATTCTCGCACAATGTGGCTGCGGGCGAGCTTACGATCACCCTCAAATACGGCGCGGTCGATCTCGAAAACTACACGCCGATCTCCATTCCGCTCTATGTCAACGGCAGCGAAACACCCGATCTCGTCGATGTGATCGACTACAACGCGAAATTCGATTCCGGTGTGGATGGCTATGCTTCGCTCGGGAATGAGTATTATGCGACCGTCAGCGAGGCGGGCAAGCTCGAAGTGCTTGCGGCGCGCGTGGTTTCCGATCTCAAAGATAACTGCGTATCCGAAACCTTCACGCTCAACCTCAACAACGGCAATTACGACAGCCTGAAAACGAACGGACTCATCTCCGTCACCTACACCGTCGTCGAAGGCGAAGTCCGCCTGACGAGCGCGCCCATCTATGTGACCGCAACGCTCGGCTATATCGGCACTTGGGCAGACAGCCGCGACACCGATAAGGGGCTCTATATCACCTTCACGATCGACGTCGTTGCAATGGGCATCACGGAAGGCGACTATTATTTCGACAGCGTGGACGGCTTCAACGCGCTCGCGCATCCCGAAACCGTTTACAAAGTAGACCAGTCGGCGGCGACCCCCGTGCTTAGCACAGTCACGCTCGACGGAACCTACACCTATGAACTTGTCTCCACTGCGGAAGGCAGCTGCTATGTCGAAGGCATCTATGCATGGGCAGTCAAGAGCGGCGACACCGTTCTCTGCTATGCGGGCGTTGCGACGGCGGGCGGCGATCACGTCGACGAAGACGGCGACGACAAGTGCGATCTCTGCGGCGGCTCGATGAGCGAAAACACCAGCTTGGCGAGCGGGGCATGGTTCCCGACCGGACATCCGAGCATCGACATTCAGGAGGGTGATGTTATCACTTTCACCGGGACTTATCGTGACGATATCGGTGAGGACGGCTTCGGTTCCGTGCTTGCTGTCATGATCGAGGAAGCCAAGACCAGCGGTTGGGATAATACCGGCGTTGACGAAGGCACCAACGGCACATGGCATACCACCCAGGACGGCTATGCATACTGGACGAATTTCAGTTGGGAAGCCGCTACGAGGATCCCTTATGCGGAAGGAGTCGAAGGCTTTGGCGAAGGTCAAGGCTATGAGAGGTTCACGAGCTCCGTCATTACCGAGGAACACCAGTACAACACCGCAAACGGCGTCGTCAATGGATACGGCACCACCATTGATGAGACGAACTTCAACGCGGCGAAGCAAGGCGGTACTTTCCGCTTCATCGTGACCCGTGCGAACGGCGTCGTCACGACGACTGCGCAGCTTTGGGCTCCCAGTATGGTGGCATTCCACAGCGTACCTTACTTTGAATACACGACGACCGTGCAAGTTGACCCCGATGCTTCGAGATATACCGTCAAGATCTTCGGGAAACAGCAGGAGAACAACCAAGTCAAACTCGTCGACGATAAGATCTATGTCACGCAGTCCAAACTTGTCAACTCACTGTTCGACGAAGTGAAGAGTGAGACCGTTGAAGGCCATACCGCTCCTACCACGATCGAATACGAGGTCACCAAAGATACGTCCAACGTCGTTGTCTCCCTTACCGGTACGGCGGCGCACGAGAACAGCGGCTACTATGCGGCATTCTCGATCACCTTTGATAAGGCGCTCGACTCCACGACGACCGTTAAACTCGTCGACGGCGAAGGGAACGCGATCGACGGCGCTGTCTGCTCGCTCAATGAGGATAAGACTTCGCTCACCGTTTACCTTCCCATCGCAGACGGCTTGAAGGAAGCATATCTCGACTTCACGAACTATAAGGCGATCACGCTTCAATCCGACGTCAAGATCGACCTTAGCAAACTCATCGTCTCCAACGTCACGTCCGTTGTGGCGGGCACGGAAGGCCTCACGATCGGCGAAGGGACGTTCACCGTCACCTATACGGGTGATGTGCAGGGAACGGATACCCTCTATATCGGCGACGTTTCCAAGACCCTCGCGGAGCTTTCGTCCGAAGTTGACTTCAATAACGGATACAGCGCAAGCGTCGCTCTTACGGCGGGCTCCCAAGCGGTCGTCACCGTGAAGAAGCATGCCGCAAACCTCAACGAGGTCGTCAGCGGCGTCGAGATCAGGCTCGAAAAAGCGGGCTCGCTCATCGCAAGAGACGTCATCGCTCCTGCGCTCACCGTCAGCGGCGGTACGAAGGTCGGCAATACGGACGTGTATGCGGTTACGGACGGCGCTACCCTTGTGCTGTTGGCAAATGCTGCGTTCGATCTTACCCTCAACGTCAATGCGGGTGAACATTCCGAAGGCGTGGTCGGCTACTACAACGTCTCCGTGAATGCCAACGGCAAGAGCTTCAAAGAATCCAACCTTCTCACGAAGTCGTCCTCGATCGTTTACAGTGAGAACGGTGACAGCAAACTCATCGTCGCGAAACTCGACCTTACCGATCTTCACATCGACGGCGAGACCGCGTACGGCTATCAAGTCCAAGGCGACAGCGAGCATTACTATCTCGTGAACGCCGAGGGCACGATCACCCAGACCGATGTTGCGGATGGGAACAAGACCACGATCGCCGAGGGCAGCTGCACCGAGGACAAGGTCGAAGGCGTTTTGACTTCCGACAACTCTTTCTACTACAACGTCGAAACGACGGCAGGCAACGGCCATCAGTGGACGAAGAAGGAAGGCGCTTCCGCAGACGATCTCAAGGGCTATGATGAGGTCTACGAATGCTCTAACGAATGCGGCACGATGAAGTATGTGCAGACCAGCACCACGCAGAAGTGGGGCGGCGGCACTGCGGGGCATTATGACATTTGGGGCAACGGTGACGCTACGAACTGGGAGACTTTCGGTCTCGTCCATCAGGGCGGCATTTATGAGATCACCGGTACGAACCTTTCCAATGAGACCAATGTTTGGGATCTGCCCGAACCCGGTATCACCGATTCGAAAGGTACGAATGCGCAGGGCTTCCGTATCGACAACTACGTGCAGAACGACAACACCGCGCTCGGCGTCACCGCTACCTATGCATTCAAGGATGCCAAGAACGAATCTTTCAACTATTCGTTCGACAACATTACGGCGGCTGTGAAAACGCATCTTGACGGTGCGACCGTTACCTACACGTTTGACTACACGGATGCCGACAAGCTCGTCATCACGATGCACCTTGTCAACGGAGAGGAGCTCGACTTCACGATCACGGTGACTGTTACCGGTTCGAACATGCTTGATAGCTATTATCTCGCATTCCATGCGGACGGCAATCTGTACACCGCTTCCAAGGCGGAGACCGTAGTCCCCGCAGGCAAGGAACCCGCAGAACCGCTCACCAAGCACGTGCACGATTTCAATAATGACAACGATCGTTGCGTAGAGGACGATGTTCTCAATCCCAACCACGGCAACACCGATGCGGGCGGCAAGGCGCATAAGTATGACGCGACCTACCATTGCGAGATCTGCGGCAACCTTGATCCTTCCCATACTACGCATACCTACAACAAGGCAGCGGATAAGGTAGCGGAAGGGAATATCTACTGCGTCTGCGGCGCACTCAATCCCGAACACGAACATGTGTATGAGGACGGTCAGTGCAAGCTGTGCAAAGCTGTTGGAACGGCCAACCTTACGGAAGCCGGATTTACGGCAAGCACCTATACGAGCGGGGCGCTTTCAGGAGACAATTTCAATCTTTCCCAACCCGCCCATGGAGATGCCGAAATCGAAGTCGGCGAGACGTTGATTCTTGTCGGAACAGTGTCAGCGCCTAACATTGACGAGAACTTCGATACCGTTTCTTGGGAAATCGAGGAAGGTTGGACGCAGCGTGCAGATAACTGGGGTTGGCAGTACGATACCGGCTCATTCACAAGCACCATGGTAGAACTTTCCGTTTACAACAAAGTTGCGGAAGCATCCGCCATTGATTGGACTGTCATGCAGGCTATTGCCAAGGATGGTGCATGGAGGATCGAAATCAAATTTGTTTCTGCGACCGAGATCCAAGCTACCGTTTCGATTACTGCGACCAGCGGCGAATATGCCGGATACACGTACGTCAATACGGTAAAATTGGTCTCTGCAAATGATCTTACCACTCTTCATGCGCACATCGGTATGAGAGATGGGACGATCAACTTGCTTGGCTACAAAGTCGTCACGGCGGAATAAAGCCGTAGCAAGCGAGACAGCAGAAGGCAAAACCTAAAAACCCTCACCGCTCGGTGAGCAGAAAAAAGACCTACGGTTCTCCGTAGGTCTTTTTTTCTGCCGTCCATATTCTTGGCTCTCCTAAAAGGGGCAGCGGAGGAAGGCCTCCCCTTTTGGAGGGCTCCGCCGTAGGCGGCGGTGGGGGACCAGCCCCTGTTTACGGGGGCGGGTGGCGCGCGTAGCGCGTCAGGTGGGGGTTACTCCATTTACCTAATTCCCCCCCCATCCGTCACGGCTATGCCGTGCCACCTTCCCCCCCGTAGGGGGTAGGGCTTGGGACTACCGTCTTGTCACCCCCCCGTAGGAGGTAGAGCTTGGCCTCCGCCCGCCGCAAGCCCATGCCTTTCACAATTTTCCGACTTTTCTTTTGAAATGCGCGCAAAATCGGTTGACAAGCCTCTTTCTTTGTGTTATTCTTATGTTACGCACCGAAGGGGTGTAATTTTTTTGTATGGAGTTTTCACACAAATGGCTGTTAAATCCACGAGAATGAAGGTCACGTTCGAATGCACGGAGTGCAAAAACCGCAATTACGACAGCTTTAAGAACAAGCGTAACGATCCCGACCGTCTCGAGCTCAAAAAGTACTGCCCGACCTGCAAAAAGCACACGGTTCATAAGGAATCCAAGTAAGACTGCGCTAAACGGAGGAACATCATGGCGAAATCAAACGAAAAAGCGCCCGTAGAAAATACCAAGGCGAAGAAAAAGGATAAGAACAAAAAGCCGAATATTTTCGTCCGTATGGGGAGAAAGCTCAAAGAGACCTTCTCCGAACTCAAGCGCGTCTCGTGGCCGAGCTTCGGCAAGGCGCTCAAAAGCACGGGCGTCGTCCTTGTCATCGTTCTCATCTTCCTTGTCATCGTTACGGGCGTCAACATCGGCTTTACCGAACTTCTGGAGTATGTAACCTCCTGGGGGAACGTAGGCTGATATGGCAACCGTCAATTCCGAGCCCAAATGGTATATCCTTCACACTTACTCGGGCTACGAGGCGATGGTGAAGGAGAGCCTCTTGCGGCTCATAGAAAATAACAATCTGGGCGATCAGATCACAGACGTCAAGATCCCGACCGAGCAGACGATCGAGGAGAAGGCGAACGGCAAGAAAAAGGTCGTGGAGCGCAAGCTCTTGCCTTGCTATGTCTTTATCAAGATGATCTATTCGAACCAGCTCTGGTATCTCGTCACCAATACGCGCGGCGTGACGGGCTTCTGCGGTCCGCAGGGACGTCCCATTCCCATGAAGGAGGACGAGATCCGCAAGATGCGCCTTGAAGATTACGTTACGGACGCGGATTTCAAGGCGGGCGACAGGGTGTCGATCGACAGCGGGCCACTCGAAGGCTTCATCGGCGTCATCCGCGAACTCAACAACGATTCGCAGCGCGCAAAGGTCGCGATCACGATGTTCGGCAGAAACCAAGAGGTGGAAGTCGACTACGTGCAAATGCAGAAGATCTCCGAAACGGCGGTGGAGATCCCCGCCGAAGAGGAATAAACAAGGCACCATCGGCAAGGATGCAAGTCGTCCGCGCCGACGCAGTGGAAGGCGGTAAATCTCATATGCCGCCGAAAATACCACATAGAATAAGGAGCTTATTATGGCAAAGAAAGTCACAGCAGTCGTCAAACTGCAGCTTCCCGCCGGAAAAGCGACGCCCGGTCCCCCTGTCGGTTCGACACTCGGCCCCCACGGCGTCAACATTCCCGGGTTCACCAAGGAGTTCAACGCAAAGACGGCAGGCCAGGAGGGACTCATCATCCCCGTCGTCATGACGATCTATCAAGACCGTTCTTTCACGTTCGTCCTCAAAACGCCGCCCGCACCCGTCCTCATCAAAAAGGCGCTCGGGCTCGAAACGGCGTCCGCCACCCCCAACAAGACCAAGGTCGGCAAGCTCACCAAGGCGCAGGTCGAAGAGATCGCCAAGACGAAGATGCCCGACCTCAACTGCACGTCGCTCGAGAGCGCGATGAGCATGATCAAGGGTACCGCCCGCAGCATGGGCATTACCGTCGAGGAGTAAGGGGGGCAAAGGCATGAAATACGGTAAGAAATATGCGGACAGCTTGAAATCTTACGACCGCGCAAAGGCGTATGAGGCAAACGAAGCGATCGGCCATGTGCTCGAAAACGCGAAAGCGAAGTTTGACGAGACGATCGAATTGCACGTCCGTTTGGGCGTCGACCCGAGACAGGCAGACCAGCAGGTCCGCGGCGTCATCGTTCTCCCCAACGGCACCGGTAAGACGAAGAAAGTGCTCGTCATCGCAAAGGGCGAGAGAGCGGACGCGGCGCAGGCTGCGGGCGCGGATTTCGTCGGCGCGGAAGAGATGGTTCAAAAGATCCAGACCGAGAATTGGTTCGGGTTCGACACCATGATCACCACGCCCGATATGATGGGCGTCGTCGGTAGGATCGGGCGTCTCCTCGGCCCTAAGGGACTCATGCCCAACCCCAAGTCGGGCACGGTCACGATGGACGTTGCACGCGCGGTGCAGGAAGTGAAAGCAGGTAAGGTCGAGTACCGTCTCGATAAGACCGCGATCATCCACTGCCCGATCGGCAAGAAGAGCTTCGGCGCCGAGAAGATCGCAGAGAACTTCAACGCGCTCATGGACGCGATCGTCAAGGCAAAACCCGCCGCCGCAAAGGGTCAGTACATCAAGAGCGTTACGCTTGCGAGCACAATGGGCCCCGGCGTCAAGGTCAGCTACACGAAGCTGTAAGTCTTTCTTAAAATCGCTTGACAGCGGTTTCGGAAGATGGTACAATCTAATTGTTCATAAGATCTTCGGATCTGTGAAATATGCCGCAGACAACGGGTGCGGACTTCCGCTCAATATCCCGTCGAGGTAGACTTCTTAAATTCGATTTTAAGAACCGCTCCGTACCTGTCTGCGTACGGAGCTTTTTTCCAAATCGGGCCGAAAGGCCTAACAGGAGGTAAGTATGTCGGAAAACTTTGAAGCGAAGAAGGTCGTCGTCGAAGAGATCAAGGAAAAGATCAACGCGAGCAAGTCCGTCGTCCTCGTCCATTACGAGCGCGTGACGGTCGCCGAATCGACGGATCTGCGCAGAAAGTTCCAGGCCGCCAAATGCGAATACAAGGTCTATAAAAATACCCTTGTCCGCAAGGCGTTTGCGGAACTCGGCGTAGAGAGCTTCGACAATGACCTCAACGGCGCGACGGCGTTTGTTTTCTGCCCCGACGAGACGAGCGGCTGTTCGCTCCTCGCCAAGGCGGTGAAGGACGCGCCCGCGCTCAGCGACAAACTCGTGCCCAAGAGCGCCTATGTGAACGGTGCGTATGTGGACGCAGAAGGAGTCAAGAAACTTGCGGCGATCCCTTCGAGAGAGGTGCTCATCGCCAAGATGCTCGGGTGCTTGCAGTCGCCCATCGCGAATTTCGCTTACGTTTTGAAAGCGATCGCAGACCAAAAATCTTAAAATTATAGGAGAATTAAGAAAATGGATGTCCAGAAATTGATCGAAGAAGTAAAGGCGATGAGCGTTGTGGAGCTCAACGATCTTGTGAAGGCGCTCGAAGAGGAATTCGGCGTTTCCGCGGCTGCCGCCGTTGTTGCGGGTCCCGCGGCGGGTGCGGCCGAGGCTGCTCCCCAGGAAGAGGAAAAGACGGAGTTCGACATCGTCCTCAAAGATTTCGGCGCAAACAAGATCGCCGTTATCAAGGCTGTCCGCGAATTCACAGGCCTTGGTCTTGCGGAAGCGAAGAAGGCCGTCGAGGCGCTCGGCGTCTTGAAGGAAGCCGTTCCGAAGGCGGACGCAGAAGCCGCGATCGCAAAGCTCAAAGAAGCCGGCGCGACCGCAGAGCTCAAATAATCATCAAAAAAATCCGCACCTTCGGGTGCGGTTTTTTTCGGCCTTCTCGCTGCCCCTTTTAGGGGAAGTGGCGAATAAAGTGAGCCAAAGGGTTGAAACCCCTCAGTCGCGCAAGGGCAGCGCGCCAGCTCCCCTATAAGGGGCGCCGAGGGGCTATCGTGTCATCCTGCCCCGTCTACCGCGTCATCCTGAATCCCCGAAGGGGTGAAGGATCCCGAAGAACGGAGTCCGAACTTTCATCCTCGAAATTCTAACTTTGCGCCAAGGGCGGCTTGTGCCGCGCATAGTGTATAGAATGCGCGTGGGGCGCTACGCTCAAAATGACGCGGGGGACAATTCGCAGGCGGGTTCCTCACAATTTTCATGCGGAATTTCGCAAAAGCGCTTGACGTATCGAAAAATAACGGGTAAAATAAAACTGTATCCAAACAGGAGGATCTTTCATGAAAAGAATTTTTCGCCGTATTGCCGCCTTTGCGTCCGCCGCGGTTCTCTCCGTCGGCGCAGCCGCCATGTTCGCCGGCTGTACGAGCAACAATCCCGAAGTCAAAATCGTTTACAGCTTCAACGGAAACACATATGAAGTAGAGTACGTTCTCTCCCGCTCGGACGCGCCCCAGACCGTCCAGCACTTCATCGAGCTTGCGGACGCGGGCTATTACAACGGGACGTGCATCCACAATTATACTTCGACAGCCCTTTACGGCGGCGGGTATACCTACGAGAACGGGGAGCTTCAAGAAAAAGATTACTTTGCGGAAGTGAAGCGGCTCGAAAAAGAGGGGAATTCCTTTACGCAGAGCGTCTATATCAAGAACAATAACGAGAAAGTCCCGCTCTATACCGTGTGCGGGGAATTCAGCAACAACAGGGGATATGTGAACGCCAACCGCGAGTATATGCACATGCAGGGCGCGCTCGTCATGTATTATACGGACAAGAGCGAATCCGCGAGGGACATCACCGTCCTCACCGATCCCAACGGAGAAGGCGAGGAGATCTCCCGCTATTACTCCATGAACAGCGCGACGTCCCTCTTCTATACCTATACGGGGGTTGCCAACAACGTCACGCTCGACAATAAGTATGCCGTGTTCGGCATGGCGAAGGATTATCAGGGGCAGTTCCAGCCCTTGATCGACGCGGTCAACGATTACACGAGCGGGCTTGTGGACGACGAGGAGACGGAAGAGGACGAGAGCAGCTTTACGACTACGGTCGATAATTTCCGCCTCGACACGCTTGACCATACCGAGGAGATCTTCCCCGATATCGGGCGCTACTTTTACAGCGTGCGGATCAACGGGCAGACCGCCAATTTCAAGTGCCCGGTCGTCCCGATCGTCATCGAATCGGTCACAGTCACGAAATATTAAAAAACAAAAAAATCCGACGGGTCAGCCCGTCGGATTTTTTTATCTGAAAAAGTTTGCGGGAGTCCTCTGTCCTTTCAGCCGGAAGGATCCTCCCAAAGATTGGAGATCTTCCCGTCCGTAAACTCCACGCGGAAATACCGGACGTCATAAATGCGCTCCCCGCGCCCGAATACGAGCCCGACCCTTGCGGGATCGTCCGTCAGGACGACGGAACTGTACTTCCCGAGGAATGCGCGAAGCGACCCCGCCTTTTCTTTCAGGGAGTCCGAGAGGAAGGGGGTGCAGTCCGCGCCGATCAGCGCGCTCTCGAACAGGGCAAGCGCAAATGTTGCCTCGGTGGGTTTCCTGCGGCTGTGAATGGTGCAGGAGAGGAGCTCTCCCGCCTTCCATTCCATGACTGCGGAGTGTCCCATGCTGTCCGGGAAGGGGATCTCCGCGCGGAGCGTTTCTCCCTTTTCGAGGATCTTTCCCTCCGTGCGTAGCTTGACGCTCCCGTCCCGCCCGAGCAGAACGAACGCGCCTTCGCCTTCGAGCAAAATGTCCTCTCCGCAGGCGTACGGTTTGCAATCAAGGAGTTCTTCGGGAAGGGGAATGAGGTGGAATCCCGTCTCGTTTTCGAGATCGAGCGTCAGCCTTCCCTGCATGTACAGCGTCAGGCGGGAGCCTGATACTCGCTCCTGCCAAAGGACGGAGAGGGCGGGGTCGCTCCTTGCGAAATCGTAGGCATAGACGGCGACGCCGCCCTCCGAGAAGTACAGTTTGATCTGCGGCGGGGGAGAGAGAAGGAAGTCCTCGTCGAAGCGGAAGCGGACGGGGAGGTATCCCGCGGGAGAGAGCTCGCAGAACACGCCGTCCTTCGGGTCGAGCCGCGCGGAGCGTTCAAACCCGTCGACCATGCCGAAATACGCCCCGTTCACCGTAAGGGCGCAAGTTTTTTCCGCCAAAAAAGTCACTCGCATATTGATATTAAATGTATAACGGGAAAAAATTATGTCAACAATTTCCCCAAGAGGTGACGCTATGAACAAAATCAACGGTTACACCGAAGAGGAAGCGACGGGACTCATCGAGTACATCTATACGGGCAAAAATGCGGGGAAAACCCTCTCCTATCTCTTTGAGACGTACGGAAAGGAGCACAGCAGGGCAAAGGGAAGCGTGCGGAATTACTATTACGCCTTCCTGAAAAAGCGGGAGGACAGCCGCGTCAGGCGCATCCTCGAGGGGAAGGACCTCTCGGCGGGAGAGATCAAGCCGTTCACCGAAGAGGAGACGGACGAGATGCTGAAAAAGGTGCTCGCGGAACGCAAGAAGGGAGTCTCCGTGCGCAGGGCGATCATCAACGTTTCGGGCGGGGACGAAAAACTCATGCTCCGCATGCAGAACAAGTACAGAAATCTCCTGAAAAAGCAGCCCGAGCGCGTCGCAAGGGCGGCGCAGGAGGCGGGCATTCCCGAGGAAAAGAGCTTTTTGCAGCGCAAACTCGAACGGGAGATCGACGCCCTCTATTCCCGTCTTGCGATTGATTTGAGAAAGGAGAACGACCGCCTTAGGGCGGAATTGGAAAAATTGCGCAGCGGCAAGGAAGAATAACGCCCCGTCTCCCTCACAAACTGAAAGCAGGGAGGAAACTATGGAAAAGTTATTCTGTCTCGGTCTTGCCCTCGGCATGGTCGGCGGCGCGCTCATCGTCGCGAACAGCTACAAGGCGCGCTCGCTCGTCAAAAAGAGCCAAGCCGAACTCATGCAGAAGATGGATGAACTGATGGACGAAAAGCTTCAAAAAGAGCCCAAGGCTCAGGAAGAACAGCCCGAAAAGAAGAGCAAGAAGTGATTCTAAGGACGCGGCGCACGCCGCGTCCTTTTGCATATCCCGGCTTTTTCCGAAAAAGCGTTTACTTTTTATGCGGAATGTGCTATAATCCCGTTATGGAACAGCTCATCGCATTCGATATCGGAAGAAAGCGTGTCGGCGTCGCCTATTCGGATCCCTTCGGAGAATATGCGATGCCCGGGGATACTTATTTCCGAAGCGGCGATCTCTCTGCGGACGCAAACGCCCTCGCAAAAATCGCGCGGGAGCGGGGGGCGAGCGCGATCGTCTGCGGGCTTCCCCTCAATGCGGACGGGAGCGAGAGCGGGCAGACGGCTTACACGCGGCGCTTCTTAGAAGTCCTGCAAGGGGCGACCGAACTCCCCGTCTACATCGAGGACGAGCGCTTTACGACACTTCAAGCGCGGCAGGATCTTCTCACGATGGGCGTAAGTTCCAAAAAGGACAAGAAGAAAAAGAGCGTCGATTCCCTTGCGGCGGCATACATCCTCGAGGGATATCTCGCAAAGCATAAAAAAGGAGGCGAATTATGATCGAAGAAAGCAACAACTATGATGACGACACCCTCGTCGAACTTGTGGACGAGGACGGCAACACCCTGAAATTCGAGCACCTGATGACCTTTGAATACAAGGGGGAGTGGTATATCGCGCTCGCGCCCGCCGATGAAGCCGCCGAAGCGGAAAACGATGATGAGGGCGAAGAGATCGCCATCTACCATATCGTCGGCGATGAGGACAACGAAGAGCTCGAGACCATCGAGGACGACGAACTTCTCGACGAGGTATTTGCGGAATTCTGCAACCAGTACGAGGATTTCGAGGACGCGGACGAAGCGGCGGAACTCGACGGCGGCGAGGAGTAAACGCTCACCGCAGAAAAAATAACGCCTCTTCCGCGCGAAGAGGCTTTTGTTATGAATCAAATCAATTACGACAAAGAGATGCTCGCCGTCTTAAAGGCGCATGCGGGGGAGCGGCTTCTTCTGCACAGCTGCTGTGCGCCCTGCTCCTCTTATTGCCTCACGCAGGTCGCGCCTCTTGTTCGGACGACGGTCTTTTACTTCAATCCAAATCTCGACAGCGAAGAGGAGTACCTTCGCCGCAAGGGGGAGCAAGTGAGGCTCCTGAAAGAGACGGGGCTTGCCGACCTTCTCGACTGCGACTACGAGAGCGAGGCGTTTTCCGCCGCCGCCCGCGGCTATGAAAACGAAAAGGAGGGCGGGGCACGGTGCATGCGCTGTTTTGCGCTCCGTCTCGAACGGACGGCGGCGGCCGCAAAGGAGCACGGGTTCGACCTGTTCGGGACGACGCTCACCGTCTCCCCGCTCAAAAACAGCGACGCGATCAACAAAATCGGGTTTGCGGCGGCGGAAAAGTACGGCGTTCCCTACCTTCCGTCCGATTTCAAAAAGCGGGGCGGGTATCTGCGCTCCGTAGAACTCTCGCGGGAGTACGGCCTTTACCGCCAGAACTACTGCGGATGCGTTTATTCGAAGAGATAGTTTTTATTTCGCTCGATTTCTTTATGAAAGTCCGCCCGAGTAGGGCGGACTTTCAAAATAAATACGAGCGAGGGGTTAGTGCATTTGCCTTGTAGAAGCGATTCGGCCGTCCCCGTTCTGTTTCACAGGACATTAAGGCTCCCGTAGGGTGCCAAATGTGGGCGTGCAGCGGCGGGAAACCCGCCTCGCACCGTGATTTAGAGCGTGCCCACCTCAGTCACCTGCGGTGACAGCTCTTCCTTGGGAGGAGCCATGCTCCCTCCCGAGGAGGGGGATTAAGGGGGTGGGCAATGGTTCTGATTACGTCACCTTATTCCTTGCTGCCCCTTTTAGGGGAAGTCCCCCGAGCTTGCGAGGGGGAAAGGGGTTTCGAAACCCCTCAGTCACTCACTACGTTCGAGACAGCTCCCCTGGAAGGGGCGCCGAGATGCCCGCCTCAGTCACCTTGCGGTGACAGCTCCTCCTTGGGAGGAGCCTTATCTGCCCCCTCACTCCATGATTTCCCCCGTCAAGAGATGGCGCGAAAAGGTATGGGGGAGAGGTGACCCTTCCGCCGCACGCAAAAAATCCTGCATGCGGCGGGCGGCGGCGTCTGCCGAGGCGAGGAATAAGTCGTCCGCGTCCGCCGCCTTTTCTCCGCTCTGCCTGAAAAATTCTTCTCCCCCGATCACGCCTTGATCGGGGATCTTTTTGGGGTAGAGTTTGGAGGCAAAGGGCAAAAGAAAGCGCAGATGTCTCTTGTGGAAATGAATGAGGTAGCGGCGGAAGAGAAGCATCATCTGCGAAAACGCTCTCTTTTCAAACGTTCTGCCCATGCGGGCGGCGGCTTCGGAGACATACTCGTACAGGACGCCTTCGCGGGCGATTTTTTTCAGATCGAAGGGGAAATCGTACCCATAGACCGTCTTTTCTTCCAAAGTCGCCGCGAAATAGACGTCCCAATCGTTTTCGATCCGCTGGTGCTCCCGTTTTTTGAGGTCGTTCTCCTCCATATAGGTATAGACGAAAGGGTGGAAGGCGGAATCCCCCTCGAGGTGGGTGCAAAAGCCCAGCGCATAGGCGCGGCACTTTTCAAGCGTCTCCCCCTGCCGCGTTTTTAGGCCTTCGAGGAGCGCGGAGAACCATTCGTACAGCCTTCCGCGGTGCAAGAGTTTCCCGAAGTTGTATTCCTTCGAGAGGGGACGGTAGAAGAAAAAGAGGTCGGGACCCTGCGCCCCGAGATAAAAATAATCGGGCGCGGCTTCCGCACAGGCCCGCTCCTCTTTCGGGAGCAGGGCGAGGGCGCTCTTTGCAATGAGTTCATGTGTGATAGCGGACGGCATAAGTTCTCCTTCTCCTCATTTATTCCCCGTCGGAAGGGGAAATAACCGTGCCGTGCGGCAAGTCCCGCGCATAGTTTCTCTCCCCGAAGATCGCCGTGCCGAGGCGGATCATGTTGGAGCCCTGCTCTACGCACAGACGCCAATCGCCGCTCATTCCCATAGAGAGGAAAGAGATTTTTTCGTCGCTCTCCCGCGCACTCTCGAAGAGGCGGCGCATTTTTACTGCGAGAGGGGTGAGAAGGGAGGGATCGCCGCTTTCGGGAAGCATCGCCATAAAGCCCCTGACGGAGATCCCGCCGAGCGCGGAGATCTGTCTGCGCGCGGTTTCCGCCTCTTCATAGGGGAAGCCGCCCTTGGACGTCTCCCCGCCGACGTTGATCTCGATGAGGATGTCCTGCGTGACGTTTCCGCGGACGGACAGGCGGGAGATCTCCTCCGCAAGGCGCATGCTGCCCACCGAGTGGATGAGATCGCACCGTCCGATGAGATATTTCACCTTATTCGTCTGCAAATTGCCGATAAAGTGCCGCTCTGCGCCGCGGATCAGGTCATATTTGGCGCAAAACTCCTGCACCTTGTTTTCGCCGACCGCTTCGATCCCCGCCTGCACCGCGCGGCAGATCTCTTCGGGCGTGCGCGTCTTGGTCGCGGCGACGAGAGTGATCTTCTCTCCCTTCCCGTTGCCGCCTTCGATCTCGTGTAAGATTTTACGGACGTTTTCTTCGATCATGTTGTTTTCTCCGCAATTACTGTACATCTTTTCCCGAAAAAAAGCAAGCGTCCCTTGACAGAAAGGCGTTTTTTATTGTAAAATAAACGCATGATCATTTTGGGGCTTGATCCGGGATACGGCACGATGGGATACGGCGTCATCGAAAAGGACGCGCGGGGGAATTGCTTCCCCGTGGACTTCGGCGCAATCAAAACGCCCGCGGGCGAAAGTTTTCCCGTCAGGCTGTGTATTCTCGAAGAAAAGCTCAATGCGATCTTCGATAAATTCGCGCCCGAGGAAGCCGCCATGGAGGAGCTGTTCTTCTCCAAAAACATCACGACGGGCATTGCCGTCGCCCATGCGAGAGGGGTGATGCTTCTCACCTGCAACAAGCGGTGCGGGAAGATCTTCGAGTATACCCCCAACCAGATCAAACAGGCGCTCACGGGCTACGGGGCGGCGGATAAACAGCAGATGCAGCGGGTGACGGCTTCCCATCTGCGCCTGAAAGAGATCCCCCGTCCCGACGACGCCGCCGACGCCCTCGCCGTCGCGCTCTGCCATGCGTTTACCAGCAGATTTTCGTCGCTGTTCGGCGTAAGATAGATTTTCCCGCCGAAAAAGTAAGGAGTTTTCTATGATCGGTTACTTGAAAGGAACGGTAAAATATCTGGATCCATCGTACGTGCTCGTCGAAGTGGGCGGGGTGGGATATGAAGTCATATGCTCGGGCGCGGCGTTTTCCCGCCTCTCGGGCGTTCCCAAAGGGGAAGAGGGAGAGGTGTATACCTATCTCAAAGTGTCGGAGGACGACGTTACTCTCTTCGGCTTTGCGGATCCGCAGGAGAAGGCGCTCTTTTTACGGCTCACGTCCGTGCAGGGCGTCGGGGCAAGGCTTGCGATGAGCGTGCTCTCCTCCATGCGCCCCTCGGAGGTCTCCGAGGCGATCGCCTCCGCAGACAGCAAGCGGCTGTGCGCCGTCAAGGGGCTCGGCAAAAAGACGGCGGAACGCATCATCTTGGAACTTCACGGAAAGATCTCCGCGGACGAACTTCTCGGCGCAGACGGCGGGGGGGTCAGGGCGTCCGTGCCCGCAGATCCCTCGGACGACGAGGCGGTCTCCGCGCTGATGGGGCTGGGATTTACGCGGCAGGAGAGCGTCCGTGCCGTCGAGCGCGCCCGCGGCGGCGGCGCGAAGAGCGTCGAGGAGATCCTTGCCGCCGCCCTGAAAGGCATGTGAGGAGTGACATATGTTTGATGAAGAATTCGGCGGGGAGCGGTTCCTCTCCGGCGAAAAAAATGAATACGACATGGAGGAAAACCTTCTCCGCCCGCGGACGCTCGAAGATTACGTCGGGCAGGATAAGGTCAAGGAGAACCTCAAAGTCTACATGGCGGCGGCAAAGCAGCGCGGCGAGGCGCTCGACCACGTTCTCCTGTACGGCCCCCCGGGGCTCGGAAAGACGACGCTCGCGCACATCATTGCAAACACCATGGGCGCGCAGATCAAACTGACTTCGGGACCCGCCATTGAGCGGCAGGGGGATCTCGCCGCCATTCTCTCCAATCTGAACGAGGGCGACGTCCTCTTTATCGATGAGATCCACCGCCTCAACCGCACGGTGGAGGAAACGCTCTATTCCGCCATGGAGGATTACGCCCTCGATATCATCGTGGGGAAGGGACCCATGGCGCGGAATATCCGCCTCCCCCTCAAACGGTTCACCCTGATCGGGGCGACGACGCGGGCGGGCATGCTTTCGAGCCCCCTGCGCGACAGGTTCGGCATCATGTGCCGCCTCGACATGTATACCCCTTCGGAGCTCCAAAAGATCGTTGCGCGTTCGGCAAAGACGCTCGGGATCTCCGTCGAGGAAGGCGGAAGCTACGAGATCGCCCGCCGCAGCCGCGGGACTCCCCGTATCGCGAACAGGCTTTTGAAGAGGGTGCGCGACTTTTCCGCCGTGCGCGGGAGCAGTGCGATCACGGTAGAGGACGCGGACAGCGCGCTCCGCAAAATGGAGATCGACGGGCTCGGGCTCGACGAGACGGACAGAAATCTGCTTCGCGCCTTGATTGAAAAATTCAACGGCGGGCCCGCGGGGCTGGATACGCTCGCCGCGACGATCAACGAGGACGTCAACACCATTCTCGACGTCTACGAGCCTTACCTTATCCAGCTCGGTTTTATCGCCCGCACGCCCCGCGGCAGGATCTGCCTGAAAGGCGGCTATGAACACATGGGCATAAAGATGCCCGAATCCGTCAAAAAACAGCTCTCTGTGTTCGATGAATAGGATGCTCGCCTTGCTTCCCCTTTTACCCGCAGGGCAAAGGCTTATCTTGCTTCCCCTCTTAGGGAAAATTTTGCACTTCTGCCAAAGATTGATAATCTTTGGCGCAAAATTTTCTTGGCATTTGCCCATTTGTTCGGGCAAATGCTGACCGAACGCGGGTCTCTACCCGCGTGAGACAGTACCCGCGTAGCGGGGGATAGGGTCCTCGCTGCCCCTCTTAGGGGAAGTCCCCGAACAAAGTGAGGGGAAAGGGGTTTCGGAAACCCCTCTGTCACTCACTGCGTTCGTGACATCTCCCCTAAGAGGGGCGACAAGAATCCTCTGTCACTCACTGCGTTCGTGACATCTCCCCTAAGAGGGGCGACAAGGGTGGACTCTGTTCTAAATCACTGCGCGAAGCAAAACCACGCTTTTGCGGCAGCGCACTCAATTTGCCGAACCCCTTCGGTTTAATGTTCTGTGAAACAGAAAAGGGGCGGCCGAATTACAACGCAAAAAACTTAACCCCTCGCTCGTATTTCTTTGCGCAGCAAAGAAATCGAGCGAAACAAGTTCCAAATAACTTGCCTTAGGCGGAATTCACTTCCGCCGCCCCGCGCGCATTCTATTGCACTAAGCGCGGCACGAGCCCGCAGGGCGAAGTAGGGCGACTCAATTTGCCGAACCCCTTCGGCTTCATGTCGTGTGAAACAGAAAAGGGGTGGCCGAATTGCTTTTACAAGGCAAAAGAACTAACCCCTCGCTCGTATTTCTTTGCGCAGCAAAGAAATCGAGCGAAACAAGTTTGAAATTACTAGCCTTAGGCGGAATTCACTTCCGCCGTGGGCGACTCAATTTGCCGAACCCCTTCGGCTTACTGTCCTGTGAAACAGAAAAGGGGCGGCCGAATTGTAATTACAACGCAAAAAACTTAACCCCTCGCTCGTATTTCTTTGCGCAGCAAAGAAATCGAGCGAAACAACTTCTCCTATGAAAACCTCCGATTTTTATTATGAACTGCCCGAAGAACTCATCGCCCAGACGCCCGCAAACCCGCGGGACAGCGCGAGGCTTCTCGTCTATCATCGGGACACAAAACGCATCGACCACCGCATTTTCCGCGATGTCACCGATTACCTCAAAAAAGGGGACGTGCTCGTCGTCAACCGCACGCGCGTGCTTCCCGCCCGCCTCTTCGCCAAGACGGAAAACGGCGGAAAAGTCGAGATCCTGCTCTTAAAACGTTTGGAGCTCGACACATGGGAAGTCCTCGTCCGCCCCGGGAAGAAGTGCCGCCCGGGAACGAAATTGACTGTAAACGGGGAACTTTCGCTCGAAGTGCTCTCCGTCACCGAATCGGGCGAGCGGCATGTACGGTTTTTTTACGAAGGCGCGTTTGAGGAGATCCTCTCCCGTGTCGGCGCCATGCCTCTTCCGCCCTATATCCATGAAAAATTAAAGGATCCCGAACGTTATCAGACGGTCTATTCCCGTGAAAACGGTTCGGCGGCGGCTCCCACCGCAGGGCTCCATTTCACGCCCGAACTTCTCGATAAGATCCGCGCGATGGGGGTCGAGATCGTCGAAGTGCTTCTCCATGTGGGGCTCGGCACCTTCCGCCCCGTCAAAGTGGACGACGTCGAAAAGCACGTCATGCACAGCGAATACTATGAGGTGAGCGCGGAGGCGGCGGAGACGATCAACGCGGCAAAGCGGGAGGGGAGACGGGTCATTTGCGTGGGAACGACCTCGGTGCGCACGCTCGAGACGGTCGCCCGCGACGACGGCACCGTACAGGCGGGCAGCGGCGATACTTCCATCTTTATCTATCCGCCCTATAAGATGAAGTGCGTGGATGCGCTCATCACCAATTTCCACCTTCCCGAGAGCACGCTTTTAATGCTCGTGAGCTGCCTCTGCTCCCGCGAGGAAATTTTGTCCGTCTACGAGATCGCCGTAAAAGAGAGATACCGTTTCTTCTCGTTCGGCGACGCGTGCCTGTTCCTTTAAGCGGCGACATGGAGCCCCCCTCGGCGCCCCTTGTAGGGGAGCTGTCGCGAACGTAGTGAGCAACAGAGGATCTTGTCGCCCCTTGTAGGGGAGCTGTCACGAACGCAGTGAGTGACAGAGGATCTAGTCGCCCCTCTTAGGGGAGATGTCACGAACGCAGTGAGTGACAGAGGGGTTTTGAAACCCTATCCCCCGCTGCGCGGGTACTGTCTCACGCGGGTAGAGACCCGCGTTCGGTCAGCATTTGCCCGAACAAATGGGCAAATGCCAAGAAAATTTTGCGCCAAAGATTATCAATCTTTGGCAGAAGTGCAAAATTTTCCCTAAGAGGGGAAGCAAGAAACCCCCACCTGACGCGCTTTGCGCGCCACCCGCCCCCGTAAACAGGGGCAGGTCTTGCCCACCCCCCTCTCCCCCTCCTCAGGAGGGGGCATGGTTCCTCCTAGGGAGCCTCCACCCCAAGGGGTAGGCCTTACGCGCGGACGAGCAAAGAAATTAGCGAAATAAAGAAATTTGCGAAACAACATCAGTGCTATGAATAACGAATATTTTTCCTTTGAACTTCAAAAAACAGACCCCGAAACGGGGGCGAGAGCGGGCGTATTCCATACGCCGCACGGGGATATCGAGACGCCCGTCTATATGCCCGTCGGGACGCAGGCGACCGTCAAGGGCATGCTTCCGCGCGACCTCAAAGAGATCGGCTCGCAGATCATTCTCTCCAATACGTATCATCTCTATATGCGCCCCGGGGACGATCTCATCGCCCGCGCGGGGGGCTTACATAAGTTCATGAATTGGGACAGACCCATTCTCACGGACAGCGGCGGGTTTCAGGTCTTTTCGCTCGCCAAACTCAATAAGATCACGGACGACGGCGTGACCTTTTCCTCCCACGTGGATGGGAGCTATCACACCTTCACCCCCGAAAAGGCGATGGAGATCCAGCATAACTTAGGCTCGGACGTCATGATGGCGTTCGACCAATGCTCGGAATACGGCTACACGCACGAGCAGGCGGAGGCGGCGATGGAGCGCACGTCCCGCTGGCTCGAACGGTGCTACGCCGTCCACGACAGACCGCAGCAGGCGCTCTTCCCCATCATACAGGGGAACTTTTATAAAGATCTTAGGGAGGAGAGCTTGAACCGCTGTCTGCCCTATGTGAAGCACGGCATCGCGATCGGCGGGCTGTCGGTGGGGGAGCCGAAGTCCCTCATGTACGAACTTTTGGACTTTTTACAGCCCAAACTCCCGACGGACGTCCCCCGTTATCTCATGGGAGTCGGCTCTCCCGACTGTCTTGTGGAAGGGGTGCTTCGCGGCGTGGATATGTTCGACTGCGTCCTCGCAACAAGGGTCGCCCGCAACGGCACTGCGCTCACTTCACGGGGGAAGATCGTCGTGCGGAACGGGAAATACAAGGAAGATTTTACTCCGCTCGACCTCGATTGCGGGTGCTACACCTGCAAGAATTATACCAAGGCATACCTTCGCCACCTCGTCAACGTGGGGGAGATGATGAGCGGCATGCTCCTGTCCCTCCACAACATCGCCTATCTGCATACGCTCATGCGCGGCCTTAGGGAGAGCATTCTCCACGGCTATGTTAAAGATTTCGTGAAGGAATTTTATGCGAAACAGGGAGAAGAATCGACATGATCCGCGCATGAAATTCGCGTGAAAGGCAAAAAAGGCATTGTAAATCGCTTGCCAAAAATGCCTTCGATATAGTATGATAGAGGGGAAATAAGGAGAACTGAATGAGATTACAAGTATCCGAAACCTATGAACTTGTCCACGGCGCGGAGCTCCTCGGGGCGGAAACCGCCGAGGGCGAACAAACCGAACAGCCCACAGACAACCAAACCAACGATCAGAACAAGGACGGCGGCGGTTCGACCTTTAACTGGCCGCTGACCATCGTGGTCGTCGCGCTCTTTGTGCTCATCATCGGCTGGCTCTTTCTCTCCGGAAGAAAGAACCGCGCGAGGGACAAAGAATATGTCGAGCAGATCGACGCGATCAGACCCGGGAACAAGGTGAAGTCCCGCGGCGGGCTCTGCGGGATCGTCGTGGAAGTCTGCGACGACAATACCGTCATCATCGAGACGGGCAGCGAAGCCTCGGGAAAATCTCACTTCAAGCTCATGAAGGAGTGCATCTTCGAGACGGACGCCAAGGGCCCCACCCAGCTTGCGCGCGAGGAGGCGGAATTGAGAAGGAAGGCGGAGAAAGAGGCAAAACTCGCCGCCAAAGAGGATCCCGCGCCCGAAACGCCCGAGACCTCCGAGCCTTCCGAAGCGCCCGAAAAGCCCGAGGAAGCCGCGCCCGAAAGGGCGGACGGAGCCCAAAGGGAAGAAACGAAAGATTGAGCATAATGCGTTCTCTCTCCGCATACCTTACGGTGTGCGGAGGTTTTTTATGGAAAAAGGTTTTTGGAAGGGGACGGCGGTACAGCTTCTCATTGCGGCGTTTGCCGCCGCGCTCTTTTCGCTGTTCGCGCTCTCGGTCGCGGCGATCTTCGTGAAGGTCTTTCTCCCGCCCGAGACGGTCGTCACGGCGGTGAATTGGTGCGTCAAGTGCGTTGCGGCGTTTCTCTCTTCCTGTATCTTCATCAAGGGGGAACGCGCGCTGCTGAAAGGAGTCGGCGCGGGCGTGCTGTATGCGGTCCTCGCGCTCATTCTCTTTTCCTTCATCGGCGGGTGGCACTTCGACGCTTTCTTTTTGCTCGAACTCGTCGTCTGCGGGATCCTCGGGGGCGCGGGCGCACTTCTCGGCGCAAAATTGCGCAAAGCGTAAAAAAATACTTGCAAATTTTCCCGCGGCGGTGTATAATAAGAAAAAACCTTACGGGAGATTGTTATGATCAAGACGATTGCAAAGCCCCAGGAAAAAAAGATCACCGGCTGCGGTGAGTGCAGAAGCACCTGCCAATCCGCCTGCAAGACCAGCTGCACGGTTGGGAACCAGTCCTGCGAGCGCATTACGAGGGAACAGAAGATCGACGGGCAGAAGTAAATCTTACGCGAAAATTGAAAAGCGGCGCGTCGCGTCGCTTTTTTCCTGTATGTTCTCATGATACACGTTTTTCAATACCACGACGATTATTACGTTTACGACACGGGCAGCGGCAGTCTGCACGTCGCAGACGAGCGCACGGCGAAGTATCTCGGGGGGGAGCCCGTTTGTCTCACGGACGAAGAGCTCGCCGAGATCGCCGCTCTGAAAGCGGAGGGACTCTTGGACGCCCCCGAAACGGACGCCCGTCCCATCAAGCGGGAGGAGATCAAGGCGCTCTGCCTTCACATCTGTCACGATTGTAACCTTCGCTGCAAATATTGCTTTGCGGACGAGGGCGCCTACCATGCCGCGCGCGAGATGATGTCCTTTGAAACGGCGAAGGCGGCGATCGACTTCCTCCTCGAAAAGAGCGGGAAGAGAAAAGTGCTCGAAGTGGACTTCTTCGGCGGCGAACCGCTCATGAACTTCGACGTCGTCAAACGCACCGTCTATTATGCCAAGGAAGAAGCGGCAAAGCGCGGCAAGCGCTTCCTCTTCACGACGACGACGAACGGCCTTCTTCTCGACGACGAGACCATTCGATTCCTCAACGAGGAGATGGAGAACGTCGTCCTTTCCCTCGACGGCAGAAAAGAGGTGCACGACGAAGTGCGCAAGACGGTGAACGGCAAGGGGAGCTTCGACGCCGTGATCGAAAAGATCAAAAAGTTCGTGCGTGCGAGAGGGGACAAGCACTATTATGTGCGGGGCACATTTACGGCGAAGAATCTCGATTTTTCGAAAGACGTGCTCTTCCTCGCCGATCAGGGCTTCGATTCCCTTTCGGTGGAGCCCGTCGTCACGGAGATCCCCGATTTGGAGATCAAAGAGGAGCATCTTCCCGTCATCGAACAGGAGTACGACGCCCTCTGCGACGCCTATATCGAGCGCGAAAAGGAGGGGAAGGGCTTCAACTTCTTCCACTTCAATGTGGATCTCGAAGGGGGACCCTGCCTCGAAAAGCGGGTCTCCGCCTGCGGCGCGGGGAACGAATATTTCTCCGTCGTGCCCAGCGGCGACATCTATCCCTGCCACCAGTTTGCGGGGGATCCCAAATGGAAGATGGGCAACGTCTTCGAAGGGACGCTCGATCCCGCGATCAGGGGGAAATTCGCAAACAGCTGTCTGTTCACGCGGGAGAAGTGCAAGGACTGTTTTGCGAAGTTCATCTGCTCGGGCGGATGCAGCGCGAACAACTATCACTTCAACGGCGACATCGAAAAACCGTACGAGATCACCTGCGCGATGATGAAAAAACGCGTCGAGTGCGCCATGCGGGTGCTCGCTGCACGCAAATCAAAAGAAATTTAGACGAAAAAATATGAAAATGCGCGTATTTCGGCTTGACGATATCCCGCATTTTATATATAATGGTTAAGTGGAATTTTTCCGATCGGAGATTTTCCTGCGGGGATCCCCCCCGCGTTCAGATAGGAGGAGGCAATGAGCAAAGTAAAATCGGCGATTTGTTTGGTACTCATGACCCTGTTGGTCGCCGGATTATGTCTGATATGTTTCGTGTCCTTTCCCGTGAGCGATATCAGCACGTTTAATTCCATTCTTTCAATGACGGATAAAGACGCGGATCTCGGTATGGCTTACGGCGGAAAAGACGACAAGAGCGAAAGATATCTCGGCGGCGGTTATTCCGTGGTCTACTATCCCGAGGGCGTCATCTCCGCGGAGGAGTATGAAGCGACGCTCGGGGGTAAAGAAAACGAAGCGGACAAGACCAAGTACGCGGAAAAGTACGGCAAGGTCGGTTCTCTCTATTTCGAGAAGGACAAGATCAAGCTCGAGGATGGGAAGCCCAATGAAACGTTTGCGGCGGACTTCCAAAATGCGGCGGAGCTCGTCACGGAGCGCTTTGAGCGCCTCGGCAAAGAGGACGTCCGCGTGAGCGTGCTCGACGACTACACGATCCGCGTCTTTGCGCCTCAGGCGTACACTTCGCCTCAGGCGTACACTTCCTGCTTTGAGTATTTCTCCTACACGGAAGATCTCGTCATCAAGAGCGGTTCGGGGAGCGACGCTTCCTCCGCGACGCAGATCATGCCCGCGACCGAGAGAAAGGATGACGTCATAAGCGACTATGTCAAGAGCGCGGGGACCCGTTCGGGCGTGAACGGGGTGAGCGCCGTCACCATCGAACTTACGGAGAAGGGCAGGGCTGCGCTTCGCACCGCAACGGAAGGGGCGACGGAAGACGCGACTCTCACGATCTTCTTCATGATCGGAGATACCACGATCCTTCCCATGGGCGTGTCCCAGCCTCTCGACGAGAGTTCGCTCACGATCTCGAGCACGACAATGACCGAGATGGAAGCAAAGACTCGCTCGATCCTCATCGATACCACGCTCAACAGCGTTTCGACCGATCTTACCTTCAAGATCGCCGATCAAACCATTCACCACGCGCAGTACGGCGAGAACGCGCTCATGATGCTCTATATCGTCTATGCGGTGCTCACGCTCGTCATGCTGGTGTTCTTCTTTGTGAGATACCGCCTTCTGGCGTTTGCGCATCTGTATACCTACCTGCTCTTTGTGTGCGCTTCCGTCCTCTGCGTTTGGGCGATCCCGTTCCTGACGCTGAGCACAGAGACGTTCACGGCGTTCCTTCTGACGTCTGTGCTCCTCAGCGTTTCGGATGCAATCACGTTTGAAAACGCGCGGAAGGAATATGCGCTCGGCAAGACAATGACGTCTTCCGTGAAGACGGGTTATAAGAAGTGCATGTGGAAGCTCTTCGACCTGCACATCGTGCTTGCGCTCATCGGCTTCTTCACCTTCTTTGTCGCCCTGCCTCCGTTCAGCTCCTTTGCCTTTGTGCTCGGCCTGACGTCGGTATTCTCGGGGCTCGGTGCGCTCATCGTCAACAGGTTCAACTGGGCGATCCTCATGGCGTACACCCCGAAGAAGGGAGCCTTCTGCAACTTCAAGAGAGAGGAGGTCGAAGATGAATAAGAATTTCAGACCTTGGAAACTTCTGCAAATCTGGCTTGCAGTCTCGGCGGTCGTCATCATTGCCGGTGTGATCCTGATGGCGCTTCTCGGCTTCAATACCGCCTCCGACGATCCCGAAACCCTGCAACTCGAAGTTCGGTATAATATCACCATCATCAAGTCCGAAGAACCGCAGGAGCAGCTTGAAACTCTCTGCGAGGACGTGTTCGGAAAGAACAATATCTCCGCCTGCGAAATGCAAAAGACGCAGGGCTTGGGCGACGGACAGGACTGGGACGCCTTTGTGTTCAAGTTCTCCCCCGACGTCTCCGCCGAAACGCAGGCAAAAGTGAAGGAAGACATTGACGCGGGCGTGAAGGAACTCTTCAAAGAACCTCTCACCGAAGTCTATACCGTATGGCATCATGAGGCTTTGCAGAGCGGCGCGGGCGCCGTCTGGCGCGGTGCGATCGCGGTCGGGCTCGTCGTGGCGCTCGTATATGTCGGCTTCCGCTTCGGCGTCGGCAGTGCGCTCACGGGGCTTGCCCTTTCCGTGCATGACGCGCTTTTTACGCTCTCCATTTTCGCCATCACGCGTATTCCCGTGTATGCAGCGGCTCCCGTCCTGTATGCGGGGATCGCGGCAGCGCTCTTCGTCGTGTTCTGGCTCATCCATTGCATGAAGCTCCGCGATATCAAGAAGGAGTCGCAAGGCTCCGTCGGCGCGGAGGAGGCAGTCGAAGAGAGTTTCCGCAGTTCCTGGAAGAAGATCCTTCTCTTTGCGGGAATTGTCGCGGTCGCGCTCCTGCTCTGCGGCGTCATTGCCACGGCGGGCGTGAGAGCGTTCTTCCTGCCCATGCTTCTCTGCGTGGCGGTCGCGCTCTACTCTTCTCTCCTGCTCGGCCCCGCCCTTCATATTCCCGTCAAGCGTTGCTTCGATAAGTTCTCGCGGAAGGGAAAGGCAAAATATGTCGGCAAGCAAAAACAGACGGAAGAAGAGTGATCATCTAAGCGTTAAACGGCGGGAGATTTCCCGCCGTTTTTGGTAATTTTATGAAAAAACTTGTCCGCGAATACGAATTTTCGCCCGAACAACTGAATACGGTGAGAATGCTTGCAAGGCGGCTGTCGCTCACGGAGACGACGGCAAGCCTGCTCTTTGCGCGCGGCATGGATACCGAGGAGAAGATGATCTCTTTTTTGGAGCCCGGGAAGGCGCACTTCCTGTCTCCCTTCCTGATGCAGGGCATGCGGGAGGCGGCGGAACTCTTGAAGCGCGCCCGCGACGAGGAATGGCGCGTCGCGATCTTCGGCGATTACGATGCGGACGGGATCGGCGCATGCGCGATCCTTTCCCGCGCGCTCAGGGTGTTCGGGATCGAACCTTACGTCTTTGTCCCCGAGCGGACGCAGGGGTACGGGCTCAGCGTCGCCGCCATCGACTCCATTTTCGACGATTTCCTGCCCGATCTCATCGTGACGGTGGACTGCGGCATCTCCAACGCGGAGGAAGTGGAATACATCAAGGAGCAGGGGGCGTACGTCATCGTTACCGACCATCACGAGCTCCCGCCGCGGCTTCCCGATTGCATCGTCGTCAATCCCAAACTCAAAGACGATTACCCTTACGACAACCTCTGCGGCGCCGGCGTCGCCTTTAAGCTCGCCTGCGCCCTGATCGGGGAGAGGGCGTACGCCTACCTCGATTTCGCGGCGCTCTCCACCGTGGCGGACAGCGTGCCGCTTCTCGGCGAAAACCGCGACATCGTTGCCGAGGGCTTGAAACTCATCGAAAAGAGCCCCCGTCCCGCGTTTTCGGCGCTTCTCGGAAAGACAAGCGAGATCTCGGCGCAGACGCTCGCCTTCACCGTTGCGCCCCGCGTCAATGCGGCGGGGAGAATGGGGGACGCGCATGCGGCGCTCCGCCTCTTTACGACGGAGATCCCCGAAGAGGTCGCGCCCCTTGCCGAAAAGCTCAATCTCTATAATTCAGAACGGCAGCGGTGCTGCGACGAGCTGTATGCGCAGGCTTCCGCCGAGATCCGCGCCGGGGGAGCGTACGGCAACGTCGTCATGCTCGCGGGGGAAAATTGGAATGCGGGATTTGTCGGGATCGTCGCCGCCCGCATCGCCGAGGAATTTTCCCGCCCCGCGCTTCTGTTCGTGCGCCACGGCGATATGCTGAAAGGGAGCGCGCGGAGCATCGAAGCCGTCAACATCTTCGAGGCGCTCAAAGCGTGCTCGCAGTACATCGAAGAGTTCGGCGGGCATGCGCAGGCGGCGGGGATCAACATCAAAGCGGAAAATTTCGGCGCGCTCAAAGACGCGCTCGACGAATATATCGGTACGCACTACACGCGGGAGGACTTTGACTCCGTTTTGCCCGTCTGCGAGGCGGCGGAGAATGCGGAACGGGTCGCGCATGAGCTCGTCCGCCTCGAACCCTTCGGCATGGGCAACCGCAGGCCGCTCTTCTGCATGAGGGCGGGGAAGGTGGACGCGGCTCCCGTGAAAGCGGGCTCGCCGCACCTCTCCTTTGCGCTCGGCGGTCTCAACTTTATGTATTTCGGCGGTCTCAAAGACCTAAAACTTTTGAGAAGCGACGTTATCAAGACGGTCGTCTACGAATATAATCTTTCCCTGTTCCGCGGCAGGGAGTACTTAAAGGGTTTTGTGCGCGCCGTTCTCGCGGAGGGGTTGAGCGGCAGGGAAGTGGAGCTCGACGCCTTTGAGGGGCAGCTCTTCACGCTCGGCATAGAGCCCGAAGCGGAGGCGCTCGATACGGCGGGACTCGACGCGTTCATCGGTCAGCAGCTGCGCAGCTGTGCCTACGGGCTCGCCGCCGTCTGTTTTTCGAGAGAGACGCTCAAAAAATTCCCGTCGCTAAGCGGGCTTCCCGTGGAGATCTTCCGCCTCTCTTCCGCCAATATCACGAATACGGTGCTCTTTGCGCCCGAGGACGGGTGCGATCTTTCCGCCTACCGCGACGTCGTATTTTTGGACCGTCCCGCGGGGGCTCCGTGCGTCACGGGGCATGCAAAACTCAAAATCAACCGCGAGATCTGCGGCTACGAGCGCGTGCGTTCCTCCGAGGTCGGGCGGGAGAAACTTCTCGAGATCTTCGCCGCAGTCAAAAGCAGTTCTCTTCGCGGCGGGACCCTTGCGGAGGCGGCATGCAGTTGCGGCGGGCTCGGCTTCGGGGAGGATCAGCTCCTCTTCGCGCTGGCGGTCTTTTCGCAGCTCGGGCTCGTCCGTCTCGAGGACGGCGCCGTGAAGGTGGTGCGCGGGCCGAGGAAGGAGCTCATGGATTCTGCGATCTATGCGGCGGCGCTCCGCCTCAGGGAGGATTGATATGGAACCCATTCTGATGAAGATCTATGAGTACTATGTCGGCGAGGACAGGGATATGCTGCTCCGCGCATTCGACTTTGCTTCCCGCGCCCACAAGAACCAAAAGCGTGCGTCGGGGGAGCCCTACTTTATCCATCCCTGCGCCGTTGCGGAGATCTTGGTGGATCTCGGGCTGGACGGGGCGACCGTCGCCGCCGCCCTTCTTCACGACGTCATCGAGGATACCCCCGCCACCGAGGAGGATATCAGGCGTGAGTTCGGCGAAGAGGTCTTGACCCTCGTTTCGGGCGTGACAAAACTCGATAAGATCGTTTTCAAGTCGCAGGAAGAGGAGGAGGCGGAGAATTTCCGCAAGATCTTCATCGCGATGGCGAAGGATATCCGCGTCATCATCATCAAACTTGCCGACCGTCTCCACAACATGCGCTCCCTCAACTTCCTCTCCGAGGAACGGCAGCACAAGATGGCGAAGGAGACCCTCGATATCTATGCGCCCATCGCGGGCAGGCTCGGTATCAGCCAGATCAAATGCGAGCTCGAAGATCTTTGCCTCAAATATCTCGACCCCGAGGCGTTCGAATTCCTCGTGGAGAACATTCATCAAAAACTCGAAGAGCGCAACCGGTTCGTCGATTTCGTCGTCGAGGAGATCAACGGGATCCTGTCCGAATCGAATATCCCGGGCGAGGTGTTCGGGCGTCCCAAGCACTTTTACTCCATCTATAAGAAGATGACGACGAAGCACAAGACGCTCGACCAGATCTACGATCTCACCGCGGTGCGCGTCATCGTCGCGACGGTGGACGAGTGCTACGAAGTGCTCGGCAAGATCCACAAGAAGTGGAAGCCCGTGCCGGGGCGCATCAAAGACTATATCGCGACCCCCAAGCCCAACATGTACCAATCGCTGCATACCACCGTCGTCACAAACTTCGGGCAGCCCTTCGAGATCCAGATCAGGACGGAGGAGATGCACCGCACGGCGGAGTACGGTATCGCCGCGCACTGGAAATATAAGGAACAGCGCGACACGGAGACGACTTTGGATCAAAGGATGTCGTGGATCCGTGAAATGATGGAATTGCAGGGGGGATTCCGCGACTCCAAGGAGTTCATGAACAGCGTCAAAGAGGAGCTCTATTCGAGCGAACTCCTCGTGTTCACCCCGCAGAGCAAGGTCATCTCCCTTCCCGAAAACGCCACGCCCGTGGACTTTGCATACGCCATCCACTCCGAAGTCGGCAACCGCTGTACGGGCGCGAAGGTCAACGGGAAGATCGTCCCGCTCGACTCCGTGCTGGAACTCGGCGACGTCGTCGAGATCATCACCTCGCCCACGAGCAAGGGACCCTCGCGCGACTGGCTCAAATTCGTAAAATCTCCCTCTGCCAAGGCGAAGATCAAGGCGTTCTTCAAGAAGGCGATGCGGGAGGACAATATCAAGCTCGGCAAGAGCATGCTCGAGGACGCGGCAAAGCGCAAGGGATACCAGCTCTCCGAACTCCTCACCCCCGAGAGCTTCAAGAAAGTCTCCGAAAAATTCTCCTTCGATACGCAGGACGAGATGTTTTCCGCCGTCGGATACGGCGCGGTCTCCGTCAACCAGGTCTTTTTCAGGCTCGTCGACTACTTCCGCAAGGAAGTGCCCACGCCCGTTTTGCAACCCTTCCGTGAGAAGAATGCCAAGGGCGCCGTCACGATCAAGGGCATGGGGGGGCTCCTCGTCTCCTTCGCGGGGTGCTGTTCGCCCGTTCCCGGCGACGACATCGTCGGGTTCGTCAGCCGCGGCAGGGGCATCGTGATCCACAGAAGGGACTGCCCCAACCTCAAAAATGCGGAAGAGGACAGACTCCAACCCGCCGAGTGGACGAAACAGGAGGGGGAGGCGCGCTTCAAAGCGGGACTCCTCGTTACGGCGGAAGAGCAGGGCGCGGCGCTTGCGGCGATCTCTTCCGTACTTTCGGACATGAAACTTTCGTTGACGTCGATCAACGGACGGTACGACAAGAACGGCGACGCGCTCGTCGAGGTCACGGTGTCGCTTTTGAGCAAGCAGGACATCGAGGTCATCATCTCCCGCCTTTCATCGAGAGATAAGATCATCAGCGTAAGAAGAATGAGCAACTGACGGTTTCGCTCGATTTCTTTTGCGCTTGCGCCTTGTCGGCGCAAGCGCAAAAGAAATACGAGCGAGGGGTTAAGACTTCTGCCTTGTAAAAACGATTCGGCCGCCGACGTTCTGTTTCACAGGACATTAAGCCGAAGGGGTTCGGCAAATTGAGTGCGCTTAGGCAGGGAGACCCTACCACGCGCCGTAATTTAGAACGAAGGGCTCGCCTTGTCGCCCCTTTTAGGGGAGATGTCACGAACGTAGTGAGTGACAGAGGGGTTTCCGGAAACCCTATCCCCCGCTGCGCGGGTACTTCCCCTAAGAGGGGAAGCAAGGGGGTGGTCGGGTACTTCTCATAAAATGGGTAGCGAGAGGGCGGTCGGATCCTTGGGGTTGCTTCACTTCTAAAATCCGCATAGGTTCGCGGACATGGGTGGGGGAAAAGCGGCGGAGACGCCGAAAACGGTATCAAATATGATCGTATCAACGCTAAAATGGTTAGAGCCCGAACTCATGGACGTCGTGCGCCTGTTCGAGGGCGCGGAATCGCTCGAGATCGGGCATAGCTCCGACTGCTGCGGCGCGGCGTTCCGGAATACCTTCCGCTTCGGCGGACGGGACTTTTTCTATTCCGACGAGGACGTCTCCCGTACGCCTTTGGAACAGAAGAGCCTCATCAAACGTTATGCGAAGCTCTCCCTCTACAAACTTCTCTCGGGATACTACGGCAAGAGTCTGCCGTGGGGGTCGCTTACAGGCATCCGTCCCACGCGGCTTGCCTATCAGCAGATGGAAAAGACGGGGGAGTTTGTGCCGCTCTTTCAAAAACTCCTCGTCTCCGAGGAAAATACTGCGCTCGTCGGCAGAGTGATCGAAGGACAGAAGGGGATCTACGTTCGGGAAGAGGGCAACGTCGATCTCTTCGTCTCACTCCCGTTCTGCCCGACAAAATGCGTGTATTGCTCTTTCATCACCGCGCCGATCGCGCGCACGCGGCAATACATGCCCGCCTATCTCGACGCGCTCGAAAGGGAGCTCTCCGCCGCAAAGCCGCTCATCAAAAATCTTCGCTCGGTCTATGTGGGCGGGGGGACGCCGTTCGCAATCGAGGCGGAGGAGCTGGAAAGGGTCTTGAAGGCGATCTCTCCTCTGCGCGAAAACGGCTGTGAATTTACGGTGGAAGCGGGGCGGCCCGATACTTTTACGGCGGAAAAACTCGACATATGTAAGAAATACGGCGTGACCCGTATCTGTATCAACGCGCAGAGCTTTTCGGACAGGACGCTCGCCGCGATCGGCAGGAAGCACACGGCGCAGGACGTCCTCTCCGCCTTTGAAACGGCGTCGCCCTACGGATTCGACGTGAACTGCGACCTCATCGCGGGACTCACGGGAGAGAGTTTCGAAGAATTCAAAAACAGCGTCGATACCGCCATTTCCCTCTCCCCCGAAAATATCACCGTCCATACGCTCTGCCTCAAAAAGGGGGCGAAGCTCAAAGAGGAGCGGCTCGGGCAAGCGGCAGAGGGAAGCGGGAAGCCCGCGCTCGACGTTCTTCCCGACGGGCTCTTGTCCGACATGATCGCCTATTCCCGTGAAAAACTCACGGCGGCGGGATATGAACCCTACTATCTGTACCGCCAAAAATACATGGCGGGCGCGCATGAGAACGTCGGCTGGACGAAACCGGGCAAGGCGTGCGTCTACAACGTGGACGTGATGGAGGAAATTTGCGACAATCTCGCCGTCGGCGCGAACGCGATCACCAAAAAGCTCTTTTTGAAGGAGGAGCGTATCGAGCGTTGCGGGTCCCCCAAGGACATCCCGACCTACCTTCAAAAGGTGGAAAAACTCATCGAAGAAAAGAACGAACTGTTCGGCGGGTAACAAAAAACAAGCCGCGGGGCGTGCAACATCTGCACGCCCCGCGGCTTGTTTTTTGCTATTTTTCCTCAAAATCGTGCTTTGCGCCCGTCTCGTCCTCCAACCCCAAGAGGTAGTCGCTCGTCACTTCGAAATAGAGGGCAAGCATCATGAGATCATCCATACAGGGTTCCGTGTAACCCGTTTTCCAATTAGAAAGTTTTTGTTTCGCGATATGCAGATCCGAGCAGATAGCGTTCTGCGTTTTTCCGCTTTCGGCAATAAGTTCGCTAAGCCGCATGGCAAATTTATTTTTCATTGCAAAAATTAAGTATCAAAATTTAGGACGGATTGCTTGACAGTCCTAAAAATTAGGACTATAATTATAAACAGTTCTAAAAAATTTTATAAGGAGACAAGAGATGAAAAAGTTTGGAATTTTGGCAGTCTCGCTTGCCGCGATGTTTGCGCTCGGGCTGTGCGGGGCGTGCGGCGACAATCAAGGTGAAGAGAACGGCGGGCACGATCCTGCGGACAGCGCGGGATTTACGATGACGAAGGAGACCGATCTTCGTTCGCTCACGTCCGACGAGGTGACGGGGGAGGAATGGAAGGCGGTATTTGCGGCGGAAAAGTTCGACAATTTCCTCTTAACATATACATACGATACTCCCTACGAGGACGCGTACGTTGAGGGCGCGTTCGACGGGAAAAAAGCGGATTTCTCGATGTATCGTATTTTGGAGGACGGCGAAAAAATGCTCGGGCAACACATGTTGATGTCGGAGACGGATGGGGAGGTTTCGGCATGGAATGAGATCGAGGGCGAGTTGGTCTTTGACGGGGACGACTATACCCCCGAAAGCGGAGAGATCCCCTATTCGTACCGCGCTTATATTCTCGCGCTGAAAGAGAAGTATTCCTCTTTCGTATATGACGCGGCCAAGAAGTGCTATACGACGACGGAAGCGGTGTTTCTTTCCGAAGGGACGACGGGCGTTATCATTAAGGACGGCGTACTCTGCGGTATTTGGGCAGACGTGTTGAATGAGGAAGGACGTCCCGAACTCGGGACGTCTGCCGTGGATTGCATCGTCTATGATTTCGGCAAGGCGAGCGTGACGTTTGACGGCGGAGAGCATCAGCACATCACGCTCACGGAGGATACCGATTTTGAGGCGCTCGTTTCCGATCGGGTGACGGAAGAGGAGTGGAGAGCGATCTATTCCGAAGAGAATTTCAAGAACGTGACTTTGAGAGAGACGCGCGGCGACATCGGAGGCGCGGACGACCAACGCGCAAAAATGTATCTCGACTGGGAGGAGACACGTATGACTTTGGAAGGGCGTTTCAAAATGTTGTCTGTGGTCACCATTCCGACGCCGGACGGGGAGTACGATTCTGTTGGAGGCCAGATGATTGAGAACGGCGTCTGCACGCAGTATCAAACCTTTGACAAGCAGATCTATTATATGCAATACGGGTTTACGCCGGAAAAATTGGCGGAGTGGGAGGAATATATGATGTTGGACGGGGAGTATTCCTTCTTCTATGCTACTCTGATTGCGACGGATTTTTCCGATTATTACAAAGAGTTTACCTATAACGAGGAGCTCGGCGCATATCTTTATGAAGCGCCCGAGGGATCGGACGGCTTAAAGTTCAGATTTACAGCCGGCGACGGGATGGGAACGAACTTGAAATATGTAGAGCTCAAATTTACAGAGGGACGCGTCGCGTATGTCCATTGGAGGAGTGATAACATTTCGAAAGACGTCTATCATTGTTATTATGACTACGGCAAGACGAAGGTCGTCCCGCCCGAGAACGCTTTGCCCTATCCCGAGGGCTGAAATACAGCCGCTCCTCCCCTTCGAGGGGAGCCGAGGGACAACGCGTCATTCTGACCCTGAGCGTAGTCGAAGGGGAAGAATCCCGACGATGAAGGTTCGGACTCCGTTCTTCGGGATCCTTCGCGGTATTGCGTTTCAGACTACGTACAACTCACTGGCTCAGGATGACGCGGAAAACCCCTCAGTCGAGCCAAGGGCGGTCGCGCCGCCTCTCAAGGGGGCGCCGAGGGAGTGAATGGTAAATTTTCCGAATTGCCCCTAAAATCCTTTGACTTATTCTCCGAAATATGATATCCTATGTTTGACGTACGCGAGGAATTGCGCTCTCCACGCTATTCTTGGCGTAACGCAACACATTCCATAGGAGGATAAACGCAAATGGAAAAGCAAGAAATCATCGCAAAGTATGCCCAGCACGAGGGGGATACGGGTTCGCCCGAAGTTCAGATCGCGCTCCTCACCGAACGCATCAACCACCTCAACGAGCACCTCAAGATCCACAAGCAGGACAATCACTCCCGCCGCGGGCTCTTGAAGATGGTCGGTAAGCGCCGCGGGCTCTTGGACTACCTCAAAGCGAAGGATATCGAGCGTTACAGAGCCATTGTCGAACAGCTCGGACTTCGTAAATAACGAACAGAAAGGGCGGGTTTTTTGCCGCCTTTTTTTTCGCATTTCGCTCGATTTCTTTTGAGCTCGCGCCTTGTCGGCGCGAGCGCAAAACAAATACGAGCGAGGGGTTAAGACTTTTGCCTTGTAGTACGATTCGGCCGTCCCGTTTCTGTTTCACACAACATTAAGGTTCCCGTAGGGTACCAAATGGGGGCGTGCAGCGGCGGGAGACCCGCCTCGCACCGTGATTGGGAACGAAGGGCAGACTCTCTGAACATGCCCCCTCCCAAGGAGGGGGGTAGGGGGGTGGGCAATGGTTCCAAAATACGTCATGCTGAGCGTAGTCGAAGCATCACCGCATTATAAATAAAGTGATGGTTCGACCAGGCTCACCATGACGTGATCGGGAACACCCTCAGGTAACCGGAACGACACCCCATCAGTCGCGCAAGGGCGCGCGACAGCTCAGGCGGAAAAAGCTCCAAAAATAGAATGGTCGCCTTTTCCCGCCATCCCTAAGGAAGGACCCCTCAAGGGGGCGCTAAGGGGATTCCGGGGCGCCAACAAAGCATCAAACAAGAAAATCGCTCCCGTGGTCACGGGATCACGGGGCAAAGAAATCAAGGAGTAAGGAGAAAGAGAAACAATGACACCAAACTACAAAGAATTTAAGCTGTCGGTCGGCGGCAGAGAGGTCACCGTAGAGACGGGCAAGTATGCAGAGCAGACGAACGGCCACTGCGTCGTCCGCTGCGGCGAGACTGCCGTCATGGTCAACGTCTGCATGTCGGCGACTCCCCGCGAGGGCATCGACTTCTTCCCTCTTCAAGTGGATTATGAAGAGAAGATGTACGCGGTCGGCAAGATCCCGGGCGGATTCAAACGCAGAGAGGGCAGAGCGTCCGATAAGGCGATCCTCACCGCCCGCCTCATCGACAGACCCCTGCGTCCGCTCTTCCCGAAGGGGCTTTTCAACGACGTCGTCGTTACGGCGACCGCCCTTTCCGTCGAGCCCGACGTTGCGCCCGAGCCCCTCGCCATGATCGGCTCCTCCATTGCGCTCGCCATTTCGGACATTCCGTGGGCGGGTCCGACGGGTTCCGTCGTCGTGGGACTCGTTGACGGACAGTACGTCATCAATCCCGACGCCGCCCAGCGCGAAAAGAGCACCATCCACCTCAATCTTGCGGGCACCAAGGACGCCATTCTCATGATCGAAGCGGGCGCGAACGAGGTCACGAACGACGAGATGGTCGGCGCGATCATGTTCGGACAAGCCGAGATCGCCAAGATCTGCCTTCAAATCGAGAATGAGATCGTTCCCGCCGTCGGCAAGGCGAAGAAGGAGATCGAGCTCTACCACATTCCCGAAGAGATCGACGCAGCCGTCCGCGCATACGCAAGCGAAAAGCTCGACTGGGCGCTCGACACCTTCGACCGTCAAGAGCGGCAGTCCCGTCAGGATCAGGTCGGCGCGGAAGTTTTGGAACATTTTAAGGATATCTATCCCGACAACACGCGCGAGATCAACGATTCCATTTATTATCTGACGAAGGAGAAGGTCCGCGCAAAGATCTTCGACAAGGGCATCCGCCCCGACGGCAGAGGCCTCAAAGACATTCGCCCCATCTGGTGCGAGAGGAGCGTCCTGCCCCGTGCGCACGGCTCGGCGGTGTTCACCCGCGGCCAAACGCAGACCCTCACGACCTGCACCCTCGATATGCTCGCCGCGGCGCAGAAGCTGGAAGGCCTTGACGACGAGACAGAGAAGCGCTACATGCACCAATACAACTTCCCCGGCTACTGCACGGGTGAAGCGAAGGCGCTCCGCAGCCCCGGCAGGCGCGAGATCGGCCACGGCGCCCTTGCAGAGCGCGCCCTCGAGCCCGTCATTCCTTCCAAAGAAGAATTCCCTTATGCGATCCGCGTCGTCAACGACATCCTTTCGTCCAACGGTTCGAGCTCGATGGCTTCCGTCTGCGGCTCGACGATGGCGCTCATGGACGCCGGCGTTCCGATCAAGGCTCCCGTTGCGGGCGTCGCGATGGGACTCATCAAGAACCAGGAGACGGGCGAGTTCCGCGTCATGACCGATATCCAGGGGCTCGAGGACTTCCTCGGCGATATGGACTTCAAGGTCGCAGGCACCACCAAGGGAATTACCGCGATCCAGATGGATATCAAGATCAAGGGCATCTCCGAAGAGATCATGCATACGGCGATCGAACAGGCGAACGAGGGCAGACAGTTCATTTTGAGCAAGATGCTCGAATGCGTGCCCGAAGTCGCGCCCGAACTTTCGAAGTATGCACCCCGCATCATCTTCTTCACGATCGACCCCGAGAAAATCGGCGACGTCGTCGGCAAGCAGGGCAAGGTCATCAATTCGATCATTGCCGAGACGGGCACCAAGATCGACATCGAAGAGGACGGCACCGTCTGCATCGCTTCCTACGGGGACGCAGAGGCGGCGCAGAAGGCAAAGGCGATCATCGAGAGCATCGTCCACGACCCCGAGGTCGGCGATATGTTCATCGGCAGAGTCGTCCGCGTGCTCTCCACGATGGGCGCGTTCGTAGAGTTTGCTCCCGGCAAGGACGGCATGATCCATATCTCCAAGCTGTCCGATAAGCGCGTCGAAAAGGTCGAGGACGTCCTGAACATCGGCGATACGGTCAAGGTCAAGATCATCAAGATCGGCGAGAAGGGCATCGACTTCAAACTTCTCGAAAAACTCAATTAAAAGGTAAAATCATATGCCCGCGGCGTTCCGCCGCGGGCATATTTTCTGTTCTCCATTCATAACATGCGTTATATAACATATGCTATTTTATGCATTTGAATGACTATTGAGCTCATCCTTGCCCACCCCTCGAGGGGTGGGTGGCACGGCTGTCCTTGCCGTGACGGAAGGGGTGTCATAAAAATACGTCATGCTGAGCATAGTCGAAGCATCACCTTATTATAATGCGGTGATCTTTCGACAGGCTCAAGATGACGTGATTTGGAATGACGCGTAGAACAGGGCGCCAAGAAAAAAGCGACAAAACAAAACTCCCGCCGATGCAGACGGGAGTTTAACAGTTGATTTCCGATTCGGAGAGAAGTTTTAATTGTTCAAAGGCAAAGGAGCGGAGCGGCGGCTTCAAAGAGCGGAATTTCTGAACGAGTTCCCGCTCCTGCGGCGAGAGCGCATAGGGCAGAGGCGCCTGTTCCCGTCCCGCCAAATAATCGAGCGAGCACTCAAAAAAATCGGCATACTTCATCAAAATATAGATATTCGGGTCATGCGACTTTTCATGGCACGCAACCGTCGTTTGTGGGATCCCGACCGCATCTGCGAGCTGTTTCTGCGTCAATCCATTTTCCGTTCGCAATTCCTTGATTCTTTCATTGATCGTCATTTTTTCCATATTATTATTTTAACACGATTGTGATAAAAATTCTTGACATAATAACAAAATATTGCTATAATGGTGTCGAATAACGCGAACGCGTTTAAGTGGAGGATTTTATATGGCATTGATTGTTTGTCCACACTGTGGCGGGCAGGTAAGCGATACCGTAGAGCGATGTATTCATTGCGGTAAACTTATCAAAGAAAAACAAAAAAATTCTGCGGTTGACTTTCAAACCTTCGACAAGATCAAGCAAAATAATCTTGAAGAAGAGTTTCAGAAGAAATATCCGAAGTACATGTGTCCTTACGCGAAGCAAAAAGCGTTAAAGTGCCGCAGAAAGTATACGATCTTCAGTAGAATTATTTGTGGTGCAGGAGCAATAGATTTTTTGTTTTTAATTTTGATACAAACGAAAGTTTTGGATTTAAATAGTGACGATACTATGCTGATGATTATAGGTCCGATCGTGCTTGTTGCTGTTTTGACCATTTTTATCGGTGCTGCATTCTGTATAAACTATACGATAAAATCCAAAAAGTTAATCGCTAAATATCTTCTATACGAAAAATTATATCAGGTGTGGCTTTTGAATGAGAAGAATATTTCGAAGAAAGTAGATTTTACAGGTTTAAACAAGAAAGACAAAAAATATTTTGAAAATATAAATCCAGATTTATATTTGTAGTAAGGAGAAAAAATGGCAATGATCAAATGTCCCGAGTGTGGGCAGGAAATTTCAGATCAAGCAACCACATGTCCGCATTGCGGCGTAAAAATTTTTGTGTGTCCCGAATGCGGTCATATCAATTTGGGAAATGGATCGTGCAAACTATGTGGCTACGTTTTGCCCGAGGAAAAAGCGACCTCCCCCGATTCAAATAAGGACGAAAGCAAGAAAAATTTATTCGAACGATGGAATGAAAGTGTCCCGGAGGAAAAAACGAAAAAAATCATATTTGGTGTTCTTTCGGCATGCCTCATGGTAATTCCGTTAATTTATGGCCTGGTCTGGGTCTTTCAATCTTTCGATAATTATTTAAACATAACGCCCGAAAAATATTTGCGCGCGATGGCTTCTTACGCTTCAGATGTCGCTCGACTAGACACGCTATTTTACATGCTTGTGTTCATGTATATAATTTCGATTGTCATGAATGTATTGGTCGCTTTCTTCCGTGACTTTAATTTTGGGAAATGGATACGGTCTAACCGCATAGATATTTCGCAAGCGATCAATTCTGCTATCTCACGAAGTGCCGCAAAAAAAGAGAAAAAGGACGACGATGAGGAATTTAGTCTCAATCGGGAAATTAGGGAAGCCAAGGAAGAGAAAAATATCGAAAGAATGGATTCTGCATGTTTTATTGCGACGAATCCCAACAAGGCATATTTGCTTGCGGTAATACAATTTGTTTCTGAACTGGCATGGTGTGTGCTGGAAATATTCTTTGCGTGTTGGGGCAAGGACATGATAATGTCTTTTATGAGAAGTGTAATTTATGGCAAATTTGAAACAGACAGTAACGGCGTTACAATTTTTACGAACAACTTTAAGATAGATTGGTGGCCGTTCTTGTTGTGGGCGGGAATCATCCTTGCCGTAGCAATTCTGATTCAAGTTGCTACCAAGAAAATTAAAAAAAGAATAATTGTAAAAACGTTGATGAAAGTGCAAAAGAAATCATAAAAATAACACCCGCCCGACGGAAACGTCGGGCGGAATCTTTTCAAAAAAACTGTGAGGGCTTTTTTTGTTGCAACCTACCGGAGCGGTAACGTGGCAGCCGGCTCCCGCAAAGCTACCTCATGGCACACGCGCGGCACCGTTTAGTGCTGCTGTATCCCTACCCTGACACGGTTCGCGGACGCGCGTTGCATAAGACCTTGCGATCATCACTGCTTACCCCGCGCAGCCTCCCATAGACGGCACCGAGAAAAGCGTTCGGCTCTGCTATAGCGGATTGCAGATTCAGGGCACCGCTAACTCCCCACCTATCACAGCATACACAGTATACGCTATTTTCGCGGAAAAAGCAAGCGTTTTTTATTTCGTTCGATTTCTTTTTTCGTCTGTGCCTTTGGGCGCATGCTCAAAAAGAAATCGAACGAGGGATTAATGCTTTTGCCTTGTAGAAGCGATTCGGCCGTCCCTGTTCTGTTTCACAGGACATTAAGGCTCCCGTAGGGTGCCAAATGGGGGCGCCCACGGCGGAAGTGAATTCCGCCTAAGGCAAGTGATTTTGGAATAAAGGGTGGCTCTTTGCCCGTTATATCGCGTCATCCTGAACGAATGTGAAGGATCCCGAAGAACGGAGTCCGAAACCTGCCCCCTTTGAAGGGGGCGGGTGGCGCGCGAAGCGCGTCAGGTGGGGGTTGTCTTGTCGCCCCATGTAGGGGAGATGTCACGAGCTTGCGAGTGACAGAGGGGTTTCCGAAACCCCTTTCCCCTCACTACGTTCGGGGACTTCCCCTAAGAGGGGCAGCGAGGGCAAGACCTGCCACCGTTTTCCGCGTCATCCTGAACGAATGTGAAGGATCCCGAAGAACGGAGTCCGAACTTTCATCCTCGGGATTCTTCGGCTACGCCTCAGAATGACGCGGGGGCATGCCCCCTCCCAAGGAAGGGGAGTAGGAGGGTGGGCAATGGTTCTGAAAGGCGGGGACGAGGGGGAGCCGAGGGTAGGGACAAGCCGTGAAAATGCTTGCCAAGGGGAGTGATCCGTGCTATAATGCTTGCAAAAGGAGAATTATGGCAAACTGTACGCATGACTGTTCCACTTGCAGCTCGAACTGCGGGACGAGAAGCAAAAATTCTTTCATCAAGCCGATCAACAAGCATGCGAGCGTCAAGCGCGTCGTCGCCGTGGCAAGCGGCAAGGGCGGCGTCGGAAAATCGCTCGTCACGGCGCTTTTGGCGGTGCGCGCGGCGGCGCGGGGGTACCATGTCGGGATCCTCGACGCAGACATCACGGGTCCTTCCATTCCGAAAGCGTTCGGGGTTCTCGGACATGCCTATGGGACAGACGGTGCGATCCAGCCCGTCGTGGCGAAGAGCGGCATCAAACTCATGTCCATGAACACCCTTTTGGAGCATGAGGACGACCCCGTCGTCTGGCGCGGATCTCTGATCGCGGGCGCGGCGACGCAGTTCTGGACGGACGTCGAATGGGGGGATCTCGACATGATGTTCATCGACATGCCCCCCGGAACGGGCGACGTGCCGCTCACCGTATTCCAATCCATTCCGCTTTCGGGCGTTGTCGTCGTGACGACGCCGCAGGATCTCGTGGAGATGATCGTAGGCAAGGCGGTGAATATGGCGAAGATGATGGAGATCCCGCTGCTCGGCATTGCCGAAAACATGAGTTATTATGTCTGCCCCGATTGCGGGAAGGCGCATGAGATCTTCGGCGCAAGCCGCGTAGAGGGGCTGAAAGAGAAATATGGCTTCCCCGCGGCGGCGCGGTTGCCGCTTTCCGAAGCGACGCGGACCCTTGCAGACGGCGGCAGGATCGAGGAGGCGGACACCGATCCCCTTGCGGAGATCTTTGCGCAGATCGAGAGATCCCGTCTCATCGAAAACCGCGCAAAATAATTACTTTTGGCGCTGCTCTCTACTTGGAAACCCTTTCCCCCGCTGCGCGGGTACTTCCCCTGAGAGGGGAAGCAAGTGAGGAGAGTGCGGGTACTTCCCCTAAGAGGGGAAGCAAGTGTTTGGTTTCTTGTAAAAAAACAGCGGCGAAAGAGCCGCTGTTTTTGATTTTTCGCAACTTATGTTACTTTTCGGGGACTTCTTCGACGGCGGTCGTGGAAGCCCAACGCTTGATGGATTCCTTCGCGCTGTCCGCTTGCGAACGGGACGAGTAGGTCGAGCTCGTCGCAAGAAGTCTGCCGCCGGCGGTGAGCACCTGCACCTGCGAATCGCCGTTCTTGTGTTCGGTGATTTCGAGGCGATCGGCGGCGATGTTGTCCTGATAGGTCTTGATGCCCGATCTCGCGCTCGAAAGGGACGCATAAGGGGTGGGGCTTTCGAGCATGACCTGTCCGTTGGGGGCGATAAGGCTGAGCCAATACTTGCCCTTGACCGTTTCGATGACCCATTTGCCGTTCGCAGCGGAGACCTTGGCGGGTTCCGCCTTCTTGGGCTCGGGCTTTTTGGCGTCGCTCTTCACAGGCTCCGCCTTTTTAGGCTCGGGCTTTTTCACGTCCTTTTTGACGGGTTCCGCCTTCTTGGGCTCGGGCTTCTTTACGTCCTTTTGGGCGGGCGTAGGTTGTTTCTTTTCTGCCATTTCCGTTTCCTCCTCTTTTATCTGTAAAGGTTCCGCAGATCCTGCGGGCGTTTCCGTCTCCTCCGCGGGTTCGGCGATCGGCTCCGCTAAGGGTTCCGATGAAGGGCTTTCCGCGCTTTCTTCGGCTTCCTCTTGCGCAGAAGCGCTCTCCGCCGCCGTGACGGGGGTATATTCTTCGTCGGGCGGGACGTTCGCAAGCGCGCGGACGGCCTCTTCCGCCTCCAACCTGCTGCGCTTCTTCGCCTTGACGGAGAGGACGATCATCACGATGACAAGCACGAGGATCGCGACGACGATCGCGGCGAGCACGATCAGAAGGGGCAGGTTCGCCTTGTCCGTGATATATTCCCAAAATGTTGCATTCAAAGTTGTATTCATGATATGACGCTCCTTTTATGTTCTATATTGTAACACGAAAAAATCGAACTGTCAATGTTTGACAAAAAATTTTGATTGCGGTAAGATAGAAATATGGAAAAAATTGCGGTGATCGGCGGCGGCGCGGCGGGAATGGCGTGCGCCGTCCTGCTCGCGCGGAAGGGACGCGCCGTGACGCTCCTCGAACGGGGGGAGCGCCTCGGCAGAAAGCTGTCAGCGACCGGGAACGGGCAGGGAAACGTTACAAACGTCAACATGGGCGCGGAGTACTATTTTTCGGACGACAACGGGAAGGTCGCCCGCGCCCTTTCGCGCTTTTCGGCAAGCGATACCGTCGCCTTCTTCGAGGACATGGGTGGCATCTTTTTGCCCGACAGCCGCGGCAGAGTATATCCCGCGGGACGGCAGGCTTCCGCCGTGACCGACCTTTTGCGGCGGGAGATCGCGCGCCTCGGCGTGAACGTTTTATTCGGCGCACAAGTGTCCTCTCTCGCATATGACGGGGATTTCCGCCTCGCATGGGCGGGGGGACAGATGCGTGCGGACGCAGTTGTGCTTGCGGCGGGCGGAAAAGCGGCGAAGAATTTCGGCACGGACGGCTCCGCCTACGCCTTAGCGCAGGGGTTCGGGCATACCGTCACCCCGCTTTCTCCCGTGCTCGTCCGGCTCCGCTGCGATCCCAAGGCGGTGCGCGGCTTAAAGGGGATCCGTGCGGACGCCGCCCTCGTCCTTCTGCGGGACGGGAAAGAAATTTACGCGACGCGGGGGGATATCCTCTTCACCGAGAGCGGACTTTCGGGGGACGCCGTGTTCCGCGCTTCCTCTTTTGCGGAAAAGGGGGATACGATCGTCCTCGATTTTCTCCCCGATGTGGACTACGGTCGCGTCGCGGCGGCGGCGGAGCGGGGCGGCATGCTCTGCGTCGTCAACAACGGGCTTGGACGCGTTCTTGCGGCGCGGGGGAGGGCGGCGGAGCTCTGTAAGCGGTTCGAACTGACCGTGACGGGCACGCTCGGCTTCGACTACGCGCAGGCGACGCGGGGCGGGATCCCCCTCGGCGAGACGGATGAAAATCTCATGAGCCTCAAACGCGATGGGCTGTTTTTCGCGGGAGAGATCCTCAACGTAGACGGCATGTGCGGCGGCTATAATCTGCAATGGGCGTTCACATCCGCCTATGTCGCCGCGGAGGGAATATGAAACTTGTTTTGAACAATCTCGTCCTGCGCCCCCACGAACGGGAGGGGAAGCTCCTCAAAATTTGCGGGCAGAAGCTCCATGCGCCCGTAAAGGAGTTCCGTATCCTCAAAAAATCGCTGGACGCCCGCGATAAAGGGGATATCCGTTGGGTTTACAGCGTGGAGTGCTCGGACAGGGAAGAGCGGCGGGAGGAGCCCGTCTTTGCGAAGATCTCCTGCCCCCAGCCCCGCGTCTATATCGCGGGGAGCGGCCCCGCGGGGCTTTTTTGCGCCTTGCGCCTTTTGGACCACGGGATCCGTCCCGTTCTCTTGGAGCGCGGCAAGCCCGTGGAGGAGCGCATCAAGGATGTGGAGAACTTCCGCGCGGGCGGCGCGCTCGACGCGGGCAGCAACGTACAGTTCGGCGAGGGGGGCGCGGGGACGTTTTCGGACGGAAAACTCAACACGCAGACGAACAGCCCCCTGAACCGCGACGTGCTCGATCTCTTTGTGCGCTTCGGCGCGCCCGCGGAGATCGCCTATCTCAACAAACCGCACATCGGGAGCGACAATTTAAGGAAGATCGTCGCCGAAATGCGCAACTATATCCTCGCACAGGGGGGCGAAGTGCGCTTTCTGTCTGCGCTCACGGACGTGGAGATCAAGGACGGAAAGCTCTCCGCGGTCTTTGTCAACGGGGAACAGGAGGAGGCGGACGAGCTCGTTCTCGCCGTCGGGCACAGCGCGAGGGACACCTTTGAAATGCTCCTCTCGCGCGGATTTCTCATTGAACAGAAGCCCTTTGCGGTCGGCGTAAGGGTGGAGCATCTGCAATCGGAGATCGGCAAAGCGCAGTACGGGAGCGGCTATCTCGCCCTTCCACCCGCGGACTATAAACTCGTCTCCCATGCGGGTGAGCGGGCGGTATTCACCTTCTGCATGTGCCCGGGCGGGGTCGTCATCCCCGCCGCGAGCGAGGGAGGGGGCGTCGTCACCAACGGGATGAGCAACTATGCCCGCGATGAGAGAAACGCAAATTCCGCCCTGATTGCGCAGGTCATCCCCTCCGATTTCGGCTCGGAGCATCCCTTGGCGGGCGTGGAATTCCAGCGCAAACTCGAGCGCGCGGCCTTCCGTGCCGCAGGCGGGAATTATCTCGCGCCCGTCCAGCTCATGGGGGATTTCCTTGCGGGAAAGGAGAGCTATTATTTCGGATCCGTGCGGCCTTCCTATGCGCGGGGGACTGCGTTCGCGCCTCTCGAAAGCTATCTGCCGCCCGTCGTCGTCTCCTCTCTCCGCGCGGGGATCCCGGACATGGCACGGCGGTTTTCCGTCTTTTCCGCTTTCGACGCCGTTCTGACGGGCGTGGAGTCGCGGACGAGTTCGCCCGTGCGCATCGTGCGCGATGAGAGCTTTCGGGCGGCGGGGAAGGAAGGCGTTTACCCCTGCGGAGAGGGCTGCGGCTACGCGGGCGGGATCACCTCCGCGGCGGCGGACGGGCTCAGGGTCGCCGAGACGATCGCGCGGAAATACCTTTTATAAAGATTTAATGCGCCTGTCACGAAACGGACACGTTCGGCATGTATCATAAAGGTACAAAGACGACCACTCCATATTTTTTCATATTCTCTCTAAGCGGAGCGCAGCTGCATTTGCGGTTGCGCTTTGCTTTATTTCGTGAATTTTTCAAAAAATCTATTGCAAACAAGCGCATTTCATGGTAAAATGAAAAAAATATCTTTTAAGGGGGAAAGAATGAAGAAGTATCAGAAGATCCTTGCGCTTTCGCTCGGCGCGATCCTTGCCGTCTCGCTCTTTGCGGGCTGCGACAACGGATCGAAGGACGAAAGCGGCAACACCGATCAGAACACGACGAATCCCGGTGAGGGAACGAATCCCAATCCCGGTGAAGGAACGAATCCCAATCCCGGTGAAGGAACGAATCCAGGCCCCGGCGAAACTCCCGGTTCCGGCGAAACTCCCGATCCCGGCGGAGAAACCAATCCCGACCCCGTCTTTACGGGCGGAAAGATCATCTGTTACGACAATCTGCCCGACGACAACATCTCTCTTTCCGAAGAGGATACCAAAGTCGTTGCGGCGAAGGGGCTGGACGTAACCAAATTCTCCGTCACGCCGAGATCCAAAAAGTACACGGACGTTGCGACCTATGACGCGGAGACGGGTACGTTTACGGCGGTCGGCGCGGGGACGATCGGCTATGAGGAAGAGGACGGCGATTACGGCAGGATCACCGTCGTGCCCGCCTATGTCGAAGATCCCGGCAACCAGTACACCGACCTCGGGAACGACGCGAGCGAATCTACCAGCAAATACCTCGGCAGAACGCACGACCCGTCCTTTGTGGAGTCCGTCAGTAAGAGCGGAAAGTCCACCTATTATCTGTTTTCCACGGGTTGGGCGGATCAGACGACGGATGACGGCGTCAGAACGTACGGTAACGCGATCCACTCGTCTACCGACCTTATTACCTGGAACTACGTGGGCAGAACGTTCGACGCGGCGACCCGCGACGAGGATTTCGTGACCACCAAGGCTGGCAAGTGGCTGTATGACGGTTACTGCCAGGGCTATTCCGAAGAGGACGCAAGCTGGTGGGCGCCCGACATCGTGCCCTGCCCTACGGGCGGCTACTGGCTGTACACCTGCGTCGTCGACGGCTCGGAAGACAATAGGGAAAGACAGGAAGGCATGCAGATCGGGGGCGGCAAATATGCGCGCGCATGCATCCTTCTCTATTATTCCAAGACGCTCCGCGCCGGTTCCTTCAAGCCCGTGAAGGACGCAAACGGCGATCCCGTCGTCCTGATGCAGTCCTCCATTCAGCGCGGCGAGAGCGTGGCGGACGTCAACGGCATCGACCCGCAGATCATCTACGATACGGACGGGAAGATGTATATGGCGTACGGCTCCTTCGGCTCGGGCGACTATATGATCGAACTCGATCCCGCAACGGGGATGCGCAAGGACGGAAAGGGCTGGCAGACGCACGAACAGATCCGTAAATACATCGAGGAGGATATCCAAGACGATTACGGCAGCGTGTCGAGCGACAGCGTCGGCTGGGAACACGATTATTACGGCAAAAACATCTCCAAAGCCAACATGGAAGCGCCCGTCATCGCCCGTCACGATAATGTGACGCTCATGGACGAGAACGAACAGCTCCTCGAAGGCAGCGGCAAGACTTACTACTACTCTATGCACTCCTATGACGGCCTCGGCGATAACTACCAGATGTGGGGCGGCAGAAGCGAGAGCGTCTGGGGCACCTATCGTTCCGTCGGCGGCGGCATCGTCCGCAATGTCGGTCCCGGGAACAACAAGAACTCGGGGAATAAATACATGGGCGCATTCCGCTGGACGAATAAGTCCGAGGGCGTGAAGGAATACGACATCATCCTGCCCGGCCATAACGACCTCTACACGACGCAGGACGGGGTGAGCCTTGCGGCGTACATCACCCGCATTCCCAAGGAGAATGACCCCGAGAACACGGGTACGTTCATGTCGCAGGTGCACCAATACTATCTCAACAGCCTCGGGCATATCGTCATCAACCCCAACCGCTACGGGAAGGAGATCGACAGGGCGGTGTCCGAAGAGGAGCTCCTCGCCTATACCCAGACGGCGTCCGAGGGCGCGTATAAGTTCAAGATGGTCGTCATGATCAACCAGCGCGACACGGCAAGCAAAAACTTCTATGCGATCCAGAACGAATCCCGCGATGTATATCTGAAATCCGATCACACCATCACGGAAGCGAACGGCTCCAAGATCGGCACGTGGAAGATGTACGGAAAGGGGTACATCAAGTTCACCTTCGACGCCACGCTCAAGGGCACAAACAATAAGGACAGCGGGAATAAGGAATTCTACGGCGTCGTCCGTCCCGCATGGCTGGGCGACCAGAACAAGTCCGGGTTCACGATCACCTGCCTCGGCAGCGACGCGGGCGACCGCAACATGGCGATGTTCATGAACAACTACTCCACCCTCACGGGCGGCAACCTCGTCGGCTGACAAGCAAAAAATCTCCCGCTCCTGTTTTGCACAGGAGCGGGAGTTTTTTTCGCGCGATTTCTTTTTTCGTCCGCGCCTTGTGGGCGCGTGCTCAAAAATAAATACGAGCGAGGGGTTAAAATTTCTGCCTTGTAATTACAATTCGGCCGCCCCTGTTTTGTTTCACAGGACAGTAAGCCGAAGGGGTTCGGCAAATTGAGTGCGCTGCCGCAAAAGCGTGGTTTTGCTTCGCGCAGTAATTCAGAACGAAGGGCGAACCTAGTTGCCCCGATTTACCGCGTCATCCTGAGGGCGAAGCCCGAAGGATCCCGAAGAACGGAGTCCAACCTTGTCGCCCCTTGTAGGGTCCTTCCTTAGGGATGGCAGGAAAAGGCGACCATTCTATTTTTGGAGCCTTTTCCGCCTGAGATGTCACGAACGCAGTGAGTGACAGAGGGGTTTTGGAAACCCCTTTCCCCTCACGTTGTTCGGGGACTTCCCCTAAGAGGGGCAGCAAGGAACGAGGGGGAGCCGAGCTCACACAAACAGCGTCAGAAATTCGTTCGTGTACGTTCCCGTGAGGACGTTATAGAGGTCGTTCGCACGGATGTCGAGGGTGAAACAGTCCAGCGCGTCCTTTTTGAGCATCGAGTAGTCGCTCTTGCGCGCGATGACGGGGATCGAGCCCGAAAGAGAGGACAGGATCTCCTCGGCATTCTGCCCATTGACCGCCAGCACGTTGGCGTAGAGGGGCGCGGAGAGATACTCCCGAACCGCTTCGAGATCCACTCCCAAAAAATTCTGCGCGAGGATGCGTTTCAGGCGGGAAAGGGTATACCGCTTGGAGACGACCTTTTGGAGCAGGTCGCCGTAGCGCGGATTGCTCTTCGCCATGGAGACAAGCCTGTTTTCGAGCCCCTCGGCGCAATCGGGCGTCTTTGCGATCTCTTCCCGCGTCCGCGCAAAGAGCATGGCGAGCGCCGCCTCTTCAAAGGGTGGAAAGGTGCAGTCCGACACATCCCGGTAGACGTTTTCGGGAAGATTCGCTTTGAGCATTTTCTTATCCCGTCTCTCTCCGCGGCGGATGGCTTCGCGGATGGCGGTCGAGGAGGAGTAATTCTTTTTGAGCTCCGCGTCCCCGTGCCCGCTCCCGACGCGGGCGATGGGCAGGGGGAGGATCCCGCTCTTTTCCGAAAGAAGAGCGCGGCAGTATTCAATTCCGAGGATATTATTGGGGGAGGAAAGCAGTTTTTCGTCCACATCCGAACGGGTCGCAAGCAGCGCGGCGTTGCGGGCGCGGATATAGGACGTCCCGTCTTTGAGATTCTCTTTCAGGGCGGCACGGAAAGGCTTGTCCTCGCGCAGGAGCGCTTCGGCGGTGCGCAAAAACTCCTCCCGCGTCCCGCTCTCACACCCGAAGGCGAGCGCTTCGACGTTTTCAAGTGCGGAGAGGATATGCACGGCGCCGCCCGCAAAGAGTTCGGCGGGGGAGACGGCAAAGGCGGCGGGAAGCTCTATCACGGCGTCCGCGCCGTTTTCCACCGCATGGCGGGCGCGGACGTACTTCTGAAAGAGGGCGGCTTCCCCGCGCTGCGTGAAGTTTCCGCTCATGATGCAGAGGATATGCCCGTATCCGGCTTCCCGGATCTTGGAAAACAGATAGGCATGCCCCGCATGAAAAGGATTGTATTCGCAAATTACCGCACAAAATTTCATTTTCCCTTTACAATTTCCGACGATTGTTGTATAATGGTACGGAAATTTCCTTTGCTTCCATTATACACGAAGCGGAGCGAAAAATAAAGCGTTCAACGGAGAAAAATCATATGGCATTCAAAGACAAAATGAAAGCATTCGGCAGAACTGTTGCGGAGAGCGGCACGCTGGTCGGCGAGATCAAGAAGAAGGCGGGCGCCATCAACAAAAAGATCGTCCTCTGCGAAGGCGAGGACCGCCGCGTCGTCGAAGCGGCGTCCATCTGCGTGCAGGACGGCGTCGCGCGGATCGTTTTGCTCGGCAATCCCGACAGGATCAAGCTCGACAACCCCGACGTCGATCTTAGCGGCGTGGAGATCATTGATCCCGAGACGAGCGAAAAACTTGCGGACTACGCAAATCTTCTGTATGAACTCCGTAAGGCGAAGGGCATGACGGAAGAGCAGGCAAAGGAGCAGGCGAAGGACAATACTTTCTTCGGCGCGCTCATGCTCAAAAGCGGCGATGCGGACGGGTTCGTCTCGGGCGCATGCCATTCCACGGCGAACACCCTCCGTCCCGGGCTTCAAATCATCAAGACCGCGCCTGGCGTTTCCGCCGTATCCAGCTTCAACCTCATGGTGGGCAGGAATCAATATGTGGAGGACAACGTGCTCGTGTTCGCCGATTGCGGGCTGAATCCTACATATACGGCGGAAGGACTTGCGGACTGCGCCATCGCGACCGCAAAGAGCGCGAAGGAGATCGCGGGGATCGAACCCAGAGTCGCCATGCTCTCCTTCTCCACCAAGGGCAGCGCGAAGCACGACAACGTGACCCTCGTGCAGGAAGCGACGCGCATCGCCAAGGAGAAGGCGCCCGATCTCATGCTCGACGGTGAGCTCCAATTCGACGCGGCGCTCGTCCCCGAAGTCGCGAAGCTGAAAGCGCCCGATTCGACGGTGGCGGGGCATGCGAACGTCCTGATCTTCCCCGATCTCCAATCGGGCAATATCGGCTATAAGATCGCCGAACGGCTGGGCGGGTTCCAGGCGATCGGTCCCATCTGCCAAGGGTTTGCCAAACCACTCAACGATCTTTCGCGCGGCTGTAAGACCGCCGATATCGTTTGCGCGGTCGCGATCACGGCTTTGCAGACGGTAAAGTAAAGGAGTCTTTATGAAAATACTTGTCATCAACGCGGGGAGCTCTTCCCTGAAATACCAGCTCATCAATATGGAGACCGAGGAAGTCATCGCAAAAGGCGGGTGCGAGCGCATCGGCATTGACGGCGGCAAGCTCACGCATAAGGCGCACGGGGAGACGTACGTCATCGAGCAGGAGCTTCCCGACCACACTGCCGCGATCTCCCTCGTCCTCAAAGAACTCGTTGACGAAACAGCGGGCGTGATCAAATCCATGGACGAGATCGACGCCGTCGGGCACCGCGTCGTCGCTTCGGGCGAGACGTTCACGAAAACCACCCTCGTCACGGATGAAACGATGAAGGAGCTCGAGCCGCTTTCCGAGCTCGCGCCCCTCCACAACCCCGCCGCGATCCTCGGGATCAACGCTTGCCGCGCCATCATGCCCGGCAAGAAGATGGCGATGGCGTTCGATACGTCCTTCCACTCCACCATGCCGCCCTACGCCTATCTCTACGGCATCGACTACGACGATTACAAAAACTATAAGGTGAGAAAATACGGCTTCCACGGCACGTCGCATAAGTTTGTATCCGCGGCGGCGGCGGAGTACCTCGGCAAAAAGCCCGAAGAGTTGAAAATCATCACCTGCCATCTCGGCAACGGCTCTTCCATCTCCGCCGTGAAGGGCGGAAAGTGCATCGACACGACGATGGGCTTCACCCCCCTTGCGGGCGTCCCCATGGGAACGCGCAGCGGGGACATCGACGTCGCGGCGGTGGAGTTCCTCTGCAAGAAGAAGGGGATGAGCTTTGCGGAGGGCGTGAACTATCTCAATAAAAAGTGCGGCATGTTGGGCGTTTCGGGCGTTTCGTCGGATTTCCGCGATCTGTGCGCGGCGGCGGAAGAGGGGAATGAGAGAGCGCAGCTCGCCCTCGACATGTTCTCCTATTCGTGCAAGAAGTACGTCGGCGCGTATATGGCCGCGCTCGGCGGGCTGGACGTCATCGTCTTTACGGCGGGCGTCGGGGAGAATACCCCCTCGGTGCGCGAAGGGATCCTCGACGGTCTGGAAGCGTTCGGCGTCAAGCTTGACAAGGCGAAAAACGTCTATAAAAACGACGGCGCGATCCACGACCTCTCGGCGGCGGATTCCAAGGTGAAGATCCTCGTCATTCCCACCAACGAGGAGCTCGTCATCGCCCGCGAGACGGCGGCTCTCCTCTGATTTTCTTGCAAATTGCGAAAAACAGGGCAGATTGCAGGCAAAAACGATTGACAGAAGGCCGCAAATAAAATATAATAAGACAGTCAATGATTCCGAGGATCGACGTCCGCGGCTGTTCCGCGAGGAAAAATTTCACGGGGAAACTCGATTTTTCGTTCGATGCGGACGAAACATGGCTGGATATTCCCTATGTGGAGTTTGCTTCTCCCGTCAAGGCGGCGCTTTCCTACGAGATCTTTTCTGACGATAAAGCGGAAGTGACGGGCACCGTAACGTTTGCCCTCAAAGGGCTGTGTTCCCGTTGCCTTGCCACGGCGGAAGAGGAGATCGTGTTTCCTGCGGAAGGAGTGTTTTCGCCCTCCCCCGAGGATGAGGAGTACGGGTACGCAAACGGATACGTCGATTTACGGGAGTTCCTGCGCGATACGGTCCTGTTCGCGCTTCCCCAAAGACTTCTGTGCAAGGCCTGTGCGGAAGATGAAACAAAGAACGAATAACGAGAAAATAAGAGGTGTAAGATGGCGGTTCCCAAGAGAAAACAATCCAAGAGCAGAACGGATAAGCGCTTTGCAAACTACAAGGCAACGGCGGCGACGCTTGTAGAGTGCCCCCATTGCCATGAACTCAAAGTTGCGCACAGGGTATGCAAGAACTGCGGCTGGTATGACGGGAAAGAAGTTGTCCCCGAACCTGTCGAAAAGAAGTAACAAACAAAGGACGGACGCTTTTGTCCGCCTTTTTTGTCGTCAGGGGATCCTATGAATCAAACTGCATTCTATCAATTATCATACGGAGTGTATCTTGCCACCACATGGGACGAGGGCAGGCCGGTCGGCTGCGTCGCCAACAGTGCCATGCAGATCACTGCCGATCCCGCGACGATCGCCGTAAGCGTCAATAAGGCCAATTATACCCATAAGTGCATCGGCGATTCGGGGTATTTTGCGATTTGCGTGCTCGGTGAAAACGTCGATCCCAAACTCGTGGGCAATTTCGGATTCCGCTCCTCGCGGGACGTCGATAAGTTTGCGGAGACGGCCTATGCGGTGCGCTCCAAACTTCCCGTTGTGGACGATTGCCTGTGCTATTTCGCTTGCAAGGTGATCGGGAAGATGGAAACTTCCACCCATACCGTCTTTTTGGGCGAGGTGTACGACGCGCAGGTTTTGCACGGCGGCGATCCCATGACATATGCCTATTATCATAAGGTATTGAAGGGAAAGACGAGCGTGAACGCGCCCACATATGTCAAAGAGGAGCCCAAAAAGGGGACGGGCGCGCGGTACGTCTGCAAGGTGTGCGGCTACGAGTACGACGGCGACGTGCCCTTCGAGGATCTGCCCGACGATTGGGTATGCCCCCTTTGCGGCGTGGGAAAAGACATGTTCATGAAGATCGGCGGGGCCGCGGAAAAGAAGTACCGCTGTACGGTCTGCGGATATGAGTACGACGGAAAGATCCCCTTTGAGGAACTGCCAGACGACTGGGTCTGCCCCTTATGCGGCGAACCCAAGAGTGCCTTTACCGAGGTAAAATAATTTTTTCAAGGACGACGGAGAACAGTCGTCCTTTTTTGTGTGTAGTGTCGATCGTTGCCCCTTTCAGGGGAAGTCCCCGAACATAGTGAGGGGAAAGGGGTTTCGGAACCCCATCAGTCTCACAAGGACGCGTGACTGAGGGGGTAATCACGTCATGGTGAGCGCAGTCGAACCATCACCTTATGATAATGCGGTGACCCTTCGACACGCCGCTTTTGTCAGCGGCGGCTCAGGGTGACGTAATTTAGAACGACACCCCCTCAGTCGCGCAAGGGCAACGCGCCAGCTCCCCTATAAGGGGAGCCAAGAAACCCCTCTGTCACTCACAAGCTCGTGACATCTCCCCTAAGAGGGGCGCCAAGGGGGGCGTCTGCGGTGCCAGCTCCCCCTCAAGGGAGCGCCAAAGGGGCAACCGCGTCATTGATTCCCCTTTGTGCAAATTGTACAAAATCGGGTCGGAAGTTTGGTCGGTTTTTCTCTTGAAAAAAGGCTCGGAATTTCGTAAAATTACAGTATATAAATCTGTATCAACAGGGAGGAAATTTATGTCCGGTCTTTTACTCAAAGGCATCAACAAGATCTATCCCGGCGGCAACCAGGCGGTGTTCAACTTCTGCCTCGAAATCAGGGATAAGGAATTCATGGTCTTTGTCGGCCCCTCCGGCTGCGGCAAGTCCACGACGCTCCGCATGATCGCGGGCCTCGAAGAGATCTCTTCGGGCGAACTTTACATCGGCGACAAGCTGGTCAACGACGTCGTCCCCAAGGACAGAGACATCGCGATGGTTTTCCAGAACTACGCACTCTATCCCCATATGTCCGTTTACGACAATATGGCGTTCGGCTTGAAGCTCCGCAAGATCGCGAAGGACGAGATCGACAGGCGCGTCAAAGAAGCCGCAAAGATCCTCGGCATCACGGATTATCTGTCCCGTAAGCCGAAGGCGCTCTCCGGCGGTCAGCGCCAGCGTGTCGCGCTCGGGCGTACCATCGTCCGCGAGCCCAAGGTATTCCTTCTCGACGAGCCTCTGTCCAACTTGGACGCGAAGCTCCGTGCGCAGATGCGTACCGAGATCAGTAAGCTCCACGTCCGCCTCGCCACGACCTTCATCTATGTCACGCACGACCAGATCGAGGCGATGACGATGGGTACCCGTATCGTTGTCATGAAGGACGGCTTCATGCAGCAGGTCGATACCCCCCAGAACCTCTATGACTATCCCATCAACCTCTTCGTTGCGGGCTTCATCGGCACGCCCCAGATGAATTTCTTCAAGGAATCCACGATCACGGAAGTGGACGGGAAGATCTATGTGAACTTCATCGGCGGGAACAAGATCCTTCTTCCCGAGACGATGGTGAAGCGCATCAAGAATCTTGACGAGTATAAGAACACGGGCAAGACGGTCACGCTCGGCGTCCGTCCCGAGGATATCCACGAGGATGAGCGGTTCATCGCGACCTCGCCCGAAACCGTCGTCACCGCCAAGATCGACGTCATCGAAAAGCTCGGCGCCGAGATGCAGATCTACTGCGACCTCGATTATGAGAGCGAAAAGACCTCCGTCGTCGAAAATGCGGCGCAGATGGTCGCGAAGATCTCCTCCCGTGCGACGGTCGAGCTCGGGCAGGTCGTCAAACTCGCATTCGACGCCCGCCACGTCCATCTCTTCGACGGTTACACCGAGGCGACCCTTCTCGAACGCGACGAGCACTACGACGTCATTCCCGAAAACGCGGAGGGCGCGGCTTTCGTGCCTCCTACGCCCCAGGAAATGAAGGCGCAGATCGACGCGGCGCGCGTTGTCACCAAGGAAATGAAGAAGCAGATGAGACGCGACGAAAAGATGGCTGCAAGACGCGCGGCTGCGGAATCCGCAGAGGCGGCGGCAGAACCCGCGGCAGAGCCTGCCGAGAATACGGAAGAAGAACCTACGGAAGAACCGAAGGAATAAGCGAAGTACAAAAGAGCGTCCGCCCCGCGGGCGCTCTTTTTTGCGGTTTTCAGGACAAAACGGTTGACTTTTGCGGGGAAAGCATGTAAGATACATTCAAAGGAGGTCGAGTATGTGGTATGACGTGATCTTGGACGCACTCTTGGACACGTTGAAACTTTTTCCGTTCCTCCTTTTGCTGTATATCCTGATCGAACTCATGGAGCATAAGACGCGGATGGGGCATCCGTCCCGCCTTCTTTCGGGGAAAGCCGCGCCGCTCATCGGGGCGGCCACGGGACTTGTGCCCATGTGCGGATTTTCGGTGATGGCGGCAAAGCTCTATGCGCACCGCCATCTGACGCTCGGAACGCTCGTTGCCGTCTTTGTCGCGACGAGCGACGAGGGGCTCCTCGTCCTGCTCCTTTCGAATGCGGCGTGGGATCTCAAACTCTGGTCGCTTTTGGCACTCCTTTTGAGTAAGTTCGCGCTCGGCGTCGGGGCGGGGTATCTTCTCGACGCCTTTACGGCGAAAAAGCCGCTTCCCATTCCCGAGCACCATGTCCATGATGACGGAAAAGAGCATACCCATGTCCATGTTCATGAGGAAGAGCACGACCATGTCTGCGAACCTCACGCAGAGGACGAAAAACATGCCCACCATGTCTGGGAAGAGGGTGAACATGCGCATGAGGACGGGAGCTGTGAGTGCGCGGAACTCTCCGTGTGCGAGCACAAGCACGAGAGTACTTTCAGTCTGTTTTTCCTTTCGCCGCTTCTGCATGCGCTGGAAGTTGCGGGGTTCGTGCTTCTCGTGAATCTTCTGTTCGGATTTATCTTTTTCGGGATCGGCGGGGGAAACGCGGACGCAGGCGCGGAAAAGATCGGGGCGTTCATGAGCGGCGCGGGATATTGGTTCCAGCCGCTCCTCTGCTCCGCCGTCGGGCTCATTCCGAATTGCGCTTCGTCCGTCGTGCTTGCGGACGTCTACGCGCTCGGCGGCATCGGGTTCGGCGGATTGCTCGGGGGACTTGTGGCGAACGCGGGTCTCGGATATCTTGCGCTCTTCCGCGGGCGCGAAAGCGTAAAGAATGCGTTTCTGATCCTGATCGGCATGTTTTTATTCGGCGTCGCCGTCGGCTATGCGGGCTGTGCGGCCGTCAGGATCTTTTCAATTTGATATGAGGTGAATTCATGTTACTCGCCGATGTTACCGTACCGAAGAGAAATCCCGCAGATGGGAAGGGGTACGGAGAGGACGGCGGGTTTTCTTTTTGCCCGTCGGGGGAGTGCGCCGCCCGCTTTGCGGAGAGGACGGCGGGAAAGATCTTGCTCGTTCTGGACAAAAAAAGCTGCGCCGCGCTCTCCTTTGCGTCGCGAATGCCGCGCGTCATGACCGTCGTGATCGAGGGAAACGCCCTGCCGCTCTTCTCGATGCCCGACGTCGTGGGCGGCGTCCTCGCCGCAGGGGGCGCAGATACCCTCAAATCGGCGCGCCTGTTTGCGAAGGTGCGCAGGACCCCCTGCATGCTTCTTCCCGCGGAGAGCGCCTTCGACGGCGTGTTCTGCAAGGAGGGAGAGGTCGGGCTCGACGGGGAAAAACTTTCCTTTCCGCTCGCGGAGGCGGAAGTCTGCGTGGACAGGGCGCTCATTGCCCCTTCCCTTGCGGAAGGTTATGCGCGGCTGCTGCTCGACCGCCTTGCCCTTTTCGAACAGCGTGCGCTCTCCATCTTCGACCGTACGCCCGCCCCTTCGGAGCGGCGGTATGCCCTGCTCGCCGACCTCAACGGGATCGGCGCGGAAGAGATCCTTCAAAAGAATGCGGCGCTCCGCCGTACGGAAGGGGACGGCATTGGCGAGGGGATCGTCCTCGCGCGGAGGAGCTCCTCCTTCGGGGCGTTCTGTGCGCTCACCGCTCTGTATACCGCCTTTTTCCGCTGCGGACAGCCGCGCCACTACGTTGTGGCGGATTATGCGGCGCGGGCGCGGCGGGCAGGCGTTCCCCCCGTCCTTCCCCCCACGGAAGAGGATTTTACGAGACGGTCTCTCGCGCTCGGCGGGCGGCGGGCGGAGTTTTTGCGCGAACTCGGATTTATCACGCGGAACATGGCTACATACAGGAGAAATTATCTCTCCTTCGGCGGGAAGGAGGAGAAAGTCCCGCCCGCGGAGCTTTCCGCTCTGCCCGAGCGCGCCGCGGGGCTGTCCGCCGTCGTCCGCGACTTCGGGCTCTTGGAGGAACTATGACAAGGGAAGAGATCTTGCGCTCCGTCAAAATATTTTTGCTCGACCTCGACGGGACGGTCTATCTGGACGGAAAGCCCATCGGCGATATGCCCGCAACGCTCAAAAAACTTAGGGCGGGCGGAAAGCGGCTCGTCTTTGTGACGAACAACTCTTCAAAGACGGAAGAGGAGTACCGTATGCGCCTCACCCGTCTCGGGCTGTTCGGCAAGGGGGATCTCGTCTATACTTCGGCGATGGCGACCGTCTCCTATCTCAAAGAGAGATACCCCGCGGCGAAGGTGTGTCTTGTCGCCACCGAGGCGGTGCGGGCGGAATTCCGCAGGGCGGGGATCGCGCTCACCGACGATACGCCCGACGTGTGCGTGCTCGCATATGATACCGAGCTCACCTTTGCGAAGATCAAGCGGCTCGACGCATTCTTGCAGCGCGGCGTGCCATTTCTTGCGACCCATCCCGACGACGTGTGTCCGACCTCTTACGGCTCGATGCCCGACGTCGGCTCCTTCCTCGCCATGTTCGAGCATTCTTCCCGCCGCAAGGCGGTCGTGATCGGGAAGCCGTACCCGACGATGGGGGAGTATCTTGCGCGGCTCACGGGCGTTCCCGCGGGGGAGATGTGCATGGTCGGGGACAGAATGCACACGGACGTCCGGTTCGGGAACCGCTGCGGCATGCGGAGCGTCCTCGTCCTTTCGGGCGAGACGACCCGCGAAAGCATGAAAAATTTTACGGACAAGCCCGATCTCGTTCTCGAAGATTTTAACGATATTTTCAGCGGGGATTGACATTTTCCCGCTTTTTTGATACACTATATCCGAAAAGACAGAACCGTCCCCTGCGGGGCGGAAAAAAAGACCGCCAATGCGGCGGCGGAGGATGTTATGCAGGAAGTTACAGTTGTAGGGGGAGACCCCCTCACCTTTTCGCTGGCGGGAGAGATCGACTCCGAAAATTCCGATGAGTTGTATGCGGAAGTCATGGACGTCTACCGCCGTCTCCCGCGGGACGTCGTTTTCGAATGCGCCCGCCTTACGTTTATTGATTCGACGACACTCGGCGTATTCGTCAAGATCATGAAAGAGCTCAAAGCGGACGGGCATGCCTTGAAGCTCACCGCACTGCGCCCGCAGCTCAAAAAGCTGTTCGTGATCTGCGCGCTCGATACCATCATGGAGATAGAGGGATGAAAAACGTATTCGAACTGAATTTTCCCCTTTTGAGCGAGGTGATGACGACGGTGCGTCTTGCGGTCGGCGGCGTCTGCGCCATGAAGGGTATGGATCTCGACGCGAGCGAGGATTGCAAGGTTTGCGTGACCGAGAGCTTGCTCCTGCTCAAACACAGGGGATATCTCAACGCACACGTCCGTTTTTATGAGGACGGGGGGCTCCGCGTCCGCATTTCGGGCGAAGGGGAAGGCAAGGCGGAGGAGACGAGCGAGGACGAGATCTCGCTTGCGCTTCTCAATGCCCTTCTTTCCGATCTCGAGACGGAAGAACAAGACGGGAAACTTTCCGCCTTCACCTTTGCATGCGGGGAACAGGCATGACGGAAAACGAACTTTTCGCAAGGTATCGGGAGACGGGGGATGTTGCCGTTCGCAATCTCATCGTCGAAAAATACCTTTACATAGCCGCGATCATCGCAAAAAAGTTTGTGGGGCGCGGCGTGGAATACGACGATCTCTATCAGGTCGCCTCCTTGGCGCTCATCAAGGGGGTGGATCGCTTTGACGAGCGCAAAGGTCTGAAATTTTCCACATTCATTACGCCCACGATCACGGGGGAGATCAAGAATTACTTCCGCGACCGCTCCCGCCTCATCCATCTGCCGCGGAAGGTCTCCGAACTTCGCGCAAGGATCGCGCAGGCGTCCGAAGAACTCACGCATGAGCTGGGGCGCAAGCCCACCGCCGCCGAGATCGCAGAGCGGCTCTCCGTGACGGAGGAAGAAGTGCTCATGTCCGCGGAGGCGGGCGGGGTCGTCTCCCTCGACAGACCCTCGGGCGAAGAAGATTTGAGCTTTTACGAGGTGATCCCCGACGACAGCGACATCTTTGAGCGTCTCGAAACGCACGACGAGCTGTCCGCCGCGCTCAAAGAGTTAAACGACGCCGAACGCACTGTTGTCGATTACCGGTTCCGCCAGGAGCTTTCACAGGCGGACACCGCCCGAAAGTTAGGCGTTTCGCAGATGTATGTGTCGCGCATGGAACGGCGCATCCTGGAAAAACTAAGGGAGAGGCTCAAAAAGAGCATGGCGGAATGATGCGGTTTGAGATCGACAATTTTCTTGCGCTAAGGGAGGCACTTTCGAAGATCTGCGGGGAGATCGCCGCGCAGGGAGTCCCGGACGGGCGGGTGTTCGACTGTAAAGTCGTCGTGGACGAGCTTGTCTCCAACGTGTTGCAGCACGGCGGCGGGCGGGCGTATCTTTCCGTCTGCCTTGCGGAATATATCGAGATCCGCGTACGGGGAGAGCGGGCATTCCGTCCCCCTAAGCAGAGCGTCTGCTCCGCCGTGGACGAGGAGCGCGGCAGGGGGCTGTATCTCGTGGACGCCCTCTCCTTCCGAAGATCTTACAGCGAGGAGGACGGCATCGTCGTCTTGCTCACGAAATAAGGATATACAAAAAAGCCGTCGGCCCAGCCGACGGCTTTTTGGATGCTTATTTACTTCTTTTGCGAACGGACATAGGAGAAGATCTTCTCTCTAAGTTCGGGAGACATGTCGTATCTCGAGTAGCGGATCCAGACCTTGTTGAAGAATTCCTTATTGTCGCCACCGATGACGTAGGTGGGCAGATCGCTGAATTCGCCCTTCTTGTGCGCGATGAACAGATCGCCGAATTCGTCCTTTTCAGCGTTGGTGAGCATCGTGAAGAAAGGATCGTAGGTGTAGGAACCGTCGCCGTAAGCGGACTTTTCGGGCTGCGCTTTGGGTGCGGGCTGTGACTTGTGCACGAAAACGGGCGTAGGTTGCGCCGCAGGTGCGGGCGCGGGCGCCGCTTCGGGTTTGGAAGCGATCGAGAGCATCTCGCGCTCGAAATCGGTCATCTCTCTTTGAGGTTCGGGCTGTGCCGCGGGCGCTACGGGAACCGCAACGGGAACATATGCGGGATTGTAATATTGGGGCTGGGGCGCATATGCGGGCGCATAGGGATAGCCTTGATCGTACCCGTAGCCGTAAGGGTTCTGCTGCGGCTGCTGTTGCTGGTAAGGATCGTATTGCGGCGCTGCGGCGGCTTCCTTTGCCTTTTCTTTGTTGTCGAGCACTTTTGCGGTGATGGAGACGCCGAGACCCGCAACGGAGCCGATGAGCAAAAGAAGGGTGGAGAGAAGGTTGTTCGTCAGATCGCTTTCGAACGGAATGGAGAAGTCGAAATCGCCGCCGCTCATGCAAACCGCAACGATGAAGGCGAGCACCAATATGAGCATGACAACATAACGGCCGATGTCATATCCGTATTTCTGTTTGGCAGTGATACGCCTAAGAGTCGCGATCACATGGTAGAACAGCCATACGTGCATGCCGAGCGCCACGCCGTAGAGGAAAGGATCGGCGGCAATGTTCAGGAAGGAGCCCGAAACAGCCTCAGACGCGCTCGATACAGGATAGACGATACCGAGGATCAAGGCGAATGTGCAGCACACGGACGCTACCATCATGCCGCCGCGCACCTTGTTCCTGAGGATCGCCGTCGCGACGAGCCCCGCAAAGAGGCACCCCGCGATGATCGCAACGGGCAAGTCGATATCCGCACCGTCCCAACCATTTTTCAAAAGCTCAATACTGAAATTCCACAGGAAGAGGAGCCCGTAGGACAGGAAGGACAGAATAGCGGTCGCGATCGACGCGCTTCTTGCGCGTTTCCGAGAGCAGACTGCAACGAGCGTGCAGATCGGCGCGGCAACGATCGCAACGATGAGGAGAAGGAATACGCCGGTCAGGAACAGAAGTTCGATGAGCCCGCCGAGGATCGCAAAGAAATCCCCGCCGGCAAACTGATCGGCGATGTTTGCAAGGGTGTCCAAAGGATACAGGATGGCATAGTTGAGCAGCGATCCGGGCAGAAGATTCGGAACTTCGAAGGACAGACTATTAGATAGGCTATTAAGCATCGTGTTGGCGTTCGCAGAGGAATAGAACGTGTGCGCCAGCCAATCAATCGAATCGCCGAGCAGTCCCAAAAAGAGTCCGCCGATCGTGAGCACGAGCGTAGCGATCGCCAGAGCCCTATACCCTGCGACGACGCCGTAAGGCTTCGGGGGTTTCTGGGGCTTAGGAGCTTTCGGAGCCTTTTCGGGCTTCGCCTTCTTCTCTTTCTTCGGCTTGGACTCCGCCTTGGGCGCGTCTTGCTTGATACCTTCATCCGGGTTAAAAACATTGTTTTCCATATGAGGTAAACTCCCTTTTGATACGGTTTTTTCCGTACCGTATTCCAAAAATCCTATTCATTATATCATGTTTTATGACAGGTGTCAACACGTATGCGCAAAAAACCCCGAATTCTCTCTGTTTTTTACACATAATTTTACTGACAGTTTGTGCATAAACGCCTATTTTTTCTCAAAAACGCGTTTTTTACGGCGGAATGGGCAAAAAAGTATCTTGCTATTTGCGCGCGGTCATGGTATAATACTTCCGCACGGCGATATTTCGCCCAAGGGGGGATCCATGGAAAGCCGTCTTTCCGCGTTCGATGCTTTTCTTGCCGACATCCGTTCCAAGACGGGGGTCGACGTCTATCCGTCGCCGCGCGGCGGGGAGGAGACCTCCTTCCGCGTCGGATTCGGCGGTTCGGAGCGGGAGATCTACCTCGCGGGGACGGGGGAAGAGGCGGCGCGCGAGGCGAAGCTCATCGCCTATCTTCTTTCGGACGCGCCCGCCGCGGGGAGCAGAAAAGAGCGTTTGAAGAGCGTGCTTCTCGGGGAGGGCGGAAGAGCGCAGGCATTCCGCTATCTTGCAAAGTACAAAATGACGGACGGAGCCTGTTTTGCGATCGACCTGATCCCCGAGAAACGGATCGCGGATGCCATGGAGCATGTGGAGCGGTGCCTCGAAGGATCGGACGCCGCTGTGTTGATGGACGGCAGCCGTATCGCCGTCGTAAAATTCACCGAGGACGGGCAAACTCCCTACGAATTCGGGCAATTTCTTAACTTATCTCTCTATGAGGAGACGGGCGTTCACGCCCGGATCGGCGTCGGGTGCGAGGCGGAGTCCTTTACGGGGATCGCCCTCTCTTACGAACAGGCGGCGAGCGCGAACCGCATGAGCGGCATGCTGCGCGAGAAGGGAGAAGTGCACTCCTACCGCGAATATTTGCTCGTCCGGATGCTCTCGGAGATCCCCGAACGGCAGCTCGAAGAATATGCCGTCCGGCTCGGCGTCCGCGGTGCGGAGAACGTCTTTGCCGACGAGGAGCTTACGGGGACGGCGGAAGTCTTTTTGGAGAGCGATCTCAACCTCTCCGAAACCAGCCGCGCCCTTTTCATCCACCGCAACACCCTTTCCTACCGTCTCGATAAGATCGAGCGTCTCACGGGGCTCGATATCCGTAAATTCTCCGACGCGGTCACCTTCCGCGTCATGACGATCCTTTCAAAACTCTTGAATTCCCGCGGAGGCATTGTATGAAACAAGAGGATACCATGTCCGAACCGAAGCAAAACGAGCCTACCATGTCCGAAGGCTCGGAACAAAATGAGCCTACCATGTCCGAGGAGACGGAACAGAGCAGGTTTGCCGCGTCCGCGCCCGCGGAGAAGAAGAGAAAAGTTCTCCCGATCCTCTGCGCGATCCTTCTCGCGGTCATTTTTTTATGCGGCGGATTTCTCGGCGGGTGGTATCTCGCCCTCGGGAACTTCGACGAGCGTGCGCGCGACCTCATTTGGCTTGCGGAGCGGGTCGAAGAAAACTATTATCGGGAACTTGACGACGACGAACTCTACGACAAGCTCTTTCATGCGCTCGAACTCGACAAATATTGCAGTTACTACAATCCCTCCGCGTACGACCGCCTCGTAGACGAAAGCAAAGGCTCCAACGAGGGGTACGGCGTCAGTCTCGTCTATGAAGATTATGCGCGCGTTGCCCGCGTCGTCTACAATTCTCCCTGCGAGCGGGCGGGAATGGAAACGGGCATGTATATTTACCGTTTCGGCGAGAGCGCGGAGACTCTCCGCGAAGGCACGCCCGAGGAAGCCTACGCCTTTTTGACTTCCCATGACAGCGTCGTCCTCGAATTCGGCTATGCGGACGGAGAAAAGAAAGTCGGGACGGTCGCGCGGGAGAGCTATGCGGGCTCCTATTGCGAGTACCGCGACAGTGAGGGAAGTTTCCGCTTCCGCGGCGGGGATACGCTCACGCTCACGCAGATCGGAGGGGGCATGTCCGCGCTCGACGGGAAAACGGCATATCTCCGCCTCACCGAATTTGACGGAAGAGCCGCGGAGGAATTCGAAGCCTGCCTTGAAATGATGAAGGAGCGGGGAAGGACGGATCTCGTGCTCGACCTGCGCTCCAACGGCGGCGGGTATCTCTCCACGCTGTGCGAGATCGCGGCGCACCTTTTGAAGAATGCGGAGGGGAACAGCCCGCTCGTCGCCGTCGCCCGCTACCGTGACGGCAAGACGGAAGAATACACCGCCGACGGAAACGACTTCGGCAAATATTTCTCTGCGGATTCCCGCATCCGCGTGCTCGGGGACGAGAGCACGGCTTCCGCTTCCGAGGCGCTCATCGGCGCAATGCTCGACTACGGAACGATCACGCAAGACGATATTTATCTGCGCGTGAGCACATACAATGGACAGGAAGTTGCAAAGACGTACGGGAAGGGCGTCATGCAGAGCACCTTTACCGCCCCCGGCGGCAGGGCGCTCCGCCTCACCGTCGCGGAGATCTTTTGGCCGAAGGGAAATTCCATCCACGACGTGGGGATCCGCGCCTATGGCGACCATGCGGTGCATGCCGAAAAATTGGCGGGAGCGGAGGAGTTTCTCCGCTTGATCTAACCTGCGAGCCGCCGCAGATACTCTTCCAAAATATTTTTGTCGCCGACCTCGCTGCGGGGCCGGTTTTTTTCTTCCTCCGCCGCCTCGGACGGTTTTGCCTGTTCGGGCTCCGCCGCAGGCGTACCCGTCGTTCCCGCCGCCCCCGCAAGCGTGGCGATGAGGGTGCGGTTTTCCCTGTAAAAATCGAGGAAATTCTTCAAAGACTCCTTTGTGCGATCGTCTGCGTTCATCAAAAAGAGAACAAGGAGGATCACTTCCATGCTCCCATTGTATGCGGCTGTCAAATCGCGGGTGACGGGCATACAATGGGAAAAGAGGTGTATATGAAGGATTTTGCGAGTTTTCAGAATACGGAAGAGGGCGCGGCGCTCATGAAGGAAGCGGAAAAGCTCACGGGAGACCTTTCGGGGAAAAACGAGAACGATCTCATCAAGGAGATCTACGCCCGCGCCGAGGAGGGGAAGCGCAACGGAACGCTCTCCAACGCGCAGATCGACGAATTTTTCGCCCGTTTCTCGCCCATGCTCGATCCGCCCAAGCGAAAGAGGCTCCAAAAGCTCGTCGAAAAACTCAAAAGCATTTAGATCTTTTTCAGCGCATTCACGAGCATCGCCGCTTCCCGCATGCCCTGCGCAGTAGAAAAGGACGCCCGTACGAGCCCGTCGGGGAGGGTCCCCAGCGCCTTGTGCGCGAGCGGGGCGCAGTGCAGTCCGCCGCGGACGGCGATGTCGAAGCGGTCGGAAAGAAGGGAGGCGACTTCCTCGGAAGGGATCCCCTTATGGCGGAAGGAAAAGATCCCGCAGGCATTGGGCGGGGAAAAGATCTCATAGGCGGGCATTTCCACGACGGCTTCCCGCAGGGCGGCGGTGACCTGATAGAGTCCGCTCCGCCGCGCGCTCTTCAAGATGGTAAGTCCCTCAAAGAGGGAGCAGACGGCAGGGTAGGAGAGCGTCCCGCTTTCGAGACGGTCGGGATAAAAGGACGGCATGCCGAGGCTTAGGCTCTCGCTCCCCGTGCCCCCGAAGATCAAGGGGTGAGGCTCCACGCGTTCGGAAAAGAGCAGCGCGCCGATCTGGATGGCGTGCAGTCCCTTGTGCCCCGCAAGCGCCAAGAGGTCGATGCCCGCTCCCTTCATGGAAATGGGAATGTGCCCCGCGCCCTGCGCCCCGTCCGTCAACAGAAGCACTTTTTCGGGCAGGAGCGAACGCACCGCTTTGAGGTCGCAGGAGACGCCCGTCACGTTGGACGCCGCCGTCACGCAGACGAGGCGGGTATTTTCTTTGACGAGCGAGGCGACCGTTTCGGGCAGGAGTTTTCCGTCCGTGAGCGGGGCGACGTCGTAGGAGATGACCCCGCGTTCGGCGAGGGCATGGAGCGGACGGAGCACGGAGTTGTGCTCGAGGGTGGTGCAGACGACGTGATCGCCCGCTCCGAGAACACCGAAAATGGCGAGGTTGAGGGCTTCCGTACAGCTCCTCGTGAATACGGCGCGTTCGAAGCCGTATCCCCCGAACACATCCGAAAGAAGCTGTCTGCACGCGAGAACGTGTTCGGCGTGGGCGAGGGAGAGGCGGTGCCCGCTTCGCCCCGGATTGGCGCATACCTTCATGGCGGCAAGAACCGCGGCTCTGACTTGAGCCGGCTTTGAGCCCTCCGTTGCGGCGTTGTCGAGATAGAGCATGGCTTTGACCCCCCAAAAAAGATAATCTATTATACGAGGGCAGGATAAGATGTATGACGATCGTAGCTGTTTTCAAATCGCGCGCACAGGCGCTTGACTGTATTTCGGAGTTCCGTAGTAGCGGGATCCCCGCGCAGCCGGTCTCCAATCCCTCCGAGGCGAGAGTGGGCTGCGGGATCTCCGTCCGCTTCGAGGACGGGTTCCTTTCCCGTGCGCGGCTGATCATACAGAGGAAGAATTATTCCGCCTTTGCGGGCTACATGCGGCGCGCGGGCGGACGGTACGTTTCCATTTAGGCGGGATTTTCCTTGCTTTTTTTGCCGCGGTATGGTAAAATAGCGGCATGGAAGAACTTTTGAAGGAGTTGGAGCGGCTGTATCCCGACGCCCGCCCCGCGCTACATTACAGGAGCCCGTATGAACTTCTCGTTGCGGTGATCCTCTCCGCCCAGTGCACGGACGAGCGGGTCAACAAGGTCACCGCCGTGCTCTTCGAAACATACAATACGCCCCAAAAAATGGTGACGCTTTCGCAGGAAGAACTCGAAAAATACATCTTCTCCTGCGGATTTTATCATCATAAGGCGGCGCATATCCTCTCCGCCTCGCGGGATATTCTCGATAAATTTTCGGGAGAAGTCCCAAGCGATCCCGAAGCGCTCAGGAGCCTTGCGGGCGTGGGAAGAAAGACTGCGAACGTCGTCTATGCCGTCGCATTCGGCGGGGCGGCGATCGCCGTCGATACGCATGTGTTTCGCGTTGCAAACAGGACGGGACTCGCCCAAGGAAAGACACCCGAGCAGGTGGAAAGGGGGCTCATGGAAGCGATCCCCAAGGAAAAATGGGCGAAGGCGCACCACTGGCTCATCTATCACGGGCGGCGGGTGTGCCATTCCCAAAAACCGCTCTGCAACAGCTGTACCCTGAACCCGTGGTGCGCGTATTTCCGCGGCCTCACGGATCCTGAAAAGAAGCGGGGCGGAAAGAAGCAATGACGTATAAAAAGATCCTCCTTCGGCGATAACAACGCCAAGGAGGTTTTTTTATGACCAATCTTACCGCAAAAGATCTGGATGTACTCGTCCAAATACTCACGGGAGAAGAAATGGCGTGCAAAAAGGCAAGGCTCTATGCCAACACGCTGACGGACGCGGCGCTTGCGCAGGAAATGGAAAGTATCGCCTGCGCACATGCGGAGAGATTCTCCGCGCTCTATGCGATGATCGGAGGGAAACAATGAAAACGGGCAAACAGGAAACCACACTCGCCGAAAAGGACGCCTTGCAGGATCTTCTCGACTGCGAAAAACTTCTCATGAGCTATTATGCCGCCGCGCTCACCGAGGGCAGCTGCAAACCCTTCCGCAAGGAGATCCTCAAAAACTACACGCAGAATGCGGACACGCAATTTCAGGTGTTTGAGCAGATGCTCTCCCGCGGCTATTACGAAGTCCAGCCCGCCGCAAAGATGCTCATCGACCAGAACGCGGACAAGTTCTCCAAGGTGAAGAAGCAGATCGCATCCGCCTGAATATGAACGCCGTCCGCCTGCACATACTGTCAGGGGAGGGGATATGGCAAAGAAAAAGAAAACGTATGCGCACAACCCGCGCTACTGCATGATCCTGCCCGACGCAGCAAAGCCGGACGAAGAGGACATTGTTCCTACGGGACAAAGCTGAAAAAAAGGGACGCCGCGGCGTCCCTTCTCTCTTGCTGTTTTATGCCTTTTCCTTTTCCGTCGCGCCCTCATACTTTTCCGCCAGATGGGAGACATAGGAATCCGTATTGACGTCGAGGATGACGAGCGAATAGACGAGAATGGGGATCATGAGGAGGATCGCGAGGAGCGGGTCGATCATAAAGAGTCCCGCGGCGATGGCGAGCACAAGCACGCCGATGATCCCGATCACGGCGATGTGGAGCAGAATGTTCTTCCCCTTGACGATCCGGTTGAAGGGGATCTTCCCCTTGCCGAAGAGGATCCACGAGCTCGTCAGGTTGACGATCCCCATAAAGATGAGGCTGACGATGAGAACGAGCAAGCTGTAATAGCGGATGACATTGAGGAGCAACAGGCATCCGACGATGATGAGCGTCTCCGCAATGGGGACGACGGTATGCGCAATGATCGTCCTTTTGAATCCACGCTTTGCCGAACGGCGCCGCACGGCGTAACCCGTCGCATAAAATCCGAGGATGATCCCGAGGGACATAAATACGACCGAGACGGAAAGAGAGGCGCCCAGCTTTCCGACATACGTTTCGACGATCTCGTTGAGCCGTCCCTCGAAGTCTCCGCTTCCCGCGCCGAGCGAGCGGAAGAACCCGCGCACCGTCTCTCCGATCCAGTCGCCGTCAAAGATTTGCCCGATCGCGTCGAAAAAGCCGCCGCTCGTGTCGAGACGGTCGACCGCAAAAGTCAGAAATTCCGTGATGGTGACGTTCGATTTTCCCGAGGAGTCCTCGATCAGGGAAACGAGCTGTTCGATCATCTCCGTACTTGATTGCAAAAAGACGGAGAGAAAGACAAAGATCGCGAGGAGCAAGAAAAGATAGATGATCCCCATCGGAATAAAGAGATTGACGAGATTGCCGAAGAAATTTTTGAGCGCAGTTTTGATCATAAAAGCATCTCCAAACGGTTCTGCCCACATTATAGCACAGATGAGGGCAAATAGCAAGAACAATTTTCGTCTGCTGCGGCATAAAATGCGGCATGGATCTGAGAATTTCCGCGCTCTACGACCTTTCGCATACGCTTGCCGAAGATTTTTTGAAACAATTCACCTATCCGTGGGAAGCGCTCGGGGGCCTCGGGGCGTTTTTGCGCTCTCTTCCGGAAAAGCTCGGCAAAGAATTTCTGGAAATCGGAGAGGGGGTCTTTGTACATGGTACGGCGAAAATCGCTCCGACGGCGGAATTGCATGCGCCCTGCGTCATCTGCGCGGGCACGCAGGTGCGGAGCGGCGCATTTGTGCGCGGAAACGTCCTCGTCGGGGAAAAGTGCGTCGTCGGGAATTCCACGGAACTCAAAAATTGCATTTTGTTCGACGGCGTGGAAGTCCCGCATTTCAACTATGTCGGAGACAGCATTCTCGGCTTCCGCGCCCATCTCGGCGCAGGGGCGGTCTGCGCGAACGTGCGGCTCGACCGCGGGGAGGTTTTGATCCGCGGAGAGAAAAAATACCCCACGGGACGCTATAAGGTAGGGGCGTTTGCGGGAGACGGCGCGCAGGTGGGCTGTAACAGCGTGCTCGCCCCCGGCGCCGTCCTCGGGAAGGGCGCAAAAGTTTTGCCTCTCTCCTTCGTCAGGGGATATCTTTCGGGAAGCGGGGCGTAGCGCCTTTCAAACCGCGGAGCGCATAAATCTCAAAAAATGCTTGCATTCCCGCCCTTTTTGTGCTATGATACCATACAATTATGGAAGAACCTAAAACAGAAGCAAAAAAAGAGCCCGAAACAGAGCCTGAAAAAGCTCCGAAGGTCAAGCCGCTTCTCAAAAAATTTGCAAACAGGTATTTTATCGTCGCGTTCGCGGGAATGGCGAACGGGCTTTTTTGCACGCTCATCGCGGGGACGATCGTCTGCCAGATCGCCCGCCTCTTCGGGGACGGGACAAGCGGGGTAGAGTTTCTCAACCTCTGCTACCGTTTTTTGAACGGAATCGGGACGTTCGCCAAGATCATGATGGGCGCGGGGATCGGGGTAGGGATCGCCTATGCCTTCAAATGCCCCAAAATGGTGATGGCGTGCAGCGTCGCCGTCGGCATTTTTGCGGCGAACGCTACGACGTTGATCAACTATATCACGGGAAGCGACCTTAGTAAGCTCTCCGCCTCCGTCCTCGTCGGGACGGGGAATCCCATCACTTGCTATCTCGCCGTCGTCGTCGCTTGCGAGCTCGGCACTCTTGTGACGGGCAAGACGAAGCTCGACATTTTGATCGTGCCCCTCGTGAGCATGCTCTCGGGCGGGCTCATCGCGGCGTCGCTCGGCACCCCCGTCGAATGGCTCATGGGCAAGATCGGCGCGGGCATCAACGCGGCGACCGAACTCCAACCCTTCCTGATGGGGCTCATCATTTCGGTCGTGATGGGGCTTCTGTTGACCCTTCCCACCTCGAGCGCGGCGGTCGGGGTCTCCATCGGGCTCAAAGGGATCGCCGCAGGAGCGGGCGTCGCGGGCTGCTGCGCGCATATGATCGGGTTTGCGGTCGCGAGCTTCCGCGAGAACAGAGTTTCGGGACTCATTGCGCAGGGGCTGGGGACTTCCATGCTCCAAATTCCCAATTTGAAGAATCCTAAAATTTTGATCCCCGCCGTCGTCGCTTCCGCGGTCGTGGGCCCCATGTCCACATGCGTGTTCGGTTTGCAGGCGACAGCGGTCGGCGCGGGCATGGGTACCGCGGGACTCGTGGGGGTCATCGACATGGTGGGCGCGTCCGCTGGCGTGATCCCGACATGGCGGCTCGTTTTGGGCGTGATTTTGATTTGCTTTGTGCTTCCCGCCGCGATCGCGTTCGGCGTGAGCGAACTTCTCCGCAAAATCGGCTGGATCAAGAAGGACGACATGAAGATCGAACTCTGATTGTCGGGTCACGGCTGAAAGTCAAACAAATCGTTCGGCGTGATATCCAGGTAGCGGCACAGCTCCTTGATCTGCGCGTAATTCAATTCGAAAATGCCGTTTTCAAAGCGGCTGTACTGTTGTTGCGTCATAAGCATGTGTGACGCAACTTCTTTTTGCGTAAGTTTTAAGCTCTTCCGCGCCTGTTTCAGATTTTCTCCCACGATTTTACTGAGTTCCATAGTAAAATTATCTCCACAAAGTGATGTAAAATGCTTGACATACACCACTTTATGATGTAATATGGAAGAAAAAATTCAGGAGGAACAAATGAACAGAAAACTTTTGATTTCTGCCGCGGCGATTTCCGCCCTTTGTTTTGCGTTCGGGCTCGCGGCGTGCGGAAACGAGACGGGGAACGGTGAAAACGGTCATGTACATACCGCGGAGGCGTTCGGCTCGGATGAGGACGTCCACTGGAAGGTCTGTACCGATTGCGGGGAAACATTTGCCGATGGAGACCACGTCTACAAGGGCAGCAACACCTGCACGGAATGCGGCTATACCATTCCCGAGACGGCAGGGCTCGAATACGAGCTCGACGAGGAGACGGACACCTATGCCGTGACGGGCATCGGCACGGCGGGGGCGGAGACCAAGATCTATATCCCCGCCTATCATGACGGAAAAGCGGTGACTGTGATCGATTACGGCGCCTTTTTTGAATGCAATTTTACGGCGGTCAAGATCCCTTCCACGGTAGAGCGTATCGAGGGGTCGGCATTCGGCGATTGCAATTCCCTGACGGAGCTGAAAGTTCCCGACAGCGTTACCTTCTTTCAAGGGGTCGGCGGGAATGCCGTGCTCAAAAGCGTCACATTCGGCAAAAACAGTAAGCTGGAAGAGGTCGGCAAGGCCACGTTCGGCTATTGCCCCGAGCTGACTGACGTCAACCTTCCCGACAGCGTGCGGCTCATCGAAGACGACACCTTCGAAGAGAGCAAGATCTATACCGACAAAAGTTTTTGGACGGACGGCATTCTCTACGTCGGCAATCATATGATCGCCGTGGATGAGACCGTCTCGGGCAAAGTCACCGTCCGCGAGGGGACAAAGACGATCGCAGAGGCCGCATTCCTTTACAGCGGGGACGTGACGGAAGTTGTTCTCCCAGCAAGTCTGGTGGGACTTCACGATTATAAGGGAGAGGGACTTAAAAACCTCACCATCCCCAAAAATGTGGAGATCATCGGGTCGAACGCCTTCAATGATATTCACGATCTGGATCACATCACCGTGGAGAGCGGAAATGCCTTCTACAACGACGGAAACGGCTCCGATTGCCTCATCGAGACGGCAACGAACAAACTGGTTTTGGGGAGCAACAATACAAAGTTCCCGCTTTCGGCAGGTGTGACGGAGATCTGCGCACACGCCTTCTCAGGTTGTACATTTGAGAGCTTTACGATTCCCGACGGCGTGACGGTAATCGGCAGCATTGCATTTTCCGGCTGCAGCGCGCTTACGAGCGTTGAGATCCCCGCGAGCGTGACGTCGCTCGGATATGGCTTATTCAGTGAATGCACCGCGCTCAAAAACATTGTGTTCAAGGGCTCGGTGAATGACTGGAAGGCCTTGACCGAAAAGAGCTGGGGATGGGACAGCGGCACGGAGGACCCCACGCAAGAAATCACGTTCACGATTTCTTGCAATGACGGGACGGTCTCCAAGGACGGAACTGTGATCTCCTGACGTTTTGCGATCGAAAAACCCCTCGCTTCGGCGAGGGGTTATTTTACGGGATCGTGCAAACTTTTTTGCGATAGGCGAATTTCAGGATCAAAGAGGAGACAACTGCCGTTGCGACTTCCGTGATCGGGAATGTCCACCAGACGGTATTCACGTCGCCCGAAAGCGTAAACAGATACGCCATGGGGAAAATAAAGAGGCAGAGCCTTAAAAACGAAATGAGGAGGGGGAACAGCGCGTAGCGGAACGCCTGTAAAACGCCCTGTACCGCAACGCTGAACGCCATAAAGATGTAGCCGAGGCTCGTAATTCGGATCGCGACGGTCACGGTGGAGCGGATGGCTTCGCTTCCCTCGCCGCTTGCCATGCCGAACAGTTTGGCGAGCGGGCCGGCGAGGCATTCGAAGAGCACCGTGATCGCGGCGGCAACGATCAGAGAATCGAGGATCCCGAATTTGATGCACTCCTTTACGCGTTGTCTGTTTTGCAAGCCGTAATTAAAAGACAAAACCGAGATGATGGTATTGGATAACCCGAAGGACGCAAACAGCGCGAATTGCATGATCTTGTAGTAGATCCCGAAGCTGCCCTGCAACAGTTCGGCGCTCTCTGTTTGTTCGGCCGTCCCGAGGATGCTTGTCATGCCGAGCATCATCACGGAGAGCAGTCCCTGCATCAGCGCGGCGGAGATCCCGATCTTATAGATCCCTTTGATGACCGCCCAGCTCGGCTTGATCGCTTTAAAGCTGTTTTTGATCTCTCTGTTTGCAAGGTGGTGGAAGAGCATCGCAACGATCAGGGATACGATCTGGCCGATCACCGTCGCCCATGCGGCGCCGTCAATGCCCATGTGGCAGGGGTAGATAAAGACATAATCGAGCACGATATTCAGGATCGCACCAGAGATCTGGGAGATCGTGGAATACAGTGTTTTGCCCGTGCTTTGCAGAAAGCGTTCGTAAACGGTAAAGCCGATCGCGCCGAAGGAAAGACAGCAGCAAATTTTTAAGTAACTCGTGCCCATTTCGGCAGCTTTGGCGTTTCCGCCTGCCTGCATGGAGATGAACCATCGGCAGCCGAACAGCCCGAAGAGGAGAAATACGGCGTAGATGCATACGCCGAGAAAGATACTGTTGCCGACGATCCGCGTCGCCCCGCAGCCGTCCTTTTCTCCCAACTTTTTGGAGAGCAGGGCGTTGATGCCGACGCCCGTTCCGACGCCGACTGCGATGATGAGCAGTTGGATGGGGAAGGCATAGGTAAGGGCAAGGTTGCCCGCGATGCCGTCCTCGCCCATATTGATGACGAACGCCGTGTCTACAATATTATAGACGGATTGCAGGATCATGGATACGATCATCGGCAATCCCATTTTCCATATGAGTTTGTGCATCGGCGTTGTTTCCATTTTGTTCTGTTTGATCTCTTCCATTTCGGCTCCTTAAAAAAATAAGTGCGTAAGCCCAAAGCCGGACTTACGCACAAAAATGCTACTCACTTGATAGTATCATTATATCACATTTCGGCAAAAAAAGCAACCGATTTTCGATTCCCTGCTTGCAATTTTCTTTCGGGGCTTCTTGCTTCCCTTGGGAGGGGAGCCGAGGGGCCCTCATTCCGAGCCCCGTAAGGGGCGAGTGAATCCCCTCGTAAGTACGGACGCCCGTGGGTCTATGAGATCCGCTCGGCTTCGCCTCGGGATGAGGACTGCTCCCTTGCTGCCCCTTTTAGGGGAAGTGGCGAACGCAGTGAGCCGAAGGGGTTTCGGAAACCCCTCTGTCACTCGCAAGCTCGTGACAGCTCCCCTAAGAGGGGAGCCGAGGTGCCCTTTGTTCTAAATTACTGCGCGAAGCAAAACCACGCTTTTGCGGCAGCGCACTCAATTTGTCGAACCCCTTCGACTTCATGTTCTTTCGAGCGAACGAGACAGTGACTCAATATCCCAAAAAAGTAACTTTCCTCGCTCGTATTTCTTTTGAAAGTCCGCCCGAAAAGGGCGGACTTTCAAAAGAAATCGAGCGATTTATACGTTGAATCTGAACAAGACGACGTCGCCGTCCTTCATCACATAATCTTTGCCTTCGGAGCGCACCTTGCCCTTCTCGCGCGCGCCCGTAAGGCCGCCGCATTCGAGTAGCGTTTCCCAGTCGACGACTTCGGCGCGGATAAAGCCTTTTTCAAAATCCGTATGGATCTTTCCCGCCGCCTGCGGCGCCTTTGTCCCCTTTACGATCGTCCACGCGCGGGTCTCTTTTTCGCCCGCCGTGAGGTAGGAGATCAGCCCGAGAAGGGAGTAGGACGCCTTGATCAGTTTGTTGAGCCCGCTCTCTTTAAGCCCGAACTCTTCGAGGAACACCGCCGCGTCCGCGGGATCCATCTCGGCGAGCTCCTCTTCCGTCTTTGCGCAGACGACGATGACGCCCGCGCCGTGCTTTTCGGCATAACTGCGCACTTTTTGGACGAGGGGAAGCCCGCTTTCGTCGGCGCCCATGTCCTTTTCCGCAATATTGGCGCAATAGACGACGGGTTTTGCGGAAAGCAAAAAGAGATTGTCGAGCAAAACTTTTTCATCCTCGTTGACGGGAAGGCATGACGCCGGCTGTTCCTGTTCGAGGTGCGCCGTCAGCTTTTCCAGAAACGCAAATTCCGCGGCGGCTGTCTTATCCGCGCCCCCGCGCGCGGCGTTTTTGATCCTGTCCTGCCGCTTTTGCACCGCTTCGAGATCGGCGAGAATGAGCTCTAAATTGATCGTTTCGATGTCGCGGACGGGATCCACGGAATTTTCGACGTGGGTGACGTTCTCGTCCTCGAAACAGCGCACGACGTGCACGATGGCGTCGCATTCGCGGATGTGCGAGAGAAACTTATTACCGAGCCCCTCTCCGCGGCTCGCTCCCTTGACGAGCCCCGCGATGTCTACAAATTCGACGATGGCGGGGGTCACTTTTTTACTGTTATAGAGGGCGGCAAGTTTTTCGAGCCGCTCGTCGGGGACGGCGACGACGCCGACGTTGGGTTCGATGGTGCAGAAGGGATAATTCGCGGCTTCCGCGCCCGCATGGGTGATCGCGTTGAACAGAGTGGACTTGCCGACGTTGGGAAGCCCGACGACGCCTAACTTCATAGCATTCTCCTTTATGGCGGCGCAGACGCCGCTTCTCGTATTATATAACTTTTCTCGGAAATGGGCAAGTCTTTCGGTTGCCTAAACCGTAAAAATATGGTAAAATACCCGAGACAGAAGGAGTTTCTTATGGATCATAAAACATATATTGCGGAAAGGATCGACATCGAGGGCGTAACAAAGGGGGAGATCGCGGATTCCATCGCCGTCCCGCCCGATACAACGCTCGGCGACTATGCGCTGCCCTGCTTCAAATTCGCGAAGGTGCTGCATAAGTCTCCCGCCCTGATCGCGGAGAGCCTCGCCGCGGACTTCAAGACGGACGGCGTCATCTCTTCCGTCAGCGCCGTGAACGGGTACCTCAATTTCAAAATCAACCGAAAAGGACTTGCGGAAGAGATCGTTCCGAAGATCTTAAATGAGAGAAGCGCGTATGGGTCGTCGGACATGGGTGGAGGAAAAACCGTCTGTATTGATTATTCCTCCGTCAACATCGCAAAGCCCTTCCACATCGGGCACCTCTCTACGACCGTGCTCGGCGGCGCACTCTACCGCATCTATAACTTCCTCGGCTACCGCGCGGTGGGCATCAATCATCTCGGCGATTACGGCACGCAGTTCGGCAAGCTCATTTCCGCCTACAAGAGGTGGGGCAATCGTGAGGAAGTCGAAAAGGGCGGGATCCACGCGATCAACGAGCTATATGTGCGCTTCAACAATGAGGCGACCGAGGAGATGGAAGCGGAGGCGCGGGAGAATTTCCGCCTCATCGAGAGCGGAGACAGGGAGGCAAACGAGCTTTTCGGCTGGTTCAAGTCTCTGACGCTTGCCTATGTGGAGAAGATCTACGACCGTCTGCATATCAAGTTCGACAGCTACCTCGGCGAGAGTTTTTATATCGACAAGATCCCGTCCGCCGTCGAAGCGCTCAAAGAAAGGGGTTTGCTCGTCGAAAGCCGCGGTGCGCAGGTCGTCGATCTCGGACCGTACAACATGCCGCCCTTTATCGTGCTCCGCTCGGACGGCGCTTCCCTCTACGGCACCCGCGACCTCGCCGCGGCGCTCTACCGCAAACAGACGTACGACTTTGAAAAGTGCCTCTATGTCGTCGCCTACCAGCAAAATCTGCATTTCAGCCAGCTCTTCAAGGTCATCGAGCTCATGGGAGAGCCTTGGGCGAAGGATCTCGTGCATGTCGCCTACGGCATGGTCTCTTTGGAGGACGGGGCAATGTCCACGCGGAAGGGGAAGGTCGTATGGCTCGAGGACGTCATTTCCCGCTGTGTGGAGAAGGCGAAGAACATCCTCACGGAAAAGAATCCCGATCTCGAAAATAAGGACGAAGTCGCCGAACAGGTCGGCGTGGGGGCGGTCGTATTCGGCGCCCTCTACAACAATAAGATCAAGGATATTGTCTTTTCGTACGATAAAGCGCTCAATTTCGACGGCGAAACGAGCGTATATGTGCAATATACATGTGCGCGCGCGTCGTCCGTTCTTGAAAAGGCGGCCTCGATAGGGGCGGAAGCCGCGATGGGGGACATTGAGCCCAACGCGCAGGAGTTTGAGCTCATCAAGGCGCTCGCCGCCTTCCCGGACACTGTGAAGGCGGCGGCGGAGGACTACGAGCCGAGCTACATCGCCCGCTATGCGGTGGACGCGGCGCAGAAGTTCAACCGATTCTATATCGACTGTAAGATCATGCAGGCGGAGAGCGACGCGCTCCGCTCCTTCCGCCTCGCGCTCACCCGTGCGGCGCTCATCACGCTGACGAACGCGCTGACCCTGCTCGGTATCGGCGTCCCGGAGAAAATGTGATGAAGGCAGTCTTTTTCGACCTCGACGGCACCCTGCTCGACACCCTTCCCGATATCCATGTCTGCGTCAATGCCGTTTTGAAGGAGTATTCCTACCCCGCCGTATCGCCCGATGAGACGCGTGCCGCGATCGGGAGCGGGGCGCGTGCGCTCATGGAGCGGGTGCTCCCCCAAGACGCGCCGCTCGAAGAATGCCTTGCCCGCTTCCGCAAGCTCTATGCGGAAAACAGCGGCGAGCATACGCGGGCATACAGCGGAGCACGCGAGTGCATTGCGGCATTGAAGCGCCGCGGGGTGAAAGTCGCCGTCATCACCAACAAACCGCATGAGGCGACGGTGCGGGTCGCCGAAAAATTTTTCGGCGCGGGGACGTTCGATTTCGTCGCGGGGGACAGCGGGGATTTCCCCGTCAAGCCCGATCCCGCGCTCGCCCGCTATGCCGCGCTCACCCTTCGCGTCAGCCCCGCGGAGACCCTCTTTTTGGGAGACGGCGAGACGGACTTTCTCACGGCGAAAAACGCGGGGATGCGCCCGCTTGCCGCGCTCTGGGGGTACCGCACAAAGGAACAGCTCTATGCGGCGGGCGCGCGGGACTTTATCGAAGGGTTTGAAGAACTCTTAAAATATCTGTAAGAGATTTGCCACGGGAATTTTTCGGAAATTTTTATTTTTCGATTGTAATTCCCGCAAAGCTATGATATAATACATCTACGAAATCAAATTTTAAGGAGATAAACGATATGAAAAGATGTGCTGTTTGCGGCGAGATCGTAGAGGACGACGTCGAAGTTTGCCCCGTATGCAAGGCAAAGAAGTTTGAACCCATCGAAGAGAAGGCGTTTGCGTGCGAGCACCACGTCGGCGACGGCGTCGTCGAGGACAAGGAAGTCATGGACGGGCTTCGCGCCAACTTCAACGGCGAGTGCTGCGAGGTCGGCATGTACCTTGCGATGGCGCGCGTTGCGGAGCGCGAGGGATACCCCGAGATCGCCGAGGCTTACAAGCGTTACGCCTATGAAGAAGCGGATCACGCAAGCAAATTCGCAGAGCTCTTGGGCGAGGTCGTGACCCCTTCCACCAAGAAGAATCTCGAACTCCGCGCGGCCGCCGAAGCGGGCGCCTGCGAGGGCAAACTTATGCTCGCAAAGCGTGCGAAGGAACTCGGCTACGACGCGATCCACGACACCGTGCACGAGATGGCGAAGGACGAGGCGCGCCACGGCGCAGGCTTCAAGGGACTGTTGAAGAGATATTTCTGATCCTTTTTGCAAAAGACGAAGGGGGGACGGTTTCGCCGTCCCCTTTGATTTTTTTGTTTCGCTCGATTTCTTTTGAGTTTGCGCCTTTGGGCGCGCGCTCAAAATAAATACGAGCGAGGGGTTAAGGCTTTTGCCTTGTAATTACGATTCGGCCGCTACCTTTCTGTTTCACAGGACAGTAAGCCGAAGGGGTTCGGCAAATTGAGTCGCCCACGGCGGAAGTGAATTCCGCCTAAGGCAAGTGGTTTGGAATGTTTCGCTCGATTTCTTTGCTATGCAAAGAAATACGAGCGAGGGGTAAGTGTATTTGCTTTGTAAAAGCGATTCGGCCGCCCCCTTTTTGTTTCACATGACAGTAAGGCTCCCGTAGGGTGCCAAATGGAGTGGAGCGGCGCAATTCTGCTCAACAGTGCGTAGCACTGTGAGCTGCGCCGCGACAGGAGCGCTGGCAGCGCGACGTGCTTTGCGGCGGTACCTGCCGCCCAAAGTAGGGGGGCAACGATTTCCAAATCGTCATGTTGAGCCGCCGCTGCAAAAGCGGCGTGTCGAAACATCACCTTATTATAATGCGGTGACCCTTCGACAAACTCAGGGTGACGTAATTTGGAACGAGTTCCGCCTGAGATGTCACGAGTTTGCGAGTGACAGAGGGGTTTCAAAAACCCCTATCCCCCGCTACGCTCGCCACTTTCCCTAAGAGGGGCAGCAAGGTGGGGCACTGCGGGTACTTCCCCTAAGAGGGGAGCCGAGTGGAAAACCGCGTTGGGGCGCGCCAAGGGGCTTCGCGGCAATTATAAAACCCGGGGCGAACCCCGGGTTTTATAAAAATATTGGAGAGTTGTGACGGGGACGGCTGGGACCGCCCTCGCCCTTGGGATATCTTCATTTTAAGGCATTTTTTCCGCATTGGCAACCTACTGATCGCGAAACTCGCTCTATTTCGCAAAAAAGGCGGGTAGAGTTATAAAATCCCGCTCTACCCATAGTAGAATCGTTGACTTTTGTTTTGTTTTAGGCTATACTTGAAATATGGAAGATCAGGACGTCCTTGCAATCACCATCGGAAAAAATATCATGAGGCTAAGGAAACTTTCCGGCATGACCCAAATGGAGCTTGCCGAAAAGATCAACTATTCGGACAAATCCGTCTCCAAGTGGGAACAGGGGAACGGTGTGCCCGACGTGCGCATTCTCATCCGTCTTGCCGAACTTTTCAATGTTTCGGTGGACGATCTCGTGCGGGAACATAAGGAAAAGCCCGTCGTTCCCAAGCGCGAGAGGAAGATCCGCCGTCTCGTCATCACCCTTCTTTCCTGCGGCGTATGCTGGCTCATTGCCGTGGCATGTTTTGTGCTCATCGGCGTCGTATGGAGCGCGAAGGGGCAGACGTGGCAGAGCGGCGCATGGCTGGCCTTCGTCTATGCCGTGCCGGCGAGCGCGGTCGTTGTCACCGTGTTTTCGAGCATCTGGCATTGGAAGTGGACGCGGGTCGTCGCCGTCTCAACGCTGATCTGGACGACGCTCGCCTGCATCTATCTTACGCTCTACGTCTGCAACATTATCGAGAATATGTGGCTCATCTTTCTCGTCGGCGTGCCGTTGCAGGTTATGGCGCTCATCTATTTCGTGTGGCGGAAAAAGGCGCGTCTGAAAGATTGAGGTGAAAAAATGAAAGAGATCCCCGTACCCGCGTCGGCGGAACAACAACAAAGGGTCGCCGCGTCCTGCAAACGCCTGTGCACCTTTTTGAGCGTGCTCTTTTACATCTTTACCGCGGTCGCGCTGTTGAGTCTGATCGGCGTGATCGTCACTGTGCTCGTCTTTGAATTCAAAAACGGCATGTCGGGCGTCCTCTGCTATGCGCTTACGGGCGGCTTTGCGGGAGGATCGGCGCTTGGCGGCGGTCTCGCGTTTCTCTTTGCGCAACTTCTGCATTCCGCCGACGACAGACGGCTCGATTATCTCGAACGCTGCGATTCCCCTTACAGCTTTTTTGTGGGAGAGGGAACGCTTGCGACCTTCGGCGAAAACGAACTCATCCTCCACGGAGAGGGGGAGAACGCGCTTTCCGTACGCGTCCCGTACGGCGAGGCGCGCTTTTTTTCGGTCTGCTCCCGCCGTGCGCCCCGCGAAAAGGGGGAATGGTGCGTCGTGATCGAAATGCCCGCGCGCTACCTTGCGAAGAAGAATCACCCCGTCCCGCCCGAGGAAAAGATCCTCGTGCAGGCGGACAGAAAGGAGCGGCTCCTTCAAACGCTTTCCCTGCGGGATCTCACCCTTCTCGGCGAGAAGGAGGGGGCTTCCCGCAAGAGGAAATTTACGTTGAAGGCAAAATATCTCCTACCCATGTCCGAGAAGCGCCGCCGCGCATTGGTTCTCGGCGGGATCGGGGCCGTCGCCGCCGCCGCGGGGATCCCCCTCGCGATCCTTTGGGAGCCGACAATCGGGAGCATCCTTACCGTCGTCGGCATTTTCGTCCTCGCCCGCGCGACGGCGAGCTTTTTGCGCGCGAAGAGCGTTCTGCAATTTTATGAGGAAGGGCTCTTCTGGCGGGATCAGAACGGCATGGACCGCATTTTCCTGAAATGGGACGAGATCGAGAGCGTTTCCCGCAAGAAGGAGGGCTCCGTGGAGGTGCGCTGTATGTACGGCTCCTACCATCTGCCCGATATCGCGGGCGCCTTCGAGTATCTCAAAGAGATCCGCCCCGAAAAGTGCGCGGAGCAGTCGTAAACGGGGGGAAAGGATGCGAGAGTTGAAGATCCACGGCGTGTACCGCCATTTTAAGGGGAAAGAGTACTATGTGGAGGACGTCGCTATCCACAGCGAGACGGGGGAGAAATACGTCGTCTACCGCCAGCTCTACGGAGAGAGGCTCCTCTACATCCGTCCGCTCGGAATGTTTATGTCCGAAGTGGACCATGAAAAATATCCTTTTGTAGCGCAAAAATACAGGTTCGAGGAGGTTTGAGCGATGGATCGGGGCGGAGAAATGCTCTGTTCGAATTGCGGGAAGAACCCCGCGCAGGTCTATGCGAAGAGGACGGCGGAAGGCGAAAAGCGGCTGTTCCTCTGCCCCGCATGCTACAAGAGCCTGTACGGCGAGGGTGCGGACGACTTTTTCACGACCTTTCTCGGCAGCGTGGAGGGGGAAAAGCGGCGGGCATGTCCGACCTGCGGCGCGACGATGGAAGAATTCCGCCACACGGGGCTCCTCGGCTGTGCGGATTGCTATCGCGTGTTCCGCGAAGAGCTCGCACCGACCGTGCGCTTCATTCAGGGAAGGCTCTACCATGCGGGCAAATCCCCCAGCGAGGGCGCGGAGGAGAAATACGACGAAGTCCGCGCGCTCGCCTATGAACAGGAAGCCCTCCGCGAACGGTTGAAGATCGCAAAGGACGCGGGGGACGATACGGCGGTCAAGGCGCTCAAATTCCGCCTCGACGCCATCAACAGAGAACTCAACGGGGGGGACAGATCATGAACGAAAAGCTCGTGTCCTACGAATGCGTCGCCGTCTCCTCCCGCATCCGCCTCGCGCGGAACTTTGCCGATTATCCCTTTCCCGACAGGCTCTTGAAGAGCCCGCACGCCAAGGAACAGGCGAGCGAGATCGTCCGTCTCATCGCGGCGGAACTCAACACGCTCGAGGAGTTCGACCTCTACGACATCGGCACCCTGACCGACGAGCGGGCGGCCTATCTCGTGGAGCGCAACCTCATCAGCCGCGACCTCGTGCGGCACAGCGCGATCTCGGCGGCGCTCATCACCCCCGACGAGAGTATCTCCGTCATGATCAACGAGGAGGATCATATCCGCGCCCAGTATTTCATGAAGGGATATGACCTGAAAAAGGCGTACGAGCGGATCACGGGGATCGACGACGTGATCTCGGAATCCATTCCGTTCGCCTTCGATAAGACGTTCGGGTATCTTACGGCATGCCCCACCAACCTCGGCACGGGCATGCGCGCCTCCGTGATGCTGTTTCTGCCCGCCGTGTCGCGGCGGGGGCTCATGAAGGGGATCGCGCCCGAGCTCAACCGCCTCGGGCTCACCGTGCGCGGCACTTCGGGGGAAGGGAGCGGCGCGGAGGGGGATCTCTACCAGATCTCAAACGAGGTGACGCTCGGGCTTTCGGAGGGGGAGATCCTCTCCGCCGTGGAAAAGGCCGTCCGTATCATGGTGGAGTTCGAACTCAAAGAGCGCGACCGCATGAAAGTGGAAGAGGGGATCGCTCTCCGCGACAGAGTGATGCGCGCCTACGGCGTTCTCACGAATTGCTGTACCGTCGATATGCAGGAGTTCATGAAGCGGGCGGCGGATATCAAGCTCGGCGTCGCGCTCGGATATTTCGAGAGCGAAAATCCGCCCGAGGAGACGATCGCCATGCTCGACGATCTCATCGTCGCCATGCGCCCCGCGAATATCATGCGGTTGAGCGGCGCGCCGCTCTCCGAACAGGAGCAGAGCGTCTACCGCGCGGAATATGCGAAGAAGGCGATCCGCAACGCCGGATTGTTTGCGTAAAAGGAGATATTTTGGATATTTCGAATTTTTCGGATCATCTTAGGCAGGTCCTTTCGGAGGCAGACAACGCCGCAAAGGAATATAAGACGAATTACATCGGCAGCGAGCATCTGATCTACGGCATGCTCCGCGTACCTGAAAGTACGGCGGGAAGGCTCCTCGCTTCCTCGGGCGTGCGGCTCGAGGAGTACCGCGAACACTTCCGCCGCGTCTTGCAGCATGATCTTGCGATCCCGTACGACTTTACGCCGCGCACCAAGTATATGCTTGCGCTCGCCCGCGAATTTGCCTTGCAGGACGAAAGTTTCGGCGCGGTCACGGGAACGGAACACCTGCTCCTTGCCGTGCTCAACCGCGAGGACTGCATGGCGACGGAGATCCTGCGGCGGCTGCACATCGACCTCAAAGCGCTCATCGAAAAGACGGAGGCGTTCATCGGCGCGGAGGATGAGTCCCGGCCCCTCGAGACGGAGATCCCCGCAGAGACAACGTATCACCGTCCCGCGGCGGAACCCGAAATCGACGCGAGGCTTCTCTCTTACGGCGTCGATCTCACGAAAAAGGCGCGCGAGGGGAAGCTCGATCCCGTCATCGGCAGAAGGAAGGAGATCGAAAAGGTCGTCCAGATCCTCTCCCGCAGGACAAAGAACAATCCCGTCCTCGTCGGCGAACCGGGCGTCGGGAAGAGCGCCGTCGTCGAGGGACTTGCGCAAGCGATCGTCTCGGGCGAGGTGCCCGAGCTTCTCAGCGGTAAAATTGTCTTTTCGCTCAATCTCACGGGACTGCTCGCGGGGACGAAATACCGCGGCGACTTCGAAGAACGGTTAAAGATGGTCGTAGACGCAATTCAGAGCGACAAAAATATCATCCTCTTCATCGACGAGATCCATATGATCGTCGGCGCGGGGGGAACTGCCGACAACAACGTAGACGCTTCGAATATCTTAAAGCCCATGCTCGCCCGCGGCGAGTTGCAGACGATTGGGGCGACCACGCTCGAAGAATACCGCAAGTATATCGAAAAGGACGCCGCTTTGGAGCGCCGCTTCACCCCCGTCACCGTGGAACAGCCCTCCGTCGAGGATACGGTCGTCATTCTGCGGGGGCTCCGCGATAAATACGAGGCGCACCATAATGTTGCGATCACCGACGAAGCGATCGAGGCGGCGGCAAAACTTTCCGACCGGTACATCACGGACAGATTCCTGCCCGATAAGGCGATCGACCTCATCGACGAGGCGGCTTCCCGCGCAAGGCTCAATGCCTTTCACGGCCCCGCGGAACTGCGCGAGGCGGAGGAAAAGCTCGTCCGTCTCAATGTAGACAGGGAAAAGGCGCGCAAGTGGGGGGACGCGGAAGAGCGGCTCACCGCCGAGATCGCCGCCCTCACCAAAAAAATCGACGCCATGAAGTATGATTGGCAGTTAAAGCGCAATACGACCCGCGTCAGCATCGGGCAGGAGGACATCGCCGCGATCGTCAGCAGCTGGACGGGCGTTCCCGTCGTCAAAATCACCGAAGAAGAGAGCGAGCGGCTTTTACGCCTCGAAGAGGAACTGCACCGTCGGATCGTGGGGCAGGACGAGGCAGTCAGCGCCGTTGCAAAGGCGATACGGCGGGCACGGGCGGGACTCAAAGATCCCAACCGCCCCATCGGCTCCTTCATTTTCGTGGGACCCACGGGGGTCGGGAAAACAGATCTTTGCAAGGCGCTTGCGGAGAGCATGTTCGGGGACGAAAAGCTCATGGTCCGCCTCGACATGTCCGAATATATGGAAAAGGGGGCGGTGACAAAGCTCATCGGCGCGCCGCCCGGCTATGTGGGGTATGACGACAGCGACGGCTATCTCACCGAAAAAATCAGGAAGAAGCCCTATTCCGTCGTCCTCTTCGACGAGGTGGAGAAGGCGCACCCCGACATTTTCAACCTTCTCTTGCAGATTCTCGACGACGGGCGGCTCACCGACAGCAAGGGCAGGACGGTCAATTTCAGAAACACCGTCATCATTTTGACGTCCAACGTGGGGGCGCACGCCGTCAAAGAGCCGACCCTCGGCTTCGGGAGCACAGACGCGCAGAGCGAATACAACGCCATGCGGGAGAACATCGACGCCGCGCTCAAAAAGCAGTTTCGCCCCGAGTTTTTGAATCGGCTCGACGACGTGATCGTCTTTCATAAGCTCACCAAGGAGAACGCCGCGCTCATTTGCGACAAAATTTTGGAGGGGCTCCAAAAGCGGCTCGAAGCAAAGAAGATCCGCCTCAGTGTGACGGCGGCGGCGAAGGATCTCTTGGTAGAACAGGGGTATTCGGAGGAGTACGGTGCGCGTCCCTTAAAGCGGGCCGTTCAGCGGCTCGTGGAGGACAGCCTTTCCGAAGAGATCCTCATGGACCGTCTCCGTCCCGGTACCGTCATCGCGGACGAGAGGGACGGAAAGATTTTCTTTTATAACTAAGACCGCGCCCGCAGAGGCGCATGGAAACAGCGAGGGTTCGTCTCCCGCTGTTTTTTAACGCCGCAACGACGCCAAGCCCTACCCCCTACGGGGGGGAGTGTGTTTTGCGTTAGCAAAGACGGATGGGATAGCGAGGGTGACCTGCCCCCTTTGAAGGGGGCGGGTGGCGCGCGAAGCGCGTCAGGTGGGGGTTGTAGTCGGGGGTAGCGAGAGGACAACTGCGTTATCCTGCCCCGCGCCGTCTCACATTCATTTTCGAAAAAAATTTCCTCAAAACGCTTGACAGAAATCCGAAGTCGGATTATAATTAAAATTCGAAATAGAATTTTTGAGGCATAATGATGGACGAACGTATCTTTTTTTACAAACTCGGGAAACTCGTGTACCAAATCGACGGCGTGTATGATGAATACGGAAAAATCTGCCGCGTGGGTTCCCCCAACCTTCTTTGGATCCTGTACGCCTTAAACGACGGAGAGCGGCACAGCCAAAAGCAGATATGCGACGATTGGGCGATCCCGCGGAGCACGGCAAACACGATCATCAAGGATCTGGAAAGCAAAAGCTTTATCGCGCTCTCCCAAATCAAGGGGGAGCGGCGGGAATTGCTCGTTGCGCTCACCCAAAGCGGAAAGGAGTATGCGGACGGGATCCTCTCCGACCTCTATCAAAGGGAAAAGGAAATTTATTCGGAGCTTGAAAACCCCGAGGAATTGCTTTCAACATTGCAAAATTTGGCGGCGAAAATGCAGAAGATCGCCGCAAAAGGAGATAAATGATGAAAAAAGTTTTGGTAGCGTACTTTTCGGCAAGCGGAACGACGAAGAAGGCGGCGAGCCTTCTTGCAAAAGCGGCGAATGCAGACCTTTACGAGATCAAACCGAAGGAACCCTATACGGCAGCCGACCTCGACTGGACGAACAAGCGGAGCCGCTCCACATTGGAGATGACAGACCCCGCTTCCCGCCCGGAGCTTGCGGACATGGGCGCCCCTGTTTCCGTCTGCGATGCTGTTTTCCTCGGCTTTCCCATCTGGTGGTACACCGCGCCGACGATCATCAAGACCTTCCTCGAAAGTTATGATTTTTCGGGCAAACAGATCGTCCTCTTTGCGACGAGCGGCGGCAGCGGCCTCGGAAGAACGGAGAGCGCACTTCGCCCTTGCGCTCCGAACGCGATTTGGAAAGGCGGAAAACTCATAAACGGCGCAAGCGAAAACTCGCTCAAATCCTGGGTGGAGAGTTTGAAGTTATGAAGATCGTGATCCTCACGGGCAGCCCGCAAAAGCACGGCTCATCCAATCTGCTTGCCGAGCAGTTTATGAGAGGCGCACAGGAAGCGGGGCATCCCGTTTCCGTCATCGACGCGGCGCGGGCAAATGTACGCCCCTGCACGGGGTGCGTTCGGTGCGGCTACGGCGGTCCGTGCGCGCAAAAGGACGATATGGGGTCGGAGAGCGGCGCAATGCGCGGGATCAAAGCGGAAATTCTCGGCGCGGATATGGTGGTGTTCGTCACGCCGCTCTACTACTACGGAATGTCCGCACAGCTCAAAACGGTCATCGACCGCTTCTGCGCGTTCAACGGTGAAATTCAAAGAAAACGCATGAAATCGGCGCTCATCTCCGTCGCGTGGAACGCGGACAGCTGGACGTTTGAAGCATTGGAAGCGCACTATAAAACGCTTGTCCGCTATCTCAACTTCAAAGACATGGGAATGATCCTCGGGCGGGGCTGCGGGACGCCCGACATGACGGCTCGCTCCCGCTATATGGCTCAGGCCTATGAATTCGGCAAGAGCCTGCGGGGGTGAAGTATGGCATTGACGGTCAACATCTATTACACGGGAGAGGGCGGCAATGCAAGGAAGTTTGCCGAGGAAATGACAAAAAGCGGACTCGTCGATCAGATCCGCGCCGAAAAGGGCAATCTCCGCTATGAATATTTTTTGCCTTTGGACGACCCCGAAACGGTGCTTTTAATCGACGCCTGGGAAAATGATCAAGCCCTCGGCTTCCACCATAAAAGCCCGATGATGTCCGAAATTGCTACGCTCCGCGAGAAATACCGCCTCAAAATGAGAGTGCAAAAATTCAGCGAAATAAATCAGGGATAATAAAATGAAAAGAATCAAATGGATGTCACTTTTGATCGCGCTTTTATGTTGTTTTCTGTTCCCGCTTGCCGCGTGCGGAAATGACGACGAGGGAAAACTCGAACCTACCGATCCGTCAAAGATCCTTGTCGCATACTTCTCGGCGACGGGAACAACGAAGGGGGTCGCGGAGAAGATCGCGGAGGTCACGGGCGGGGAGCTCTATGAAATTGTGCCCGCAGTGCCCTATACCGCTGCCGACCTGAATTATAACAGCGATTCATCGCGCACCTCCGCCGAGGACGAGGATTCTTCCGCCCGCCCTCAAATTGAAGGGGAGATCGCGGACATGGGTAGCTTTGACGTTGTCTACCTCGGTTATCCGATATGGTTCGGCAAGGCACCCAAAATCATCTATACTTTCCTCGAAAGTTACGATTTTTCGGGCAAGACGATCGTTCCGTTCTGCACGTCGGGTTCGAGTAAGATCGGTTCGAGTGCGGAGAATCTGCACGCGCTTGCAGGCGGCGCAAATTGGCTTTCGGGCGAGCGGTTTTCTTCTTCCGCTTCAAAGAGCGAAGTGGAAGAATGGATCAACAGCTTGATCGGCTGACGAGGTACGCTATGGCGATAGATTTTCATGCGCATATCATCACCCCCGAATACAAATGGGGCTTGAAATCTTTGGGTATCGACCCCCTTGCCGCCGACGGGTTTGCGCTTCCCGATTGGAGCGCGGAAGCGCACCTCGAATTTATGCGGGAAGCGGGGATCGAGCGAAGTATCTTCTCTTCGCCCACGCCGCATTTATTGGGGGACGATGAAAGGCTCACGGCAAAGATCCACAGGGAAGTCAATGCTTCTATGGCGGAAGTTTGCAGGAAACACCCAGATGAATTTTCTTTCGTCGCTTCCGTCCCTCTGCCGTATACCGAAGGAACGATAGAAGAATATCACTTCGCCGTAAAAAAACTCGGCGCGGTCGGCGTAAAACTTACAACGCATACGGGCGGCGTCTATTTGGGCGATCCTTCGCTGGACGACTTCATGGCGGAACTGAACAGGGATCATGCCCTTGTCATCATTCACCCGCAGCGCGCCGCAGAGTATCCGAAAACGCCCATTACGGGAACGGTCGCCGCGATTTTTGAGTACCCGACCGACACGACGCGGGCTGTTCTCAATATGATGGCGCATAAAGTCATGACGAGATTTGAAAATATCCGCTTTGTGGTTCCGCACACGGGGTCCTTTCTTCCCTATATGTTGCAGAGGTTCACGGGCGTTTCGGGCATTCTTGCCTCTATGGGCATGATGGAGCAAGTGGACGTACAGAAAGAGTTTCAAAATCTGTATTTCGACATCGCGGGCGACCCCGAACCCGTCGCGCTCGATATGCTCTTATTGGTGGCGGGCGAGGATCAAATCGTGTACGGAAGCGACTTCCCGCATTCTCCCGCGAAAGTCGTTCTCGCAAAGAAAAAGCATTTGGACGAAAACCCCCGTTATGAGCGGCTTCTCCGTAAAATCTACGGAGAAAACGAAAGAAAATGTCTTGGAAACGGACGTATTTGCAAAACTCATTTGTAAAATAACGTTGAGAAGGAGTGACCTATGTTAAACAGCGAATTTTTCGGCAGAGAAATCAAAAAGCTCGGCTTCGGCTTAATGCGGCTTCCCAAGAAGGGGTTTCATACCGACATAGAACAAGTCAAAGAAATGGTCGACCTGTTTTTGGAAGCGGGATTTACATATTTCGATACAGCGTTTGTCTATGGCACGAGCGAGGAAGATATAAAAAAAGCTCTTGTAGACCGCTATCCCCGCGACGCATACACTCTGACAACTAAGCTCAACGCCTTCATGATGGCGGGAAGCGAACAGGCGGCAAAAAGTCAATTTTACAAGAGTTTGGAACGCACGGGCGCGGGATATTTCGACTTCTATCTTCTCCACGCGCTCATGGCGAACAACGTCGCGAAATACGACAACTACCACATTTGGGATTTTGTCAAAGAGCAAAAGGCGAAGGGGCTTATTCATCGTTTCGGCTTTTCCTACCACGCCGACCCGGTGCTGCTCGATAAGCTCTTGACGCTCCACCCCGAAGTGGACTTCATTCAACTTCAAATCAACTACGCCGATTGGGAAAATCCGTCGGTAACGTCGAGAGGCAATTACGAGGTAGCGAGAAAGCACAAGAAACCCATTGTCATTATGGAGCCTGTCAAGGGCGGCGCACTCGCAAATCCGCCAAAAGAGGTGCAAAAGCTGTTCAAGGAATATAACCCCGCCGCTTCCTTTGCAAGCTGGGCGATCCGCTTTGCCGCCTCGCTCGACGGCGTGATGACCGTTCTTTCGGGAATGTCGAATACCGCACAAATGCGGGACAACATTTCATTTATGAAAGAGTTTCAGCCGATGGGCGACGACGAGCAGGAGATCATCCGCAAGGCGCAGCGTATTCTGGGAAGATCCTCTACGATCCCCTGCACGGCTTGTCATTATTGCGTGGGCGGCTGTCCGAAGAAGATCGACATTCCCGCTATCTTCTCGGCGGCGAACAGGCATCTCGGGAACGGGCAAACGGCGCAGGCGATCGAAGCCTATCAAAAGGCGACGGAGCACTCCGGACTTGCTTCTTCCTGTATCGGATGCAGGCAATGCGAACGTGCATGCCCCCAACATTTACCCATTACAAAGTATTTGAAAGAATGTGCAACACTACTTGAAAATAAATAAGGAACAGATCATGAAGAAAAGGTTCGTTTTTATCTTGACGGCGATCATGCTGTGCCTCTCCTTCGCTCTCTCCGCTTGCAGGGAAACGGGCGAAGGCAATAACGGCGGCACAGATCATGACGACGATCCGACTCCTGCCGTTCCCACGGATACGCTCACGTTTGAACAAAACACGGCGGGAGAAGGCTATATCGTCACGGGAGATAGCGAGCAGGCGGCAAATATCGTTATTCCCACCGAATACCACGGCGCACCCGTCGTCGGCATTGCGGACAGCGCGTTTGCTTATTCAAAGCACACTTCCGACATTCTCTCCGTGACCATTCCCGACAGCGTGACGGAGATCGGCAAGAACGCTTTCCACAATCAGGATGCGCTCGTGTCGGTGAAGATCGGCACGGACAGCAAACTCCGAAAAATCGGCAACAACGCCTTTTCGGGCAACAGCGCTCTCGAATCCATTTATCTCCCCGCAGGACTTTCGGAGCTTGGCGACGACGTGTTCAACAACTGCGGCGGCTTGAATACGATCACGGTCGCGGCGGGGAATCCCCGCTATTCGGGCGCGGGGAATTGCCTGATCGACCTTACAACACATACGCTCATTCGCGGGAGCAACAACAGCGTCATTCCCGAAACGGTGCAAAAAATCGGCGTGGCGGCGTTCCGCAGGGCGACGCTTGCCGCGCTCACCATTCCGAAGTCCGTCACTTCCATTGAAAAATACGCGATTTCGGACAGCGCAATTACAAGAGTCATCTACGAAGGCACTTCCGCGGAATGGGAAAATCTCATGGCGGCGTCGTCAAAATATTGGAATATGGGCAAGGAAACCGTTGAAGTTGTTTGCTCGGATACGAAAGAGGAAATTCGCATCCTTGTTGCGTACTTCTCGGCGACGGGAACGACAAAGGGGGTTGCGGAGAAGATCGCCGCTGTTACGGGCGGAGAACTGTATGAAATCGTCCCCGCTGTGCCCTATACGCAGGAAGATTTGAATTACAGCAACAGCACCACCCGTGCGACGGCAGAGCAACGAGACCCCGACGCCCGCCCCGAAATCAAAGATGGGATCGCGGACATGGATAGCTTTGACGTCGTTTTCCTCGGCTATCCCATTTGGTGGAGCAAGGCGCCCAAAATCATCTATACTTTCCTCGAAAGTTATGATTTTTCGGGCAAGACGATCGTTCCGTTCTGCACATCGGGAAGCAGTCCCATAAGCGGGAGCCTGTCCGACATTCAAGCCCTCGCAAGCGACGCAATATGGCTCTCGGGCGAGCGGTTTTCAGGCGGTTCCACGCAAGATACCGTTCGGAATTGGATAAATAGCTTGGAATACGAAAAAGCACTTTAAGGCTTTGATCTCGGACATGGGCGCCGCGGATGCGCTCGGCAAGTAAAAAAATAAACATGAAAAAGGAGTTTTGATATGAAAAAAATCACACAGGATGCTGGAAGAAAATCGCTCGGGGAGTTCGCTCCCGACTTTGCGCACTATAACGACGATGTTCTCTTCGGCGAAAATTGGAACAATCACGACATCGACCACAAGACGCGCTGTATCATCACGGTGGTGGCGCTCATGGCGTCCGGCATTACCGATTCCTCCCTCAAATATCACCTCGTAAACGCCAAAAAAGCGGGGGTCACGAAGAAGGAGATCGCCGCCGTCGTCACGCATGTCGGCTTCTACGCGGGCTGGCCGAAGGCATGGGCGGTATTCAACATGGCGAAGGACGTCTGGGCGGACGAAACGGGGGAAACGGCGAAAGACGCGCACGAAAATTCGATGATCTTCCCCATCGGCGCCCCCAACGACGGATTCAAACAGTATTTCAGCGGAAAGAGCTACCTCGCGCCCGTTTCCAAGGAGCAGGTCGGCATTTTCAACGTCACATTCGAGCCCGGTTGCCGCAACAATTGGCATATCCACCATGCCAAGCAGGGCGGCGGGCAGATCTTGATCTGCGTCGCGGGGCGCGGCTACTATCAGGAATGGGGCAAAAAGGCTGTGGAAATGAACCCGGGCGACTGTATCAACATTCCCGCGGGAGTGAAACATTGGCACGGCGCGGCGAAAAACAGCTGGTTCTCCCACCTCGCCATCGAAGTCCCGGGAGAAAATTCTTCCAATGAGTGGTTGGAACCCGTCGGGGACGAAGAATACAACAAGCTCCCGTGAACGGGGCGAAATTTTCCCTATAAGGGGCGACAAGATTTCTGTCATTTCGACCAAGGGCAAAGTGCCCGCGTGGAGAAATCTCGGCTATCCCAGACTTGGTCTCCCGAAATAATCTCAAAGACATCCTGCGGGAGAAAAATGCCATCATATAAGACGATATACCGTTGGATTTATGAAGGATATTTGAAAAGCGGGACGAAACGACTGCGAAGGGAAGGGAAGAGTAGCGGGGAATGGACACAGTTTAAGAATGAATGCGGAAAAAGTATCCGAAAGAGGAACAAAGACACTGATGTTCTTCTTCGGCAGACATTCGGACATTGGGAAGCGGATACGGTCGTAGGCGGGACGGGGAAAGGCAAGGAATGCTTTGCCGTATTCGAAGAGCGGATGACAAGGTACTACATTGTCACCAAGATAAAAGACAGGACGGCAGAATCCATGACCGAAGCGGCGATCCGCGAGCTTGGTAAACTGCCCTCGGGAGCGGTGAAAAGCATTACCTGCGACAGGGGCTGCGAATTTGCAGGCTGGAAAAAAAAGATTGAAGAGGCACTTCATTGCGACGTATACTTCACCGATCCCTACCGAGCTTGGCAGAAAGGCAGCATTGAAAACAGTAACGGTCTCTTACGAGAGTTCTACCCCAAAGGCAGAGGACTCGCAAAGGTAAACCTGAAATCTCTTCAACGCAACGTCGACCTCATCAATAACCGCCCTAAAAAAGTACTCAACTTCCTATCTCTACAGTTTTTGTTTGAAAATATGTTGCACTTCTTTGACAATATCACTAATTATATTGTTTTCTCTTGACAGAATTTGTCGAAGTTGATATAATTGTTATAGATAAAATTTTAAAGTTTAGCAGTAATGTAAAATTCATTTTCGGCAATCTGGCCAAGAGGTGTCCCCCCAACGGACATTATACCCATGAAAATATCAAGAATTTTGGAAGAACTTCATTCGAGCTTACTTTCAGTCGATCCTTTGATGCACCCAATTTACGAAAAATACCATCTTCTATTTGCTACGGTGCTGTCTCGGTTTCCAATGAAGGCAGACGTTGACCGTATTGATGGGAAAACCTTTCTTGCGCTTGCAGATACTGTTAGGGCGCATGACGTTTCTAAGGCTGAAAGAATTTTAAAGGATATGCTCGACGCCATACGGCTTTGGTGCGTGGGTTGTGAAGCAGCGGCGTCTGCCGACGGAAGAGCGCAGACGGCAATGCGACTGATGCTCATTGAGCGGATTGACGGCATTCTCTCAGGAGAACGATTTCTTCAGCCGAATGAAGCGGATATCTTGAGGGAAACGAGGGAAAACTTGCGGTCGATGTTCTTGCCGCGGAACAGTATGTGTGTGCAGACGATTTTTTTGAGATGTATGCAATGCATGGATGCGATAGAACATGGCGAAAGATCGGCGCGAGAACTGACCGAACTCATTCGGCAATGGAAGGAGATGACTTAATGGGACAAGAATATAAAATCGATTTTCAAGAGCTCAAATATGATTTTCTGCTTGCCCGCGTCAACGTCAGAAAGGAATATTTGAAGAAGAGCAGTATTTATCTCCCCTTCGGATACATTCTTTATTGGTTCGATGGCGTCGGCGACGGACGGATAGACCCCCAAGGCAATTCGTGTATAGAAAACATTTTTGATACGGTCGATCATGAGCAAAAGTCCCACGACAAACCGAAAAATATTGAGCTTTGCTGTGTAAGAAAGGAATTTGAAGTCACCGTTCCGTTCGGCTTTCGGCATTCGGATCGTTGGCTGATATCGGGTAGCGTCAAATGCGAATTGGATACTGAAGCGTTGCTATACGCTTTTCTGCCGAAGAGCTGGCGCCTTCTTTCCATGGATGGACTGAATTTCGAGATCCTGTCCGAGTATTATATCGATCCCAACGACGAAATAAGGCCGCAGAAAGGGGTCTCCGTCGAGCTCCGCGAAGTGGTCGTTTCGACGCTCGAGGACGGAATGAAAGACTTAAAGAATGAGAAGGTACAGCAACAGGAATTGGAGGAAAAAATAAGGTCTCTGCTTGATAGAAAATCCTCTTTGCCAAAAGCAATTAAAAAATGCGCACTGATTGGCGTGCATGTGAAAGAGAAAGAAGAGGGCGCAAATGATTAATTTTATAAATCTTTTGATCGGCGTCGCTATGGCGGCAGGATCGTTTTTTTTAGGCAACGATAAATCGGATAAAACTTTTACAGCATGCTTAAAGACGATCGGAGGGAAGTTTTTTGATACATATACCGAGTTTTTGGGCGACGCGCTGCAAAACTTTGTAAGGAACATCAAGGAGCGGTGGAGCAAGACCATTGCCCTGAAAAAATCGGTTGCCGTTCTTTCACAGGATAAAAATGAGATTGACGCCGACACATATCAAAAGATTCTTGACGAGTTACAAAAAAAAGCAGCCCCCGCTCCCGAGTCGACGATCGGAAAATTCATCGAGAAAATCAAGGGCCTCGCTTCAGTCTTTGTCAAGAAGGAGAAACGTGACGCGCGGATCCTTTGTTCCATTTACGACGAGATCCTCTTTTCCTTTGATTATCCCTCATACTTGCAGGAGAACTCGACTACATACTCAAATCTCGGCAATGAAGCCAAGGTGGCCTTCAACACCCTTGTCCAGGAAACGATCGATGTTTACGTAAAGACTTTGTTTGAGAGAAATCTCGCTGACAGCGAGAAATTGCAGTCCACCATCATCGTTAAATCGTTGAAGGAGTTCCTGCAAGACGAGAAACTCGTCAATAACTCTTCCGAGCTGATCGCGGATAAGGTCATAGAAAAACTGTTGTCCTATTGTTCGTTTAACGGTGGGACAATCGATCTCAAAGAGATCGCTTTGTCGCGCTACGCACCGAAATACATCCTTTCTGAATGTCCTGAGTGCGGATATTTTGGCGAGAGGATCTATACCGACGAGCGAAATGGAATGACGTATTGCGCCGCATGCGGAAAGAGATATTCAGTCGTGCGTTATTGCGAACCTGATCTTTGGGCCCAAGTCGATCTAAAACTCGACAATACCGAGAACATGATTTCCTTACTGAAGGAGCTTACGGAGTCCAATCAGGGTGAGAATCGGGCTGCGACCGAAGCTATTCTGAAAGAATTTGAAAAATTAAACAATAAACTGGCGGAGATGGATGCCGCGCGTTCCGAGGAAGAGAGACGACGTATCGAGGAAGAGGTAAAGCAACTTGAAGAGCTCCGCTCGGAATTGAAGAACGGAATGCATCAGCTTGTATCGCAGCAGTATTTCGAGCGCTTGCTCCACGGGCAGGAGGAGAGCCTTGCCGAATTAAAGGAAGGCAAAACCGCAGTTCTCAATGCGCTGAATACTCTGGTCGGACAGCTGAGCGAACATGCGATCTCGGCGGAGGATACGAAGAAGGAAATCGAAAATGTTAAGCAGGGAATTGAACAAAGCAATGAACAGAACCGGAAAGCCCAATCTGATCTTTTGGATTCTCTTAGGGAAATCAATACCAAAAACAAATTCTATTTTGAGGATCTGAGCAGAAAAACGGATTCCATCGGTTCGCAGGTCAATCAGATTTTCGAATACTTGAAAAAAGCTTTCCCCTCCATGAAAGAACATATTTCTTTGCTTTTGGAATATGCGGAAAAATCCGTCACGAGGGAATCTGTCGAAGAGCTGACGAGCGCCCTGGGCGGAGACGTCAAGCAGGCGATTGCGACCGCGGCGGAATCGACAAGGAACGAGATCAATTCGGTTGCCGCCATCACGCAATCAGGTATGGCACAGATCATGTCTCAGATCGACAGTCTCAAGTCCAAGGGGTTAGCGAACGATGGTCTTGTGCGCGCGCTAAGAGACGGCAATGCGCAACTCGGCGGACAAATCAATGGTATGCAGCAGCTTCTTCGCGAACACACAGAGAGCAGCAAGGAAAATTTCCGCATCATCATTACCATGCTGGAGGAACAACGAGTCAGTCTCATGGCGTCTGTCGGTCTAAAGATGGGACAGGAGGAATTCAGAAAATTGTATCATGGCAAGATACCGAGTATGTATCTCTATGATGAGGGGCTTGGGGGAGCGTTTCCTTGTCCCTATTGTGGAGTCGCGGAGTCGCGTACGCTGAATGAGGATCAATATTGCCGTTGTGCCGTCTGTGGAAATAAATTCCTCGGCGTCAACCCTTCCATTAAAAGGCTGAATATTCCAGCAGGCGAGGACATATGGACGTTTTTACATAAGAATTACGGCAAACCCCTCGACGATGAGCTCTACGCCACAGACGAAAGAATCACAAAATGGCGGGAAGAGCATACGGTAACGCTGAGGTTGGCCAACAAGGGAAGGGCGGATAGCGTTGATGCTTTTGCGGTTGATGATATCCCGGAAAAGTCTTTGAAAGATGGTTTAATGATATTTCCGTCAAGTGCAAACGGAAAAGGAAATAACCCTATAAGATATAACACTATAAATTACCTATATAAAGTTGATAAGGAAAAAGCACAGGAATTAAAAACATTGATTTTCCCCTCACAGCTTGCATTTGTGGGAATAGGCGATAAGAATCCATTGGTCGAGTTTTTAGACCTGAACTGCATCGTATTTCGTGGAAGCCATGTAAAATTGGGACAGGATTTATTTACGTGGCTCAGGCAGGGTTTTAATGAGGGTGTTAAAATCTACGGCTCAGTATCGCGATATAAGGATTGAGGGGGAGTATGATGTTACTATTGGCGGACGGAACGGGAAATCTTGTCGTTATAGGCATTGTTGTCGGTTTGATTGTTGTCATTGCAGTTGTAGCGTTGTCGATTTATTTATACAAGTCAAATGGAGGAAGGAATGTCATGAGTAAGTCTAAAGGAAAGGGGAAGAAGCCGGCTGAGCAAAAAAGCCAAGAGGAAAAGAAGCAAGTCGAGCAAGAAAGGCGAGAGGAAAAAACGAATACCGAAGAGCAAGGGGGCGGAAAGGGCGTCGCACTGCAAATGCCGGCCGAGATCCCCGAAAAACCTTCCAAATCCAAGAGGCTTCGCAAAAAAAAGGAACTTAGAGACCGCGTGCAGGAGCTTGAGAGCCAACTCAAGGCGCAGAAGGAAGAGATCACGCGGTTGGAAGAGATCACGCGGTTGAAACAAGAGAGTGAGTCGAAGCAAGAAAGCGAGAGAAAGTACCTGATGGATGGTATTCGCGATTTGCTGAGCGAATTTTTGGTGCCGTACAAGGCCAGTGGTGAAGAACTTGAAAAAATAAAGGCTGAGAATAAATTTTTGCGTCAAGTCAATCAAGCTTTGAAGCAGAAAGAATCTGAATGGCAAACAGAACGCCGAAGCCTTTCTAATGAAGTCAAATTATACAAAGAGGAGAGCGGGAAATATGGTGAGAATATCAATAAGATCATTAGTGCCATGAGTGAGTTTTTAACCATATGGAACAAGACCTGTGCGGAGCTGAAGGTTGACGCTACGATGAGGACTTCTTGTGATACGGCTGAGGAGGTTTACCGTATCTTCTCCTACGAAGCATCGGATGCGTTGGATCGGCTAAAGGCGTCCTGTAACGCGCAGAAGTCTTTACAGGAGAAGATAGAATCACTTTCTATGGAAATGGAAAACATCGCCGCGTCTCCGAGCCGGTCTGACTCTGAGGATTATATGGCATGGTGGCAGGGGGTCGCGAATGACTGCTATCGTTTTTTGGGAACGATGCGCGAGGAAATGGGCTACAATATTATGGTTCCCGATTCTGCGCTACGAGAGAAGGGCTATGGCGACATCAAGGGAAATTTGGATAGATTTTTGGATACAATATTGAAAGAAGCATCCAAAAGGAGGGGATAAAATGGGAATCCAACTCGGCATTGATTTTGGAAGTACATACACCTATGTTTATATGATGGAAGAAGATTCCGACGCTATTCAGCGTGTTGGTGCTCCCACCTTATATGAAAATGCGGCAGGAATTCCAACTAAGATTGGAACATATATGGATGAGCAAAATCACTGCAAAACGGTGATTGGTCAAGAGGCGAGGGGCAAGTTTTTGGATGGTGAGCTGGATGGAATATCACAGGATAATTTTGAGGAACGCGATCTCAAGTCTTCCTTGAGAGAAAGGTTTCTTTTCGCGGATCCCGAACCCGAACAGCGCGCGCAATTTTGTCAAGACGAAGGGGATATTGTTGAGTTTTTTAATCAAATTTTTGATGGAACTGATGGGACCTTCCAAGGGAGAAGGGATGATGTTACAAAAATCGTATTCGGATGTCCCGCTCCGACACTGGATAACGATGAAGAGCAGAGGGCGTATGAGTATGGGCATACAGATGAGCTCTATTATTCGAGTGCAATAAAAGACATATTAGCAAAAGTATTTCCAAATTTATCACCAGATGATATGGAATCCGTTGCCGAACCTGTTTTGGCGGGTATGGCGATTGTCAAATCGCAGAATCTTGAGGATGGCACCTATCTCTTTATCGATTTGGGCGGCAGTACGAATGATTTTACAATTTTAACCGTAGAGGGGGGACGGCTAAAGGACGGCGCCCCAATCCGACACAGTACACAGGGGGGAGAGGGCCCCTCCGGAAAGCAATACGATTCAAACATGATGATGAGGTTTGGTATCACAAGATATTCGGCGCAAAAAGCAAAGGAAAAGCTGTTCCCCAATCCGAGAAGCGCCCCCAGCGGAGAACCCGCCTTTGGATATAAGCAGGATGGGACAAGCATTCGCTTCCGCTATTGCAAAATTCCAGGGGGCGTGGAGGAAGCCGATTGCAAGTATCTACTGCATGATTGTAGTTTTGAAGAACTGTATGAAAAAACGGCTAAGCGGGCGGCAGAGGCAGTTCAGGAAATTATGAACGAAAACCCTATAAATCTTGATAAGGTATATTTTGTCGGGGGCTCGGCTAGAATGCGCCCCTTGCGTGAGCGCATCATGGAAAAGCTTCTTGAAGTGTGCAAAGAGAGACTGTTAGATAAGTCTTGCGATTACATAGGAGACTATAGTGATGATTATGCAAATGCGGCTAGGGGTGTAAATGAAAGCGTGACATGTTCTAACATCGTTGCATATGGCGCAGTACTATGCGCTCACTACGGAATGCGCATTAAGCGCGATCCTCTTGAAAATTATAAATGCGTTTTTGGATCCAAAGACAATGCTTTTGATCTTAAATTTGAGCCCATGCAGGAGCATATTCCCTTTGAGCCGCCGACACAAGCTTATGTCTCTTATTTTGATTTGAAGCCCGCATGCGAGGTTTATCAAGATGCAGATAAATCGGTGGTTAAATTGGATATAGTGGATATTGAAGGTAATACGCATTCCATTTCATGTCCGGTTTTTTCTTATAAGAAGGATGGAGACGATTATGTTGGATTTTGGTTTTACAAGCATCGTTATCGCTATCCCACAGGTGGAGTATATGCTTTTAATCTTACGAGAATTGGGCGAAATGCTCTGAGGATTTTTTTCATTTATACTGAGATCGGCGACATGTATATCTTTCTTTTACCGAGAGACAGCGATAACAGTCATGTAAGAGGATCTGACCCCGAGGACTTAATTGAATATATATGTAAGGGAAAGGTGAATATGAAATACGCCATGCTCTATGGGTTGAGGGGCAGAAGTGGAAGGCTGAAACCGAAAAGGGGGGAATGCACCTCCGCGGAGATTGCGGAAATAAGAGAACGTTTTGAAAAGTGTTTTTAAGAAATGCTAATGTAAAGAGGTGATGGCATGAATAATGGTAAGATTGTTAATGGTGGTAAAGGTTTTCCGACGGTGGATCACAGGCAAGGCGGTCAAGATGGTAAGGACGAGAGAAATCCTAAGATGGTTAAGGACGGTGGTACGGGTTTCCCGACGGTGGATCACAGGCAAGGCGGTCAAGATGGTAAGGACGAGAGAAAGCCTAAGATGGTTAAGGGCGGTGGTACGGGTTTTCCGCCGGTGGGTCACCCTCGAGACGGTCTCAATGGTCTGGACAAAAGTAATGGCGGTGAAAAAGATATTGAAAATATCCTTGCTAAGATTAAAAGATTAGAGGGGACAATAGATAAGGCGACAGATAATATACTAGCCATCAAGGAATCGGTCGATCTTTCGACGATTGAGCAAAAACTCGACGACTTACAGAAATTATGGCTGGATATACGAGAAAGTGTAGGGCGTGATATAATGCCGGCATTCAACGGTCATTTCGATGAGCAATTGACCAAGTTGGATGAAAAGATCGACGGAATCGATGAGACCGCGAGGGATATATCGTCGTCTTTCAATCAACAAACACAGGCAGTGCAGAATTTGGCGGAAACGCTCCGAAACTTGGATAATTCTACCCAAAAAATTATTTGCGTGCCAGGTCAATTGGAGCAGGTTTATGGGCAATTAGGCAATCTTTCCAATGCGATTGATGAAAGCGAAACTGTTACGCAGTCTTTGCATCGTCAAACAAAAGAAGATATTTCCACGGATGTTCAAAAAGTCTTTGTTCAATTCAGGAACGAAGTTTCGCAAGGGATTGAGGAGCTTAGAACATTGCTTGGAACGATGGAAAGCAGAGGGGGCGAGGCGGCCAAAACGCGAATACAAGCAATCCAAGGCAGGTTTGATGACTTGGCAAAGAGTTTCGATATTGCAATAGAAACTCAAAAATCATGGAACGGACGTTTCGGCAATCTCGAACAAAATATCTCAAATAAGGTAAAGACGACCTTGGATGAATCTGTCCCCAAGGTCATCAATAATGCTCAGATTGCTGGCGGCGTCGCCAATGCGGTGAATGCGACTATAGCCCAAGCGATTCAAAGTGCAATCTCTTCGGAATGTAATAAGTTCATCGTTAAAATGGAGGAGATGAAGAAACAAGTCGGCGAGGAAATAACGAAGAAGGTTGACTCAGTTCGATCAAACATGGATAACCTTCGGGGAAGAATCAATACGGATGTATCTGATCAGATTTTAGCGCTGAAAAAGAAGAACAGAGAGAATGCGAACTATCTCCTATTTACGCTGGTTTTTTCGCTGGTTTGCGGACTGAATGCCTTTTTGTTAGTTATGGGCCAAAACGCATGGACTACGGGATTGCCCTCTGTTTTCCTTGCGGCATTCATTTTTGTAGCTCTTTCCGTAGTGAGCATCATCTTATTCGGACTCCTCAGAGCTTTAGACGAAGATTTCCACGAGAAAAGGATCCGCTGGTATTATTTTTGCACATCCCTTGTGTCAGCTACGGCTTTTGTGCTCTCTATGATCTCATTTTGGGGCTAGAGATGAAAAGGCAAAGGGTACAGCGCGCAATGATCGTGGTCGATGTAAGTTCTTAAGAAATAATGTCCGTCATTCATTTCCACAATGTAGATCGAAATATCGCTTTGGCGTTTGCACGAACCGTGAATATCAATCTGCGCGGTTTGAGTGGTTCCGTTAGGATGCTTGCAATACAAAAATAGGACTGTATCGGTCGCTTCGTAGATATGAAAGCAATGTCCAACGGTGTCTTTCCTATTGTGAAAGTCCTGTTCGCAGATGATGGGCAAAGTGATTTCCATCGGATAACCGTTCCATAATGTTAAAAGCCCGATTTGCATAATTACCTCTTAAATCATAATTTTACACGACGGCAATCGGGAAATATTTGTTTTTTTGTCATAAATTTTATTATGATGGAAAATAGACCGAAAAAGTGAGCCTAGAACGGCTCATTTTTCGTCTAACAAGAACTCCATAAGCTCTGCCATTGGTGAGCTGGGGCAAAAAGCAGTAGCTATGTGGGATGAATAAAAATGCACTGTGCTAAACTGAATGAGGGCTCGCAACCGCACACAAAGTACAAACACAGAGGAGAACCGTTACATTGAAAAACAAGATAACGACACATTTAGTTTAGTACACACGCCATGGAAATGTTAATTCCACATCGTGTTCACGCCGAAATATCACAGAAAGTAATCTGCGGCGCGCTAAGAAGGAAATCGGAAAAAACTAAGGAAATTCTGTAAACGGATAGGGCACGCAAGAGCAGCGGGAGTTTATCCCGCTTTTTTGTCATGACGGTTGGCCGTCGAAAATATTCATCGGCTCGACGAACATTTCGGCGATCCGGTCGGCGGGTTCCGCGCATCCGTTTTCAAGCCAAGCCATAGAGACATTGAAGATCATTCCCGCAAACAGAAAGGGCATGTACATGCTCTTTTCGGGATATTCCTCTTTGAACATTTCGCTCATCTTCTGATTGAGAAAATCGAGATAGAGATATTCCAGATGCGCGCGCCGTATGAGTTTGAAACATTCCTTGTTTTTTTGAAATTTTACGAAAACATCGCGGGCGATCCTCACATAGTCCGCTCTGCATCTCGGGTAGTACCGCTGTTCGGATAAAAACTCCTTTGTGTTATGCGAGAAATAGAATTCGATCACATCTTCCTTGCGTTTGAAATAGCGGTAGAACGTTGCTCTGCCCACGCCCGCCTTTTCCGCAATATCCGTTACGCTGATTTTGTCGTACTCATAGGCATTCATGAGCTTGAAGAGCGCTTCGACGATGTAGTGACGGGTGTATTCTTCGGGTGCATGATCCATGATACAAAATCTCCTTTTTTGTTTCATTTCGGCAAACGCTTTTCGGGAGAATGTCTAACCTGTCTTTCGGGCGCTTGCAATTTTGCCGATCATGATTTATGATACACTTGTCTTACGGGAAAGTCAACCGAAACGCGCGTCGGTCGTCCAACGGTGAGATAAAATTCATTGTAAGGAGAATCAAATGCAGGAAAAAGATTTTGTGTCTTATGAGTATAAGACGGTGGCGGTAAAGGCGAAAGACCAAGCGAGGGCGATGGACATGTATGAAGCGTTCGGCTGGGAGATCACGGGGAGCTCCGCATCGGCGATCGATTGCGTTACGCTCTCGCTCAAACGGGACAGAAAACAAAAGCACAAGCAGGAGCTCAACAAACTCGAACGGCAAGCCGAGGCAACGTTCGATACGATCAACGGTTTACAGAGATCCAAGACGCGGGCCGCGGGCATTTTTTCTTATCTCTTCGGGATCGTCGCAGCGCTCATGTTCGGCGGCGGGATGTGCCTCGTGATGCTCTTTGAGGGCGTTCCCGCGCTCGTCGGTGGCGTCGTCCTTGGCGCGGCGGGCCTGGCGCTGTGCGGTGTAAACTACATCATCTATTTGAGGCTTGTCGCAAAGAAAACGCGGGAAGTTTTGCCCGTGATCGACGACAATGAGGAAAAACTCGCAAATATTCTCGAAAAGGGAAACGGATTATTGAGAGCCGATTTGATATGAACGTTTTACAGCACGCCCGCGGCGATTCGCCGCGGGCGTTGCTGTAAACCTTCGGGATAGTTCCCCTAAGAGGGGCGCCGAGGAGCCCCTTACTTTGTAAGATCCCAATCAATGGGGGAGAGGCCGTGGGAGAGCAGATACGCGTTTGTCTTTGAAAAGTGTCTGCACCCGAAAAATCCGTTGTAAGCGGAAAGGGGCGAGGGGTGGGCGCACTCCAAGATCAAATGCTTCTCTGCGTCGATGAGCGGCTTCTTGCGCCGGGCGTTCCCTCCCCATAAAAGAAACACGAGATGTTCCTTTTCACGGCTCAGAAGCTCAATGACGGAATCGGTGAACCAGCTCCAACCGCAGTTTGCATGGGAATTTGCCTGATGCTCGCGAACGGTGAGCGAAGTATTCATGAGAAGCACGCCTTCTTTCGCCCATTTGGTAAGGTCTCCGCTCTTCGGCGGCGGAAAGCCGAGGTCGTCCTTCAACTCTTTGAGGATATTTTCAAGGGACGGAGGCTTGGGGATCCCGTCCTGCACCGAAAAGCACAATCCGTGCGCCTGTCCCTCTTCATGATAGGGATCCTGTCCGAGCAAGACCGCCTTCACGCTTGAAAAGGGCGTATAGCGGAAACAGTTAAAGAGGTCGTACATATCGGGGTAAACGATATAGTGGGAGTATTCGTATTTGAGAAACTCCCGTATTTTGTGATACCGTTCGTCTGCAAAGAGGGGGGCGAGCGGTTCTTTCCAATCACCTAAATCAATCATATCGACTCCAAAATTTCAAGATATTTCCGCAATTCTTTCTTCGCGCCTTCGAGGTCGTGCGCGAGATAATTCCCGCATTCCTCGCGCTTTGCGCCCGGGACCTCGGAAAGGGACAGCGCGACGGGAATGCACTCTTTCAGGAGCGCGAGGACTTCCCCGTAGTCCAAATTCACGGTGAGGAGATAGAACCCCGTGCGGCAGCCCATGGGACCGAAGTAGACGATGTTGCCCTTTTCGCGGCTGTTGCGAAGGATGGTCGCCATCATGTGTTCGACCGAATGGAGCGCGTCGGGGGTGAGAAAGTCGCCGGCGTTGGGTTTTTTTGAATCTCAAATCGAAGGTCGTCACGCCGTTTTGGGGCGGAAACATGTGCAGACCCGGCTGCAAGATGTCGTGATTTTTTTGAGAGGAAGGGATCTTTTCCATAGGTTTATTCCAACCCCTCTAAAATTTCTTTGAGGTGCGCTTTCAGGTTCAAAAGGGCTAGCTTGCAGTTCTTGCGGAATTGCTCCGTCGTCGAGCCCGAGCCGTACACGTCCGAGATCGCCTTCACGCTTACAAAGGGCACGCCTGCATACTTGCACACCTCTGCAATCGCGCCCGCTTCCATTTCGCGGATATCGCAGCCGAGGGAAAGGAGAAGATCGTGGTCGGCGGGAGAGTCATTGAACCTGTCTCCCGTGCCCAGAGCGCGGCGGGGGAAATCGAGCCCTTTCGGACAGAAAAGGGGCAGGAAGTTCTCCGTCTCGCCGTCGAGGGTGCCGACGGGCACGCCGTTGATCTCGTGGAGGTCGAAGTCGTACTGCACCGCTTTTTCGATGAGATAGACTTCGGTAAGTTCCGTACGGTCGGAGAGCCCGCCCGCGACGCCGAAGTTGAGGACGACGTCCGCGCCCATCTGAATCGCGGCGCATGCGCCCGCCGCGGCGTTGACTTTCCCCACGCCGCAAGTGACGAGGGCGAGCTCATGCCCGAACGCCCTTCCGAGGTGCGCTGTCTTTCCGAATAAAGTTTTGATGTTTTCGATTTCCGTTTGATCGAGGAGGATCTCCGCCTCGCTGTCCATTGCAATCACACAACCGATCATAAAATTACTCCTTTTTTTGTTTCGTTGAATTTCTTTTTTCGTCTGCGCCTTTGGGGCGCATGCTCAAAAAGAAATTCAACGAGGGGTTAAGATTTTTGCCTTGTTAAAGCGATTCGGCCGCCCCCGTTCTGTTTCACACGACATTAAGGTTCCCGTAGGGTACCAAATGGGGTGCGCTTAGGCAGGGAGACCCTGCCACGCGCCGTGATTTAGAATGAAGGGCAGACCCCAAGGCCTACCCCCTACGGGGTGGAGCAACGCGTCCTGCCAAAAGTTGATAACTTTTGGCGCGTTGCGACATGAGTGCCCCGCGCGCATTCTTATTTTTTCTAAGCGCGGCACGAGGAGCGTCAGCGACGAAGTAGCGCATTATCTAGCGCGAACGGTGACCGCCCCGCGCGCATTCTTTTTACACTAAGCGCGGCACGAGCCCGTAGGGCGAAGTAGGGCAGGACGCTACCTGCCCGAGACGGCTCCGCCGCAGGCGGTGGTGGGGGGTAATGCTGCGTCATCCTGAGGGCGAAGCCCGAAGGATCCCGAAGTACGGAGTCCGAACTTTCATCCTCGGGATTCTTCATCCCTACGGGGATTCAGAATGACGCGGGGCAGCTTTTTTCTATTATAACAACTTTTTCGGCAATTTGCAATCGCAGGAATACTTCTTTTCTGACTCGTGCATAAAAAACGCAAGGAGGTTCAAATGAATCCGTTTGAATGCAAGCCGCAAAAGGCGGACAAGATTTTTACGACATGGAAGAATGTGCTCGTCAAACCCTACAATAAGAATGAAGTCGATCCCTATACCCGCCTTCGGGTCATCCTCATGTCCGGGACGGAGTTCGAATCGGTGCGGCTCTCCAACTCTTTCACCCGCATGTGTGCGAACAACGACGTCCGCCGCCGTCTCGCCTACATGCGCCGCGGGGAGCAGATCCAGCAAAAACGTGTCGCCAGCCTCAAACCCGCAAATGAGAGCATCATCGAACACACGATCGGCTATGAACAGCTCGCCGTCGATCTCACCGCCAATCTTGCCGTCACCGAAAAGAACAGCTATGTGAAGAAACAGCTCGACTTCGCGCTCCTCGAAGATTTCGACCACCTCTACCGCTACTCCGACCTCATGGAGCTCGAAAAAGCGGGGGATCCCGCCAAGCTCGTCGGGGACTATACCGAGATCATGCCGGGACGTCCCACCGTCGCGGAGTACCGCCACCCGCACGACGACGTGAATTTCTACCTCAACAATTATCTGAACGACGTCAAGACAAAGCTCAACGTCAACATCATCACCGGCGCGGAGCAGCAGACGATGAATTTCTATATGAACGTCGCCAATCTCTATGCCTCCCCCCTGGGGAGAAAGCTCTATAACGAGATCGCCATGATCGAGGAACAGCACGTCACGGGCTACGGCTGCCTTAAAGACCCCACGGCGACCCCTTACGAGTGCCTTCTCATGAACGAGTACACCGAAGCGTATCTCTATTATTCGTGTTATGAGGACGAAAAGGACGAGCGGATCAAGAAGATCTGGGAGATGCACTTCGAGGAAGAAGTCGCCCACCTCCACGAGGCGGCAGATCTTTTGAGGACGTACGAGGGGAAGGTCTGGCAGCAGGTTCTGCCCGAGGGCGGGGAGTTCCCTCAGCTCTTGAAATTCCGCTCGCAGAAGGAGTATGTGAGGGAGATTTTGAAGAGCGTTCGGCTCACGGGCGTTGAAGAGGGCTGGGAGGAGCTCGAAAAGGTGCCCGATAAGTTCCGCTATTTCGGTTACAATGCAAAAATCAACGGGGATCCCAAGACGGTGGGGACCCACGTCGTCATCGACAAGGCCATTTCGGCGTTCAAGTACGACTACCGTATCCAGAACAAGGAGCACCCTGTCAAGGCACTTTCCGACAGAAAGAAGGATAACATCGACGTCGCAAGGGTCAAGGGGAAGTAAAAAGTTCGGACTTCGTTCTTCGGGATCCTTCACCCCCTACGGGGGTTCAGGATGACGCGGTCGTCCCCCTCGCTTCCCCTCTTAGGGGAAGTACCCGCGTAGCGGGGATAGGGTTCTCGCTGCCCCTCTTAGGGGAAGTCCCCGAACGTAGTGAGGGGAAAGGGGTTTCGGAAACCCCTCTGTCACTCGCAAGCTCGTGACATCTCCCCTAAGAGGGGCGACAAGATCCTCTGTCACTCGCAAGCTCGCGACATCTCCCCTGAAAGGGGCGACAGGGAGTAGAGCGGACGATATTCAGACTCCGTTCTTCGGGATTCTTCGCTACGCTCAGAATGACGCCGCCCCCCTTGCTTCCGCTCGTAGGGGGTTCAGGATGACGCGGTTGCTCGCGGAGTGCAGTTCAGGATGACGCGGTGCGCGGAAGCCCTTACTCCCGCGCCGAGCTCTTTACAAATCCGCCAAACTGTGGTATAATCGGCCTATGGTTATCTACTACACGACGGAGAGAGCCGAAAGAGGGGAATTCCTCAAAAAAGTCCTTATAAGGCACGGCGGGACGTCGGAGATCCTCTTCACGAAAAACGGCAAGCCATATCTCGAAGGGGGCGAGGCGGAGTTCAGCCTCACCCATACGGACGGGCTCATGGCCGTTGCGGTCGGGACGCAAAAGGTGGGGCTCGACGCCGAAAAACGCAGGTCCCGCAAGACGGACGCGCTCCTCTCACGCTTGACGCCCGCCGAAAAAGAGGAGGATTTTTTCGAACTTTGGACGGCGAAGGAGGCATACGTCAAATATCTCGGCGATACGCTCGCCCGCCTTCTTCCCGCTCTCGTATATGAAAAGGGCGTCCTTTTCTACAAGGACGCGCCGCAAAAGGTATTCTTAAAGCATATTGCGATCGGGGATCATATCCTCTGCCTGTGCGCAGAGCGCGAAGAGGAAGTCTCCCTCGTAAATATTTAGATTTCGTACCATTCTCCCTCCTGCGGAATGATCGCCGCGGCGTCGGGGAGAATTTTTTTGACGGTCGGGACAAAATGTTTGAGATTTTCCCGATGGGTGAGCGGTGGAAAGGCGTCGTCGAAATGATCCGCCATGACGGCGTTGGGACGGAACGCCTCTAAAAATTTCACCATATATTTGTGCATGCGGCTCCGCCCCTGATGGGGGAATACGAGAAGATCCGCGCCCTGCGGATAGACGGTGTCCTCGTCTATGCCCGCGGAGCCGAGCACGACGACCGCTTTTTCTCCGTCCGAGATGTGCAGGGCAAAGATGTCGTCATGGAGCTTGAATTTGCTCGCCTGTTTCAAAAGTTTCACCGCGGCGGGCGCATGGAGCCAGGTGCGCGGGGAAAAGGTCACGCGGAGCACGGTCGCCGCGTCGAACACGCAATGTCTGCTCCTGTATGTATGGATGGTGAAATTGCCGAGCTTGATCTCCTCGTTGACGGCATAGGCGATCATGCCGTCCGTATCGATCCCCAGCCGCGTTGCGTGATCGATCCCGTTCTGCGAGACGAACACGGGGATCGCCGAATTTTCCGTAAATGCCGCGATATCCGCAAAATGGTCGAGATGGGGATGGGTGATGAGGATCGCGCAGACCGATCTCGCCTCTTCCATGGGGACGCGGAACAGTTTCGGATTGAAGTTTTTCAAGTAAGGGTCGATGAGGATCCTGTCCTCCCCGCTTTCGAGGAGCAGCGAAGCCGTGCCGTACCACTTGATGCGCATAAGATTTTCTCCGTATGATCTTTCCCATTATAGCATTTTAGAAAAGTTTTTACAAACTATTTTCATATTGTTTTTTAGCCGCACCCGAAAAAATACGGATGGAATGTTTTTATGCGCAATCGTCCATAATTTCGGGTATGAAGCATAAAATTTTAGCGGCGTTTTTGCTGCTCGCGGCTGCGCTCTCCCTTACCGCATGCGACGCGGAGGAGATGGGGACGCTTAGCGACCTCACGAGACCCTATACGGGCTTTTACGAATGCGAAGAGATCGCGCTGGGCGGCAAGGATATGACGGAAGAGTTTGAAAAACTCTCGCTCGAACTCCGCCATGACGGAAGCTATGCGCTCTCGTACAGAACGGTGGACGGCAACGAGGGGGGCTATACGGGGAATTACTCCGTGGATCCCGAAAAGGGTAGGATCACCTTTACGGGAAAGCAGGGGATGAGGACGGCGTCCTTCTCCTTCCCCTATGAAAAGGGCGCGATCCGCATGGATTATAATCTTTTCGGCACCATGTTGCATGCGAATTTCAGAATGCCTTGACAGAAGGACGGCGGCGTGTTACACTGATGAAAAGGAGGCGGACATGTCGGCGTCGGAACGGGCAAAGGAATACTTTAAGGAAGGATGTAACTGCGCGCAAGCCGTCGCGCTTGCGTTTGCGGACAGGATCGACTTGCCCGCGGAGAGCATCAAACGGGCGACGGTAGCGCTCGGCGGCGGGCTCGGAAGGTTGAGGGAGACCTGCGGCGCGGTGACGGGCGGCGCGGTCGCCTTGGGGCTGATCTTCCCCGAAAAGAGCAAGAGCGAGATCTACGCCCTCGTGCAGAAGCTTGCCATGCGCTTCAAGGAGCAAAACGGCAGCTATCAATGCGGACAGCTTTTGACGGGCGCGGGGATCGTCACGGACAAATCGCCGCAAGCGGAGCCGCGCACGGAAGGATATTATAAAAAGAGACCGTGCGCCGAACTCGTCGCGTGCGCCGCGGAAATTTTGGAACAGATCGTCGAAGAGGGATAACCGTCCCGCCCGTATGGGCGGGATTTTTGTATTTAGAATCCTTGCCCACCCCCTTAGTCCCCCTCCTTGGGAGGGGGCAGGACCTGCCCCCTTTGAAGGGGGCGGAGCAAGGGTTTACCGCGTCATCCTGAGCCGAAAACGCTTTACGCAGTCCGAATTGCAATTCCCGAAGGATCCCAAAGAACGAAGTCCGAATTTTCATCTTCGGGATTCTTCACATTCGTTCAGAATGACGCGGGGCGGAAGCCAATGGAACGCTCCCCGCTGCGCAAAACATATTTTTTTCAAAAACACAGAACGAATGTTTGCATTTTTGCGCGGCGTATGCTATAATACGGGCATGAAAGAAGAACTTGCGGCGATCCCTGTCCTTACGGACGACCAGAGCGAAGCCGCCGAACTCATCGAGGAGTGGTTTTTTCACCTGAATACGCAGATCTTCGTCCTCTGCGGCTACGCGGGCACGGGAAAGACCTTTCTCGTGGACTATATCGTACGCAAGATGGGGCTTGTCCCGGGGGAGAGCGCCGTCTTTGTCGCCCCCACGGGGAAGGCGGCTTCCGTGCTCATCCGCGGCGGGACGCCCGCAAGCACGGTGCACAGCCTCATCTACACGCGGGAAGAGGACATCGAAGTGGACGAAAACGGCGAAGTCATCTCCGAACGCTTTCTGCGCTTCGTCTTGAAGGAGTCCCTGCCCAAGGATATCCGTCTCATCGTCGTGGACGAGACGTCCATGGTTTCGGACGAGCTCCTGAAAGACCTCTTATCGTTCGGGATCAAGTGCCTCTTCTGCGGGGACAGCGCACAGCTTCCGCCCGTCAACGGGAGCAATTCTCTCATGACCATGCCCGTGATCACCCTCAAACAAATCGTCCGTCAGGAGCGGGACGACCCCATCATCCGCATGGCGGAACGGGTGCGCGCAGGGGAGTTTCTGCCGTATGGGAGATACGGCGAAAACGCCGCCGTGATCCCCAAAAATTCGCTCTCGCGGGAGCAGCGGAAAAAATTGTTTTTGGAGTGCGATCAAGTCATCGTCGGCACGAACAGCTCCCGCGCCCGCCTCAACAGGGAGATCCGCACCCATCTCGGCATTGCGGAAGGGTCGCTTCTTCCCATCGACGGCGAAAAACTCATCTGCACCCTCAACGACTGGTCGAAACCTCTCGACGAGGAGGGGAACTTTCACCTCGTCAACGGGATCATCGGCAAATGCTACGACGTCCGCGAGGGAGAGGACGGGCTGGGCATGCTCGACTTTTGCGCCGATTTTCTGACGAAACCGGTCAAAAATCTTCCCTTTGACGCGGGAGTTTTTACGGCGGGACGCTATTTTCACGGCTACGGCGCGAAGGCATGCCTGCTTGCGGACGGAAGGCTCGTGCATGAGGACAATCTCGGCGCGCTCCGCTCGGCGCGCGTGAGAAGAGAGGATACCGTCTGCCGTTTTGAGTTCGCCTATGCCGTCACCTGCCACAAGGCGCAGGGGTCGGAATACGGGTTTGTCGTCGTTCTCGACGAGAGCCGTCTCTTTTCGGACGGCAGACAGTGGCTGTATACCGCCATCACAAGAGCGAAAAAGAATTTGGTGATTTTGCGGTGACGGGGGCTTTCTCGGCTCAATATGACCCAAGAATGACAAAAAAATCCCCCTGCCTGCACCGCAGGAAGGGGGATCGCATAGATCAAGTCTTATGGGGGATGCCCTCTTCGTAATAGGCGAGGGCGCGGCAGTATGCCTTCCAGACTCTTCGCTCGGCGATGTAGCGCTGCTCATCTGCGAAGTATTGCTCTTTCAGAGCAGGGATCTTCCACGGGAAATTGGCGCCGCAGATTGCGAGGGAAAGATTTTTTCTCTTGCGTGTATTCTTGCGCGCTAAGACCATAAACGCGATCATATATGCAAAGCACAACGCCGTGTATATGTACGCATATATGGCATTGATGTCGCCGAAGTCAGGTTCGGACCCATAATGGGCAAATGCTCCGTAAAAGATGGTCTCGTAGCAGAAGAAGAAATGGTAAATAAAGACAAAGACAAAGGCGACAGTCCAAAGGGACCACTTCCTTGACCATGCTTTTTTGCTCCTCCAATTGAAGTTCGGCGAATGCGGCTTTCGATAGTACTTTTTGCCGAAGATACTGCCGAGGATGATGGTGAGCAGGACATAGATGCCCCAAAGGCCCCAAAGGTAATATGTCAGGTACTCAAAATTTTCCGGGCCGCCGAAGAGGGTAGCAGGCCACATGAGCCAAGAGGACGGCAGTATTTGCGTGGGCGTGAAATATCCCATTCCGAGCATTTCCCCGACAGATTCGGGCAAGCGAAACAGCGTTTCGAAACTCGGGAATAAGCAATAGCGCAAACAGCGCAACAGCATAAATATGATGACGGAGAAGATGATGATCAGGTTCCTCGCTCTCGCATTTTTTTCGATTTTCATCTGAAGCTCGGCGGGGCATTCCTTGAAATTATATTGCGGTTTGACGAGTTCCTTTTCGGGCGGGACGGGCGGCTCTGTTTCGGCACGATATTCCGCCTTGACGCGCTCGATCTCCGCCATTTCGATGGGGAAGATCCTCACCAGAAATTTTTGCAGAATGATCGCCGCCGCGGTGCACAATCCAAAGAGCAGGGAGAATACAAGCACGCAGACGGTGCCCGACCCGGGAGATGTGACGGGGTCGCTTACCGCGCCGCAGAGGATACAGCTGAGCAGGAAATCGATGAAGTAAAAGATGCAGATGCCCGCTTCGAAAAGTGTGCAGATGCGCACTTTTCTTATTTTTTTGACGCGAAGCGGGACATAGCAACGGAATGCGACGGCGGCGGCGGCGAGGATGATGCCGAGTACGGCACACACGATGAGCCCGATACATAACCCCACGGCCAAGGCCATGCCTTCAAACCCCGTCTCACCCTCGGCGGCGAGCGCGGCGTTGCCGTCGGACGCCATACCCGCAAGGGATGCGAAACCGTAGATGCTTTCGAGCCCTATGCCGAACGTCGTAGCGGCAGAACCGAGGAGCATCAGAAAGAGAAGCACGGAGAACAGCGCAAATAGCAAGGACGGCGCATAGGGCAGGAGAGTGCAGACCTTCATCGCCACGGGGGAGACCGTACTGCGCGGCTTTTTGGGTGCGGGAGCGGGTTTTTGCTCGATGGGGTCAGGCTCTCTTGCGGGTTTGGGCGGGAAGGCGCCGACAGACGTGCCGCAATTGGGGCAGAATTTGTGTCCGCGCAAAAGCGACGTGCCGCAGTTGGGACAAAAGTCGGGCGGCGCGGGCGTCCCGCATTCGGGGCAGAATTTACTGTCGAATTCTGTTCCGCAGTTTCGGCATTTGTGCATTTTTTTCTCCAATATTTCGTTTTGTTTTCATTATATAGATAAAAATATGTCTATGTCAAGTGATTTAGATGATTTCCGTCTGAAATTTGCATATGAAGCTGCCATCACAAGAGCGAAAAAGAATTTGGTGATTTTGCGGTGAGGGTGATGCGGATGTCCCAAGCCCTACCCCCTCTGGGGGGAGGGTGGCACGGCGCAAGCCGTGACGGATGGGGGGAATAAGGTAAATGGGGGGCAACCCCCACCTGACGCGCTTTGCGTGCCACCCGCCCCCTTCAAAGGGGGCAGGTTCCCCCACCACCGCCTACGGCGGAGCCGCCCCCTTTGAAGGGGGCAGCCTCTTGCCCACCCCCCTACCCCCCTCCTTGGGAGGGGGCATGTGCGAAAAATAAGGAAAAGCCCGTCTCGCGGAGACGGGCTTTAATCTGTGACTTCATCAAAAATCGGATCGTCGAAAAATTCCTGTAATGATATGCCGAGCGTCGCGGCAATTTGATAAATCGTATCTATTTGCGGAGACTTGACTCTACCGTTGACAATAAGATTTACCGTTGCGCGTGGAATGCCGCCCGTCTTACAAAGATAATATTGCGTTATATTTTGTTCCCGAAGCAATGCTTTGATCCGAATCCCAACTGCTTCCGTTAAAGAAACGCCTTTCATGATTTTTCATTATAAATCTTGGGCAATTTTCTTGCGTTAAATATCAAAAACGCTTTGACTTTCATACGTTTGATATGTTAAACTAATGCGGGGGTGTGAAGATATGGCCACTTGCGCATTTTTCGGACATTCGGAGTACAGCTATTCGAGCAATGAGAAAAAGATCGAAAACGCGATCTTGGAACTGATCGAAAGCGGCGTATGTTGTTTTTACAGCGGCTATCGCGGCAATTTCGACACTCTATGCTGTGAAATCGTAAAAAAACTCAAAGCGGAGTTCCCGCAGATCAGGCTGACAATGGCGCTCTCCTATCATCCGAACGGAGAATTTTGGCTTCCGCCCTGTTTTGACGATTCCGTCTATCTTCTGGAACGGAAGGTGCCGCCGCAGTATGCGATCGTCGAGACGAACAAATTGCTCGTAAAAAAGGCGGACGTTATCCTGTCGGGAGTCGTCTTTCCGTTCGGCGGGGCGTATAACGCCGTCACCTATGCGAAAAAACACGGGAAGGACGTGCGCGAGATCGCCATAGAGGAGGAAGAGGACGAAAAAGATCGGTCAAAAACTTGACTTTTCGGGAACAATGGCATACAATAAAGGAAAATTTTTTTGAGACAGGTAACAATATGTCATTCAGAACACATAACTGTAACGAATTGCGCGCGTCCGACGTGGGCAAGAAGGTCAAAATTGCCGGCTGGCTGGACAGCAAGCGCGACAAGGGCGGCCTTCTTTTCGCCGTTCTGCGGGATTTCTACGGCACGACGCAGGTCGTCGCGGAAGCCGAGCCCTGCATTTCGCAGCTCCGCGACATTCCCACCGAGTCCACCGTCTCTGTCGAGGGGACCGTTGCGCTCCGCTCTTCGCCCAACGAGAAGCTCCCCACGGGACTCATCGAGATCATCCCCGAAAAGGTGGAAGTCCTCGGCAGGCGCATGACGCAGGCGCTTCCCTTTGAAGTCTCCCATTCCGTCGAAGCGGGGGAGGACGCCCGCCTTCGCTACCGGTTCCTCGACCTCCGCAATCCCGCCGTGCGCGACAAGATCGTTCTGCGCTCGAAGATCGTTGCGGATTTGAGACGGCTCATGACCGAGCAGGGCTTCATGGAGATCTCCACGCCCATTCTCACGAGCTCCTCGCCCGAGGGGGCGCGGGATTACATCGTCCCCAGCCGCATTTATCCGGGAGAGTTCTATGCGCTCCCGCAGGCTCCCCAGCAGTATAAACAGCTCTTGATGTGCTCGGGCTTCGATAAATATTTCCAGATCGCGCCCTGTTTCCGCGACGAGGACGCGAGGGCAGACCGTTCCCCGGGCGAATTTTATCAGCTCGATATCGAAATGGCGTTTGCGGAACAGGAGGACGTGTTCGCCGTGCTCGAAAAGGTGCTTCCGCCCGTGTTCGCAAAATACAGCGGCTGGGAAGCGGACAAGCCGCCCTTCCGCCGCATTCCCTATCTCACCGCGCTGGACGTCTACGGTTCCGACAAGCCGGATCTGCGCAACCCGCTCCTCATCACGGATGTGACCGAGCTTGCGGCAGGCTGCGGGTTCGAACCCCTCATGGGGGGGAAGCGCGTCAAGGCGATCGTCGTCAGCGGCGTGAATGTGCCCAGAAAGTGGATCGATAAGACGGCGGAAGAGTTCAAGATCAAGACGGAAGGCGGCGCGATGTATTGGTTCAAACTCGACGAGAACGGCGCGCCCGCGGGCGGGATCGCGAAGTTCGTCGCCGAAAACGCCGGGGCATGGAAAACATCGCTCGGCGTCGAAAAAGACGCGTTCGTCGCGCTCGTCGCGGAGGACAAGCTCCAAACCGTTCAAAAGCGTGCGGGGATCCTCCGGACAATGCTCGGGGTGGGGCTCGACCTTCTCGAAAAGAACGTATACAGGTTCTGCTGGATCGTCGATTTCCCCATGTACGAGATCGGCGAGGAGAGCGGGCAGCTCGAATTCTGCCACAATCCTTTCTCCATGCCGCAGGGCGGGATGAAGGCGTTTGAACAGGATCCCCTGAAAATTCTGGCATATCAGTACGACATCGTCTGCAACGGCGTGGAACTTAGTTCGGGCGCGGTGCGCAACCACGACCCCGAGATCATGCTCAAAGCGTTTTCGCTCGTCGGGCTCGGGAAAGAGGAAGTCGTGAAGAAATTCCCCGCCCTCTATCAGGCGTTCGAATACGGCGCTCCTCCGCACGCGGGCGTCGCGCCCGGGGTGGACAGAATGGTGATGCTCATCGCAGATACGACGAATATCCGCGAAGTCATTCCCTTCCCCATGAACGCCAAGGCGCGGGATCTGCTCATGAATGCGCCTTCCCCCGTAGAAAAGAAACAGCTCGACGAAGTGCACATCGAACTCAAAAAGAAATAAAGGGACGGGACAGGTTTTCCTGTCCCTTTTGCTTGATAAAAAAAGGCGAATATGATACAATGAAGGCATGAAACACCTCATTGATTGCGCCTTGGGGCGGGAGAAATGCGACCTTGTTGTCAAAAACGTCAAGGTGTTCAACGTTTTTACGGGGGAGACCGAGACGGGCAGCGTCGGCGTTGCGGACGGGAAGATCGTCGGGATCGGCGATTACGAGGGAAAGGAGATCTATGACGGCGGGGGAAGATATCTTCTGCCGAGTTTTTTCGAGTCGCATATCCATGTCGAGAGCAGTATGCTCTCCCCCGAGGCGTTCACGGCGCTTGCCGTGCCGCACGGAACGGGGACGGTCGTCGCCGACCCGCATGAGATCGTCAACGTCTGCGGCATCGGCGGGGCGGAGTACATCAAAGAGGCGCTCGGAAGAGTGACAAAGGACGGCGCGCCCGTGCTCGATGTGCTGATGCAGCTTCCTTCCTGCGTTCCCGCGACCCCGTTCGAAACGAGCGGCGCGCGCATCGACGGCAGGGAGACGGAAGAGGAGCTCGGAAGGGATCTCTTTTCGGGCCTCGGCGAAATGATGAATTTCCCGGGCGTCCTCGGGTGCGACGGCGACGTTTTGAGAAAATTAGAGGCGGCAAAGAAAGAAGGGAAAATCGTGGACGGCCATGCGCCCGCGCTCACGGGAGCCGCTCTCGGCGCCTATCTCTGCGCGGGGATCAAGACCGACCACGAATGCCTCACCGCGGAAGAGTTTCGGGAGAAGGCGGCGCGCGGCATGTATGTGATGATCCGCGTCGGCTCTTCGACGGAAAGCGTCTCCGAGGGAGTGGCGGCGGTGGACGGGTATAACTTCCGCTCCTTCCTTCTCTGCTCGGATGATAAGCATGCCGAGGATTTGAGCCGCGGGCATATCAACGGCGCGCTCGCCCGTCTTGTCAAGGCGGGACTTCCCGCGCGCTACGCGATACCCATGGCAACGATCAACCCCGCAACCTGCTACCATGTCCGAGACCTCGGCGCGATCGCGCCCGGGTACTTTGCGGACATGATACTCATTGACGACCTCGTTGATTTCTCCGTTCATTGCGTGTGGAAGCGGGGCGTTAAGGTCGCCGAAGGGGGGAAACCGCTCTTTGAGAGCGCTTCCCGCTATCTGCCCGCCGCAGTTCAAAATACCGTGCATGTAAAGGACGTCTGTCCTTCGGACTTCAAGATCGTGACAAAGGGCGGCACGGTCCGCGCCATCGGAATGACCCCGCGCTCGCTCTATACGTCCGAAGTCCTCTGCGACGTTCCCCAAGGCGAGCTTTGCGTGAAGGGGAGCGATCTTCTCAAACTCGCCGTCGTAGAGCGGCACTTCGCGACGGGACGCATCGGGCTCGGGCTCGTCAAGGGCTTCGGCTTCAAGGGCGGCGCGATCGGCATCACCGTCGCGCACGACAGCCATAATCTTATCGTCATCGGGGACGACGACGGCGCAATGGCGCGCGTTGTTGCGCTTCTCAAAGAGGCGGGCGGCGGAATGGCGCTTGTCAGCAGTGAGAGGGAAGAAGTTTTTGCACTCGATATCGCGGGGCTCATGAGCTCCGCGCCCGCGGAGGAAGTCGTCCGCCGCGTCGGGGAAATGGAAGGCTATGCCCGCGGAATGGGGGTAAAAGAGGGCTTCGACCCCTTCATGTCCCTCGCCTTTTTGGCACTCCCCGTCATTCCCAAGCTGAAACTCACGGACAAGGGGCTCTACGACTGCGAAAAGGGCAGGTTCGTCCCCTTGGAAGAAACTGAAAACGATTGACTTTTTTGCGCCGCGTGCGTATAATAAAAAAGGTGTCATGCGATTTTGAACGACACCCCCTCAAGGGTCGCCGAGAGGACTATCGCAAAAAAAAACAAGGAGGAAAAAGCCGTGAAAGGACGAAGTAGCCGCGTGGACGCATGGGAATCTCCGTATTTTGCGGCATGTTCCGCATAGTACGGGGCTGTTTCCGCGTCTGCGTGTTTGAACTTCTTTCCAAAACTGCGGAGGTGGATCATGTCTGATGAGATCAAGCAGCTTCTTGCTGCAAAAGATTACGAGTCCGCCGCCGAACTTCTCGAGAAAATATCTCCCGAAGAGGCGGCGCAAATTTTATCCGAGGCGGGGGAGGATCTCGTCCCCCTTGCCCGCGCGCTCGAGAGCGATACCCTCGCCGGGATCATCGTGCTTCTCGACGCGCCCGTGCAGGAAAAGATCGTCGAGGGATTGCACGACGACGAACTTCAAGAGGTGATGGAGGACGTCTCCGTCGAGGATACCGTCGATATTATCGAAGATATGCCCGAGACCGCCGCGCGGCGGATCGCGGAAGAGGAGGAGATCCTCGCCCTTCTCGAGGAGAAAAAGTTCTCCGTCTTAAAGCCCATTCTGTCCTCGATGAACGAGATCGACCTCGCGGAGATCTTCGAGAGCGTCAAGGAAGAGGACCTTCCCTTGCTCTTCCGGATCCTGCCCAAGGATCTTGCGGCGCAGATGTTCGTCGAGATCGAGAGCGATACGCAGGAAAAGCTCCTCAAAAAACTGACCGATAAGGAAGTCAAGGCGGTCATGGACGAGCTCTTCCTCGACGATACCGTCGACCTCATCGAGGAAATGCCCGCAAACGTCGTCAAGCGTCTCCTTGCGCAGAGCGACAGCGAGACCCGCGCCTATATCAATGAAATTTTGAAGTATCCCAAGGACAGCGCGGGAAGCATCATGACGATCGAATTCGTGCGCTTCCTGCCCGATATGACTGTGGAACGGGCGTTCGACCGCATCCGCGAGACGGCGATCGACAAGGAGACGATCTATACCTGTTATGTGACGGATACGTCCAATAAGCTCATCGGGCTCGTCACCGCGAAAGATCTCATGCTCGCCAAAAAAGAGGCGCAGATCGCCGAGATCATGGAGGATAACGTCATCTACGTCAACACCAAGGACGATAAGGAAGCGGTCGCGCGGAAGATCTCCGATTACGGCTTCCTTGCGATCCCCGTCGTGGACGACGAGAGACGGCTCGTCGGGATCGTCACCGTCGACGACGCAATGGACGTCATCGAAGAGGAAAACACCGAGGATATCGAGAGGATGGCGGCAATTTTGCCCGCGCAGAAGCCCTATTTGAAAACGAGCGTCTTTTCGATCTACAAAAACCGCGTCCCGTGGCTGTTGATCCTCTTGGTCTCGGCGACCTTTACGGGGCTGATCCTGAATAAATTCGAGAGCATGCTCACGACGGCGATGCTCGCCTGCGTCCCCATGTTGATGGATACGGGCGGGAATTCGGGCTCGCAGGCTTCCGTCACGGTCATCCGCTCGCTCGCGCTCGGAGAGCTGACGACGAAGGACACGCCGAAAGTCCTATGGAAGGAGATGCGCGTCTCTCTTCTGCTCTCGGCAACGCTCTCCGTCGCCTGTTTTGCGAAATTACAGCTGATCGACAGGTTGCTGTTCGGCTTTGAGGGGTATACCGTCATTCCCTGCCTTGTCGTCTCGTTCGGCCTCTTTTGTACCGTCATTATGGCGAAGTTCGTCGGGTGCATGCTCCCGCTTCTTGTGAAAAAGTTGAAGCTCGATCCCGCGGCTGTCGCCTCGCCTTTCATCACTACCATCGTAGACGCGCTCTCGCTGCTTATTCTCTGCGGCCTTTCGGCGGCGATCCTTTGATTATATTTCGCTCGATTGTTTCGCTCGATTTCTTTGCTGTGCAAAGAAATACGAGCGAGGGGTTAGTTTTTTTGCCTTGTAAAAGCGATTCGGCCGTCCCTGTTCTGTTTCACAGGACAGTAAGCCGAAGGGGTTCGGCAAATTGAGTGCGCTGCCGCAAAAGCGTGGTTTTGCTTCGCGCAGTAATTCAGAACGAAGGGCGGTCTCTTGGTGATTCATTGCGTCATCCTGCCCCGCGCGCATTCTATTGCACTAAGCGCGGCACAAGCGCCGTTCTTGGCGCGAAGTAGCCGCCGCTGTTCTTGCGGCGTGTCGAAGGATCACCGCATTATAAATAAGGTGATGGTTACTTCGTCGCTTATGCTCCTCGTGCCGCCCTTAGTAGCACAAAAGAAGTGCGGGCGGGGCGACAAGCTCACCATGACGTGATCAGAACGACACCCCTTCAGTCGCCTGCGGTGACAGCGTCTCATGCGGGTAGAGACCCGCGTAACTTCGCGGCAAAGCCGCTCGTGCCGCCCTTCGACTACAAAAGAACGTGCGGGCGGGGCGGTCAGCATTTGCCCGAGCATATGGGCAAATGCCAAGAAAATTTTGCGCCAAAGATTATCAACCTTTGGCAGAATGCAAAATTTTCCCCTCAAGGGGGCGCCGAGAAAAAGGCCTACCCCCTACGGGGGGAGGCTCCGCCACAGGCGGTGGTGGGGGGGATCATGTTCACCTAATTCCCCCCATCCGTCTTTGCTACGCAAATCCACCCTCCCCCCAGGGGGGTAGGGCTTCATACGCCCTGCAAATTGAACCCCAAAAGGAAAAAATGATGAAAATTGTAGCTGCAACGGGCAATGCCCATAAACTCAAAGAGATCAGAGAGATCCTCGGCGGGTTCGAAGTGTTATCCGCCGCCGAGGCGGGGTTCTTCGGCGAACCGGAAGAGACGGGGAGCACCTTTCTCGAAAATGCTCTCATCAAGGCGCGTGCCGTCGCAGAGGCGACCTCGCTTCCCGCCCTTGCGGACGATTCGGGGCTCTGCGTGGACGCCCTCGGCGGCGCCCCCGGGATTTTCAGCGCCCGTTTTTCGGGGAAGGGAGATACGGGCAACCGCGCCCTTCTTCTGGAAAAGTTGGGAAATACAGAGGATCGCCGTGCCCATTTTTGCTGTGCCGTCGCGCTGGTGTTCCCCGACGGCAGAGAACTGACCGCCGAGGGGCGTACCTACGGCTCGATCCTGCATGAGGCGCGGGGCGCGGGTGGGTTCGGGTACGATCCGCTCTTCCTCTCCGACGATCTCGGCATGACCTTTGCGGAGGCGGCAGAAGCGGAAAAGAACAGCGTGTCCCATCGCGGGCGCGCGCTCGCCGCCTTGAAGGAGCAACTGTGAAAACGTTTGTCGTCCTCTCCGATTCCCACGGCAGAAGGGGGGCGGTCGACCGGGTAAGACCCCTCTTTTCCGAAAACGACTATATCGTCCACCTCGGCGACGGCTCCGCTGACATGCGTTCCGCCGTTGACGCCTTTCCCGAAAAATGTTACGTTATGCGCGGGAATTGCGACTTTGCCTACGGCGAAGAGGAGTGCGTCATCGAGGCGGAGGGCATGCGCATTCTGTGCTGTCACGGGCACCGCTACGGGGTAAAGAGTGGGCTCGAACGGCTCGCCCTGCGGGCGAAGGAGAAGGACTGCGACATCGCCCTGTACGGGCATACGCACGTCGCCTCCGTCGAGACGGTCAACGGCGTTCTGTGCGTCAATCCCGGGTCTCTCGGCGCCTATGCCGACCCGAGTTACTGTTATCTCGTCCTGCATTGCGGGAAAGCCACCCCGACGCTCGTTCCGTTATAGAAAATACAAAACCGCCGAAGGAGTTTCCCCTCGGCGGTTGGTTTTTTATGGACTGTTTAGGGCGTTCCGCGCCCGTCTGTTTCGCACTGCGCCCCGTATGATCTCGAAGATACTGATGCCGATCCCGGAGAGGATATAGACGTAATAGGTGAAAAACCGCCAGACGAGGATCGTCCACCCGATGACGGGTTCGATCCCCGAGACGGTGATAAAGACGAGGGAGCTCGCCACTTCGAGCGCACCCGTATTTCCGGGGGTGGGAATGAGCAGCGCCGTATACCGCGAAATAATGACGAGGCAGGCGATCTGCACGGCAAGCTCCACGCTCGGCGTAACGTTTGCGACCGCGATGACGACAAAAAACGGGATCGTCACAAAGAGCAGACTTTCGATGATACACAGAAGATAGAGGGGAATATATTTCCAAAGTTCCTTGCCGAAACGGCGGAGCGTACGGCTGTAATCGCTGATGAAGCGTATTGCTTTGAGCTGCGCCGCTTCCTTTTTTTTGACGATATGCAATTTTGCAAGCAGGCCGATCAATAACAGCGAGACCTTCTTCCCCGTCTTGGGAAAGACCGAAAAGAGCAGGATCGCCGTCGGGAAAAGCACGTTGATGCCGAGCGAGACCCACGAGATGATGAGCACGGTGCGGTTGACCGTGCTCTGCGGCACATACAGGGGCGTAATGCTAAGGAGCACCGCAGACAGGATCGAGAGGAAGGTGATACTTACGAGGTACCGCATCACGGGGATCGCGCCCGCCGCGCCGCGCCCGATCTTTTTCTTGTGCAGATAATAGATCTGAAAGGGTTGGCCGCCTGTGGAAAGGGGGGTGATGCCGTCGTAGTATTTCCCGAGGAACATCGTCTTGACGGCGACGCGGAAGCGGAATTTCCCCGTCTGCACTTTGAGCATATAGGCGTATTTCCCGCTCTCCACGGCGATATAGAGCAAAATTACGCCGAGGAGCAGCGCGAAGAGGGGATAGTCGACCGTGCGGAGAAGTTCATGGAAAGTGAGCTGCGGGACGTCTCCCGTAAGATAGCTGCCGAGCTCGAAGAGGATAAAGACCGAAAATGCGACGAGCAAAAGCATAAGGATGGTTTTGATCCACCATCCTTTGAGGCTCTGATCTTTTTGGGGCGCTTCGATGGGCGCCTCTTCCTCTATGTCCTGTTGCCGCTCGTCCATATGGAATACTATATCATATCCGCAGAAAAAAGGCAAACGCTTTTGCGGCGGTTGCTCTGATGCCTCTTCCCGCGGCTCCGGCACTTCGGCATTATCTCTCCCTGCGTTTGATCAGAACGACAAGCGGCGCGGCAAGCAAAAGCGCGGCGGCAAGTACGCCTCCTCCTGCGAAGGAAAGGCTTCCCGCACAGCCTCCGCCCGTCTCTTTCGGCTCTTCCGCCGCCGCAAACGCTTTGTCTACCCGGAATACGGGGGTGAAATAGACCGTTTCCCCCGCGTCATATTCCGCGATCACGTCGTAATATCCCCCGCGGTCGGCAAGATAGCCGACCGTGCCCTTCGTGAGTTCCATCTCTCCGTTGTAGCGGACGGTCATGACGTCGATCTCATCGCCTATGGAGAGCTCTTTTTCGGTGCGGATGGCGTCCCCGCGGACGACCCTGAAAATCTCCTCTTTTCCGCCGAAATAGGCGCCGACGTTGTTTGTAAGCCCCATAAGACCCTTTTCGAACGCCGCGTCCACGCTCGCCTCGGTCTCCTGCGTCCAATACCAGCCGATGATCCCCCTGTCCCGCAGATAGTTTTCGTTGAACGTCTTTGTTGAGGAGCCGTTCGTGCTGATCGCGCAGTTGTATTCTCCGAGCGTGGGGAGCATGTCCGCAAAGTTCCCTTCGGTATATCGGTTGAGGTCCGCCGTCGGCACCTCGGGAAGCTCCCGCTGCATGCGCTCGAGCGCGGGGTATCCGAAGGCAATGACGACGATATGTTCATAAAAATTCGTCTCGTCGAGGATCTCTTTAAGCCGCGTCACGATGTCCGTTCCCTTTGACTTGATCTCAAAGACGAGCACCGCGTCCGAGTCCGCGAAGAGGGGAATGATCTCCTTTAAGGTGGGGATCTCCTCCCGCGGCTGAAACAGATCGAGCCTTGCGCGCTTCACTTGCTCCAATGTCATAGATTCGATGTTTCCCGCGCCGTCCGACGTGCGCGCGATGCTGTCGTCGTGCATCATCACGATCTCTCCGTCCGTTGTGAGCATGCCGTCCAGCTCCACATGCGTTGCGCCCGCCTCGATCGCCGCGCGCGTGCCGCTGACAGAATTTTCGTTGTGCGTTGTCGGGAGTCCGCGGTGGGCAACGTTGAAGGGCATGCGGGCATGGGTGGGGGGAAACGTCCCGTATACATCGTAGACGAGGCCTCTGCGACGATCCCGTATGCGCCGCTCGTGATAGAGGCGCGGACGTCCATTTCGTCTCCCGCTTCCGTCCAGACCGCCTTAAAGCGGCTCTGAATGTATGTTACGGTATCATATGTCGCGTCTTTCAAGGGAAGCAAGATCGTTCCCGCACGGCTCATGGACGCGGTTTTGACGCATTCGTAGGCACCCATGTCCGAAACCCTTATGATACCTCGTATGGACGGGCACCGTTCCCGCACGCTCTTCACGAGTTCGGGCGCGCCGAGGATCGCAATGTCGAGGATCTCGATTTCTTCCGTGAGAAAGATTACGAGCGCGTCCGCTTCCGCCTGCGCCGAGATGGAGACGACGGGAATGATCTTCCCCTCGATCTTTTTGTAAATTTCCACGAAGCCGCCGAACACGGTCCCGTATTCGTCTACGATCTGAGCCGCGGCATTCATGCGGAAAATTGCATTGGAAGGCCGCTCCCCGCCGACGGACGAAAGAATTTTTTCAAGCGTTTCGGCCGAATTTACATCGCAGACGACGGTCGGCGGATCGACGAGCTGTGTCTGCGCCGTATAGGTTTCGGCGAGTACGGAAGAATGCTCTGCGGCATGCGCATGCACCGCCGTAGAAAAAAGCGCGCCGCAAATTACCGCAACAAGGGTAAGCGCCGCGCCGTACATCCTGTTTTTTCGGGATCCTGCCATCACTTTCTCCGTTTCCGTTTGGATTTGTGAATATTTTACCATAAATGAAAGAATTTGTCAAGAGCCCTTTTGTTTCCGCTTATTTTTTACAATTTGGTAGATCGTTTTCCCGACTGCCGCCCCGATGATGACGACGTATCCGACGATGCTCATAGGCTTCGGGACCTGCGAGAGAAAGAAGAAGCCGAGGAGCGCGGCAAAGAGTACCTGCGCGTAGTCGAACACGGCGATCTCGCGCGCGGGCGCCTGACGGTAGGCGGCGGTGATGAAGAACTGCCCGCCCGTCGCCGCCGCGCCCGCAAGCAGGAGATAGACCCACTGCATGGCGGTCATCGGCACGAAGCCGATGATGAAGAAGGGCAGGGCGATGACCGTCGAAAAGGCGGAGAAGAAAAATACCGTCATGAGCCCGCGTTCGCCCTTCATTGCGAGGATCCGCACGCAGGTATAGGCGAATCCCGCGCATGCGCCGCTCATAAATCCCGCAAGCGCGGGCAGGACGCGCATATCGAAGGTCGGCTCGACCACGCACATCGCGCCCCCGAATGCGGCGAGCACGAAGATGATCTCGGGGATCGAGGGTTTTTCTTTCAAGAGAAAGGCGGAAAACAGGATCGCAAAGAAGGGGGAAAGTTTGTTGAGGATGGACGCGTCCGAAATGCTCCCGATGTTGTCGATCGCATAAAAGTTGAGGATCACGCCGAGGAACCCGAGAAGAGAGCGCAGGAACAGCCAGAGAAGGCTCTCTTTGCTCTCGATCTTGAATTTTTTCTTTTGAAACAGAAGGATGACAAAGACGACGGCGGTCGTCAGAGCGTTGCGGAAAAAGACCTTCTGCATGACGGGGAGATCGCCCGCGAGGCTGACGAACAGATTCATCAGCGCAAACATGAGCGCCGCCCCGAGGATCAGGAGCACCCCGAGCCCCTTTTTGAATGCAGGATACATGATACTGCTATTATATGCGCACATGCGCGAAAAGTCAAACGAAACCCTCGGCAAACCCTTGACAGAAGGCGGGGAATATGATAAAATATCACTTGTTATATAACAAATATTATAAATGGTGGGAAAAGTATGCCGAAACAACGGAAAATCACAAGCGAAGCAGTTCTCAAAGCTGCGGCGGAGGTCGTGCGCGAGGGGGGCGCCGAGGCGTTGAACGTCCGAAGCGTCGCCGCGCAGCTCAAATGTTCCACCCAGCCGATCTATTCTCTCTTCCGCAATATGGAAAGCCTTAGGCGCGCACTCCACGGAGAGGCGAAGGCGCAGTACAAAAAGCACATCGACGAATATTTGCAGGATACCTCCCGTAGCCGCTATGAATCCTTCGGCATGGGCTTTGTGAGTTTTGCGCGGGACGAAAAGGGGCTCTTCCGCTATCTCTTCCTCTCGGGGAAGGGGACGCCCGATCCCTTCCTCGACGATATCGTAGACGAGATGGTCACCCTCTATCATATGCCCGCGTGGATCGCGCAGGCGTTCCATGCAGATATGGCGGTTTTCTCCTTCGGGCTGGGCGTGCTCGTCAACAAGCAGTCGGACGCACTGACCGAAGAGCAGATCTCGGGGGCGTTCAAGCGGCAGTTTTACGCGCTGTACGGCTATTACTTCCCCAACCGCCAAAGATTTTGGGAGAACTGAAATGAACGTCATCGAGACATCGCATCTCAAAAAATATTACGGCGAAGTCAAGGCGGTGGACGATATTTCTTTTTCCGTCGGGGAAGGGGAGTTTTTTGCCTTTCTCGGCGTGAACGGCGCGGGCAAGAGCACGACTATTTCCGTGCTCTGCGGCAGGGAGCCGAAAACGGCCGGTTATATTACGATCGGCGGGCGGGAGATCGACGCGGAGACCAAACGCTCCCTCGGCGTCGTCTTTCAGGAGAGCGTGCTCGACCGCTCGCTCACCGTGAAGAAAAATCTTGCCTGCCGCGCCGCCCTCTACGGGATCTATGGGAAGGCGTTCGCGGAGCGCCTCAAAGAGCTGTCCGCGCAGTTCTCCCTCGATGAGATCCTGTCCCGCCCCGTCGGGAAGCTCTCGGGCGGGCAGAGAAGGCGGGTGGATATCGCCCGCGCAGTGCTCCACTCCCCCCGTATCCTGATTTTGGACGAGCCGACGACAGGGCTCGACCCGCAGACGAGGCGGGACGTGTGGGACGCCGTCCATTCCCTGCGCAAGGAGACGGGAACGACGGTATTTCTCACCACTCATTATATGGAGGAGGCGGCGGACGCCGACCATGTCGTGATCATCGACGGCGGGAAGATCAAGGCGGACGACAGCCCCCTCGCGCTCAAAGACCGATATGCCTTCGACGTAATTACCCTATACCATGTCCGCGAAGCGGAGCTCGAAAATCGGTCGATCCCCTTTGAACGGGCGGGAACGGGGCTCCGCATTCCCATACGGAATTCTATGGCGGCGACGGAGATGATCTGCGCGTTCCCCGAGCTTTTCAAGGATTATGAAGTGACGAAGGGCGGCATGGACGACGTGTTCCTCGCCGTCACGGGGAAGAGGGGGGAAGTATGAGAGAATTCAGTGCGCTCGTGCGCAGACATTGTAGCGTATTTTTTAAGGATAAGAGCGTTTTCTTTCCCTCGCTCATCACGCCGCTCATCCTTCTATTTTTGTTTATCGCCTTTCTCGGGAACGTCTATCGCGACAGTATCCGTTCCGTTGCGGCGGGGTTTGAGATTTCGGACGGGCTTGTCGAAAGCATTGCGGGCGGCTGGCTCGTCTCTTCGCTCGTCGCCGTCTGCGCCGTGACGGTCGCCTTTACCGCAAATACGGTCATGGTGCAGGATAAAGTCTCGGGCGCGAGGAACGATTTCCTCGTCTCCCCCGTCTCGGGAAGGCTCCTTGCGCTCTCCTATTTTGTGTCGACGTACCTCGTCACCGCGTTCATGTGTTTTGTTGCGCTGGGGGCGGGATTCATCTATCTCGGGATCGCCGGCTGGCACCTCTCCGCGGCGGACGTTTTTCTGACCGTCCTCGATCTTCTTCTCATGATCTTATTCGGGACGGCGTTCTCCTTTGCCGTCTGCTCTTTTTTGCATTCGCAGGGCGGGATCGCGGCGGTGCAGGCGACCGTCTCATCCGCATACGGATTCCTCTGCGGCGCGTACATGCCCCTGTCGAATCTGGCGGAATGGCTGAAAAATCTCTTGATGTTCCTGCCGGGGACGTACGGCACGGGGCTCACCCATCTTCACCTGATGGGCGGCGCGATGGAGGCGATGCGGGGAGAGGGGATCCCCGCGGAGGTCGTGCAGGGCATGCGGGAGGGATTCGACTGCACGCTCACATTTTTCGGCTCGGCGGTGCCCGTTTGGGTGTGCTATACCGTCCTCGCGGCGGCGGGCGCCGCACTTCTTGCGCTTTGCGTGCTACTCTATCTCCGTCCGCTTAGAAAATCCCTTGACAAAATCGATCCTATCATGTATGATAGGGGACGGAGAAACAGATGAAAGTCAACGTCAGGAAATTACGGGAAAACGCAACCTTGCCCGCCTACGGGTCCGAGTTTGCCGCGGGCGCGGATCTGTACGCCGCGGAAAGGACCGAGATCCCCGCAGGAGAGACGAGATTTCTCCATACGGGCATTGCGATCGAACTTCCCGCGGGGACGGTAGGGCTCATCTATGCGAGAAGCGGCATGGCTTGCAAGCAGGATCTCGCGCCCGCCAATAAGGTCGGGGTCATCGACTGCGATTACCGCGGTGAGATCGTAGTTGCCCTGCATAATCACGGAAGAGAGGCGCGGACGGTCGCCGCGGGGGACAGGATCGCCCAGCTCGTCGTTGCGCCCTATTATGTTGCCGAGTTTGAGGAAGCGGAAACGCTCTCGGACACGGTGCGCGGAGCGGGCGGCTTCGGTTCGACGGGAAAGTAAGCGGATTGTGCCCTCTTATCGGTATCTTTCGGGGAAGTACTCGCGCAGCGCCTTCTCCTTGTTTCCCCTCTTAGGGGAAGTACCCGCGCAGCGCCCCTCTTGCTGCCCCTTTTAGGGGAAGTGGCGAGCGTAGCTAGCCAAAGGGGTTTCGGAAACCCCTCAGTCACCTGCGGTGACAGCTCCCCTGAGAGGGGAGCCGAGGGTGCGGCGGCATCCTCGCCCTTCATTCCGAGCCCCGTAAGGGGGCGAGTGAATCCCCTCGTAAGTATAGACGCCTGTGGGTCTATGAGATCCGCTCGGCTTCGCCTCGGGATGAGGGCTATTACCTCACCGCTCTTTGTTCCAATTTACGGCGCGTGGCAGGGTTTCCCCGCCTAAGCGCACCACATTTGGCACCCTACGGGAGCCTTAATGTCGTGACAAGCGAATTCGAGTCGCAACTCAATATCCCAAAAATGTAACTTTCCTCGCTCGTATTTATTTGCGAAACCCCGCGAGATTTCTCGACTCCGCTTCGCTCCGCTCGAAATGACGGATCAGGGGCGCGTCCGCGGGGCGAGCAAAGAAATCGAGCGAAATAAACAGGAGTTTTTTCTATGCGCATGCGGAGAAAGAGAAATTTGGAACCGAGAATGGAAGCGTGCGCAGATCTTTTGCTCGCGCGAGGGAAGCCCTGTAAAAATCTCAAAGAAGCGGCGGAGACCTTCCGCGCACTTTTGGATCTTGAAAAAGTTTTCGGCAATCAAAATCCCACGGAGTTGGAGATCGGCTGCGGCAACGGCGGATTTCTCTTGGAGAAGGCGAAATGCGAGCCCCATGTCAACTTTCTCGCGGTGGAACTGTGCACCAACGTTATTCTGACGGCGATGGAGCGGACGCGGGCGGCGGGACTTTCCAATATCCGCTTTCTGAACATTCCCGCCGAGATCCTCGAATGCTATCTCGAACAAAAGAGCGTCGGCGTCATCTATCTGAACTTTTCCACGCCGCTCCCCGAAAAGAGCAGGGAAAAACAGCGGCTCACTTCCCCGCGGTTTTTGGAGATCTACAAAAAACTCCTGAAAGAGGGCGGGCGGATCGAGCAAAAGACGGACAGCGCGGAGTTCTTCGAATATTCTCTCAACCGGTTCGAGGAAGCGGGCTTTACGCTCGCCGACGTCACGCACGACCTGCACAACAGCCCGTATGCGGAAGAGAACATCGTCACCGAGTACGAGCGGAATTTTTCCGAAAAGGGTCTGCCCATTTTCAGGGCGGTCGCAGTGAAGGGCATAGACCCAACCGATAAACCCCGCACATCTGCCGCAGGCGCGGCGAAGGAGCAAAAATGAATTGGCATGTCACTCTGTATAACGTTCTGACGACCGTCAACAACGTGCTTCTGATCCTGATCGGGATCCCCTTTATTTTGCAGTTCCTCTATATGTTCTTATTTTGGCTGCCGAAGAAAGTTTTCCCGAAAAGTGACGTCAAAAAGCGTATTTGCGTCGTGATCCCTGCCCATAATGAAGAGGACGTCATCGGAACGACCGTGCGGCGGCTCTTTGAGCAGCAGCAATATCCGAAAGATCTCTTCGACGTCTATGTGATCGCCCATAACTGCACCGACAGGACGGCGGAGCGCGCCCGTAACGCCGGGGCGACCGTTTTCGTCCTCGACGATCCCGACCCGAAGAAACATATTGTCTCTTATGCGCTCAAATACGGGTACGAACAGATCCTCGCCACGGGGATCGAGTATGATTTTTCCATCCGTTTGGACGCGGACAACCACATCAACGATGAATTTTTCTCCCTGATGAACGACGCTTTCTGCGCAGGCGTGCAGATCGCCCGTCCCTATGAGTCCGCGCTGAATATGACGCAGAACCAATTCACCCGTGCGTGCGGGCTGTACTACACGTTCGATTCCCGTTTTTCTTCCCGCGTGCGCGAACGGTTACATATGGACGCCCATGTCAACGGTCCCGGATCAATGACGGATATGGCGATCATCAAAAAAATCGGCGGATACGATACGGTGAGTATCGTCGAAGATACCGAATTCAACATCAAGCGGATGCTCGAGGGCGTGCGCTGCCACTTTGTGGAGGACGCCGTCGTGTATGAGGATCTCCCGTCCTCCTTCCGCGATACGAAGAACAGGAACAAGCGGATCGCCGCGGGGAACGCCCGCCTTCTCGCCCGCTTTACCCCGCGCATGTGCTGGAATTCTTTGAAACAGCTGCGCTTCTCCTTCATCGAGCAGATCCTGACCTATGCGTTTATTTTTATCTGCTTCCTTCTCTGTACATGGATCCCCGCATACTATATCTATGCCGTGGGATACCTTGCGGGCATGGGATTTTTAACGAACGCGCAGGCCGCGGCGGCGGGCATTGCGGGGCCGGGACTTTGGCAGCTCCTCATCATCATCGGGATCTGCCTCGGCGCGCTGTTCTTGGTCGCGGGGATCTGTCAGGGGCTCCTTCTCGTCATGCTGGATTACAAAAAGATGGGCGCGGAGCGGCGCAGGGAGCTTCTCTCGGGCGCGTTCCTCTTCCCCGCGTTTACGGTGGTCTACTGCGTGACAATGACGCTCGGCCTCTTCTCCAAACCCAAATGGGTGAAGATCAACCGCAATACAGGAAAAATCAGTGAATGAAATTGCTCTGAAAATTGAAGATCTCTGCAAATCTTACGCAGATGTGAAAGCGGTGAACGGCATCTCCTTTTCGGTGAAAAGGGGGATGCTGTTTGCCTTTTTGGGGGTCAACGGGGCGGGAAAGAGCACGACGATCAATATGATATGCTCCATTCTCAAAAAGGACGCGGGGAAGATCTTTGTTTGCGGCTACGACCTCGACGAAAAGCCCTTCGAGGTCAAGCGGGAGATCGGCGTCGTCTTTCAGACGAGCGTGCTCGACAGGGAGCTCACGGTGAAGGAAAATCTCGAGATCAGAACTTCCTTCTATTCCCTCTCCAAAGCGGAAAAGCGGCGCAATCTCGAAGAGATCACCCGCCTTTTGGAGCTCGGCCCCATTCTGAACAGACCCGTCAAGAATCTCTCGGGCGGGCAAATGCGGCGGGTGGACATCGCAAGGGCAATGGCGCACCGCCCGCGGCTCCTCATTCTCGACGAACCGACGACGGGGCTCGACCCCAAGACGAGGCTTGCCGTCTGGTCGCTCATCGACCGCGTCCGCGCCGAGACGGGCATGACCGTCTTTCTGACGACGCATTATCTCGAAGAGGCGGACAAGGCGCAGGACGTCGTCATCATGGACAAGGGACGCATTATCGCCCGCGGCACGCCGAACGAGCTCAAAAACGCCTATTCGAGCGATAGGATCGTGTGCTACCGCGGAAGGGATGACGGGTTCGAGCGTGCGCTCGGGGCGGCGGACAGGAGCTTTTCCTACGATGAAGAGCGGGGCGTTTACCGCATCGACATCGGGGGCGGCGCGGACGCGAAGGAGATCTTGGGAAAATTCGGCGCATATATCGGAGATTTCGAGATCTTAAAGGGGGACATGGACGACGTGTTTTTGAACGTCACGGGAAGGAATATCGCGCTCACGGGGGAAGAAAATGCCTGAAAATAAGACCAGGTCGGCGGATATCTTCTTTCAGCTCACAAAGCGGCACCTTCTCGTCTTTTTCAAGAACAAGGTGCGCGTGATGTATACGCTCCTCGTGCCCGTCATCATCTTTGTGGTGTATATCTTCTTTTTGAGGGGATTGGAACTCGATATGGCGCAGGAGTATTTGCCTGAATACGGCATCACGGCGGACGCGGAGCTCTTGCGCTGTATCGGCGCGCTCGTCGATTCGTGGATGCTCTCGGGGATCACGGCGCTCTCCGTCATCACCGTCTCTTTGCAGACGAACAACGTATTCGTTGAGGATAAAGAGAACGGCGTCAACCGCGATTTTGCCTCTTCGCCCATCCACAGGAATATCCTCGTCGGAAGCTATTTCCTGTTTAACTTCATCGTCACGGTCATCATCTGCTTTCTGTTTCTCATCGTCTGCGGCGTCTATCTCGTCTGCATGGGGGAGTTCATGCTCACCTTTGCAAACGTCATGACGATCTTCGCCGTACTCCTCTATACGACGGTCGCGGCGACGCTCATGACGGTGTTTATCTCCTCTTTTGTGAAGAAAGGGGGGACGATGGCGAGCATCGTGGCGGTCTTTTCGACGGCGATCGGATTTTTGATCGGCGCATATATGCCCTTCGGCATGCTGCCCGACGGCATGCGGTGGGTAGAAAATGTCTGCATGTTCATCCCGGGGACGCACGGGTGCGCGCTGCTGCGCTATGCCTTTATGGAAACGCCCCTGAAAGCGCTTACGGCGCATGCGGGGGCGCTCGGGCTCGATCCCGCGCGGGCGCAGGAAATGGTCGCGGGGCTCACGGACGATTTCGGCTATAATCTGAAATTTTTCGGCGTGAGCGTGGGGCCGCAGTGGCAGGCGCTCGCAAACGCCGTGTTCATACTCATTTTTCTGGCGCTCAACATCGGGCTGGGAAAGCGGATCGCCGACGTGCTCGGCATTGTAAAGAAGAAAAAGAAGAAATAAAGAAAGGTCGGGAAAACGCCGTATTGAAAACGCCGCTTTTTGCGAAGCGGCGTTTTTCGATACAAGATTTGATTGTCAGTAGATCCGATAAAAGTAATTGTTATTTTCATTGACGAACCGAAGTTCGCATCCGTGGGCGTTGATCTCTTTCAGGGTCGCGGGCTTCGGGTGCCCGTAATGGTTTTTTACGCCGTAGGAGACGGCGCAAACGTCGAAGCGGTAATCGGTGAATCCGCTCGCCGCGCCGTGGTGGGGAACTTGAAATATACCGATATTGTCCTTATCGTCCCTCAATCCGGAAGAAAGCGCCGCCCATTCATTGGCAAGATCGGCATCTCCAGTCAAAAGCGTTCCCGTGCGCATGGTTTTACAATACGGGGGGCAAGGGCACTCTGCTTCCGATGCACGCATTCCCTTTTTGATCGGGGCGTGATATAACAGAACGGAGTCGAGATTTTCGTCCTGCTTGCACGCGGCTTTGAGCAAACGGCTGAATTTTTTCAGTTCATTCTTATCTCCCAAGATCTCTTCGGGAGATTTTTGTTGCAACGCCGCGCTTACCGCAGCCTCACGCAACTTTTTCTTTTTGGGATCGAGTTTCGGGCGATGGACCATAAATTCCCATACCGGTTGGGAAAGGCGTACGCTCGATTGCATCAAATAGACATATTTTCTCTGTCTGTTGAAAGACTCTAAATTAATGAAATTGCCCTGATAAAAATCACCGTCGCGAGGGCGATCCTCCCATTCCTCGTCAAAATCTTCCGGGTTCATCATGACGGCGATGTTTTCGGCATATTCGCCGAGAAGGGAAAGCGGATCCGAGCACCATGGACGGAGCAAATCCTTTTCATCGGACGAAAGTCTGCTGTTCTCGATTTCGGAAGCGAGGACAAGGCGGTCGAAGGGGGTGCAATACGGCATGACGATCAGTTTTGCCCCCCGATTTTTCAGCAGCGCTGGGATCCCGCAGAAATGATCGAAATGGAAGTGCGAAAGCACAAGCAGGTCGATGGGTTCCGTCCCGTTGTAGCGGGCGTACCGGTTGAGCGCAGGGAGCAGACCATTGAGACCGTCCGAAGAGCCGCAATCGTAGACGATACGGAAGGGTTTTCCGCAGAAGTCGATACAGCCCCCGTAAAAGAGCCCTTGCCCGACTGCGTAAAATTCAAAAAAGTTTTCCATATTTTCTCCTTTGTTTCTATGTATTTTTTATTTGACTTTTGATATCCCGAGGCATAACCCCCATCACCGCTTGCGGCGGAGCCGTCTCACCCAAGAGGTAGGTTTTCCCTCCCTTGGCGCCCCCTTGGTTGAAATGACAAAGCGGGGCGCCTTCGCGGGGCGAGCAAAGAAATGAACGAAAAAAATCAAAATAGCGCCTTGATCATCTGCGAGACATAGGTCACGGGGACGAGCTCGATCTTATCTTGGAATCTCTCGCATGCCTTCATGTTTTTCGCGGGAAGGATGACGCGTTTGAACCCCATTTTCAGGCATTCGTTCACCCGCTTGTCCGCAAAGTTCACGCCGCGCACTTCGCCCGTCAAGCCCACCTCGCCGAACACCGCCGTATACTTTTCCACGGGGATCATCTTTTCCGCCGAAGCGAGCGCCGCGCAGATCGCAAGTTCGGAGCTGGGCTCGGAGAGTCTGATCCCGCCCATCGCGTTGAGATAGACGTCTTGACTTCCGAGGGGAATGCCGCACCGCTTTTCGAGCACGGCGATGAGCACGATCAGACGATTCAGATCGACGCCCAGCGACATGCGGCGGGGAAGTCCGTAGGCGGTCTTTGCCATGAGCGTCTGGATCTCCACCATCATACATCGGTTGCCCGTTTCGCTCGGCGTGACGACGGCGCCCGCGGCGATCCCGCGGCTGTCCGAGAGGAAGAGGGAGGAGTAATCGGTCACGCCGAACAAGCCCTCGCCCGTCATCTCGAACACGCCCACTTCCTGCACCGAGCCGAACCTGTTTTTGACGGCGCGTAAGATCTTGAAATTTTCCGTCCGTTCGCCTTCGAAATAGAGCACGGCGTCCATGATATGTTCCAGAACCTTGGGACCCGCGAGCGTTCCCTCTTTGGTGACGTGCCCGATGATGAAGAAGGTGATCCCCCGCGATTTTGCGATGCGCATGAGCTTACTCGCGCATTCCCGCACCTGCCCGACGGAGCCTGCGGAGGAGCTCAACGTCTCCGTGTAGACCGCTTGAATGGAGTCTACGACGACGTATTCCGCATCGTAAAAACTCTCTTCGGCATTCTCGATGCAGGTTTCGTTGAGGAGAAGCAGGTTGTCCGAATCGAGATGCAGCCTCTCACAGCGGAGCTTGACCTGCGAACAGCTCTCCTCTGCGGAAAGATAGAGCACCTTGTGCTCTTTTGCAAGGTGTGCGGCGACCTGTGTGAGAAGGGTGGACTTCCCCACGCCGGGATCGCCCCCCACGAGGATGAGCGAGCCCTTCACAATGCCGCCGCCGAGGACGACGTCCAACTCGGAGATCCCGCTCGACACGCGGGCGTAATGCTCTTTTTCGACCTTCGAAAGGGGAATGGGGCGGGAGAGCGCGGGACGGGACAGTTTGCTCTTTACGGGCGCAGCGGGCGCGACGGCCTCCTCGACCATGGTGTTGAATGTGCCGCAGTCGGGGCATCTTCCGAGCCATTTCGGGCTCGTATACCCGCATTGACTGCATACGAATTGAGTGGTAGCTTTGGGCATGTTTTTTCCTTTTCCGTTTTTTATTTCAGTAGCACCGTTGCATACGCCGTGATGCCTCTTCCCTCGCCGACGTAGCCGAGCTTTTCGTTCGTCCCCGCGGCGACGGCAATATTTTTACACCCGAGGGCGGCGGAGAGGGTCTGTTTCATCGCCTCGATATGGGGGGAGAGGCGGGGCCGCTCCGCAAGGATCGAGATGCTCGCATTTGCGACCTTGAACGATTTTGCGCGCACCATGTCCATGACCCTGCCGAGCAATAGCATACTTGAAATGCCCTTATACTGCGGATCCGTATCGGGGAAATGATAGCCGATGTCCCGCTCGCCGATCGCGGAGAGAAGGGCGTCCATCAGCGCATGGACGGCGACGTCTCCGTCACTGTGGGCAAGAAGCGCACGGTCGGAGGGGATCGTGACCCCGCACAGCGTGATGTAATTGAGGTTCAGCCGTGCGATGCCGCGGTCGATCTCGTCCTGATGCGCAAAGGCATGCGTGTCTACCCCGAACCCGACGCGTTCGGCGGGCAGAAGATCTTCGGGATAGGTGAGTTTTTTGTTGCGGCGATCCCCCGCACAGATCCGCGGCCGACCGATGTATGCGGCATACACGCCGCTGTCGTCCGTAAAGTCCTTTTCCCGCTTTTCGGCAAAGGCTTTTTCATAGGCGGCGATGAGGTCTTTCGTCAGAAATCCCTGCGGCGTTTGAAGCGCATAGAGAGTTTTCCGCGGGGGCATGTCCGAGATCCGTCCGTCCGTTCCGACGCATGCCGCCGTGTCCGTGAGCGGAACCGCGCAGATCCCGCTTCCGTATGTTTTCACGCTTTCGAGGCAGGTTTCGATGATGTCGGACGTGACAAACGGGCGGGCGGCGTCATGGACAAGGACGGCGTCCCCGTGCGCTTCGCGGAGGGCGCGGAACACTGTCTCCGTGCGGGTCTCTCCGCCGCGGACGGTGCGGGAGGCGGGGAAGGGGGCAAGCAGGGGGAGAATGCGCGCTTCGTCCTCTTCGCGGCAGGCGACGAGGATCTCGTCCGCATAGGGCGCAAACGCGGAGAGTGAGTAACACAAAACGGGCATGCCGTTCAGCTCGTGTAAAATTTTGTTTTCGGGAAGGTTCGCCCGCGTTCCGCTCCCCGCGGCGCAGAGAATGACTGTGATCATAGCTTTCTCCTCACTCCGCGATGACCTCATAGAGGCTCGCCGCTTCGTCTTTTTTGACGGTTTCTTTCAGATCGAGCACGCGGAATTTCAGGACGCCGCTCGAAAAAGCGAGCTCCACGACGTCGCCCACTTTCACGCGGTAGGCGGGCTTGACTTCTTTGCCGTTCACGGAGATCTTCCCCGCCGCGGCTGCCTCCTGCGCCACCGTTCGGCGTTTGAGAATGCGGGATACTTTTAAGAATTTGTCAATGCGCATGAAAACTCCTTTATGTGATGTAGTATTGTGATGAACTCCGTTCTTCGGGATCCTTCGGGCTCTTGCTTCCCCTTGTAGGGGAAGTACCCGCGCAGCCCAGCCCTCTTGCTTCCCCTTGTAGGGGAAGTACCCGCGTAGCGGGGGATAGGGTTTCCGAGAGAACGCGGCGGCGAAAACCCCTCAGTCACCTGCGGTGACAGCTCCCCTAAGAGGGGCGCCAAGGGGGCGGACGGCGTGACAGCTCCCCTAAGAGGGGCGCCAAGGAACCCATCAGTCGCGCAAAATCGCGAAAAAAAGCGCTTTTTTTGTCGATTTGATAAAAAATCTTATCAACGGCGTGAAAACCGATTGACATCTTTCGCTTTACGGATTATAATACCATACTGTATCATTATGTTTAGAATGCGTTTCTGTGCGTTCTCGGGGATTTTCCCCGCCGCCGCAGGCGCTTCCGCTTTCCTTATATTATAGCGCGCAAATGCGCGATTGTAAAGGGGAACGGAAAGAAAATTTCGGACATTTCGATTTTTATCGATGAAAAGATATACTCGGTAGATCGCCAAATGATAACAACAAAAAAGGAGTTATTTGACGGATGAACTTACCAATCTACAAGTACGGCAAAGTCGAAAGAAGAAAGTTCGGCAAGATCAACGAAGTCATCGACATTCCCGATCTCGTCGAGATCCAAAAGGAGAGCTACGACTCTTTTATCCGGGAAGGCATTCCCGAGATCCTCGAGGATTACTCTCCCATTACCGACTTTTCCGATCACTTCGAGCTGTACTTTCTCTCGCACGAGTTCGGGAAAGCGCCCAAGTACGACGAGAAAGAATGCCGCAACCGCGACGCAACGTACGCCCTTCCTCTCAGAGTCAAGGTGCGCCTCGTCAACAAGGTGAAGGGAGACATTCTCGAACAGGACGTCTTTATGGGGGACTTCCCTCTCATGACCGAGAACGGCTCTTTCATCATCAACGGCGCGGAGCGCGTCATCGTCTCCCAGCTCGTCCGTTCCCCCGGCGTGAACAACGTCGCAGAGACGGATAAGACGGGCAAACAGATCTACGAGACGACCGTGATCCCCAACCGCGGCGCATGGCTCGAATTCAAGCAGGATCCGCAGGGCGTTCTGTGGGTGAGCGTGGACAGGAAGAGAAAACTGACCGCAACGGTGCTTCTCCGCGCGCTCGGCTACGGTTCCCACCGCGCCCTCGAAGAGCTCTTCGGCGGAAACAAGATGATCGCCGCCACGATCGAAAAGGACGACAAGGACACCCAGCAGCCCGTTCGCTCGGAATCGGACGGCCTCATCTCGCTTTACAGAAGGCTCCGTCCCGGCGAAGTCCCCACGGAAGAATCCATGCGGCTCTTCCTCAACAATCTCTTTTTCGACCCCCGCAAGTACGACGTCGTCAAGGTAGGGCGGTACAAGTTCAACAAAAAGCTCAATCTTGCATACCGTCTGCCGGGCTGCCGTCCCGCGGACGACGTGTTCCATCCCGAAACGGGCGAACTTCTCGCCGCAAAGGGAGAGCCCGTATCCGAAGAACAGGCGCGCGCCATCCAGAACGCCGGGATCAACGAGATCTTTGTCCTCGTCAACGATCCCGCGGACGGCGAGATCCGCCACAAGATCATTGCAAACAACACGGTGGATTTCTCCGCGCTTTCCGATAAGGATACCAAAGCGCTCGGGATCCTGAAAACCGTCTATTATCCCAATTTTGTCTTTTCCAAAAAGATCGCCGAAGCATGCGGGAACGCTTCCGTCGAGGAAGTCGCCGAAATGTTCCGCGACGAGATCAACGCCGTCTATTATACCCGTGAAACGGAGCCCGAGGCGGACGAGAAGCAGGAGGAGAAGAAGAACCGTGAAAAGCGGAGAGACAACCGTCTCAAATTCGTCACGGCGTGCAAGCTCTTCCACGAGATCCTCGCCCGTACGCCCTATGCGGAGAGCCACGGCGCGCCCGTCGATCTCGACAGGCAGGAGATGATCGCGGGGCTCCTGACGCCCGAAGAGAAAAAGCTCATCAAGCCGCTCGCCGAGAAGCTCAACCACAAATGCATCACCGTGGACGACATCGTCGCGGCGGTCTCCACCAACCTCGACCTCTGCTACGGGATCGGCACGGTGGATGAGATCGACCACCTCGGCAACCGCCGCGTGCGTTCGGTCGGCGAACTTCTTCAAAACCAGCTCCGTATCGGCATGTCCCGCCTCGAACGCCTCATCAAAGAGCGCATGGCGACCGCCGATCCGCAGGAGATCACCCCGTCCTCGCTCATCAACGTGAGACCGATCTCCGCAGTCATCCGCGAGTTCTTCGGCTCCTCGCAGCTGTCCCAATTTATGGATCAGACCAACCCCATTGCGGAGCTTACCCATAAGAGAAAGCTCTCCGCGCTCGGCCCCGGGGGACTCAACAGGGATAGGGCGACCTTCGAAGTCCGCGACGTTCACCACTCCCACTACGGGCGCATGTGCCCGATCGAGACGCCCGAAGGTCAGAATATCGGTCTTATCTCCTCGCTCGCGACGTTCAGTAAAGTCAATGAGTTCGGCTTCATCATGTCCCCTTACCGCAAGGTGGATAAGGAGACGGGGATCGTCACCGACCATGTGGATTATCTGACGGCGGACGAAGAGGACAGATACGTCGTCGCACAGGCGAACGAACCGCTCGACGCGGAGGGACGCTTTGTCCACGCCCGCGTCGGATGCCGCCACAAGGAACTCATCACTGAGATGCCCCGCGAGGCGATCGACTACATGGACGTGAGCCCGAAGCAGCTTGTTTCGGTCGCAACGGCGCTCATTCCCTTCCTCGAAAACGACGATACCAACCGCGCCCTCATGGGCTCGAACATGCAGCGGCAGGCGGTGCCTCTCCTCACGACGGAGAACTCCATTGTCGGGACGGGCATCGAAGCTGCCATCGCGCGGGATTCCGGCGTCATCGTAAGGGCGAAGGAAGCGGGCACGGCGGTCGCCGTCTCTTCGGACAAGATCGTCATCCGTGAGGACAGCGGCTTTGAAACCGAATATAAATTAAAGAAATTCGAACGCTCCAACCAAGGGACCTGCCTCAACCAGCGTCCCATCGTCTCCACGGGAGACAGGGTGGAAAAGGACGAGATCATCGCGGACGGCCCTTCGACCAAGAACGGCGAGCTTGCCCTCGGCAAGAACATCCTCGTCGGCTTCATGGAGTGGGAAGGCTATAACTACGAGGACGCGATCCTCATCTCCGAAAAATTGGTGCAGGACGACGTGTTCACCTCCATCCATATTGAGGAGCACGAGACGGAAGCCCGCGACACCAAGCTCGGCGAAGAGGAGATCACCCGCGACATTCCGAACGTCGGCGACGACGCCTTGAAAGACCTCGACGAGGACGGCATCGTACGCATCGGCGCGGAAGTGCAGAGCGGCGACATCCTCGTCGGGAAGGTCACCCCCAAGGGCGAGACCGAACTCACCCCCGAAGAGAGACTTCTCCGCGCGATTTTCGGCGAAAAGTCGAGAGAGGTGCGCGATACCTCCCTCCGCGTTCCCCACGGAGAGGGCGGCATCGTCGTGGACGTGAAGATCTTCACCCGCGAGAACAAGGACGAACTTTCGCCCGGCGTCAATAAACTTGTGCGCGTATACGTCGCACAGAAGCGTAAAATTCAGGTCGGCGACAAGATGGCGGGCCGCCACGGCAACAAGGGCGTCATTTCCCGCGTTCTGCCGCAGAGCGATATGCCTTTCCTTCCCGACGGCACGCCCTTGCAGATCCTTCTCAATCCCTTGGGCGTTCCCTCGCGTATGAACATCGGGCAGGTCTTGGAAGTCCACCTCGGCTATGTGTGCCGCCAGCTCGGCTGGAAGATCGCGACCCCCGTCTTTGACGGCGCGACGGAGAAGGACATCGAACAGCTCTTCCGCGAAAACAATCTCTTCAACCCCGAAGGAAAGGTGGACGGCAAGTTCCAGGTATTCGACGGCAGGACGGGCGAACCCTTCGAGAACAGGGTCACGATCGGCATCATGTATATGATCAAGCTCATCCACCTCGTCGACGATAAGATCCATGCCCGCTCGATCGGCCCTTACAGTATGGTCACGCAGCAGCCGCTCGGCGGCAAGGCGCAGTTCGGCGGACAGCGCTTTGGCGAAATGGAAGTCTGGGCGCTCGAAGCGTACGGCGCGGCGCACATCTTGCAGGAGATCTTGACGGTCAAGTCGGACGATATCGTCGGGCGCGTCAAGACGTACGAGAGCATCGTGAAGGGCAACAACATCTCCGAGCCCGGGATCCCCGAGGCGTTCAAGGTGCTTCTCAAAGAACTTCAATCTTTGGCGCTCGACGTCAAAGTGCTCACGGAGACGGGCGAGGAACTCATCATCCGCGAGTTCGAGGACGAGGACGATTCGCGCGACGCGCGCAAGGACGCCGCTCCCGAACCCGAAGAGCAGGATTTCGATTTCAATCTTCCCGAAGAGGACGAAGAGGACGACGACGCGTTCGGCTCCATCTTCGACGAAGCGGGCGAGGACGAGGATTTCGTCTCGGAGGATCTCTTCGGCGATAAGGATCTCGGCGAGGATGACGACATGGAAGATATCGACGAGTCCGGATTCAGCGATCTCTTCGGCGACGACGACAGCGACGACAAGGAATAACGGGAGGGAAGTGATATGTACGAGTTAAACGATTTCAACAGCATTCAGATCAGCATCGCATCCCCCGAAAAAATCAGGGAATGGTCTTACGGCGAAGTAACGAAGCCCGAGACGATCAACTACCGCACCCAAAAACCCGAGCGGGACGGACTTTTCTGCGAAAAGATCTTCGGTCCCACCAAGGATTGGGAATGCCACTGCGGAAAATACAAGAGGATCCGCTATAAGGGGATCATCTGCGAGAAGTGCGGCGTGGAAGTCACCCGCGCGAAGGTGAGAAGGGAGAGAATGGGGCACATCGAACTTGCGGCGCCCGTCTCCCACATCTGGTATTTCCGCGGCGTGCCCAGCAAGATCGGGCTCCTTCTCGACATGGGTCCCAAGCCCCTCGAGCAGGTCATCTACTTTGCGTCGTACGTTGTCCTCGATCCCGGCACGACGGGATACGAATACAAACAGGTCATCAATGACAAACAGCTCCGCGAGACGGAGGAGACCCTCGGCGATTCTTCGGTGACGGGACTCAAAGTCGGCATGGGCGCGGAGGCGATCCGCGAACTTCTGATGGCGGTCGACCTCGACAAGGAGAGCGCGGAGTGCAAGGCGATCATCGAGAAGAACGAATCGGGCCCCAAGCGCGTCAAGGCGATCAAGCGGATCGAGATCATCGAGGCGTTCCGCAAGAGCGGGAACCGTCCCGAATGGATGGTGCTCACCGTGCTTCCCGTCATCCCCCCCGATCTTCGTCCCATGGTCCAGCTCGACGGCGGCAGATTTGCTTCCTCCGACCTGAACGACTTGTACAGAAGAGTCATCAACAGAAATAACCGCTTGAAGAGGATGATCGAGCTCGGCGCGCCCGAGATGATCATCAAGAACGAGAAGCGCATGCTTCAGGAGGCGGTGGACGCCCTCATCGACAACGGCAGGAAGGGCAAACCGCTCACGGGCCCCTCGAGCCGCGAACTCAAATCGCTCTCGGGACTTCTCCGCGGCAAGCAGGGACGCTTCCGCCAGAACCTTCTCGGCAAGCGCGTCGACTATTCGGGACGTTCGGTCATTGTCGTCGGCCCCGAACTCAAAATTTACCAGTGCGGTCTGCCCAAGGAGATGGCGATCGAGCTCTTCAAGCCCTTCGTCATGAAGCGGCTGGTGGAGACCAACAAGTGCCACAACATCAAGAGCGCAAAGCGTACCGTCGAAAAGGGCAAAGATTTCGTCTGGGACGTCCTCGAAGAGGTCATCAAGGAACACCCCGTGCTCCTCAACCGTGCGCCCACGCTGCACAGGCTCTCCATTCAGGCGTTCGAGCCCGTCCTCATCGAGGGCAGGGCGATCAAGATCTCCCCGCTCGTCTGCGGTCCTTTCAATGCGGACTTCGACGGCGACCAGATGGCTGTCCACCTTCCCCTCAGCATCGAGGCGCAGGCGGAAGCGAGATTTTTGATGCTTTCCGCAAACAACATTCTGAAACTTGCGGACGGCAAGTCGGTCATGAGCCCCACGCAGGATATGATCATCGGCGCGTACTACCTCACCATTCTCCGCAGGGAGGAGGGGAAGAAGTACGATCTTCTCTGCCGTCCCGACGAAAACGGCGAGGAATACGTTCCGCCCGTCTATGCCTCCTTCGACGAGGCGCTCATGAGCTACCAGCTCAAAGACATTCACTGCCAGGACGAAATTTACGTCCGCCGCACGGTGGAGCTTCCCGCAGGGAAATTCGACGATCTCGAACTTCCTTACGAGAAAACGTTCGACAGCGGCATCGTTCCCAACAATGCGATCCGCGGCAGAGTCGTCGTCCTGCGCGACGGAAAGACGGGCAAACTCACCGTCACGGGCGTCATCAAGACGACGGTCGGCAGGATCATATATAATGAAAACATGCCGCAGGATCTCGACTTTGTCAAGCGCAAGGCGCCCGAGGACTACCTGAAACTCGAACTTTCCACCGAGTTTATCGGAAACGCAAGGGCGATCGGCAAAAAGCATCTCTCGCGCATCGTTGAGGCGTGCTTCAAGACGGGCTACGCCCCCAAGGCGTCCGCCGTGCTCGACGCGATCAAGGAACGCGGCTACAAATACTCTACGCTCGCCGCGCTGACGACTTCCGTGTTCGACATGAAGATCCCCGAGGAGAAAGAATCGATCGTCGAAGAAGCCGAAAAGCAGGTCGCGCTCATCTCCAAGAAGTATGCAAGGGGACTTTTGCGCGAGGACGAGAGGTACCATGCAGTCATCGACGTGTGGGACGACGCGACGGACAAGGTCGCCGCGATCCTGAAAGACCAGGGCGCGAAAGACAAGTTCAACCCCATCTGGATGATGGCGGATTCGGGCGCCCGCGGTTCGATCGACCAGATCAAGCAGCTCTCCGGTATGCGCGGACTCATGGTCAACCCGCAAGGGAAAAAGATCGAGGTCCCCGTCAAGAGCTGTTTCCGCAACGGGCTCTCCGTTCTAGAATATTTCATCTCCTCGCACGGCGGCCGCAAAGGTCTCGCGGATACCGCGCTCAAAACGGCTGACTCGGGCTATCTTACCCGCCGCCTCGTGGACGTCTCGCAGGACGTCATCGTACGGGAGGAGGATTGCTCCCTCGGCAAGAAGCCGCGCGGCACGCTGGTGAAGGCGATCACGGGCGGCAACGGCGAACTCATCGAGAGTCTCGAAGACAGGCTCACGGGCAGGTTCGTCGCGGAGGACATTGTGGACGAAAACGGCGAAGTCATCGTCCCCTGCAACGAGATGGTCACGGAAAATACGGCAAAGAGGATTGCCGCGATCCCGAGATATGCGGAAAACGGCGTCTCCATCCGCTCCATCTTCACCTGCAATACCCGCTTCGGCGTCTGCGCCAAGTGCTACGGCAAAGATATGGCGACCACCCTTCCCATCAAAGTGGGCGAGGCGGTCGGCGTCATCGCGGCGCAGTCCATCGGCGAACCCGGCACCCAGCTTACGATGAGAACCTTCCATACGGGCGGTATCGCGGCGACGGGGGACATCACCCAAGGTCTGCCCCGCGTCGAGGAGCTCTTCGAAGCGAGAAAGCCGAAGGGCGTCGCGACGATCTGCGAATTTACGGGTACGGTCACGGTGGACGATACCGACAATTTGAAGCACGTCATCATCAACGACGAGAGCACGGGCGAAAAGCTCAAAGATTATGAGCTTCCCTTCAACGCCGAGCTTATGGTGAAAACGGGCGATAAGGTGGAGCCCGGCGTCCAGCTCAATACCGGTTCCGTGAACCCGCAGGACATCATCAGGGTCAAGGGCGTCAAGGGCGTGCAGGAATACGTCCTCGAACAGGTCCAGTCCGTTTACCGCTCGCAGGGCGTCGATATCAACGACAAGCACGTCGAGATCATCGTCCGCCAGATGCTCCGCAAGGTACGGATCGAGAACGCCGGCACCACGGAAATGCTTCCCGGGCAGCTCGTCGATATGTTCACGTTCGAAGAACAGAACGAAAAGACGATCATGTCGGGCGGGATCCCCGCGACCGCAAAGAGAGTTCTCCTCGGCATCACCAAGGCGGCCTTGGCGACCGACAGCTTCCTCTCCGCGGCTTCCTTCCAGGAGACTTCGCGCGTCTTGACCGAGGCTGCGATCTGCACCAAGCGCGATCCGCTCATCGGGCTCAAAGAGAACGTCATCATCGGGAAACTCATTCCCGCGGGCACGGGGCTTAGAGATTATAAGAATGTCTCCGTCTCCGCCACGGGCGGCTACCGCGATCTCATGGACGAGACGGCGGTCACGGCAGACGAGACGTAATTATTAAAGGACAGATCCCTCTCTTCGGAGAGGGATTTTTTCATGTTTTAAGCCCTACCCCCCTTGGGGGAGGGATCCGCAGGTGACTGAGGGGTTTACCGCGTCATCCTGAGCCGAAAACGTTGTACGAGTCCGAATTGCAATTCCCGAAGGATCCCGAAGAACGAAGTCTGAACTCTCATCCTCGGGATTCTTCGCTACGCTCAGAATGACGCGTAGAACAGCGTTCCCAATTCGTCACCCTGAGCCGCCGCTGACAAAAGCGGCGTGTCGAAGGGTCACCGCATTATAACAATGTGATGGTTCGACAAGCTCACCATGACGATTTAGAACGACACCCCCTCAGTCGCGTAAGGGCGTGACATCTCAGGCGGGAAAAGGCTTCAAAAATAGAATGGTCGCCTTTTCCCGCCATCCCCAAGGAAGGACCCTAAGAGGGGCGACAAGATCCCCCCCACCACCGCCGCAAGCGGCGGAGCCTCCCCCTAAAAAAATTTCCGAAAAAATTTTTTATTTTTTTCCAACAATTCGGCGATCCTGTGCGTTGTATGGGTGTAAATCAAAAATCGGAGGAAATCAAAAATGAAAAAAATCATCACTACCATTCTTGCAGGAACCTTGGTACTTTCGGTCGGTGCGGTCGCAGCAGGTTGCGACTTCGGCGGAAAAGGCAGTGCAGACAACAAGAACCCGTCCGGCGGAACGGCGGCGCAGTCCGTTTACGGCTTGGGTGCGGTGACCACGGCGAAACTCCTCATGGAATCGGGCGTGGATGCGAAACCGCTCGCGGCAGTTGTCGAAGAGCCCGCGGCTCCCGACACATCGACGGATCCCACGACTCCCTCGGATCCCGCGGCTCCCGAAACTTCGACGGATCCTTCGCAGGGCGAAACGGCTCCCGACACGACGCCCGACTATCAGCTCCCCGAGAGTAGCGACCCCGCCGTCGACAAGGCGCAGGCGGAAGCCGAGCAGTTCAACAAGTACTACAACATGCTCGAAGGCTTCCTTGAAAAGGACGCGACGAGCAGCGTCGTCAGCGTGAACGATTCGACGGATCCCGCGCTCAGCGGCTACGAATTCAAGCTCGTCGTGACGGGCAGGAACGAGCTCGGCGAAGCAAACGTCCACACCATGTACTACACCGAGAAGGAAGTCGCGCATCCCGACAGCTACGATCACGACCACGACGACGACGATGATGAGGACGACGACGAGGTCGAAGCGAAATCGGCGTATCAGCTCGAAGGCGTCCTTGCGATGGGCACGGATGCGGAAGGCGACCCGATCTACTACTACATGAGCGGCATGCGCACGGAAGAGAGCGAGCAGGACGGCAGGGAGAGCGAGACGAAGAGCGAACTCACCATCCGCGCCTCCGCAACCAAGGGCGATACGCAGAATTACGTTCTGATGCGCCATGAGATGGAATCCGAAGAGGAAGGCGCCGAGAGCGAGGCGGAGACCGAATACACTTACAGCATCTATCAGAACGGCAGGCTCGCCGAATCCACTTCCGTAAGCCTCGAAACGGAGAACGCAGAGGCGGAGTACGAAGTCGAATACACCAAGAACGGCGTCAGGAACAGCTACGAGATCGAGCGCGTCGAGCGAGGCGGAAAGGTCTGGATCGAAGTCGAATACAACATCGACGGCAGCCGCGGCAAGTTTGTGATCGAGCGCGACGCGGACGGCGGCTACACCTATAAATTCTCCCAGAACAAATCCGACGATTTGCACCTCCGCGGATACGACGATTGACTTGACAGCGCGCCTTAGCGGTGATAAAATAATATGAAATTACCGCGGAGGCGCAGGGGTGTCACTCGACGAACAACTGATAAAACTTGCGGGTGGAGATATGTCCGCATTTGATGGGCTCTACGAAGCGACGAAGGGGACGGTGTACTACATCGCCCTCTCCGTCCTCCGCGAGAGGTCGCTCGCCGAGGACGCCATGCAGAGCTGTTACCTCAAAGTCATCCGCTACGCCTCCCGGTACCGGGCGGGCACCAACGCAAACGCATGGATCTGCAAGATCGCAAAGCACGAGGCGATCGACCTAAGACGCAAACGCGCCAGAGAACATTCCGTCGACATGGGGGAGAGCGAACATCTCTTCCCGACCTATGAGTCGGACGGCTATGGGAATCTCATCGATCTTGCGCGCCGCACGCTCAAAGAGGCGGAATTCGCCGTCGTGATGCTCGTCGCCGAAGGCTATAAGCGGCGGGAGATCGCGCACATGCTCTCTCTTCCCATTCCAACCGTGACTTGGCGGTACAACAACGCCGTCAAAAAACTGAAAAAGGCCTTAGGGCAATGAGGACGATATCTTGAAAGAAGACGAGATCATCAAAACGCTCCGCGAAGAAGCGGAACAGCATATCCCGGACGTCAGAGAGAGGGTGATCGCCGAAGCTGCCCGCGGGACGGGGGAAAAAGGCGAAGTGCTCGCGGTGAGCCGCAAAAAGAGGGTCGGGCTTATCGCTCTGCTCGGGGGCGCCGTTTGTATCCTGCTCGCCGTGATCCTTTTGCTCCTCATGCTCCCCGCATCTGGGGGCGGCGGACCCGCCGATTCCTTCAAGATCGTGATCAGCGTTGAGGCGGGCTCCGCGGAAGTCAAGACCGTTGCGGTTCCTCTTTCGTGCAATGTGGCGCTTGCGACGCCTGCCGATACGGCGGATCCCTCCCTTTCGGGCGGAAAGGCTTCGGACGCGGCTCCCGGTGCGGAGTTCACGCTCGAAGGGGGAAAAGTTTCCTCTACCCGTGCGCTCAACCGCTCTGCCGCCGTGCTCATGAAGGACGTCAATTTCACGGGAGACAGTGCGGAAGAGGCTTGCCTGCGCTTTACCGAGCTCGCCGACGGGAAATATCTCATCGGCGCGGGCGGCGTCCGTCTCAGGATCGAGGGCGGCGACCCCGCCACACTGGACGGCGTGCGCGGCGCACTCTCCCAAAGATATTCGCAGTATACCTTCTCCGATATGGACGACGCGTCCTTTGACGCGCTCTTTGCGGGCTATAACGCCCGCGAGATGGGGGAATTTGAGGACTGGCTCGAGCGGGAGTTCGAAGGGCGGCGGAGCGGCTTCGAAGAGGAAGTCCGCACGTTGATCGAGAGCGGCGACTATCCTACCGACCTCGAAACGCTCGACAGGGACACCTTCAACCGCAAATATCAGTGTTTGGGCGAAGATCTCATCTTCGAGGACGGAGACGAGACGCACGCGGAACTTCTCGAAGAGTACGAAGAGCTCTGTTCGAAGTGGCAGCGTTCGCCCGAACGGGTTTTGGATGAGCTGTTCGAGGAATTTTTAGACGAGATTGAGGACGTCTACGAGGACGCCTACGCCCCCGACGACGATGACGAACGGCACATCGATAACGATGACGACGATGACGATGACGACGACGATGACGACGACATCGGCGGCCGCAAGCATGATGATTAAAAGACGATGAAAAGACCCCGCGGGGTCTTTTTTCATGCGTTTTTTCTTGCCCACCCCTTGAGGGGTGGGTGGCACGGCTGTCTTTGCCGTGACGGAAGGGGTGTCATAAAATCACGTCACCCTGAGCTTGTCGAAGGGTCACCGCATTACAATAAGGTGATGGTCGACTACGCTCACCATGACGTGATCGAGAACGGCATTCCAATTCGTCATCCTGAGCTCCGTCGAAGGGGCACCGCATTACAATAAGGTGATGGTCGACTACGCTCACCATGACGTGATCGAGAACGGCATTCCAATTCGTCATCCTGAGCTCCGTCGAAGGATCACCGCAGTATAAATAAGGTGATGGTTCGACTACGCTCACCATGACGTAATCCGCAAGATATGCCCGTGAATTGACTTATTTTTCCAAAAAGATTGACAGCGAACGAATTTATGATATAATATTTCACGGAACATCACAGATTCCGTTTTTTCGGCATGGAACTGTGAGATCCGAAACAAATTTAGATGGGGAGGAACAGTATGAGAAAGCATCTTTTGCGGTTTTTGCTCATTGTGATGATCGTCTGTTTCGGCGTCGGGATCATGGCGGCGTGCGGCGACGATACAGAAGGCGAAAACCCGAACCCCGACGAGGCTGCGACCTATACGTTGACGTATAAGGCGAACGGCGGCGTCGGCGCAGACAAGACAGAACAGCACAAGGAAGGCGACACCGTTACGGTTTTGGGCGCCAACACCTTCACTTACGATGGGCACACCTTCACAAAGTGGAAGGAAGAGGGCGGCTCCGCCGAATACAACGCCGGTGCGACCTTCACGATGCCCGGGCGCAACGTGACCCTCGCTGCCCAGTGGCAGGCGAACGGCTCTTCGGAAACGGAATACGAGATCAAAGTGACCGATCCCACGGGGAAAGCCCATGTGGAATTCGACAAAGAGCCTCCCTATCATACGGGCGACGTCGTCAAATTCACCGTAGATTTCGCCCCCGGGGAGAACCTTAGAGTCGTTTCCGTGAAGGCGGACGGCGTCGAACTCCAAAAGGGTGAGGACGGCAAATACACCGTCACCGTAGCGGAAAAGGACGTCGGGATCACGATCGAGTCGGAACCGATGGGAGAACACGAATTTAACGTCTCGCTTTCCGTCACGGGCGGCGGGAACGGCAATTCCGCGACGCTCGACAAGGAGGGCGTCGTCGGGAAAGACGAGAAAGTGACCCTTACCGTCGTCACCGCGGACGGCTATACCGCAGAAGTCAAGCTCAACGGCAGTAAGATCGACCTCACCGCGGAAGGCAAGTATGAACTCACCGTCACCGAAAATGCGGCGTTCACCGTCGTTTTCACCAAGAATAGCACGGAAACGCAGGAATACACCGTTTCCCTCAATGTGACGGGCGTCGGCAACGGCAATTCCGCCGAACTTGACAAGACGGGGAAGGTTGCCAAGGACACGAAGGTGACCCTTACCGTCGTCACTGCGGCGGGCTACTCCGTCGAAGTCAAGCTCAACGGCAATCATGTCGATCTCAACGGACAGGGCAAGTATGAGCTTACCGTCACCCAAGACGCGGCGTTCACCGTCGTTTTCACCAGGAACGGCGAGAACCCGCCCGCGAAAAACTTGACGGCATTCCACAATGCGAACGCGATCTCGGACAACAACGATTCGAGCTTCCAGATCGCGCTCCGCGCAGAGGCAACGGGATATGCTTCCGCCGAAGAAATGCAATCCGACCTCAAACTTCTTGTCGGGACGGCGGAATTCGAGGCCGTCCATGTAGACGCACCCGCAGGGGACAGCGCGATCTATGTCATCTTCTTCCGTCTTACGAAGGACGGGCTTGCAGGCATGGGCGCCAGCGAGGACGTGACTTTGAAGTCCGCAGCGGCAGACAAGACCTATCCCGTTCCGGCAGTCCGTGTGGACGATAACAGCAGCGTGACGCTCGGCACGGACGTCTATACCCTCGCATATGAGGGCGAAAAACTCGTGCTCAAACACACTGCCGGAGAGCCCGCGCCCGCGGATGAAATCGACGGCGTGTGGACGGTTGAATCGGATGAGGGAACCGTAACACTCTATATTAAAAAGGTTGCGGATGGCATTGATGTGGCGGAGATCATCGGGAGCGGCGATGAGGCGATCGGAACCTCCATTCATATTCCCGAAAAATCCGATAACACGTACGGCTTTGAAACACCGGACGGTTCGACTACCGTTACTGTGGTGGACGGAACGCTGACGTTTACGGTCACCGTTCAGGGACAGGCACATCCCATGACTTCCACTTCGAAAGCGGAGCTCCCCGCCGGCATCGCGCTTCCGAACGGCGTCTATGAAAATGCGGAAAAGACTGTGAAACTCACACTCGGCGCCAATTCTTCTTTGGTCAGAAACGGCGAAACCAAGACTGTGACGACCGCTGTCGTCGGCGATTATATTTGCCTCTACACAGAAGATTCTTCCGAACACGGGATCTCGGGCGTGAAAACCGGCAGCCTTGCAAAGCAGGAGGCGGACGGCACCCTCACCCTCTATGTCGGCGAGGATAAATACACGCTCACCAAGCAGACGTCCGCGCAGGAAGAGGAATTCGGCGACACGAATTTGATTGCGGACGGCGACGGGTTTGCGATCTTCTTCCGCGTGAAGGGGATCGGCTATGCCGACGCAGATGCGCTCAAAGCGGGTGTAAAACTCACGATCGGCTCCACGCAGTTTGACGCGGCCGAAGTCACGGGCTGGGCTGATGCGCTGAAAACCGTGAAATTCTCCATCACAAAGGCGCAGGCGCTTGCGCTCGGGGAAGGGGATCTCGCAGTCTCTCTCAGCGTGGGCGGCAAGTCCTACGGGATGCCCTGCACGGTAGTTTCCGGTGCGGAAAATTCCACGAATCTTGAAAACAAGAGCTTCCTTCTGAACGTGAAGGATGAAAAGCTCTATCTCACCGTATCGGCCTCGTCGGGTCCCGTGGACCAGGCGGTCACCGCCTTTGGCGATGTCAGCCTTGTACCTTATGGCGACGGAATTGCGATCGTCGTACGTTTGGTACAGACGACAGGCCTTGCAGACGATAACGCGATTCAGAACACCTTGAAACTCAAGGTGGGCGATGATCTGACGCTTGACGTAGTCAAAGTAGACAGCAACGCGCCCAAGATCGTCTACTTCTCCATGACGAAGGAACAGGCGCTTGCGCTTACGGGCGATGTTGCAGTCGTTTTGAAGTGCGGCAACAATTCCTATGAGAAGCCTTACAGCGTACTCTCGGGAGGACAATTTAAGGTAGATTTGGAAGGCAAGACGTTTACGCTCACCGAAAAGGAAGGGAAACTCTATCTTGTAGTCACAGGTTCCGTTACGCCCGATCCTACCGAATATACGGTCAACGTTCAGATCGACAGCAGCAAGGGCAGCTACGAGCTTACGCCCTCCGCCGAAGGAAATAAATATTCTTCCGGCGCAGAAGTCAAGCTCACGGTAACCGTAAATCCCGGTTCCGTACTCGACCAGGTCAGGATCGGAGATACGGTCCTGACGGCGGACGCAGAAGGGAAGTATACGATCCCGCTCGAAGGCAAGGAAGAGACGATCACTGTTATTGTGGTACTCAGAGGCGAGAACGAGATCGTTTACGGCGAAGAGAATAAGTCTGTCGGCTCATGGAAATATTGGAACGACGCCAATTCGACGATCGAGGAAGTTGTTTTCACCGACGAGGACAACGACGGCGTCAATATTCATGCAAAATTGAGCGCAACGGGGGCTCTTGCGTGGGGCTTCCAGCTCTTCTACAACCCCGAGGACTATGCGGGCAAACTCAACAAGAAGTACACCGTGACATTTACGATCAATGTCGCCGAGGCATGCAAGATCACTGCGAACGGCAAGGGATACGATTTGACTGCGGGCGACAACGAGATCAGCGTGGACTTCACTTACACTTATAACGGCGATCCCGGCGGCATGTCTTTCTTCGATATGCAGCTTGTGCTTGAAGCCGGGAAGAGCTATGAGCTCACCATCAAGAATATCTTGTGGAATGAGGCCGTTGCCTCCGGTGATTCCATTGCCGAGGGCGGGGAGCCCGTCAGCATTGTGGAAAAGGATTGGAGAGTGTGGCACGACCAAGGTTGGTGCGGTTCTACGACGGAGTTGACCGAAGCGAAATTCCTCAATCCGGAAAAGACCTCCGTTCACATTTTGCTCAACTGCACCAGCGGAACTTGCGATTTCGGTCTCCAACTCTTCTATAACAACGAGACGGAATACACGAAGGGCAAGACCTACAAGCTCACCGTCACGATCTATGCGGCCGAAGCATGCGAGTTGAAGGTCAACAACGACGTAACGGTCTATACCTTCACCAAGGGCGAGACCAAGACGATCACTGTGACATTCGTGTATGAAAGCGCGAAGATCAACGACAATGAAGCAAGCGGCGTTTCCCTGTTCGACATGCAAGTCAAGGTCGAAGCGGGTAAAACCTACGACTTGACGCTTTCCGAGATCAAGTGGGAAGAGGTTGGTGAAGCCGAGCCCGAAAAGCCGACGTTTACCTTTGTCAAGGGCGAGGGCGCCGAGGGCGAGGATCCCCGTCTTGAAGCGGAAGATCCCAACGATCGGGGCAGCTATACCGTCAACCTTCCCCAAAATCCGTATACGGCTCCCGAGGGCAAGTATTTCCGCGGTTGGCAGATCAATGATACCGTCTATTTCCCCGAAGAAGCCTACGACGCAGAAGCGGGCGCCGAAATTACCATCACCGCCGTTTGGGAAGATCTGTATGCCGAATTCAATGCGGATCAGAGTGTAATCGGCGTATGGGGTTCCTCGGCGGGCGCAGAGTTAAAGATCGTCGAAGGCAAGACGACAAAGGCCGTTGTCACGTATTCCGCGCTTGATGCCGACGGAGACGGCTCGACCGCCTATGCCGGCCTCAACATTCAGATCATTAAGAGCTCCACCCAATTCTATTTCCTCCGTACCGATGTGGAGGGCGCTCTCATCACGAGCAATAACTGGGGCACCGGTTGGAGAGACGCGAGCATTGTGCCGCACAAAAAGGGCGAAGAAACAACGCTTTGGGGAATTGGATCTTATACAGATAAAGACGGTACGACGATTACCACGGAAGCATGGCTTGCCGCAAAACTTGCGGGTCGCACCGAAATTGAGATCACGCTTTCGGACGGCGTTCTCACGGTTACCGAAACGTATTATACGGACAAGACGGGAGATACCGTGTATCTTGCATTTGTCTATACGATCTCCGATATGACGGAGCATGTTTACAGTGCGAATTTTGCGGCTCAGCAGGGCACGACCGTCGATACGGCTACGGTGACATCGAATGTTCTGCTCTCCGATCAACAGAGTACGTCCGTTGAGGAACCTTTGACATGGAACGCCTCCAAGGCATATGTGAATAACATTTGGCATACGGAGATCCGCAAGGGCGAAAAACTCGAGCTCAACGGGACTGTCAAGTTTGACCGTGTTTCCGATCAGGGCGCCTTTGCTCCCGCAGTTTGGGATGGCCCCGTGCTCAGCCTTTATACTAATGCTCCCCTGGAACGCATGAGAGTGGATAACTATGTGTTGGATGGGACCGGTAGCGCTGCGGCGGGCTGGGATACGACAAACGGATTGCACTGCGTCAATGCGCAGAGCGGAACGGGCAGTTACAGCCAATATGTGGAGAATCAGGAGTACAACTTCAAGGTGACGCTTGACTGGACGGGCGACTCGATCGTTTACACAATCGCGATCGGCGACAATCTGGTTGTTTCCACATGGACGGTCACCGCGACGGGCGGCGCTCTCCAAGACAGCTACTTTGCTTGCTTTGGCGGCGACAATGCCGTCATGACCTTCACTTCCATGACGCGCAGCCACGCGGCACAAGCGTAACAACGACGCAAAACTTAAAAAAGCACGGCATTCGCCGTGCTTTTTTATGCGCTTTTGACGGGGGCATTGCCCTCTCCCGCCCCGCACGCATGCCCCCTCCTAAGGAGGGGGGTAGGGGGGTGGGCAATGGTTCTGAATGACGTCATGCTGCCCCGCGCGCATTCTATTGCACTAAGCGCGGCACGAGCGGCACTGCCGCAAAGTAGGGCAGCATGCCCCCCATCCGTCACGGCTGTGCCGTGCCACCCTCCCCCCGTAGGGGGTAGGGCTTGTGGAAGCGTTGCTTCCCAAGAATGACTCAAAAGTCAATAAATACTTCCGCCGTGGGCGTCGTGGGCGACGACGGCGGGAAAATCCTCGATCTCCAACCGATAGACCGCCTCGCTCAAAAGTTCGGGGAAAGCGACGGTCTCCATACGCTTGATCGCATTGCCGTACAGCGCGCCCGCGCCGCCGACCGCCGCGAAATAGACCGCGCCGCACTCCTCGATCGTCCGTCTCGTCTCGCCGTCCATTTCGCCCTTTCCGATCATGCCTCCGAGCCCTTCCCGCAGAAGCCGCGGGGCAAAGGCGTTCATGCGCGCCGAGGTGGTGGGACCGCAGCTCCCGCACGCCTTTCCCGTCGGGGCGGGGCAGGGGCCCGCATAATAGATGAAAGCGCCCCTCACGTCGAACGGAAGGGGCTCCCCGCGGTCGAGCATGGAAATTAGCCGCTTATGGGCGCAGTCCCGCGCCGTATAGACGACGCCCGACAAAAAGACGCAGTCGCCCGCGTGCAGGTTCATGATCTCCTGCTTTGTGAGGGGCAAATGAAGTTTTCTCATAAAATCTCCTTTTCGCACCGCACGCAGTGGCACTGGATATTGACGGCGACGGGCAGCCCCGCAATGTGAGTGGGGGCGATCTCGCAACTTACGCCGATCGCCGTGACTTTTCCGCCGAAGCCCTGCGCGCCGATCCCCAAGGCGTTGATTTTATCCAGTGCTTCCCGCTGGATCGCGGCGACGTCCTCGCGGGGATGAGCAGAGCCTACCTCGCGCGTCAGGGCCTTTTTCGCAAGATAGGCGCAACCGTCGAAAGACCCGCCGATCCCCACGCCGACATAGACGGGCGGACAGGGGCGGGAACCCGCCGCCTTCACCGTGTTTACAATGGCATTGATCACGCCCTCGCGCCCCTCGGCGGGGACGAGCATATAGAGTTTACTCATGTTTTCGCTCCCGAATCCCTTCGGAAGGAAGATGATCTCTACCTTGTCGCCTTCGACGATCTCCACATGCAGATGTGCGGGCGTATTATCGCCCGTGTTTTCGCGGGTCAGAGGGTCGCAGATGCTCTTTCTGAAAAATCCGTCAGCATAGGCGCGGCGGACGCCGTCGTCCACGGCTTCTTTCAGGGGCATGCCCGCAAGAAGGACTTCCTGCCCGAGAGAGAGCAAAACGACCGCCATGCCCGTGTCCTGGCAGACGGGCATTTGTTCCCTTTGCGCGATCTTCTCGTTTTCCAATACCGTCCCGAGGGCGAAGCGCGCGGCGCCTTCCTCTTGTTCGGAAGCGAGCCGCAAGGCGTTTTTACAGCTGTCTGTGAGCGTGAGCCCCGCCCGCCGCGCAAGGCGGTAGACGGAAGCGGAAATTTCCGCGGTATCCAAAGTTCTCATGCCCCTATTATAGAAAGAATTTTGCGAAAAAGCAAGGTATTCTTTGGACTTTTCGGCGATTTCCTGCTATAATGGCGGCATGGATACCGAAAAGGACAACGGGCGGGAGCTCCTCAGGAAGGCGGGCGTCTCCTATTCCCTCGCCGCGGGGGCGACGGTCGTTTTATCGTTCATACTCTCGCTCATTCTGCTTATGATAGGCGTAGGGCAGGAAGCGGAGGGGCAGGATTGGTATATATATCTCGGCTTTCTCCTTCCGCAGGTGAGTCTTCTCGCCGCCGCCCTCTTTTTCTTTTGCCGTACGCATACAAGCGTGAAGAAGTTCTACCGCGGCTGTCAGTGGTATTATTTTGCGGTCGCGCTTATTTTGCAGTTCGGACTTTTGTTTTCGCTGAATTTTCTCAACGACTATTTTGTGAAGTTCCTCGAACTCTTCGGCTATGACTCTCGCGACGTTTCCGTGCCCTCGCTCGACGGGTGGAAACTCCTTCCCGTGATCCTTGTCATTGCCCTGCTTCCCGCTTTTTTTGAGGAAACGATCTTCCGCGGCGTGGTCTTCGGGAGCATGCAAAAGGGGGGCTGGGGGACGCTCTCCGCCGTGCTCATTTCGGGCGCGCTCTTTTCGCTTTTTCACGGAAACCCCGAGCAGACGATCTATCAATTTTTGTGCGGGGCGGCCTTTGCCCTTCTCGCACAGCGGGCGGGGAGCATCCTTCCCGGCATGCTCGCGCACTTTGTGAATAACGCTGTCATATTGATTTTGGAAGCGTGCGGGATCGACCTTTCTGCACTCCCGTTTGCGGGCATGGTTACCATCTACGTCCTCTCCGCGGTCTGTTTGGTGGGGAGCGCGGTGTGGCTCATTTTGCAAAAGAAAAACGTGCGCGGCGGCGTGAAGATGGGCAAAATGTTCTTTCTCGCCGCGGCGGCGGGGATCGCGATCTGTGCGGTCGAATGGATCGTTATGCTGATCAAGGGGATCACGGGGATCACGGGGATCACGGTATGATGAAGATCACGCTCGTCTGCGTCGGAAAACTCAAAGAGAGCTATTGGCGGGACGCCTGCGCGGAGTACGAAAAGCGGCTCTCCCGCTTTTGCAGGCTGGAAATCAAAGAGCTGCCTGAACGCCCTTCCCTCAAAGAAGAGGGGGCGGAGATCCTCAAAAACTGCCGCGGATTTACAATCGCCCTCGCCGTAGAGGGGAAGAGAATGGATTCGGAGCGCTTTGCGGCGCTTGTCAAGCAAAAGCGGGACGAGGGGGCCGAGATGACCTTTGTGATCGGTTCGTCCTGCGGCCTCGACGGGGCGGTAAAAGGGGCGGCGGACGAGAAGATCTCCTTCTCCGAAATGACCTTTCCGCACCAGATGTTCCGCGTCGTGCTCCTCGAACAGATCTACCGCGCGTTCATGATCGGCGCGGGCGCGGAGTATCACAAGTGACATAGAATGGTGTGTGGAAATCTTTGAGGAAGTCGCCGCCTTTTATAAAAGTTTTCGCGGCGAAAAGTTGATCTACGGGAGAAGCGAAGAGGGAAATCCCCTCTATGCCATGCGGGTGGGGAAGGGCGAGACGCTCGGGATCTCCCAATACGCCATCCATGCGCGCGAGTGGGCGACGGCGCTCCTTGCGCTCGAACATGTGCGCTTCGGCGTAAAAAAGGGGAGCGTGTGGGTGCTCCCCCTCACCAACCCCGACGGCGCGCTCCTTGCGACGGCGGGCGCGGAGCGGATCTCCGAAGGGCGGCGGGCGCGGCTCCTTTCCCTGAACGGGAGCGGCGATTTCTCGCTCTGGAAGGCTAATGCCGAGGGCGTGGATCTCAATGTCAATTTCCCCGCCCGCTGGGGCACGGGGGCGAAAAACGTGTTTGTCCCTTCGGCGGAAAACTTTGTGGGGAACGCACCTCTCTGCGCAAAGGAGAGCTGCGCGCTTGCGGAATTTACCCGAAAGATCCATCCGCGGTTTACGGTGAGCTGGCACACAAAGGGCGAAGAGATCTACTGGCGGTTTCACCAGCCTCTTTTGCGGCGCATGCGGGATAAAAAGCTCGCAAAGATCCTTTCAAAGGAGACGGGTTACCCCTTAAAGGACGCCAAGGGCTCCGCAGGGGGGTACAAGGATTGGTGCGTGGAGGTCTTGAAGATCCCCGCGTTTACGGTGGAAGTCGGGCGGGACGGCCTCTCCCATCCCCTCGGGCGGGACGATCTTCCCGAGATCATACAAAAAAATATCGGCGCGGTCGCGCGCCTTACGGAAGTGTTCTGAAATGGAAGAAAAATTCATGCGGGAAGCGCTGCGCCTTGCGAAAAAGGCGAAGGAGCTCGGCGAAGTGCCCATCGGCGCGGTGGTCGTGTCGGAAGGGAAGATCGTCGGGCGGGGGTACAATCTGCGCACGAAATTGCAGATGGCGACGGCGCATGCCGAGATGCGGGCGATCGACAGGGCTTGCAAGAAACTGAAATCGTGGCGGCTTGAAGATGCCGAGATCTATGTGACTCTTGAACCCTGCCCCATGTGCATGGGGGCGATTTTGAACAGCCGTATCGCGCGGGTATATTTCGGCGCATATGAGCAAAAGGGCATGAGCCTCACCGCGGAGCTTGCGGCGGCGAATCTCCTCAACCACACCGCCGAGGTAACGGGAGGGATCATGGAAGCGGAGTGCTCCGCGCTCCTGACGTCCTTTTTTACGGAAATGCGCCAACGCGAAAAAGCAAAAAAGGGGGAGAGCGCGTTATTTTAAGGCCGTCCTCTCGGCTCCCCTTTCAGGGGAGCTGTCACCGCAGGTGACGGAGGGGTTCTCTTGGCGCCCCTTTTAGGGGAGCTGTCACGCGCCCTTGCGTGACTGAGGGGTTTCGAAACCCTATCCCCCGCTACGCGGGTACTTCCCCTAAGAGGGGAAGCAAGTGGGAGGGTTGCGCGAAACTTCCCCTAAGAGGGCCAGCGAGAACTCGGCTCACTGCGTTCGTCCTCTCTCTCAAATCAAAGTCTCATACTCCGCATAGAGAGCGTCGGATTCGTCATGGAGCGCGTTCAGGCGCGCGGTGATTTCCATGACTTTTTTATAATCTGCGGCGCATGAGATCAGTTTTTCGTTCAGCTCCGCTTCTTCCCGCTCGAGGGATTCGAGCCGCGCCTCGATCTCCTTGGTGCGCACCCGCCGCTGCGCTTCCCTTGCGCGCTCCTCCCTGCTGCGGAAGCCATCGCCCTTATGCGGGGCAGGGTTCTCGGGCATGGGCGGGGGAGAAACCGTCTTACGGGTCTGTAAAAAGTCGGCATAGCCGCCGTCGAAGAAAGTGAGCCCGCCGTCCTCGAGGAGCAGAACGCAGTCCGCGACGGACTCGATGAACCGCCTGTCGTGCGAGACGAAGAGGACAGTCCCGTCGAAGGCGGAGAGCGCTTCTTCGAGCGATTCGCGCGCGGGAAGGTCGAGATGGTTCGTCGGCTCGTCCAACACGAGCACGTTTCCCCGCCTTGCTTCGAGGAGGGAAAGTTCCAGCTTCGCCCTAAGTCCCCCGGAAAGCTCTTTTACCTTTTTCTGTACGTCGTCGGCGCTCAGCCCCGCCTGCGCGAGGAGTTTCCGCGCGTCCGTCTGGGAGAGCAGAGCATAGTTCCCCCAAAAGGCGTCGAGCACGCGCTCCTCGGGGTCGAGGTCGGCGTTCTCCTGATCGTAATAGGCGAAGCGGGCGAATTTGCCGTAATGCACGCGGGGATCCTTGGAGAGCAAAAATTTCAGAAGGGTCGTCTTACCCGTGCCGTTATCGCCCACAAGTGCGCATTTTCTGCCCCGCATCAGGGTGAATTTTGTATTTTTAAGAAGGAGCTTCCCGCCCGCGGAAAGGTCGAATACATCCGTTTCGATGACTTTTTCATACGGCTTTTCGTCGTAGGAAAACACAAAACGGGGCGGCGGAGGGGGAAGGACGGGCTTTTCGAGGAGCTCCATGCGTTCGAGGCGGTTGACTCTCGAAAGGGCGGACTTTGCGGTTGTCGCACGCACGAGATTGCGGTCGACGTAATCTTTGAGCTTTGCGATCTCCTCCTGCTGGCGTTCGTATTCCCGCTCGAGCTCCTTGACGCGCTCCGCCTTCAAGATCTTATAGCGGGAGTAGCCTCCCTTATAGGAGACGAGCTTGCCGTGTTCCAGCTCCAGCGTCCTCGACGTGAGGCGGTCGAGAAAATATCTGTCGTGCGAGACGACGAGAAGGGCTCCGCGGAAGGATGAGAGGTAGTCTTCGAGCCAGAAGAGCGTCTTGACGTCGAGATGGTTGGTGGGCTCGTCCAAGACGAGAAGCTCGGGCGACTCCAAGAGGAGACGGCAGAGTTTGAGTTTCGTCTTTTCGCCGCCGCTCATGGTTTGGATGGGGCGGTCGTAAAAATCCCCGAACCCCATGCCGCCGAGCACGGTATTGATTCTGACGCGGAAGTTGTAGCTGTCCCGCGCGGCGATTTGCTTATTAAGGCTCTCCGCCCGTGCGGAGAGAACGCGGAGATCTGCATTCGGCGAGCTCATTTCTCTTTGGGTCTCTTCAAGGCGGGAGAGCAGGCGGATGTCCTCGGCGAAAACTTCTTCCATGGCGGAATATACCGTACCCATGCCCTCAAACCCACCGCTCTGTTCGAGGTATCCCACCGTACATCTTGCCTTTCTCGTCACTGTGCCCGCGTCGGGGGTCAAGAGCCCGAGGAGAAGGCGCAGAACGGTCGTTTTTCCTTCGCCGTTCCCGCCCAAAAAGCCGACGCGTTCCCCTTCACCCAGCTCAAAGGAGACGTCCTCGACGACGGGGTCGCCCGTATATCCGAATGTGACGTGATCGAAACTGACAAGCATAGCTTTTTCTCCGAAAGAGATACTGTAAATATGAAGACAGAACTGACAGATGTAAGGCGGCTCGAGGAGAAGCTCAAAGCCGCAACCCCTTCCGACTGCGCCAAGCTCACAAAAAAGCTGGTGCGTTTGAAGGCGGATATGATGGAAAAGTGAGGGAAGGCTATGCTTCCCAATCGGGAATATAGGCGGGATCGGCGCTCTCCGCGTCCTGCGCGGAGAGATTTGTGAACCCGAGGGCGAGGGCGTAATCCAGAACTCTTTCGTATTCGCGGTCGGTAACGCGGCGGTTGAGTTCGGGGAAGCCCTCGATGTCGCCCATGGGGGTGTATTGCCGCATGAGCGAGAGGGGAACGTCCGTCCCGGCGAGTTCTTTGATCATGTCAAGCACCCGTTTGCTGTCCTCGGTGTGCGAGGGGAGCACGAGATGCCGCACCGCCATGCCCCGAATGAGCTGCCCGTCCGCAAAGACGGGCGTTTTTTTTGCCATGAAGGAGATCGCCTTCCGCGCGACGGCGGGGTAGTCCTCCCGTCCCGTGTATTTTTTCGCAAGAAGGGGATCTGCAAACTTGAAATCGGGCAGATAGACGTCGATGTAGGGGTCGATCTCGCCGAGCGCTTCCTCCGTGACATACCCGCCCGAATTGAACACGACGGGCACCTTTGGACGGTAGAGTTCGAGGGCGGCGGCGACGTAGGGAATGACATGGTCGGCCGTCACAAGGTCGATGTTCTCCGCACCCGCCTCTTCGAGGGAGCAAAAGAGTGCGCTAAGCTCCGCGGGGGTCATTGGTTTGCCCTTTTCGGCGCGGGAGACTTCGAAATTCTGGCAGAAAACGCATCGGAGGGAACAGCCCGCAAAAAAGACCGTCCCGCTCTTCTGACGGGGGGAGAGGAAGGGCTCTTCAAACGGGTGAAGGTATGCCTTCGCGACGGAGATCCCCATCGTGCCGCACGCGCCCGCCCGTATCTCTCTGTCCGCCCCGCACCGCACGGGGCAAAGATCGCATTGCATAGGGGGATTATAGCAAGGTTTTTTGAAAAAGTCAATGAGAAGCCGCGCCGCGGGGCTTTTTTCATGCTTTTTGGCAAAAAATCTTGCAAATTTTACGTCACTGTGGTATACTGATTTTGCCACACAATTTCATATTTTTCTCATGCACGGCTACACTGGCATTTAGTGTATCCCTTTTTCCGTGTATGAGGGAAATTGTGTGGCAACAATGACGGGATACTCAATGCGGGCGTTCCATCATTGGGATGCCCTTATTTTTTACTCTTTATGCCCCCTCCTTGGGAGGGGGGTAGGGGGGTGGGGACATACAAACGCCCGCAAATAAAAGACAAAAGGAGAATGGAACAATGAAGCACAAAATTTTGACGTCTGCCCTGTCTGTGGCAGCGGCGCTCTGCCTCGGGCTCGGCCTCGCGGGCTGCAAGCTCGGCGGCAGTTCGTCAGGCAGTGGCAGTTCGTCAGGCGACAGCGGCACGACCCCGCCGGATCATACGCATACCTACGATGTGGATAACCGTTGTACGGAATGCGGAAATGAATTGGAATACACAAAAACAGGACTTGTCTATACCTTAAACGACGACCAAGAAACATGTTCAGTATCTTGGGATAACAGAACGGCTTTGAAAAATGTTGTGATTCCCTATGGCTATGAAGGCAGATCTGTGACTTCGATCGGAGATAGTGCGTTCGAGAATTGTTCTCTGACAAGCGTCACGATTCCCGACAGCGTGACTTCGATCGGAGACAGTGCGTTCTCTGATTGCCTTTCGCTGAAAAACATAAAGATTCCCGACGGCGTGATCTCGATCGGAGAGAGCGCATTTTGGAATTGCAGTTCTCTTACAAGCGTTGAGATTCCCGACGGCGTGACCTCGATCGGAGACAGAGCGTTCGAGCAATGCAGTTCGCTTACAAGTATTGAGATTCCCGACAGCGTGACCTCGATCGGAGACAATGCGTTCTACTATTGCATTTCGCTTCAAAGCATTGAAATTCCCGACGGCGTGACCTCGATTGGGACGTGTGCGTTCTACTATTGCAATGCGCTTGAAAGCCTGACATTCGGGACAAACAGCAAATTAACTTCGATCGGAGAAGGCGCGTTCGAGGTTTGCTATTCCCTTGAAAATTTGACAATCCCTGACAGCGTGACTTCGATCGGAGCAAGGGCATTCGATCGTACGGCGTATTATAACGATCCAAGTCATTGGGATTCAAGCGGCGTGCTCTACATCGACAATCATTTGATCAAAGCGGAAGACACGATAACAAGTGATTATAGCATTCGCGCCAACACAAAGACAATTGCAGACGGTGCGTTTGAGGAGCGCAATTCGCTTCAAAGCATTGAAATTCCCGACAGCGTGACTTCGATCGGGGCGTATGCGTTCTGTAATAGCGGTTCGCTTGAAAGCGTGACATTTGGTACGAACAGCAAATTGACCTCGATCGGAGAAGCTGCGTTCTCTTATTGTAGGTCACTTACAAGTATTGAGATCCCCGACGGCGTGACTTCGATCGGGGGAGCGGTGTTCACGGGTTGCCGTGCGCTTGCAAGCATTGAGGTGGCGCAAGGGAATCCTGTTTATCATAGTGAAGGGAACTGTGTGATCAGGACGGAAAGCAAAACCTTGATTGCGGGGTGTAGTAAAAGCAAGATTCCCGAAGGCGTGACCTCGATCGGGAGTTGCGCATTCGAGGAATTCGAGTTGCTTACAAGCATTGAGATCCCCGACAGCGTGACCGAAATTGGTGTCAGTGCATTCCGGAATTGCGATTCGCTTAGAAGCATTCACTTTCAGGGGAATGTGGATCAATGGAATTTGATTGCAAAAGGTTCGGGTTGGGATATAGGAACAGGTGATTATATGATCACATGCACGGACGGGACGATCGACAAAGAGGGGAATGTGACGAGAAATTAAACGGATACTACCGAGCAAAGGGCGCCCGTCGACGAGAGTCGGCGGGCGCCCTTTGCATGGGGCGGGGGCAGGATGACGCGGGTGCTCCCATAAGGCCTACCCCCCAAGGAGGAGGCCTTCCTTGCTGCCCCTTTTAGGGGAAGTACCCGCGCAGCGGGGGATAGGGTTTTGGAAACCCTTCTGTCACTCGCAAGCTCGTGACATCTCCCCTAAGAGGGGCGACAAGATCCCACCACTGCCGCAGGCGGTGGTGGGGTGTTGACCGCATTCCCCCCCATTCGTCACGGCAAGGGCAGCCGTGCCACCTCCCCCCCGAAGGGGGAAGGCTTGAAAACCCCTCAGTCGCCTGTGGCGACAGCTCCCCTAAGAGGGGAGCCAAGAGTCGGACTTCGTACTTCGGGATTCTTCGCTACGCTCAGAATGACGCGGGCGCTGGGAGCCGAGATCATGCACTCGTCAAGAAAGATCTGTCATTTTCGGTTGACTTTTGCGGGCGGGGTTTCTATAATAATAGGGAACAACAGAGAGGAAACGCATATGAAGAGATTTTTTACGAGCGAGAGCGTCACGGAAGGGCATCCCGACAAGGTGTGCGACAACATCTCCGACGCCATTTTGGACGAACTCTTGAAGCAGGATCCGGATACCCGTGCGGCGGTGGAGTGTTGCGCCGCTTACAACACCCTGATGATCACGGGCGAGGTCACGACGCGGGCGAGCGTGGATTACGAAAAAGTCGCCCGCTCCGTCATTCAGCGCATCGGTTACTATGCGGGGGATTTCGCTTACGACAAGTGCAAGATCCTCACGCTCATTCACGGGCAGTCGCCCGATATTGCGCTCGGCGTGGACGCTTCCCGCGAGAAAAAAGCGGGCGGGGAGGAAGAGGATAGCCTCGGCGCGGGCGATCAGGGCATGATGTTCGGCTATGCCTGCCGCGAGACGGAGGAGCTCATGCCTCTTCCCATCGTGCTCGCCCATAAGCTCGCCTTCCGCCTTGCGCAGGTGCGGAAAGAAAAGATCGTCGACTATCTCCGTCCCGACGGCAAGACGCAGGTCACCGTGGAGTACGACGGCAAGACCCCCGTCCGCGTGGACACGGTGGTCATCTCCGCACAGCATAACACCAAAGTTTCGCAGGAGAGGATCTATGCGGATATGAAAAAGCTGGTCGTGGAGGCCGTCATTCCCGCAGATCTTCTCGATGAGAACACCAAGTACTTCATCAATCCGACGGGCCGCTTCGAGATCGGCGGTCCCGAGGGAGATTCGGGACTCACGGGAAGGAAGATCGTTGTCGATACATACGGCGGCAGAGCGCCGCACGGGGGCGGGTCGTTCTCGGGAAAAGATCCCACCAAGGTGGACAGGAGCGCGACCTATATGGCGCGGTACATCTGCAAAAACGTCGTGGCGGCGGGGCTTGCGGACGAGATGGAGCTGCAAGTCGCCTATGCGATCGGGGTCGCCCGTCCCGTCTCGGTATTTGTTGATACCTTCGGCACGGGAAAACTCCCCGACGACGAGATCGCCGAGATCGTGAAAAAGGAATTCGATCTCCGTCCCGCCGCGATCATCGCAAAACTCGGGCTGCGCCGTCCCATCTATTCCGAAACGGCGTCCTACGGGCATTTCGGCAGAGACAGCTACCCGTGGGAGCAGACCGACCGCTCCGATCTTAAAAAGTATCTGTAAAATTCAACTGCTTCGACGAACCAAGGGCGGCACTTGTGCCGCCCTTGGCGCATAAAAAGAAGCGCGCGGGGGGAATGACGTATTTTGAAGTCAACCCCCACCACTGCCGCAAGCGGCAGAGCCGCCCCCTTCAAAGGGGGCAGCCCTTCCTTGCTTCCCTTTTAGGGGAAGTACCCGCGTAGCCCCTCTTGCTGCCCCTTATAGGGGAAGTCCCCCACAGGGGGAAAGGGGTTTTGAACCCCCTCTGTCTCGCTAACGCTACTTTGCCCTTACGGGCTCGTGCCGCCCTTAGTGTACAAAAAGAAGTACGGGCGGGGCGACATCTCCCCTAAGAGGGGCGACAAGAAGGTAGTCCCAAGGCCTACCCCTGTTGGGGGCGGGTGGTGCGCCGCCCTTGGCGCGTCAGGTGGGGGCAATCCCCCTAAAATCGTCCACCCCCCGTTGACAACTTTTCTTACGATTTCCGAAAAAGATTTTTCATATAATCCATTCTGACACCTAAAATCACTTGACAAAAATTCGGGGGGGGTAAAATAGAGGGTGCACATATATTTTAATAGTTTCGTCATTTTCGTGTGGAAAATGCGGACTGTTGATCGTGCAAATTCTATTTTTACAGGAGGATATATGAAAAGGACAAGATTGTTGACGATAGCGCTTGCGAGCGTATTCGTCTGCGGAATGGCGGCGGCGTGCGGTACACAGAACACGCCTACGGAAAACGGAGGAACCGAAAATAAAGAGCCCGCGGGCGGCGATCCCGTCGTCCAAAAGACGCCCCAAGAGATTGTTTGGGAAGAGGCCGCAAAGTTGGAATTCACAAACGTCACGATCACGAGTACGACCATGGGATTCATGATCCACGACAATGGAAACGGCGAAATGGAAAAGGAAACCGTGGAATATCACGAGATCTGCAAGATCGACGCGGCGAATCGGCGGATCTTTCGCGATCGCGACGGTTCATCCTATGAAGTATACGAGGAAGTGGACGGCATCCCCTATATATTCAGCCGTGGCAGTGAAGGCGCTCCTTGGAGCAAAGAAACGGGCAAAGAAGATGCAGAATACTATTACAGTCTCTATTCGGTGATCCCTTTTGAACTCGGTGCATTCGAGGACTATACCTATGAAGAGACGACAGGGAAATATGTGACGACCGTGGTCGGGAAAGCCCCCATGCGTGATGCCCATTTGCTCGATAAGGAGAAATGGGAAGATTATTTTGTCAAACGCGAGGTCAAGATCGAGGACGGGAAACTTGTTGAGTTTTAAGGAGAAGGCAATGACGGCAGATGGCAAAGATACGTCTTTTCCGACTACGGCACGACGGTCGTGCCCGCCCCGAAAGAGGGAAGCCGTCTCTTTGGCGGTGATCCGCATGTCACGGCGGACGAATGGGCGGACAACATCAAACTTCCGTACACAAACGTCACGATGGACGTGATCATGAGCTACGATTCGGATCCCACGTCCTTAAAAGTGGCCACCGAGTATCTTTGGGATCTCGAAAATCATCGGATCGAAAAGGCCGTCGGGGCTTTCCAAAATTACTCTTTTATGAGTCAGATGCAAACGGAATACTTCGCTCAAACCGGAAATGAATATGTATATATTGACGCCGCCCAAACAAAAACCACGGATGTGAACGGGGAGAAATATCAACAGAACACGCCGCAAGGGTTTGCCGGGCAGGAGCTTACGATCCTCGGCGCATTTGAGGCGTATACTTATGACGAAAATGGGGAGTATTATGTGAGTACTGCCGAAAAGACGACCGAAGAGAGGACATACACGAAACGCGTCGTCCAGTTTGAGGACGGGAAGATCAGGATGATCCTCTTGGAGTGTTTTGTCTCCGAGTATGGAATGAGCATGACGTATGAGATCGTTTTCTCCGACTACGGCAAGACGGCCGTAGAGATCCCGACTCTTTGATCTGAAAAGTAGAAATTGCCGCCTCTTTCCAAAAGGGGGCAGGTAAGGCTCCTCCTTGGGAGGAGCCTTTTTTTGATTTTCTACTTGATAATTTCAAAATTGTATGCTATGATATAGGGCATGAAAAAGAGCGCCGAAACAAAACGCTTTCACGGCGCGGCGAGGGAGCTTTCCACAGTCGCCCTCGGCGTAGCCCTCATCACCGTCTGCGCATGGATCTCCCTGCCCATCGGGGAAGTCCCCTTTACGTTGCAGACCTTTGCGGTCGCGGCGGTGGGGGCGCTGTTCGGGCTTAGGCGCGGCATGGCGGCGGTTGCCGTCTATATCCTGATGGGGCTCGTCGGGATCCCCGTCTTTGCGGGTTTCAAGGCGGGCGTGCCCGCGCTCATGGGAGCGACGGGCGGCTACATTTTGGGATTTCTCTTCGCGGCGCTCTTGCCCGCGCTTGCGGGGCGCCTTCCCGTAAGGGGCAAATGGGCGCGTACGGGAATGTTTTACGCCGCAATGATCGCGGGACTTGCGGTCTGTTATTTTTTCGGCACGGTATGGTTTCTCACGGTCTATAACCGCGGGGCGGCGGATCCAATGGGAGTGGGCGCGGCGCTTATGCTCTGCGTCGTCCCGTATCTCCTGCCGGACGCCGTAAAGCTCGCTGCCGCGGCCTATCTTTCCGTCCGTCTGGAACGGTATGCAGGATAAAAACGGGGATCTCCGTTTTGTCATAAGGAGGAAAAGGATGAAAAAAAGGTCAACGAAGTTTCTGGTTGCGATCTATACGCCCTTCATGGCGCTTGTCGCGATCCTGATTGCGGGGCTCATCGCGGCGAGCGCGATCTTTTCGGACACCATAAGCCTTTGGCTGTACGGCGTCGGGGATACGCAGCTTTCCGACGAGACGCTCTTAAACGGCTCACAGCTCACCGAGGACATCGTGGAAGAGGGGACGGTGCTCCTCAAAAACGAGAACGGCGCGCTGCCCCTTTCCGACGCGGAGATCAAAAAGGTCAACGTGTTCGGCTGGGCGGCTTACGACTGGATGACGAGCGCGTTCGGTTCGGGCTTTTCCAATACCTCGCTCGAAAAGATCAAGCTCTTCCCTGCGCTCAAAGAGGCGGGTATCGAATATAACGAGACCCTCTATAAACTCTACGAAAATTTCTATTCCTCTCCCGTCGAGCAGTGGGGGCTGTCTCTCGATGAGTACCGCGGCGACGTCGAAGTGCCCGACGCATACAATCCCGCAACGCCCAAAAAGTTCTTCCTGCATGAGCCGGGCGCCGGGTATTATACGGACGCGGTCAAGAGCGAAGCAAGGGCGTTTTCGTCCGTTGCGCTCGTCGTCATCGGACGTACGGGCGGCGAGGCGGCGGACTTGCGCATGAACCAGACCAAGCAGGAGCAGGTCAACGGTTCCGATAAGACGCTCGTGGACGACAGCCGCCGCTATCTCCAACTCTCCACCGAGGAAGAGCAGATGATCGCCGTTGCGAAGGAATGCTGCGAGAAGGTGATCGTGCTCCTCAATACGAGCAATACGATGGAAGTCGGCTTTCTGAACGACGAAGGGATCGACGCGGCGCTCCTCGTGGGGCTCACGGGAATGACGGGCGTACGCTCCGTCATCGACCTTCTCCGCGGCGAAGATAAAGACGGCAATCCCGTCACCCCCTCGGGCAGAACGGCGGACATCTATGCCTACGATATCTCTACGGCGCCCTCTTCCGTCAATGCGGGCTACGGCGGCTCGACGAAGTACATCAATCTCGATTCCACAAATAATTATACGCGCAATTATTACGACGCATATATCGACTATTACGAAGGCATCTACGTCGGCTACCGCTGGTATGAGACGGCGGCAAAAGAGGGATACCTCGATTATAACTCGACGGTGCAGTATCCCTTCGGGTACGGGCGTTCCTACACAACATTTACTTGGTCGGTCGACAAGATCCTCGTGAACGGAGAGGCGGCGGCACAGCCCATCGCATTGCATGCAAACGACGTCATCTCTCTGACCGTACGCGTGAAAAATACGGGGGATTTTGCCGCGAAAGACGTCGTACAGCTCTATTATACCGCCCCCTATACTTCGGGCGAAGTGGAGAAGGCGTACGTCGTGCTGGGCGATTTCAAAAAGACGAAACTCATCGCCCCGCAGGGCGAGGACACGGTGGAGCTCACCCTCTCCGCGCAGTCGATGGCTTCCTACGACTGCTATGATAAGAATCAAAACGGACACACGGGGTATGAGCTCGACGCGGGCGACTATTCCCTCAAATTGATGAAAAACTCGCATGAGTTTGCGGACATGGGTGAGGGAGAGAGCGCCGAGATCGCGTGTAACCTTGCCGCGGACGTCCTCTATAATACCGATGAAACAACGGGAGAGATCGTGGAAAACCGCTTTACGGGGAACGATACCGTGGACGGTTACCCCATCGACGGGAGCCGCGAGACGACTCCCGTAACCTATCTTTCCCGCGCGGATTTTGCGGGCACCTTCCCCAAAAAGATCATCCGCGAGAGGAGCGCGGAGGGGTATAAGGTCGCAACGACGGAAGTTCCTTCCAAGGAACAGCTCGCGCGGACGGGTTACGGCGACGTGAAGATGCCCGAAACGGGCGCCTCTGCGGAGCTTGATCTCGACGACATGCTGGATACGGAGGGATACGACGACGAAAAGTGGGACGACCTTCTCAAACAGATCCAAAAGAACGAGATGTTCCAGCTCATCCGTGACGGCTTTTTCAAGACGGTTGCGATCGAGAGCGTCAAAAAGCCGCAATTCGCCGATCTGGATGGGCCTCTCGGCCTCAATACCCGCGTGACGAGCAGTAATTCCTGTTCTTTCATTCCCTATCCCAGCGCGACTATGCTCGCCCAGACCTTCAACCCCGAGCTCGCCCATGCGCTCGGCGCGAGCGTGGGACAGGAAGCGCAGGACGCGAATGTCGGGATCCGCGGTTGGTACGGCCCCGCCGCCAACATTCACCGCAATCCTTACGGCGGCAGAAACGGGGAATATTATTCGGAGGATGGTTTGCTCTCGGGCAGAATGGCTGCGGAGACCATCCGCGGGGCAAAGGAAAAGGGACTCTATTGCTATCTCAAACACTTTGTCGCCAACGATACGGAGACGCTGCGCGAGGGGCTCTATACCTTCCTCACCGAACAGAGTCTGCGCGAGATCTATCTCAAACCCTTTGAGATCGCCGTAAAAGAGGGCGGCGCAAACGCCCTCATGACGAGCATGAACCGTCTCGGCGCGGTTTGGTCGGGCGGCAGCCGCGGGCTCTGCACGGATATCCTGCGCAATGAATGGGGCTTCCGCGGGACGCTCGTCACCGACTGGCTGGATACGGGACACAGCGACTATATGCCCGTGTACAGAGGTATTTGGGCGGGCAACGATATTTGGCTCAACAATGTCACCGTCCCCGGGCAGGATCTCTTCGATAACGGCGAAATGGCGGACGATCCCGTCTTTGTCACCCTTGCGCAAAAGGTGAGCCACGATGTGCTCTATACGCTCGTCGATACCGAACAGGCGGCGGGCGGGACGCGCTCGCTCACCTCGGGCGGGTTCGTGTATAACACCTCGTGGATCTGGTGGGGGATCTTCCCCGTGTGCCTTGTGCTCTTTGCGGGTGAGTGCGTGATGGCGTTCTTCCTCGCAAGGGGGATCAAGCGGAACAAGAGGGCGAAGGCCGTTGAACTGACGCCCGAGCCCGACGATACAGACGGTTCCGAGGGCGTTTCGGCTGACCCCGCGCCGTCGGACTCCGAAGAATGATGTGATGACGTTATTGAACGCCCTGCCGAACGATCGGCGGGGTTTTTCTTGGCTCCCCTTGTAGGGGAGCTGTCACGCGCTCTTGCGTGACTGAGGGGTTTTGAAACCCCTTCGGCTCACTGCGTTTCACACTTCCCCTAAGAAGGGCAGCAAGAAAGGCCTCCCCCCCACGGGGGGAGGCTCCGCCGTAGGCGGTGGTGGGGGGGATGACGTTCCCCTTATTCCCCCCCATCCGTCACGGCTTGCGCCGTGCCACCTTCCCCCCCCGAAGGGGGAAGGCTTATACCGTGTCATTCTGCATCTTCAAAAAAGGGACGGCACTCGGCGCCGTCCCTTTTCAAATATTTTTTTACATCTTTTCGAGAATTTCTTTTTTCTTTTGCTCAAATTCTTCTTCGGTGATGATTCCCGAATCCCGCAGCTCGGCAATTTTTTTCAAAATGTTGACGCCATCAATTCCTTGCGGCTGTTCGACTTGCTTTTCGGCAGCGATCCTTTTGCGCTCTTTTGCCTTTTCTATCGCCTCGGTAAGAAATGCGACGATCTCATCGGCATTGAGGGCATAGGGGATCCTGATGATGCTTGATGTGAAGCTGATGCGGATCTTCTTTCCCGTGAACCAATAAAGTTTACTGTCGGCAACGGTAATGTTGTCGATTTTATCGACCGGCATTTTCAAAGAAAGTTTTGAAATCGGGATAAAGGAAGTGTAGGAGCCGACAATTTCTTTTTCGCTCGCCGCAAGTTCAGTCAATTTTCTTCTGCGATTTGCGATAAGGAGAGCGATCGCAGGGATCGCCATAAGGAAAAGAATCATAAATATCACAAGAAATAAATTTTCTGCATGAAAATCGCTCCAACCCAAATTCCGTGAGCTATTCCCATAATCTTTGATAGGCAAGAAAAACCACCAATTCAGGTGAAAGAATTCAAGTTCGTCATAGAAGGGAAGGCCGACTACTTTTCCTTGATCTATATCAACCGCAAATCCCAAAATGCCCATAATAAGAATAAACCCCTCATAGACAATGAGGGCATTTTGCATGCCCTTGCGCATTTTACACGATATGATCGCTTTCATTTCTTTGGTTTCCATTCCGGTTTCTCCGTTTTGTCCTATGACAGGACAATTTTAATTTTTCATCAGTATATCATGATAATTGTCCTATGTCAAGACAAAATTAGAGAAAAGGAGAAAACCTATGGCGCGGATCATTGACGGTCAAAAGATGAATCTGATTGGGGAAAATGTTGCAAAACGCCGCAAAGAATTGAGAATGAGTCAGCAAAAGCTGTTGAATCAGTTGGAATTGTATGCCGTCTATGTGTGCCGCGGGTCGATCTCGCGCATTGAAGATCGGTCGCGCACCGTAACGGACATTGAGCTCTATGCCATCGCCAAAGTCTTGGGCGTGGAGATCGGCGAATTGTTTGATAAGAGTATGATCGACGATTGATCCCCTAGGCGCCCGCCGACAGTTGTCGGGCGGTGGTGGGGGAAACCTGCCCCCTTTCGAAGGGGGGCGGGTGGCGCACCGTTCTTGGCGCGGCAGGTGGGGGTTCATTCTGATTGCGTCGACCTTATTCTTGCTGCCCCTCTTAGGGGAAGTCCCCCGCAGGGGGAAAGGGGTTTCAAAACCCCTCTGTCACTCACTGTGTTCGTGACAGCTCCCCTATAAGGGGCGAAAAGAAAACCCCTCAGTCACCTACGGTGACAACCGAGAGGTATAAACTTCGCCTTCCCTCTTTCGAAGGGGGCGGCTTCACTTGCAATCCCCTACAAGAGAAGCCGAGAGGGGGGATCGCGGACATGCTCCCATGTCAGCCCGTCAGATCGTGCTTGAAACGGGAAATGATGCGGCTTTCAATGCGCGAGATCTGCACCTGGCTCACGCCGATCGCCTTTGCGACTTCGCTTTGGGTCATGTCTCTGAAATAGCGCAAAACGACGATCTTTTTCTCTCGCTCGGGCAGTTTTTCGATGGCCTCTTTCAGGAGCATCCTGTCGAGCATGTCCTCGGGGTTTTCCTTTGCGGGAAGCCTGTCCTCGAGCGTACCCGCTCTTTCGTCCTTATAATCGCTCTGCTCGTAGATGGAAACGGGCATACGCCCCGAGCCGAGCGTGAACACGACTTCTCCTTCTTCCATATTGAAGGCTGCGGCAAGCTCTTTGACGGTCGGCTGGCAGCCGTGCTCGGCTGTGTAGTGCTCGATATATTTGTTGAGTTCCCGTGCGGACTTTTTGAGCGCGCGCGAAACTTTTACGCTCCCGTCGTCCCTTAAAAAGCGCTTGATCTCGCCTGCGATCATCGGCACCGCATAGGTGGAGAAGCGCACCTGAAAACTTTCGTCGAAGCCCGAGATCGCCTTCAAAAGTCCCATGCATGCGAGAGAATACAGGTCGTCGTACTCGACGCCTTTCCCCAGATACCGTTTTACGATGCTCTTCAAAAGAGAAGTATTGTGGACGAGAAGCGCCTCTTTCGCGTCGTTCGACCCCTTTTTTGCGCTTCTGATGAGTTCCAATGTCTCCGCTTCACCCAGCATTGCTCGCCCCGGAGGCAAAGTCCTTCCTCATTTTCACCTTTGTCCCCTTCCCCGAAACCGAGCTTACGGAAAATTCATCCATAAATGTCTGCATGATCGTGAATCCCATGCCCGAACGCTCCTCGTCCTCCAGCGTCGTAAAGAAGGGTTCGAGCGCCTTCCCGACGTCCTCGATCCCCTTGCCGCTGTCGGAAATTTCGATATGTAGACTTCTTTCGTCGCTGCGGCAGGTGAGCTCGATCCAGCCTTCCGTGCCGCGGTATGCGTGCACGATGCTGTTCGTCACCGCTTCCGAAACGGCGGTTTTCACATCGGACAGCTCGTCGAGCGTGGGATTGAGCGGCAGCGCAAAGGCGGCGACCGCATTGCGCGCGAACACCTCGTTTTCGGAACGGGATAAAAATTTCAAACGCATTTCGTTCATAGTGTCTCCTGTGTCTTGGGCATGATCGTGTAGACGCCCGAAAGGGAAAGGAGCTTGTCCGTCCCCGTGTCGGCGCCTTCGAGATACATTCCCATGCCGTAACGTTTGAGCCTGCGATATCTGCCGATGAGAAAGCCGATCCCCGTCGAGTCCATAAAACGGACGCCCGCAAGATTGAATACGGCGCGGGAGAGCCCCGCATTGTCGTCGATGAGCTTGTCCGCCTCCTCGCGGATGTCTTTTACGGAATGTTCGTCGATCTCGCCGGAGAGATAGATGTAGAGGGCTTCCCCGCTGCGGCAGCTCGCTATGTTCATAAAAGGTTTCCTCCCGCAAAATTTGATTCTCGAAAAGATTATAACAGAGCCGCAAGAGGGGATTTTGCCGAAACTTTTCCGAAGTAAAAAGAATTTGTCGAAAAAAAGTTTTCTTAAATTCGAAATTAGGGCAAAAAAACACTTGACTTTTGCCGCCGTTTATACTATGATAATCAAGCATTGCGATGTAGCGGCGTTCTCGTGGGCCTTTAGCGCAGTGGTTAGAGCAGTCGGCTCATAACCGATCGGTCCGCGGTTCGAATCCGTGAAGGCCCACCAATCGTCGGCGCCTTTCGTAATCATTTTTGGCCCAGTAGCTCAGTTGGTTAGAGCGCCAGCCTGTCACGCTGGAGGTCGACGGTTCGAGCCCGTTCTGGGTC
>CANQQY010000001.1 GCA_947626105.1 uncultured Clostridia bacterium | reverse complement strand
TTTCTGCCCTCAAAAGGAGGTGAAACAAGATTTACAAGTATTACGAGAACAAAATGGGAATGCCCGAACAGAAGTACCCGCGAGATAAACACGCAACCATTTCCGTCATTACGCACAAGAAAAGCGAATTTGCGAATATAGACGAATACCTTAAAGACTGCGAACAGCGGTACAAGGTAGAATACTTCAAGAGAATGTCCACGACCGAACAGGCGTGGAACGAAGTGATGAAGTCTACAAACGCCGCCTACCACTTCCGAGGCAAGAACATTGTCTTGGAATGTCTGCAATTCGGCGGCAACAGAGAGTTTTGGGACGGCTTTCTTGACGAAGAGGAAATAAAGGCGTACTTCCGTAAGTGCTATGCCTACGCCATAGACAAGATAGGCTTTCTGCACACACATGAGAACATCATCTGCGCCGTAATCATCACCGAGCCGAACAGGCGAAACCTCTTTGTCTATTATCTTCCCGTCACCGAAGTTTGGCATGAAAAGATTATGAGCAATGACAGAAGCGAGGCAGGCAACAGACTTCAAATGCGCGACGAGTACGATATGCCTATGTATAGGCAACGCATTGAAATAGACGAACCCCTGCTTTCCCATAGCGCATTTTGGAAAGCGCGCGGCGGGCTTGTGTCATTCTCCGCTCTGCAAGAGGACTTCTTCAAGGAAGTATCCGAGAAATACGGAGCGAAACGCGGCGAGAGTTTTTCGCTTGTCAAGAACACGGTTGAAAGTCAGCGTAAGCGTTACCATCGGACAGAAGGCGACCTCTATGACGAACTTTATTACGACGGCTTTTAAGAATCGCGCTTAAATCTCTTGACAAACCTCAAAGAAAAAGATATAATCGTATTCATACGACGCATATATTTTACGGAGGTAATCATGGAAAAGAAACCGAGGTCTGTCAAGGACAAGCGTTATGAGGAAAAACACAAGGCAGAGAGAAAGGCAAAGAGCCTTTCGTGGGGAACGAGTGTGCCGAGAGAAACAGCTGAGAACATCAACGCTTTTCTTAAAAAGTACGGGTACACCAAGATAGAACTGATCGAAGCGGGCTATAAGGCTTTGCTCGACGAAGCGGCGGCGCGACCTTAATTTCTCGCAAAAAATATCGTAGAGATTTTTTGCGAAGAGGAGCAGCAACGAAATGAAGTTGCAATTTGCCGAACAGACAAATTGCTGAAAATGGAGTTTGCTGCGACGAGGACGGCTATGACGACTTTTTCGGATTTGAGTCGGATAAGTCCGAGAAATAACTTTACTCCGACAAAACGGATAGAGTTCGGTTGAACAAACTGTTTCTACCCACAATTTACAAAATCTAAAAAGGAGGATTTTTGTGAATATGGAGAGAGAACATTGTATCCATTCAGCCAGAGAACATCGTAACTGCACAAATAGAAAAATAAGGAGAGTTGAAACAAAACTGTGCAAAGGTAGATTTACAAACAAGACAAACTGAATGCGGAGAACTTGATCTCCCCGATGAGAAGATAAAAGCAAGTGCGATGATACTTGCAAACATACTGCTCGACTATATGAAAAGCGGCGGCGACATGGGTGACCTAACGCCAAGTAAGGTATTCGGGCAAAGGAGAAAACAATGAAAAAGAGAACTGTTATTTATGCAAGGTTTTCCTCGCACACGCAGACGGAGCAATCCATTGAAGGACAGCTTCGCGAATGTTACGATTACGCCAAACGGCAGGATTTGACCGTCGTTGGCGAATACATAGACAGAGCGATGACAGGAACTACGGACAAACGTCCGCAGTTCCTGAAAATGATCGACGACAGCAAAAAGAAAACTTTCGATTATGTCCTCGTCTATCAATTAGACCGCTTCGCTCGAAACCGCTACGACAGCGCAAATTACAAGGCTAAACTGAAAAAGAATGGCGTTCGTGTTCTCTCTGCAAAAGAGAATATAACCGAAGATGCGAGTGGCATTCTCATTGAAGGCGTACTTGAAAGTATGGCGGAATACTACTCCGCCGAGTTAAGTCAAAAGGTAAAAAGAGGTATCAAGGAGAGCCTCACAAAGGGATATTTCATAGGTGGAAACTGCTTATTCGGTTATGACATCGTGGATAAACATTGGTCGGTCAATCCCACCGAAGCGGAGATCGTGCGAGATATGTTCGCCCGCTATAAGAGCGGAGAGAAAGCCAAAAGCATTGTGGACAGGCTGAATGTGCAAGGTATTCATAACAAAAGCGGAGCGACATTTACGGTCAATTCTTTCGCCAAAATTATCCGCAACAGCAAGTATGCGGGAATTGTCATCAACAACGGCGAAACCTATGAAAACGTCGTTCCCGCTATCGTGGACAAGAATACCTATGAAGCCTGCAATCGTATCATGGACAATCAACGGCACAAGCAAAAGACCGTACAGGAACACAGCGAATACGTTTTGTCCGGAAAACTTTTCTGCGGAAATTGCGGCACACTCATGACCGCCGAGGACGGCACAAGTCATACGGGTAAAATCTATCACTACTACAAGTGTTTTAACCGCAAGAAGAACAAAGAGCAATGCAACAAGAGCAACATTACAAAAGAGAAGCTCGAAAACCTCGTCTTTGAAAAGGCGATAGAATACGTCTTAAAGCCGCAAGTGATAGACAAAATCTCCTCGGCGATTGTGGAAAAATTCAATAGTAGCATTACAAAGTCCAACTCGCTCGCTCTGCTCGAAAAGGAGCAACAGCAAGTTCAGAAGTCCATAAACGGCTTTCTGAACGCCATTGCCGAGGGAGTCGTTACGAAGTCCACAAAGGAAAGACTGCTTGCTTTGGAACAGCAAAATGACGTTCTCGAAGAAAAGATCGCATTGGAAAAGGCAAGACAAATTCAACCGCTCCAATACGAAACGGTAAAGGCGTTCCTGACTTACTTTGCGAGGAAGAAATACCAGAACGACGAGGAGAAAAACGAATTTTTCAACTCGTTCATCTATCGTGTTGTCCTATTTGACGACTGCGTGTATATCTTTTACAACACTTCGCCCGATGTGCCGACAAAGGTAAAACTCGACAGGGACGAACTTGACGAACTGAAAAGCTCAGAACATAGAAAAAGCGCCCAACTTGAACCGCTTGGGTTCAAATTGGGTGCTAATGGCGGAAGGTGAGGGATTCGAACCCCCGGAAGCTTTCACTTCAACGGTTTTCAAGACCGCCGCGTTCGACCGCTCCGCCAACCTTCCTTTTTGCGTATAAAATTTTAACACAAAAATAAATTCCCGTCAAGCGGGAATCGCATTCATTTGTAAAATCTCAGTCTTTTCTTACGCCGAGGATATGGATCCCCCGTGCGGTCGCAAAGGAATAACTTGAAAGCGGCTTATTGAAAGCGTCGTAAGTATGCGCGGCGACGAGAATATCTCCGCGGGAGAAACCCACGACGACGGGGGAGTGGTAATAATCGCCCGTGCTTCTCCCGAGCTGGACGATATCGCCAATTTCCAATTTGTCAAGATCGGTCTCTTCGGCGAAGGGGCCTTCGCCGTCGTTTTTCACCAAAAAATTGTAAAGATACTCCACGCCCGTCCATGAAGGCGTCCTGTCGTCCGCGGAGCGGTAGAACCAGCCGAATAGGGGCGTAAAATTCATGACGCCTGCGCCGGCATAGATGCATTGCGAGGCAAAATTGGTGCAATCTCCGCCGATACGTGAGAAGTCATAATAGGCCGGATTCCGCGAAAACGCCCAGCGCCGTGCATATTGGACTGCCGCTTGCCGTTGATATGCGATCTCTTTCATACGATATGCTATGAAAGGAAACCAAAAAACGTGCATGCCAAATTTTCAGCCGACAAATATCTTGAGATTCTCTCTGTGAAAAAAATCGCAAATTATTGACAGACGCGCTCAATGTGTGATAAAATAAAGTTGGATCGGAAGAGAAATTCCGTCCGTGCGGCGGAAAACTGTCCGCAGATAGCAGACAAAAGTCCGAAAGGAGCGAAATATGAAAGAAAGACAGTTCAGTTTGGCGAAGAAAGCGATCCTCGCCGTGCTTGCGGTTCTGCTCGGCGCAGCCGTCCTGTTCGGCGCGACGCAGATCCGCGGCGAGCGGGTAGGGAGCGCAGAGGCCGCCGCGGAGGGTTCAGCGCAAACGTATGTGGAAACGGTTTCGGGTCCTGCCGCCAGTGATTTAGACGCGATAGAGAGGGGAGTCGTGACGCTCTCCGCCGATGCTCCCGTTACTACGGAGAAAAGTGAAGAAACTTCCCAAAATGAAGAATCTACGGATCTGTGGTGGCTCGTCATCACGCTCACGGCCGTCCTTGGCGTGGAACTGATCGTCATTCTTATTGCTCTTATGAAACGCGATAAGAAAAAAGCGGCGTCCCTTGCGCCCGTGTGGCTTCTCGCCGCATTTGTGCCGGGCGGCGCAGTCGCGATCTGCGTTGTGCTCGCGATCCTCATCGTCGGGGCGGGGGTAGCGCTCTTCCTCATTCTTCGGAAGAAAAAGGCAAAGACCGAGCAGGCGAACGTTCAACCGAGGGTGCAACCCGTCGTACCCGTTCAGCCCGTGCCTGTACAACCCGTGCAACCCGTTGTTCCCGTTCAGCCCGTGATCGTGCCCGTCGTGCCCGTTGCCGCGCCTGCACCGGCGGTCGTTGTGGAGCCCGTCCGTACTGTCGTCGTTCCCGCGCCCGCACCCATGCCCGAGCCCCCGGCCGAAGAGCCCGTACATGTCGAGCCGCCTCATATCGAGACGATGCAGAGCGTGCGCGCGGCGGAAGTGGACAATATTCTCGAGGATGAGATCGCGCAGACCCTTGTGGAGGAATCCGTGCGGGTGGCAGACAGGACAAAGACGGGGATCATCAACGTCGATACGCTGGAAAAGTATTTCGAGGATGGCGAGACGGTCACGCTCGAGGAGATCAAAAAGCGTCTTCCCGGATACAATAAGGTGACGTATCTCAAAGTGCTCGCGCGCGGCACGCTCGATAAAAAGCTCACCGTTGAAGCGGACGATTATTCCATCGAAGCGGTCAAAATGATCCTTCTCACCGGCGGCAAAGTGCTCCGCACACGCGCAAGAGCTAACTAAAACGGAATCGAATATCAAAAGCCATGCGATGATCGCATGGCTTTTCTCATACAAAAATTTCCATGAAAAAAGGGGATGCGGTTGCATTCCCTTTTTTTATGGAGCTGATGAGCGGACTCGGACCGCCGACCTCATCCTTACCAAGGATGCGCTCTACCTGCTGAGCTACACCAGCACTGTCATGCGCGGGCTCTTTCAGCGAAACCTTCAAGAATCCCTTCGCAATTCTTTTTAAGTATATTCAAAACCGTGCGGGAAGTCAAGCGATATTGAAGAGAAATTAAGAAAAAAGAAATTTTTTCGGAGATCTCAAAGAATTTCGCTGAGCAGATCGTCCATATTGTAGACTCCGTGGGGTTTTCCCAAGAGCCATTCTGCCGCGCGGAGGGCGCCGAGCGCAAAAATTTTACGGCTCTGCGCAGAATGGGAAAGAGTCAAAATCTCGTCCTCGCCCGCAAACATGACTTCGTGATCGCCGACGATCGTCCCGCCGCGCACGGAATGGATCCCGATTTCGTTCCGTTTCCGCGCCCCCGTTATGCCTTCCCGCCCGCAGACAAAATATTTTTCGCCCCCGAATCCCTCTGCAACGCTCCTTGCGAGCATGAGCGCCGTGCCCGAGGGGGCGTCCGCCTTTTGGCCGTGATGGCGTTCGACGATCTCCGCATCAAAACCGTCGCCCAAAATCTTTGCGGCACGCTTCACGAGCATGCGGAGAAGATTTACCCCAAGGGATAGGTTTTCCGACCGAAAGATCGTCATGCGGGTGCCGTAACGGCAAATCACGGCGTCGTCCGCCTGCGAACAGCCCGTGACGCCAAGTACGACGGGAAGCCCGTGCGCTTCGCAGATACCGAGCCGTTCTTCGAGCCCGCGCGGGGAGGAGAAGTCGATTACAACGTCCGCTTTCTCCGTCGTGTCGGACAAATTTGCATAGATAGGATAGGACATGGGTGGGGGCGAGGGCGTAAAATCTACGCCGCAGACGATCGTATGCCCTTGTGCGGGCGCCGTTTCTGCGACGGCCCTTCCCATTCTTCCGCATGCGCCGATCAGAAGGATGTTCATGCCCTCACCTGTAAGCCGTACGCCCGCATTGCTGCGGCGAGAAGGGCGAAATTTTGCGGTTCGATGGGGGTGAGCGGAGGACGGGGATTGCCGACGTCAAAGCCCAAAAGGCGCATTCCTTCCTTGACGGGGATCGGGTTAACTTCCGCAAAACATGCCTTTACGAGGGGGAGAAGGGCGTCCGAAATGCGGTTCGCCGCAGTAAGATCGCCGCAAAAGACGCTTTCGGTAAGCGTCTTGACGTCTGCGGGGACGAGGTTGGAGAGGACGGAGACAAGCGCCGTTGCGCCGATCGCGAGGAAGGGAAGGTTGAGCGCGTCCTCGCCGCAGTAGAGGTCGCACCGCCCGCGGATGAGGCTCGCCGTCTCCGCGGCCTGCGCCATATTCCCGCTCGCCTCTTTGATGCCCGCAATGTTTTCAATGGACGCGATCTCGGACATGGTATGGGGTAAAATGTTGACGCCCGTCCGTGCGGGGACGTTGTATGCGATGACGGGAAGGGAGACCGTCTCCGCGATCTCCCGATAATAGGCGACAAGTCCCCGCTGCGTGCACTTATTATAGTAGGGGGTGACGGCGAGAACGCCGTCCGCGCCGAGCTCTTCCGCCCGTTTTGACATGGCGACCGCCCGTTCCGTACAGTTGGAGCCCGTCCCGACGACGAGCTTCATTTTTCCGACCCGTTTGCGCGCAAAACGGATGACTTCCTCGCGCTCTGTCTCGGACATGGTAGCCGCCTCGCCCGTCGTCCCGAGGATCACGACGGCGTCCGCGCCGCCCTGTTCCTGAAAGGAAAGAAGCTTTTCAAGCGTTTGAAAATTGACCCCGTGTTCCGTAAAAGGCGTAATGAGCGCCGTCGCGACGCCGCGCAAAAAACCTGTCATACAGTTCTCCTCTTGCCAATGTATGCGGCGAGGGAGAAAAAGGTGCGCTTCCGCCCATAATAAAAGCCCGCCCTTTCGGGGCAGGCAAACTGTCAAAGATATCCTTTTGCGACGAGGAGTTCGGCGAGGAGCACCGCGCCTCCCGCGGCTCCGCGCAGGGTGTTGTGGGAGAGTCCGACGAACTTCCAGTCGAAGAGGGGATCGGGGCGGAGCCGTCCCGCAAAGATCCCCATGCCCTTTTCCCGCATGCGGTCGAGCGCGGGCTGCGGACGGTCATTTTCTTCGCAATATGTGATGAACTTTTCGGGCGCGGAGGGGAGGTGGAGCCGCTGCGGTTCGCCCTCATAGTCGTCCCATGCGCGCAGGATCTCCTCGCGCGTCGGCTTTTGCTTGAAGGAGACAAACACGGCGGCGGTGTGTCCGTCCGAGACGGGCACCCTCACGCACTGCGCTGTAAGAATGGGGGAGTCGGCCGGAACGATTTTATCTCCGTCGACAGTTCCCCAGATTTTGAGCGGTTCTTTTTCGCTCTTTTCCTCCTCTCCGCCGATATAGGGAATGAGATTGTCGCAGATCTCGGGCATCGTCCCGAACGTTTTCCCCGCGCCCGAGATCGCCTGATAGGTGCAGACGGCGGCGGATTCGATCCCGAATTTCCGCAAAGGGTGCAGAATGGGGACATAGGATTGGAGCGAGCAGTTGCTCTTCACCGCGATGAAACCACGCTTGGTGCCCAGCCGCCTCTTTTGGGCGGGAATGACGGAAAGGTGCTCGGGATTGATCTCGGGAATGACCATTGGGACGTCGGGCGTGAAGCGGTGGGCGGAATTGTTGGAAACGACGGGGATCTCCTGCCGCGCATACCCTTCTTCGAGCGCCCTCGTCTCCGCCTGTGGCAGACCCACGGCGCAGAATACGAAATCGACCTTCCCCGCGAGCCGGGCGGGATCGGAAGCGTCGAGAAGAACCATCTCTTCCGCATAGGCGGGGACGGGGGTGGGAAGCGTCCATTTCCCTGCGACGGCTTCTCCGTATTTCATTCCCGCCGAGCGCGCGCTCGCGAGCAGGGCAACGGGCGTGAAAAAAGGATGCTTTTCGAGCAGCGTCACAAAACGCTGCCCCACCGTTCCGGTTGCCCCGATGATACCGACACGTTTTTTCATAGACCCTCCGTATGCCTTCTTTTGCGTTATTGTAGCATAGAAAAGCGGAAAAAGCAAGGATTTTACGGCTTGGCGCCCCGACTTACGCGTCATTCTGACCCTGAGCTTTGTCGAAGCGGAAGAATCCCGAGGAGGAAAGTTCGGACTCCGTTTTTCGGGATCCTTCACGTTCGTTCAGGATGACGCGGCACTCCTTGGCGCCCCTTATAGGGGAGCTGTTACGAACGTAGTGAGTGACTGAGGGGTTCCTCCCGCATTTTATGCGCTCCGAAAAAGTTTTTGAAACTTTTATGCGCTTTCCCTTGAAAAATTTTCCGCTTTGCGTTATAATGAACCTATGACGGTATTTTTTCCGTCCGTACAAGCAAAATTCGGAGTTACATTATGGCAGATACGGAAAAGAGAGGACTGGTCGCCCGCTGGCTGATCGGCAAGGAACGCAGCGAAGATTATGCGCGGAGCACCCTTCCCACGAGCCGTTGGGGGCTCTTTTGGGACATTTTGAAGGGAAGATTCGGACGGCTCATGCTCGTCAATCTTCTGATGCTGCTCTTTTGCCTTCCCCTTGCGGCGCTCATTATCTGGCGAAATATGCAGATCACGGTAGCGGGAATGGGCGGCTTGTTCGGCGCGGGGCTCGCAATGTCTTTCCCCGTCGTTCCCGACATCGTGGGGCAGGCGGAACAGCTCATTCTCAACTATGACATCGTGTATTTCGCCCTCTTCATTCCCGCGGGGATCGTCGCCGCGCTCGGGCTCTCGGGCGGAATGTACATCATCCGCAATCTCATCTGGACGGAGGGCATTTTCGTCGCGAATGACTTTATGCGCGGGATCCGCCGCAACTTTCTGAACGTCCTCGAAGCCGTCCTGCTCTTTACCGTCATTCTCTTTTTGGCGCGCCTCATGGGGAACATGGCGGACGTCATGGTCGCGCGGGGCTTTGCGGGCGCGGGCTGGCTGGTCGCTTCCAAGGTGGTCGGCTATATCATCGTCGCCTTTATGCTCCTCGTGTGCCTTTGGATGATCTCGCTGGGCATCAGCTATAAACAGGGGCCTTGGGCGCTGTTCAGAAACGCCGTCGTCATGACGATCGGCACCTTCCCGCAGACGGTGTTCTTTGCCGCGCTTGCGACATGGCCCTTCTTCCTTGCGATCTTTTCCGGGCTCAATTTCCTCGGCATCATCGGCATTCTCTTCCTGATCCTGATCGGATTTTCCTACGCTTCCCTCGTGTGGCTGGATTTCTCCCAGTGGGCGTTCGACCGTTTCATCAATCCGAATATCGGGGTCGCGACGGGCAGGGGGCTTTACAACAAAGAGAAGCAGAGCATGAACACGCAGACCCAGACCCAGACCGAGCAGCAGAGCGCCGCCCTGCGCGAATACAGGAGACTCATGGTCGCAAACGGCAGGAGCAAGCTCGCCAGCCGTCCCATCAAACCCATCGACGACGACGTAGAACTCTACCAGCTTCCCGATTCCTTCTCGCGCGACGATCTCAAAAAGCTCCGCGAGAGCAAGGAGGCGATGGTTTCCGACGTCAAACAGTATGAAGAGGAGCACAAAGGGGACGAGGAGTATGTCTCCTACAACCGCGAATTCGACGAGCTCGAGAGCGCGATTCGCGAGGAGGAGGGCGAGAAAAAGAAGAAGGACAAAAAGGTCCGCCGTCCCAAGATGCTTCCCCCCAAGTAATTGTCATGACGCAGGCATACGACCATCTTGCAGAATGGTTTGAAATTTTGAACGACGACTGCGACTATCCCCGGTGGTCGCAGTATTTTATTGAGGGGCTTGCGCGGCTGGGTGCGGGGCGGGAAGGCTTCGAGCTCGGCTGCGGAAGCGGCGCATTTTCGCGCGCACTTGCGCGGGCGGGATATTCGATGACGGGCGGCGACATTTCGCCCGCCATGCTCTCGAAGGCGGCGGCTCTTTCAAAGCAAGAGGGTTTGGAGATCCCCTATGTCTTAACCGACGCTTCCGCGATGCGCGCCCCGAAAAAGTACGATTTTATCCTCTCCGCCAACGATTGTTTCAATTATCTTCCCCCCGAAAAACTTCCCGCGGCGTTCCGCCGCATTGCAGGATGTCTCAAAAAGGGCGGGATCTTTTGGTTCGATGTGAGTTCCGAATACAAATTGCGCGAAAAAGTTGCAAATAATATGTTCGGCGACGACAGGGAAGAGGTCACCTATCTCGAATTCAACGCTTTGAGGGAAAACCGTGTGGAGACGGACGTCACTCTCTTCGTGAAGGAAGGGGAACTCTTCCGCCGCTACGACGAAAAGCATATCCGCTATATCCATTCCGAAGGGATGCTCTCGGACATGCTTGGGCGGGCGGGGTTCGAAGTCAGGGTCGAAGGACACCTCGGCGAAAACGCTTCGAAAAGCGATAGGTTGAATTTTATATGCGGAAAAGTATCATCTTAAAGACGCTTATTGCCTCGGGCAGCGTCTCGCTTGCCGTTCTCGATACGACGGCGGCGGTCGGCGAAGGGGTAAGCCGTCACGGCCTTTCTCCCGTTGCGGCGGCGGCGTTCGGGCGCACACTCACGGCGGGCGCATACCTTTGCAGTTGGCTCAAAGAAGAAAAGAGCTCTCTTTCCGTCACAGTCGCGGGGGACGGCGCCGGCGGAAAGATCAGCGTCGCGGGAGACGGAAACCTCCATATGCGCGGGTTCGTCGAAAACGGAGAGGTTTCCCTGCCGCCCCGTGCGGACGGCAAACTCAACGTCGGCGGCTTTGTAGGGAGATGCGGCACGCTCACCGTCGTCCGCGACGACGGAACGGGCGTTCCCTTTGTGGGGACGAGCGAACTCGTCACGGGCGAGATCGCGGAGGATCTTTCCGCCTATTTTCTCAAAAGCGAACAGCGTCCTACGGCGGTCGCGCTCGGCGTAAAAGTGGGCGCGGGCTCCGTTCTCGGCGCGGGGGGCGTCTTTTTGCAGCCCCTTCCCGGCGCGGGAGAGGAGGCGGTCGCCTTTTGCGAGAGGGAGATCGGGCGCTTTGCGGCGGTCTCTTCGCTCATAGAGGAAAAAGGCGCGGAGGGCGTTCTCCGTATGCTCACGGACGGGGCGTACGACGCGCGGGAGATCTTTTACCGTTGCAGTTGCTCTGTCCGCAAGGCGGAGAGCGCAGTGCTCTCCCTCGGCAAAGAGGAGGCGGAAAAACTCCTCGAAGAGCTCGGCACGATCGACGTGCACTGCCACTATTGCAATACCCATTATACATTTACGCGCGAGGCGGTCGGCCGCCTCTTTCAGGAAAGATCATGAAGGACGAACATGTCGCCAACTGGAATCTGAGCGATGAGTTTCTGCTCGACGCCGCCGAAAAGCGCATCGGACGCGGAGACTATTTCGGCGCGCTCTCCGCTCTGAACAGGCGGACGGAGCTGTACGGCCCGAGCGCGGACGCATGGGCGTTCTATGCGGATGTGTACGAGGCGCTCGAGCTTTGGGAGCTCGCCGCGGACGCATGGTTCCGTTTTCTCGACGTATGCAACGAAGCGGATTTCTCGGAGGGATACGAGGGACTCGCCATCGTCTTTATGAACATGGGGAACGACCTGCAATCCGCTTTCTATTACCGCAAGGTCTCCGAATCGGAGGGATATCCCGATATCGATATGGAGTCGCTCCTGCTCGACGACGAGAAGCCGTCTCTTCACATTGTGGGGGATTCCGATCCCGAGACGCTGCGCGAGGGGCTCGATCTCTTGAAGTCGGGCGAGCTCGAAGCGGCGCGCTCCCGCCTTCTCGAAATGGACCGCGAGAGCCCCGATTTTCCCTCGGCGGCGGGGCTTGCCTCCATGTGTTCGCTCATGCTCGGCAACGAGGACGAGGCGGAAGCGGAGTGCCGCGAACTCTTAAAGACGCATCCCGACAACGTGCAGGCGCTCACGACCTATTGTGCGGTGCTCGGCGCAAGAGGGAACAAGGAGGGGGCGAAAGAGGTCGCACGGCAGCTTTCAGGGCTCAAAACGGAGGGCACGGACGATATGTACCGCATTGCCACCGCGCTCTGCGAGACGGGTCTGCACGAGGAGGCGGCGAAATGCCTCACGGAACTGAAAGAACGGCTTCCCTTCGACGAAAACGTGCTCTTTTTCCATGCCGTCGCCTGCTATAACACGGATAGGCTCGATGATGCGATCGACTCTCTGGAACGGCTCACCACCCTGAATCCCCGCAAGGTCATCGCCGCTTACTATCTCGAACAGATGCGCATGGTGCGGGACGGGGAGACCTCCCGCTTCCGGATGAATTATTTTTACCGGATCCCGCCCGATGAGTACAGGACGGTCGCGAATTTCCTGCTCGTCGCTTCCAACGCCAAGGAGGAAGAGAGCGAAAAACTTGCCGCTCTCCCCGAGCTCGGACGTTTTTTCCGCATTGCCTTTGACGAGATGGAGGGCAGGGACGAAAAATTACAGCTTCTCGCCGTCAAAGTGGCGGCAAAGACCCGTTCGGACGACTTTTTGCGGGAAGTCCTCCTCGATTACACGGGCGACGAGATCATGAAGCTGGAGATCCTGCATGAGCTCACCGTACGGAATGAGGATAACTCCTTCGGCACCGTCATGCTGGATATGTACAGGGAGTTCTATACCCATCATATCGACATCGGCGAGCGCAAGGCGCAGCCCTTCCTTCTCGCCTTTGCGGACGTCTATTCCAAATACGGCTTGCTCGGCGAGACGAACGAGGGGAAACTCTGCGGGGCGGCGGAGGACATCTACCGCGCCCTCGAATTTGCGGAAGCGTGGGATCTCTTCGACGAACGCGAGGCGCTCTCCGCGGCGATCTACCGCGAGGCGCGGCTCAAAGACGGCGTGCGTTCGATGGGGGAGATCTGCGAGATGTTCGAGGCGAACCGCTTTGTCGCGGAAGAGATCCTCGATTTCCTGATGTAAGGAGAAACTATGGAGAAACTTTACGACTTTGACGCGCTTTTCGACGAAAAACTCGCCGAATACATGCAGCAGAATGCGGGAAAATATACCGAGAAACAGTGGGAGAGCGTGATCCCGAAGCTCTATAAACAATTCGGGGACATCCAAATCGCGGGCGTCGGCAATACGCCCAAGGGTTATTACGCCGCCATGACGGACGGAGAACTGGTCGCGACGCTTCGCCGCCATGTCGAAGAGGGGGTGCCCGTCTCCGATTTCCTCTGCCGCGAAGTGGAGTCCAGAAATTGTCCCGACGCGCTCCTTTCCCTTCTTGCGGAGAAGGACGCGGAGCTCGTCACGCTCGCCGTCAATCTTGCGGGGGAGAGCATCAAGGCGTTCGACGCCTACTTTGCGATCCTCTCTTCCGACGCGGACGCAGAGCTCAAAGACGCCGTCACCGAACAGCTGAAAGGGAATGCGGACGCGGCGAAAACGCGCGCGCTCGATCTTTACGGGAAAGGGAAGGAACCCGATCTCATGCTCGAGATCCTCTCGCGCTGCAAGGAAAGGGACGAGCGGATCTTCCGCATCCTTCTCGACGCCTTCCGCACAAGCGGGGAGATCCCCATGCACGCGAGCTATCTCGCCGCCTACGGCGATCCCCGCGCCCTGCCCCATCTTCTCGAAGTCATCGACAGGGAAGATATCAACTACCTCGAATTTCAGGAACTAAGATATGCGATCGAAGCGCTCGGCGGAGAATACACGCGCGAGCGTGACTTCACATCCGATCCCTATTATTGCACCATCCACGGCGGGGAATGAACCCCGCTTCCGCTTCCGGGGAAGCAAACTTTTTTCCTCTGTCTGTTCATAATCGAGCGCCTTCCGCCATATCATATCCATGAACGGCGGAGGTGCTTTTATTTATGGAAACTTTCAACGTATACGAGGACATTGCGTCACGGACGGGCGGCGAGATCTTTGTCGGCGTCGTCGGTCCCGTCAGAACGGGCAAGTCGACCTTCATCAAAAAGTTTATGGAGGAGCTTGTGCTCCCGCAGACGGGCGCGGCGAAAAAGAAGCGGTTCCGGGATGAACTTCCCCAATCCGCGGCAGGCAAGACCGTCATGACGACGGAACCCAAATTCGTCCCCGAAGAGGGCGCGGAGATCAAGGTGAAAGACGCCGCCGCGAAGGTACGGCTGATCGACTGCGTCGGCTATCCCGTGGAAGGCGCGAGCGGCTTCGAAGAGGAGGGCGCCCCCCGCCTCGTCAAGACGCCGTGGAACGAGACCGCCGTCCCCTTCCAGCAGGCGGCGGAGGAAGGGACGCGCAAGGTCATCCGCGACCATTCCACCATCGGGATCCTCGTCACGACGGACGGCTCCGTCACGGACATTCCCCGCGCCGGCTATGAGGCGGCGGAGGAACAGGCGGTGGGGGAACTCAAAGCCATCAACAAACCTTACGTCATCTTGCTGAACTGCGCGGATCCCGCCTCGCAGGAGGGCTTACGCGCCGCTCTGGAAGAAAAATACGGCGCGCCCGTTCTGGCGGTCAATATCGAGGCAATGACGGCGGACGACCTGTTGAACGTCCTCGAACGGATCCTCTATGAATTCCCCGTGCTCTCCGTGGATATCGACATTCCCGACTGGATGCGCGTGCTCGACGCCGACGCGCCCATCATTTCCGAGTTGCTCGCCGGGGTGCGGTCTGTCGCGCCCAAGATCTGCAAGATGAGCGACTGCGCCCTTCTCGACACCCTCTTTGCGGAAAGCAATAGGCTTCTGCCGCCCGATTCGCTCGGGATCGACGCCGCAACGGGCAAGGCGCATTGCCATATCTCCCCCAAAGAGGGCGCGTTTTATGAAGTGCTCGCCGAACAATGCGGAGAGGACATCAAGGACGATTTCTCGCTGATGAGCTATTGCAGCCGCCTTTCGGAGGCGAAAAAGCTGTACGAGCGGATCGGGCAGGCGTTTGCGGACGCGCAGGAATTCGGCTACGGCATCGTTCCGCCCCTCGATTCGGAAATGAGCCTCTCCGAACCCACCGTTACCAAAAAGAGCGGAAGGGTCGGAGTCAATCTCAAAGCGGACGCCCCGAGCTATCATATCATCCGTGTGGACGTGCAGGGAGAAGTGCGGCCCGCGCTCGGCAACGAAGAGCAGAGCGAAGCGTTCGCCAGGCAGCTTTCGGAGGGCATGGAAACGGAGCCCGCCCGCGCATGGGACACCAATATGTTCGGGAGGACGCTCAAAGATATGCTCGGCGAAGAGCTTCTCCAAAAAAACCGCGCCATGGGCGAGACGGTGCGCAAGAAGATGAGAAAGACCGTCACTCGCATCGTCAACGAAGGCAAGGGCGGCGTCATCTGTATTCTGTTGTAGCGTAAAAAGTCCCGTACTTCCCCGAAAATTCTTCCCCCGTCCGAAGTGAGGACGGGGGATATGCGCGTTTTGTTTTTTCCTTTACAATTTTTCCGCGGAATCCCTTGACAAATCTTCTCCGCTTGGTTATAATACACGGCGGAGGTTAAAAATGGAAAATACATCGAAAAAAGGTCACAAAGCGTTTACGGCGGGGCTTATCTTTCTTGTCATCTGTCTCGCCGCCACGGTGCTCGGGTTTGTCTTTCATGATAAGATCTATGCAGACGACGCATGGTGCAAGAGCAACCCCACCAATATCTCGTTCGTCAACAGCCTGTTGGGGCTTCTCCCCAAGCTGATCAGCACTTGCTCGATCCTGTTCATCACGTTGCTCGTGCTCTATATCGTATGCACGATCGTCAAGAAGGTCTTTAAGGGCACGCCGAGACGGCTCACCGTCGGGAAACTCGTCAACAGCATCATTAAGGTCGTTATTTGGGTCGTATGCGTCATCGCCGTCCTCGCCGTCTGGGGCGTGAACGTTGCGGCGCTCATTGCGGGAGCAGGCGTTTTAACGCTCGTCATCGGGCTCGGCATGCAGAACCTCATCGCCGACGTCGTTGCGGGCATCTTCCTCGTCTGCGACGGAACATTGCAGGTGGGGGACATCGTCACCATCGACGGCTGGCGCGGCACCGTGCAGGAGATCGGGATCCGCAACACCAAACTCATCAATTACAGCGGCGATATCCGCATTGCGAACAACTCCACGATCAAAGTATTCATCAACCAAAGCAGAGAGGATTCCTATCCCACCGTCATCGTCGGGATCCCTTACGAGGAGAATTTGCAGCACGTCAAGGAAGTCTTTGAGGCGAATAAGGCAAAGATCAGGGAGATGTGCCCGTCGCTCCTTTCCGACGTCGATTTCAACGGCGTGGAGGATCTCGCCGATTCCAGCGTGAATCTGCACTTCGGCGCGAGCTGCAAGGAGGGCGATTTCTTTGCGGCGCAACGTCAGATGCGCGGCGCCATCAAAACGGTATTTGAAGAGAACGGCATCCTCGTTCCCTTCCCCCAGATCGATGTTCATATGGACAAGAAGAACTGATTTCGCTCGATTTCTTTATGAAAGTCCGCCCGAGTAGGGGCGGACTTTCAAAATAAATACGAGCGAGGAAAATTACATTTTTGGGATATTGAGTCACTGTCTCGTACGCTTGAAACGACAATAAGTCGAAGGGGTTCGACAAATTGAGTGCGCTGCCGCAAAAGCGTGGTTTTGCTTCGCGCAATAATTTAGAACGAAGGCTGTCTTGCTTCCCCTTTGGTGCACAAAAAGAAGTGCGGGCGGTACGGCGGAAGTGAATTCCGCCTAAGGCAAGTGATTTATAGGATGAGTTTCGCTCGATTTCTTTATGAAAGTCCGCCCGAGCAGGGGCGGACTTTCAAAACAAATTTAGCGAGGGATTAAGATTTTTGCCTTGTAATTGCAATTCGGCCGCCCCTTTTCTGTTTCACACGACATTAAGGCTCCCGTAGGGTGCCGAATTGAGTGGAGCGGCGCAATTCTGCTCAACAGTGCGGTGCACTGTGAGCTGCGCCGCGACAGGAGCGCTGGCAGCGCGACGTGCTTTGCGGCGGTACCTGCCGCCCAAAGTGCAGCGGCGGGAAACCCGCCTCGCACTACAATTGGGGAACGTGCTCACCTCAGTCACCTGTGGTGACAGCTCCTCCTTTGGAGGAGCCTTACCTGCCCCCTTTCCAAGGGGGCGGGTGGCGCGCGAAGCGCGTCGGGTGGGGGTTCATTCCAAATTACGTCCGCCTTATTTCAAGTGAGAAAATTCAAGCAATATTCTTAAAATTTCTTGACTTTTTCAACCAATCGTGATATGATAAAAAAAGTTAAATTTTGCGCCCATGGGCGCAGTTTGTCATTTTCATGACAAACTGAAAAAGAATTTAACAGGAAAAAGAAAAAAATCGGAGAGTTTTTTTATGAAAAGAAGATCTGTTAAAATTTTATTGACGGCATGCCTTGCCATCACGGTTTCCGCCGCAGCGGCGGCATGCGGTACGGCGGGCAGCGCGGAGAACGCGAAGGGCGATTTCCCGACGGATCAGACGAAAAGCGTCGGAAGCGGAAGAATGCTTACCCTGAAAGGCGGCGAGCCCGACGTTTCGCTCGGAGAGGAAGGCGACATTTGTCTCGTTGCGGAGACAGGGATCCTTTACCGCAAGAGTGCAAAGGGCTGGCAAGAGGCGGAATTCGAGAGCTACGGCGTCGCAGGGAATTCCTTCACCGTCACTTATAAGAACGGTTCGGTCGGGACGTACGACATGGCTTCCTCGGTCGGCGAATGCACGCATGAGACGCTCGGAGAGCCTTACACCGTCTATCCCGCCAAGTGCGTGATCCCCGGGATCGCGGTGCGGTATTGTTCCGACTGCAACGCTTCTTTCCCCGTAGTTCTTCCCGCGACGGGGGAACATGAGTATGCGGAAGGCAGCTATACCTGCCTCTACTGCGGGGAAGCGAATTATTTCAAGGATGCGCAGTTGGATTCGAGCGGCCGATACGTGATTAAAGATATGAGAGAGGTTCCTTTTGGCGGGGAAGGCGAGCTTGTCATTCCGGGCGAGATCGACGGCCATAAAGTCGTGATCGGGAAGCAGGCGTTCGGCAATTCCTCGGATGGGGGGAATACAACACTCAAATCCGTTGTGATCGGAGAAGGTGTGGAAGAGATCGAAGGTTACGCATTCCAAGGTTGTACAGAATTGGAGAGCGTTGTCCTTCCCGAAAGCCTCACCGTTCTCGGCGCGGATCCCGATAATGGTACGTTATATACGAACTACAATTCGATTTTCGAAGATTGTAGCTCTTTGAAGAGCGTGACATTCAAGGGGGATGTCACCGTGATCGGAAACCGCACGTTCTATGACTGTTCGAGCCTTTCCTCTATTGATCTTCCCGATTCGCTGAAAGAAATCGGGAGCTATGCATTCCAAAATTCGGGACTTTCGAGCGTCGCTATTCCCGCCGATCTGAAGCTGGGACTTGATGTTTTCAGAGGTTGCAGTGCACTCACAAGCGTTGAATTCAAAGGAGAAACGGTTTACGGCACCGTCGGTAGTAATCCCAAGAAAGAATGCGCCGCGATTTCAAACGGTTGTTTCAAAGAATGTACGAACCTTGCGCATGTTACCCTTCCCGAGGACATTGAAGAAATCGGGAGTTCTGCGTTTGAATTGTGTTCAAGTCTTGCGGAAATTGAAATTCCCGCAAATGTTACGGCGATCGGCGAGAAGGCGTTTCAAAATTGCGAATCCATTGCCTCGTTGACCTTTGGAGAGGGAAGCAAACTGAAATCGATCGGTTCGAGTGCATTCTATTGCGGCGGCACTAAAAAGCCTGCGAATGAAAGACTTCAAACAGTCATTTTGCCCGAAAGCCTTGAAACCATTGGGAAGACGGCATTTGGGTATTGTACCGCATTGGAAAGCATTGTTCTTCCGAGCACCCTGACTTCGCTTGGGTCAGATAAATTTGACGAATATTTTGGGCCGTTTTACAAAACGAAACTTGCAAACGTATTTTACAGCGGTACCCAATCTGATTGGGAGAGCAAAGTCACAAATTACGATAAGTTACAGTTTGGCGACAAGCTCGTTTATTTCAGTGCGGAACCGCAAACCGGTTGTTGGCATTGGGACGGCGGCGTTCCGAAAATCTGGGAATAAATAAAATCGGGAAAGTCCCTCCTCCGCGGAGGGATTTTTTGTTTTGTGAAAGAATGGGGGTTACCCGTGTCATCCTGAGACAGTGAGCTTTACGCAGTCCGATGAGCAATTCCCGAAGGATTCCGAAGAACGAAGTTCAAGACATGCCCCCTCCCGAGGAGGGTAGGGGGGTGGGCAATGACCTGCCCCCTTTCCAAGGGGGCGGGTGGCGCGCCGCCCTTGGCGCGTCAGGTGGGGGTTCATTCCAAAATACGTCATGCTGTCCCGCGCGCATTCTATTGCACTAAGCGCGGCACGAGCGGCACTGCCGCGAAGTAGTGTAGTCGAAGCAACACCTTATTATAATGCGGTGACCCTTCGACACGCCGCAAAGGCAGCGGCGGCTCAGGGTGACGTTATAAGAATGGACACCCCCTCAGTCGCGCAAGGGCGCGCGACAGCTCCCCCTCGAAGGGGGAGCCGAGGAGCGGACTACGTTCCTACGCTCAGAATGACGCGGGGCATCGAGCGGGGCGTTTGCCTTTTCCCCTAAAAGGGGCAGTAAAGAGAAAAATTCCGAAAAAATTTTCCGCCGAACTCTTGATATTTGGCGGGTTTTCTCTTATAATACAAATGTACGGTCATCAAAAAATCATGAGGGGGGAAGGAATGGAAATTGCAAAATGTATCGAGCTCGGGAGGACCGCGCTCGGCATCGAATTCGGCTCTACGCGCATCAAGGCGGTGCTCGTGGACGAACAAAATAAGCCGCTCGCTTCGGGCAGTCACGAATGGGAGAACCGTCACATCGGGCATATTTGGTCGTATACGATCGAGGATATCGTCGGCGGGCTTCAACACTGCTATGCTTCCCTTGCGGCGGACGTCAAAGAAAAATATCATGTGACGCTCACAACCGTCGGCGCCATCGGCATTTCCGCCATGATGCACGGCTATATGGTCTTTGATAAAGAGAACAATCTGCTCGTGCCCTTCCGTACGTGGCGGAACAATACGGCGGCATATGCGGGGGAGCGCCTTACGGAGCTCTTCGGATATCATATCCCCGCGCGCTGGTCGGTCGCGCATCTCTATCAGGCGATCCTCGACGGGGAACCCCACGTCAAGGATATCGTGTATCAGACGACGCTCGAGGGGTACGTCCATTGGCTCCTCACGGGCAAAAAAGTCATCGGCGTCGGTGAAGCGAGCGGCATGTTCCCCGTCGATCCCGCCACAAAGCAATATAATCGCCGCATGCTCGGTCAGTTCAACGAACTCATTCATGGCAAAGTGCCCTTCAAGGTAGAAGATATCCTGCCCGAGATCCTGCTTGCGGGCGAGGATGCGGGACGGCTCACGGAAGAGGGCGCCAAGATCCTCGATCCTACGGGAAATCTCAAAGCGGGGATCCCGCTTTGCCCGCCCGAAGGCGACGCGGGTACGGGCATGGTAGCAACAAATTCCGTCAAGAAGCGCACGGGCAACGTCTCCGCGGGCACTTCCGTGTTCGCGATGATCGTCCTCGAAAAGGAGCTTTCGAAGCCCTATCCCGAGATCGACCTCGTGACGACGCCCGTCGGCGACCTCGTGGGCATGGTACACTGCAACAACTGTACGTCCGACCTCAACGCATGGGTCGGCGTATTCGGCGAGTTTGCCTCTCTTCTCGGCGTCGATCTTCCCAAGTGGAAGCTGTACGATACGCTCTATTTCGCCTCCGAAGAGGGAGACAAGGACTGCGGGGGACTTCTATCCTATAATTACGTCTCCAACGAGCATGTCACGAACGTGGAGCACGGGCGGCCGCTCTTCGTAAGGCAGGCGGACAGCAATTTCACCCTTGCGAATTTTATGCGCTGCCATCTCTATTCGGCATTCGGGGCGCTCAAAGTCGGCTGCGACATCATGCTCAAAGAGGAGGGCGTGAAGCTCGACAGGATCACGGGACACGGCGGGCTCTTCAAGACGGAACGCGTCGGGCAGAGCTATCTTGCCGCCGCCATCAATGCGCCCGTCACCGTCATGAAAACGGCGGGCGAAGGCGGCGCATGGGGCATGGCGATCCTCGCAAATTATATGATCCGCAGGGCGGAAGGCGAAAGCCTCGAAGATTATCTCGAAAATGAGGTTTTCAAGGGGCAGGAAGGCGCGACGCTCGCGCCCGATCCCGCGGACGTTGCGGGGTTCGAGGCGTTTGCAAAGCGGTATGTCGAGGGCCTTCCGATCGTACGCGAAGCGGTACATAGCTTGAAATAAAGGAGCATCATCATGTTAGAAGAATTAAAACAAAAGGTTTTGGAAGCCAATCTCGAACTCGTAAAGAATCATCTTGTGCTCTACACATGGGGCAATGTGTCTGAAATCGACAGAAAATCGGGCCTTATCGTCATCAAACCCTCGGGAGTAAGCTACGATGGGATGAAGGCGGAGGACATGGTCGTCGTCGATCTCGACGGCAAGGTGGTAGAGGGAAAACTTCGCCCCTCGTCGGATACACCGACGCACGTCGAATTTTATAAGGCGTTCCCGAAGATCGGCGGGGTCACGCATACCCACTCCACGTTTGCAACATCTTGGGCGCAGGCGGGACGTTCCATTCCCTTCTACGGCACCACGCATGCGGATTATTTTTACGGCGACATTCCCTGCGCGCGCTCGCTCACCAAGGAAGAGATCGAGGGGGATTACGAGAAAAATACGGGACTTGCGATCATCGAAAAGTTCCATGAGGACGGTCTCAACCCGTTGGAAGTTCCCGGCGTGCTCATCAAGAGCCACGGCGTGTTTGCGTTCGGCAAGGACGCAGGGGGATCCGTTTATAACGCCACGGTCATCGAGGAAGTCGCCAAAATGGCGTATCTTACCGAACAACTCAATCCCACCGTCGTCCGCGCGGATCAGTTCATGATGGAAAAGCACTATCAGCGCAAGCACGGAAAGAATGCGTATTATGGACAAAAGTAAGGCTTATTTCGTTGAATTTCTTTTTTCGTCTGCGCCTTGGGGCGCATGCTCAAAAACAAATTCAACGAGGGGTTAGTGTGCGTGCCTTGTAATTTCAATTCGCCCGTCCCTGTTTTGCCTTGCACGACATGAAGTCGAAGGGGTTCGACAAATTGAGTGGAGCGGCGCAATTCTGCTCAACAGTGCGGTGCACTGTGAGCTGCGCCGCGACAGGAGTGCTGGCAGCGCGACGTGCTTTGCGGCGGTCCCTGCCGCCCAAATCGCTTAGGCAGGGAGACCCTGCCACGCGCCGTGATTTGGAATGAACCCCCACCTGACGCGCTTTGCGCGCCACCCGCCCCCTTCAAAGGGGGCAGGTCTTGCCCCCTCCCGAGGAGGGGGTAGGGGGTGGGCAACGATTCCTGATTATGTCACCCTGAGCTTGCCGAAGGGTCACCGCAGTATAATAAGGTGATGTTTCGACGGAGCTCAACATGACGTGATTAGAACGACACCCCCTCAGTCGCGCAAGGGCGCGCGACAGCTCCCCCTCGAGGGGACGCTCCCTCAAATGACGCAAAAGTAGGGCGCCGAGGGTAGGATTACGGGCATGGTGCCGTCAAAACCTATATTAATCTATCAAAAATCCATAAAGGGGTATGATAAAATGAAAGAAAAAATTGTTTATTGGCTCACAGGGTCGCAGACGCTGTACGGCGACGATGTGCTCGCGCATGTCGCACAGCACTCCGAGGAAATGGCAAACTATGTCAACGGGCATGTGCCGGTCACGGTGAAGTATCTCACCACCTGCAAGAGCTCGGATGAAGTCGTCGAGGCGGTAAGGAAAGTCAACAACGATCCCGACTGTATCGGTATCATCACATGGTGCCATACCTTCTCGCCCGCGAAGATGTGGATCAAGGGGCTTAAAATGTTGCAAAAGCCCATGTGCCACTTCGCGACGCAATATAACGAGAAACTGCCTTACGACAGCATTGATATGGACTTCATGAACGAAAACCAAGCCGCCCACGGCGACAGGGAGTTCGGCTATATCGTCTCGAGGCTCCGCATGGACAACAAGGTCATCGTCGGCTATTATAAGGACGAGGAAGCCCTCAAAGAGCTTGCGTCGTGGTGCGTCGTTGCGGCGGGCTATGCCTTCTCCAAGACCGTGAAAGTCGCCCGTTTTTCAGATAATATGCGCGACGTCGCCGTCACCGAGGGCGACAAGATCGACGCCCATATCAATCTCGGCTGGCAGGTCGATTATTATCCCGTCGGCGATCTCGTGGACTATATCAACGAGGTAACGGAAGAAGAAGTCGACGCGCTTATGGCGGAGTATGCGAAGAAGTACACGATGGGGACGAAGCGGATCGAAGTCGTCCGTGAACAGGCGAAATACGAGATCGCGATCGAAAAGCTCTGCAAGGAAAAGGGCGGCTACATCGGCATTGTCGACCACTTCGGCGCGCTCCACGATATGAACCAGCTCCCCGGGCTTGCCATTCAGGATCTGCAATCCAAGGGCTACGGGTTCGGCGCAGAGGGCGACTGGAAGATCGCAGCGCTCGGGGCGACCATGCAGTATATGGCGGGGCAGAAGGGCACAGGCCTCATGGAGGATTATACCTACGACCTCAAAGACGGGCTCTGCCTCGGCGCGCATATGCTCGAAGTCTCCCCCCAGTTCGCTTCCACGAAGCCCGAAATTCAGGTGCATCCGCTCGGGATCGGCGGAAAGAGCGATCCCGCCCGCCTTGTGTTCGAGGGGATCGAAGCGCCGGAAGCTGTCGCCGTCTCCATGATCGACATGGGCGACAGAATGCGCCTCATCGTCCAAAAGATCTCCCTTGTGAAATATCCCCATCCGATGCCCAACCTTCCCGTCGGCGGACTGATGTGGAGATATCAGCCCAATTTCAAAGACGGCGTTGCGGCGTGGATCTACGCGGGCGGCGCGCATCATACCGTCGTTTCTTCCGTCGTCACGGCACAGCAGATGGTCGATCTCGGCAACATGTGGGGTGTGGAAGTCGTTCTCATCGACGAAAACACGAAAATTGAGTCTTTCAAGGAAAAATTGATGTGGTCGGACGCCGTTTGGAAAACGAGAAGATGACCGAAAAATAGGGGGGCGGCGGTTTTCGCCGCCCCTATTGTAATGACGCGCTTGTCTCTCCTCTTCTTGGGGGAGGGGGAGGCGCGGGCGGACAAATCTTGCCTTCCCCCTCCTTGGGGGAGGGGGAAGGTGCCCCGCAAGGGGCGGAAGGGGGTGAGGAACCATGTTTTTGAAAAAATATATCTTCGGCGACACCGCCGTATACTATGTGGAAACTCCCGTCGAGGGGCATGAGAGCAGGACGGTCGTCGGGCTTGCCGTCTATCCGAAGGACGCGGAGATCGAGCCCGAAAAGCTCTGTTGCGACAGTTTGGTGCAGGTATCTTTCACGGGGGACGAAGCGCTCATCGACTATACGCTCGGCGTCACCATGCGGAACAGAACTTCCACCCTTTTGCATGTCGAGCGCCAAACGCGGGAAGGGGACGCCGTCACGACGGTTCTTTCGGACGGGAACGGAAATACCTATACCCATGTCTTGGAGTATTGTTCCGAAACGGGCGTTTTCACTACCCATGTCCGCTATACCAACAATTCGGACATGGTGCGCACGCTCGAATTGCTTTCGAGCTTCTCTTTGAGCGGCATCTCCTCGGTCGCGGGCGGCTGTAAAAACACGATGGAGCTGTCCTTCTACCGCATGACGAGCGCGTGGTCGCGTGAATGCAGGCTGAAAGCGGAATCCTTCTCCTCTCTCGGCTTCGATATGAGTTGGGCGCGGTACGGCGTGAAGGTCGAAAAATTCGGACAAGTTGGCTCCATGCCAAACCGAGGCTATTATCCCTTCGCCGCGGTCGGGGACGGGGTGTTCTGCCTCGGTGTGCAGATCGAAGCACCCTATTCGTGGCAGATCGAACTCTATGAGGAAAAGGAGACGTGCGCGCTCTCGGGCGGGCTCGGGGACTTCGAATGGGCGCATTGGCGCAAAGATATTCTCCCCGGCGAGAGCTTTACGACGGACAAGGCCTTTTTCACGGTGCAGAAGGATCTCGATGCCGTCTGCAATGCGCTCGTGCACGAGCAGGACAGGATCCTTCGCGTTCCCCAAAGCGAGGAAGAGATGCCCGTCATGTATAATGAGTACTGCGCGACGTGGGGGAATCCCACCGAGGAACTTATGCTCCGTATGATCGACGCGCTTGCGCCCTTCCCGCAGATCAAATATTTCGTCATCGACAGCGGCTGGTATAAACCCGAGGATAAGGGGGGGTGCAACGCCATCGGCGACTGGAACATCAACCGCACGATCTTTCCCGATCTTTCTGTGATTTCAAAGAAGGCGGCGGAGCGCGGCATGAAGGCGGGCGTTTGGTATGAGTTCGAGGTCGCAGGCAGGGACAGCGAGACCTTCCAAAGGGAAGAAATGCTCCTGCATCGGGACGGATACCTTCTCACGAGCAAGAACAGGCGGTTCCTCGATTTGAGGACGGAAGAGGCGGAGTCCTTCCTGCAAGAAAAACTCTTGCGGCAGCTCAAAGAGAACGGGTTCGGCTATATTAAAATTGACTATAACGACAATATCGGCGTCGGTTGCGACAGCGAGGACGGCGCCGCACTCGGCGAGGGCGGCAGGCAGGTGACGGAAGCGAGCCTCGAATGGCTCACAAAGCTCAAGGACGGGATCCCCGGCCTTGTCATCGAGAATTGCTCCTCGGGCGGGAGCCGTATCGAGCCCAAGCGCATGAATCTGGTCTCTATGTGCTCCTTTTCGGACGCACACGAATGCCCGGAGATCCCCCTCGTTGCGGCGAACGTTTCCCGCGTGATCCCCGCCCGACAGTCTCAGATCTGGGCGGTTTTAAGGGAAAATGAGCCCGACGCGCGCACAATTTATTCCCTTTGCGCCGCCATGATGGGCAGGATCTGCCTTTCGGGAGACATTTTGGATCTCTCCGAGGGCAAAATCGCGCTCATCCAAAGGGGGCTTGATTTTTACGAAGCCGTCAAGGAGATCGTGCGTCGGGGCGACATCCTTCTCATCGACAATTCCGTCGAATACTACCGCGATCCCAAGGGGCGGCAGGTCTACATCAAGGAATGGAACGGAAAAAAGCTCGTGATCGTGCATTTCCTCGACGACGAAAGCGTTGTCAGGCTCGACATAAAGGGGTATACGCTCACAAAGCAGTATACCGACCTCGAATTTACGGCGGGGGACGCGCTTGAGATCCATGGAGAAAAATTCCATGCGGGCGCCTTCCTGCTTCAAAAGGAGAATTGACATGAAAGAACTCAACAGTTTGCTCTCCGAGCGGGGGCAGACGCACATTCTGCGCGGGTTCGATACGCTACCCATCGACGCCCAGCGGAAATTCATCACGGAGATCGAAAATATCGACTGGGATACGGTGGATCTTTGGAAACACCCCGAGGATTTGAGCGGAAAGGGGAAGGTCGAGCCCATCGCAGGTCTTTCCCTCAAAGAGATCGAATCAAAGCGGGAGGAATACTTTCAGATCGGCGCGGAGGCGATCCGCGCTAGCAAGGTCGCCTGTGTGCTCCTCGCGGGCGGACAGGGCACGCGGCTGGGTTCGGACGCTCCCAAGGGGGCGTACGATATCGGCGTCTCCCATCCTCTGTACATCTTTGAAATGCAGATCAAAAATCTTCTCTCCGTCTGTAAGTCCTGCGGGGCGGCGGTCCCGCTCTTCATCATGACGAGCGACAAAAACGACGCCGCGACCCGCGCATTTTTGAAGGAGCATGCCTATTTCGGCTATCCCGAGGAGTATATCCGCTTTTTCGAGCAGGAAATGGCTCCGAGCGTGGATCTTACGGGGAAACTTTTCCTCGAAGGCGAGGGCGCGCTTGCGCTTTCGCCCAACGGCAACGGCGGCTGGTATTCCTCTTTGAAACGCGCCGCCGCGGATCGGGATTTCCCCGCGGTAGAATGGTATAACGTCTACGGCGTCGACAATGTATTGCAGAGGAGCGCAGATCCCGTGTTCGTGGGCGCGACGATCATGAGCGGCATGATGAGCGGGGCGAAAGTCGTCAGAAAGAATGATCCGCACGAGAGAGTGGGCGTTTTGTGCCTCGAAGATCAAAAGCCGTCCGTCATCGAATATTATGAGCTCACCGAAGAGATGGCGCAGCAAAGAGGCGCGGACGGAAATCTTGCCTACTCCTTCGGGGTCATCCTCAATTATCTTCTCTCCGCAAGAAAACTCGAGGAGATCGCAAAGGATAGGATCCCCGTGCACGTCGTCAAGAAAAAGATTCCTTACCTCGATGAAAAGGGCGAGCTCGTCAAGCCCGAAAAGGAGAACGGCTATAAATTCGAGACGCTCATTCTCGATATGATCCGTCTCATGGGGAGCTGCTTGCCCTTCGAAGTGGAGCGGGAGAAGGAATTCGCGCCCATCAAAAACAAAGAAGGCACGGACAGCGTGGAGACCGCGAGAGTTCTCCTTCAAAAGAACGGGGTGACGCTGTGACGGAACTAAGCGAAACGCACAAGCAATTCATCACTGCTCTCTTTGCGCTCAACAAGACGATGGAAGAGCTCTTTGCAAGCGGGAACGTTGCGCTTTTTACCGAGATGAACGCAGAGATCAAGGAACTGCACCGTTTGCAGAGCGGGAGCGAGGATCCCGTGATGAAGGCGCTCAATATCGAGTGCGGCGTCATCTACGGAAATTTCAATATGATCGTCGCCGTGCTCCGCACGACGGAGGACGGCACGATCGACGCGGGCGCGCAGTCCGCCCTCAATAAGTTTCTGCACAACATCGACGAGGCCGTGGTAAACATCGCTTCCGCGTTGGGCGTTGTATAAAGTCCCGTCCGTTCCTTTGAAGTAAAGTCCGAAAAAGCCGAGGGATCGGAAGGGAAGAAATCATTTATAACAAACGTTATATAACATATGTCATTTTATGATCCGTTTGAACGGATCGGCGGTTCCGTGAAGGAGAATTATGGCGTCGAAAAAACAAAAAAAGGCCGCCGCGGAGGCGGAGAAGGAACTTAAAAAACACCCGAAAATTTTGATTGCGGTCATCGCTTTTGTGCTCATCCTTGCGATCGCCGCGGGAGCGTATTGGTACTTCTTCATCTATAAAAAAGATGATCCCGAAAAGAACCCCGGCGGGGCGGGAGACATCGTTTCGGGAGAGCTTTCCATTCATTTTTTGGAGCTCGGAAATAAATACGCGGGCGACTGCACGCTCATCAAGACGGGAAATACAGAGGTGCTCATCGACGCGGGTTCGAGGCAGAACTCGGCGGAGGCGATCGTGCCCTACATACAGCAATATTGCACGGACGGTGTGCTCGAATACGTCATCGCGACCCATGCGCATCAGGATCACATCGCGGCGTTTGTCGGGACAACGTCGGCAAAAGGCGTCTTTGAGAGCTTCGAGTGCGGCACGATCATTGATTTTCCCCGCACAAATCAATCCGAAACGACGGGATCGGGCGGACGTTCCCTTTACGGGAAGTATGTGGACGCTCTTAGCGCCGAAGTCGGGGCCGGGGCAAAGCACTATACCGCCCTCGAATGCGTCAATGGGGAGAACGGCGCAAAGAAGAGCTATGCCCTCGGCGAAGGGATGGAAATGACCATTCTCTACCAAAAATTCTATGAGACGAAGAGTTCCGATGAGAATAATTATTCGGTCTGCATGCTTTTAACGCGCGGAAACGACCGGTTTCTCTTTACGGGCGACCTCGAAAAGGAGGGGGAGGAGAGCCTTGCGGAATCGAACGATCTTCCCCATTGCAAACTGTTCAAGGGCGGGCACCACGGCAGCCGTACTTCGAGCAACGACGTTCTTCTCTCCGAAATCACGCCCGAAAACGTCTGTATTTGCTGCTGTGCGGGCGCGCCCGAATACTCGACGGATCCCGCCGCGATCTTCCCCACGCAGGAGATGATCGACCGCGTCGCACGATATACGAAGAATATTTACGTCACTTCGCTCGCGACGGACGTCGTCTACGAACCCAAAGCGTCATGGAACTATACTTCGATGAACGGCAATATCGTCGTGACGGTCACCGCGGAGGGGCTCACCGTGACGGGGAGCAACAATTCGACGGTGTTGAAGGATACAGAGTGGTTCAGAGCGAACAGAACGTGGCCGTCATACGGCGTTCAATAGGAAAAAAGAGGCTACCATGTCCGAGATCACAGCCATTACGGCACAAAAAAACGATAAAACCCGCTGCAATATCGAAGTTGACGGCAGGTTTTTTTGCGGTATGGAGCTCTTCACCGTCGTGCAGAACCGTTTGAAGGTGGGAAGCGCCGTCACGGAAGAGGGGCTCGCGGCGATGCAGCTTGAAAGCGAAAAGCAGACTGCGTTTGATAAGGCGTTGAGTTTTATTTCCGCGTCGATGAAAACGGAGCGCGAGATCGTAGAATACCTCGGGAAAAAGGGTTATCTGAACGAGGTTTGCGAACATGTCGTGGGCAAAATGCGTGAATACGGCTTTTTGGACGACGCCGCCTACGCGCGCGCCTATGCGGAGAGCGCGGCAAAGAAGAAAGGAAGCCGTCTCATCGCCCTCGAACTTAGGCGCAAGGGCGTTTCAGACGAGGCGATCGAAGAGGCTCTTTCCACGCTTACGGGGGAAGAGGAAGCCGCCGCGGCCGTTCTGAAAAAGTACCTGCGCGGCAAAGACGTCACCGAAAAACAGGTCATCCGCAAGGCATATGCGCACCTGATTTCGAAGGGTTTCGACCACGACGCCGCCCGCCATGCGCTCGAGGGGCTGTATGATGAAGATTGAGCGGTTGCCGTCCGTCTCTTCGACGAACGAGTATCTCCGGAAATACCTGCCCGCAAGGGAAAACGTCGCCGTGTTCGCGGACGTCCAGACGGCGGGAAGGGGCACCAAAGGGCGCAGCTTCCTCTCCGACATGGGTGGGGTATATCTTTCCATATTGGTTTTTTATGCGGACATGGCGCCCGCAAATGCCTTCCGCATCATGGCGCACGCCGCCGTCTCGGTTTGCAGGACGCTCGGGGAATACGGTATCCCGCCCGAGATCAAATGGCCGAACGACGTTCGCGTCTCGGGCAAAAAGATCGCGGGGATCCTCATTGAAAACGGCTTGCGGGAGGGAAAGATCGACCACAGCGTGATCGGGATCGGGATGAATGTGACGAACGACGTCTCCGCGCTCGGCGGGATCGCCGTCAATATGGCGGCGTTTCTCCGCGATCCACCCTCTGCCGAAGAGGTCGGAAGAGCCCTGCTCGAAAATTTCCGCCGTCCCTCTACGTTCGGGGAATATCTCTCCCATGCGCATTTTTTGGGGGAGCGGATCCGCGTTGCCGAGAGAGAAGAGGAATATTTTGCGACTGCGCGGCGCATTCTTCCCGACGGGCGGCTTGAAATCGAACGCGGCGGGGAGATTTTCGCCCTCTCGAGCGCGGAGATCACGATCGGAAATTGAGGAATTGTTATGAAATACGCATACACGAATGCGCAAATGCGCATGTTTGACGAAAGGGAAATAAGGCGCGGGACTTCTGCGGAAACGCTCATGGAGCGGGCGGGAAACGCGCTCGCCGCGGCGGTGAAGGCGGCAATGGAGCGGCTGTGCGTCCGTGACGCGATCTTTGTCTGCGGAGGGGGAAACAATGGGGGCGACGGGTTTGTCGCCGCTAAGCGGCTACGGGAAGAGGGCTTCGACGTCGCCGTTCTCTGCCTTGCGGATCGCTTTTCAGGGGATTGTAAGGCGGCAAAGGAGAGATACCGCGGCGAGATCCTCGACAGGATCCCGAGAAGAAAGTACTCTGTCGCCGTGGACTGCCTGTTCGGAACGGGGCTCTCCCGCCCTATCGAGGGGGAAAACGCCGCGCTCGTGGACTTTATTAGCCATGCGGATCATGTGATCGCATGCGACATTCCATCGGGACTGACGGACGGCGGGATCACCTCGCCTGTTTGCGTCAAGGCAGATGAAACGGTCTGCATGGGACAGCTGAAAACCGCCCTTCTCCTCGCGGACGGCGCGGACATGGGTGGCTCGATTTCCGTCGCGGACATCGGGATCCCCGCGGAAGGCGGTGCGGAAGTTTTTGAGGACGGAGATATTAAAACCCTCTTTCCCGCAAAAAAATCATGCTCCCACAAGGGGAGCTACGGAAGGGCTGCCGTTCTTGCCGGATACGGTTCTTTGGGCGCGCCCCTTCTTTCGGTCGGCGCATGCCTGAAATCGGGCGCGGGGTATTCCGAACTTTTCCTGCCGCCCGAAGTCTATCCCTCTCCGGGGACGCTCCTGTCCGCCGCGGCGAAGTATCCCGCCTGTATCCTCTCTGCGTACGACGACCGCTTTCTCCCGCGTGCGGACGCAGTCGCGTTCGGCATGGGCGCGGGGGTGGGGGAGCGGCAGTATGAGATGCTCACACGCCTTCTCGGGGAATATCAAGGGACGCTCGTGCTCGACGCCGACGCTCTGAACGCCCTCTCCGTCTACGGCCTTGATATTCTCAAAAATAAGGGCTGTAAGGTCATCATAACGCCCCATCCCATGGAGTTTTCCCGCCTCACGGGCAAATCCGTCGAAACGCTACTCTTAGACCCCATCGGGGAAGCGAAGGCGTTTTCTGCGGCGTACGGCGTTACCGTCGTATTCAAGAATAACCGCAGCGTGATCGCGGAAGGGGAGCGCACGGCGATCAATGTGACGGGCTCGCCCGTCTTGGCGAAAGGGGGGAGCGGAGACGTCCTCGCGGGGCTCATCGCGGGCATTGCGGCGCGGGGGATCCCGCCCTTCGAGGCGGCATGCGCGGGATGTTTTCTCCTCGGCAGAAGCGGGGAGATCGCGGCGCGGGAGATGGGCGAATACGCGCCCGACGCGACGGACATCCTGTCTTTTCTCCCCAACGCGATGGAATCGGTCTGAAATCAGCCTTCGGAGAACCCCACCGCGCGGACGAGCACGGCGGCGACAAGCAGCACGCTTCCCGTTACGAGATAATAGAGCGGGAAGAGGGTAAACAGGCTCATAAAGAGGAGAAGCAGTCCGCTCACGAAGAAGGGGCGGGCATTTTTTTTGGAAAAGGAGATGCGGAGCCTTCCGCGCAGGGAGCGGCGGGGGAGCTGGCCGCAGATGAGAGGGGAGGGCATTTTCGTCCGTGCGAACAGCGCGTAGACTTCATCCCCCTTGACAGCGCCTTTTTGGAAGGTCAAAAGGAGTTTTTCCGCCTCCGCCGTCAGGCTGTTGCAAACGATCTTGAAGGGCGCTTCGCCGTATTTTTTCAAAAGAGAGGCCACCATGTCCGCAGACAGGGGTTCCATCGTGAAGATCGGGATGAGGAGCACCCCCTCCGAAGAGAGCACGTCCTCTTCGCAGCTCGCATTCTTTCCGTCCGCCGCGAGCGCGGAGAGAAGATCCGCCCGCACCCGCTCCTCTTTTTCGAGCGCCAAATGCAGAAGAAGGGCGTCCCGTTCCTCTTTTTCCCGCCTGCTCCGCACTTTTTTCCGCCTTCTTCCGCCGAGGAGAAAGGCGCAGACGGCGCAAGTCAGCACGGCAAACAGGAGCGAGAACATCACGCACAGCCACAGTTCCAGCCGGTAGTAGCGCAGAACGCCGAAGGCAAGAAAGCTCACGGAAACCGTATAAAACAGGACGTCCAAAACGTCCGCAAGAGAAAATCGCGACATGTCTTGATTTTTGCCCTGAAATTTTCAAATTAAACTTGCAAAACGGACGAAAATAATGTATAATCAGAATATATGAGGATCGCGCTCTTCGGCGGGTCGTTCGACCCGATACATTGCGAACATCTTCGGCTCGCGGAGGCGGCGCAGAAACAGCTCGGGCTCGATAAAGTCGTCTTTCTCCCGTCCTACCGCGCCCCGCACAAGGCGTTCGGAGCCGCCGCAAGCGCGGAGGACAGGCTCGCGCTTTGCCGGATCGCCTGCCGCGGCTTGCCGTTTGCGGAAGTCTCCGATCTCGAGATCGCGGCGCAGGGGACGAGTTACACCTATCTCACCTGCCGCGCTTTCGCCGAAAAATATCCCTCCGCCCGTCTCTTTTTCCTCGTCGGAGCGGATATGCTTGAAAATTTCTTCTTCTGGAAAGAACCCGAGGAGATCCTGCGGCACGTCACGCTCGTCGCCTGCGGCAGAGGGAAAGCGGGCGTCCATGCGGCGCACGGGCGGTTCGTTGCCCGCTTTCATACCGATTTTGAAGAACTTGCCTTCACGGGGAGGGACGTCTCTTCCACCGACCTAAGGGTCGCGCTCGCCTTTTCCGACCGCGCGGAAGCGGCAAATTATCTCGACGAACGCTCGCTCGATTACATTTTCGGGCATACCATGTACAGGTTTTTGCGGGAAGAGGGGGCGCTCGAACTTCTTACGCCCGAAAGACGGGCGCACAGCGAGCGCGTCGCACGCATGGCATGCAGGCGGGCGCGCAGCCTTCAAATTCCCGAGGAGAAGGCGCTCCTTGCGGCGATGCTGCACGATTGCGCCAAAAACGTCCCTTCGGACAGTCCGCTCCTCGAAGGCTTTTCGCCCCCCGAGGACGTCCCCGCGCCCGTTCTGCACCAATATGCGGGAGCCTATCTCGCGGAGCATCGGTTCGGCGTTACGGACGAAGAGATCCTCGACGCCATCCGCTACCATACGAGCGGCAGAGAGGACATGACGGCGCTCGGCAAGCTCATTTTCCTCTCGGATCTGTTGGAGGAGGGGCGCGACTTCGAAGGCGTCGGGGCGCTCCGCAAAGTGTTTTGGGAAGATCTCGACAGATGTCTCTGTTTGGCGCTCAAACAGCAGCTTAGCTATCTGGAAGCGCAAAAAAAGCCCGTCTATCCGCTGACGGAACGGGCATATGAATGGATCGGATCGCGATACGGATCGCGTTTCTGATAAAAAATCAAGACATGGGGGTAGCATATGGAAAGTTACGAACTTGCACGGGCGGCGGCAAAGATCCTGTCCGACAAAAAGGCGCAGGACATCGTCATCGTGAACGTGGGGGACCAGACCGTCGTTTGCAGTTATTTCGTCATCGCAAGCGGCAGATCCACCACGCAGGTGCGCGCGCTCTGCGACAATGTGGAGGAAGAACTCAAAAAGAAGGAGCTCGCACCCGTCCGCACCGAAGGCGTCCGCGAGGGAAGGTGGGGCGTGCTCGACTACGGCGACGTCGTCGTGCACGTGTTCAACGAAGAATCCCGCCTGTTCTACTATCTCGAACGTCTGTGGGACAGCGGAAAGAACGTCGAACGGTTTGAAGAATAACTCATTTGAACTGAAAGCGCTTGGGCTCGGAGTATTCGGGCTTCGGGCGCTTTTTTTTGCGCTCCACGAGGTAGAACACGGGCTCGGGTTCCGTTTTTTGTTTGGGCGGAGGATCGGGCGGCAGCTTTTTGCGGAGCGTCCGATACCCGATCCGCACGAGTTTGAAGGCGTGAACGCAGATGATACAGAGAAGAAAGAGGCATACCGTGTACAGAGCCCCATATCCTTGGACAGAGAGTAGCATGGCACGATCATACCGCTTTGGATCCTGTCATAAAATGCGATTCTTTCGCATATATCGCCTTTTTTTCGGGAAAAATCATGCACATGGAAGAGACGGTAAGCGGAAGCGCGGGGACGCTTCTCCCCGCCGAGGAAGCGGCGGAATATGTCGAGTTCAAACGCACCAAGCGCGAGGCGGAGATCCTTCTCACGCTTAAAAAGATCATCGTGGACGCGTCGCGCCGCGAAACGGACGGCGTTCTCCTCAAAAAGGCATGCGAATTTGCGAGAAGGGCGCACGCGAGCGGCATTTTGCTCTCTCCCGTCAACGTTCCGCCCGCGCGGAGGCTCCTGCACGGCGACGTGAAGATCGTCTGCCTCGTCGGCGGGACGGGCGAAACGCTCCCCGCAGTCAAAAAAACCGAGGCAAAGCGCTGCATGCGCGCGGGGGCGGCGGAGATCCGCCTCGTGCCCTGCTATTCGGCGCTCATCGGGGGAAATCTCACTTACCTTAAACGGGAGATCGCGAAAGTGCGGCGCGCCGTGAGGGGTTGCAGCGTAATTCTGTCCCTTGAAGATCATACCCTCGGCGAGGACGAGATCGCGCTCGGCGTGCGGGCGGCGGCGGAAGGGGGCGCGAGCGGCGTCTGCGTGCGGGGGGAGACCCCCCTCCTTCTCCGCGCCGAGGAGACGGCGTCGGGCAAGCTGTTCGTGGACTGTTCGGGAGTGGAAAACGCCGAACAGCTGCGTTCGCTCCTGCATTTGGGCGCTTCCCGCGTCGTATCCCGCTGTGCGGAGCGGATCGGGGAAGAACTCTGGTCGTCATGATCGCCCGCCGTAAACAAAAAGCTCCTCTCCGCGGGGAGCTTTTTTCGCGTGCGCGTCATTAGAATGCATTTTCGGGAAAATTTCCCTTCGGAGGGAAAATTTTTTTGAAAAAAAGTGCGTTTTGTGAAAGTTTTTTTGTGTGAAATCATTGACTTGCCTTTTCAATCGTGATATAATCGGCATGTATGACATAGAGTCTATGCAGTCGTTGCTCACGCGTACGCGCACACGCATATATGTTTGGCGCGGGCGAAAACGCAATGTAGCGACGCAAGGCAAAGAAAATTTTCTGTGTCAAGAGGAGAAAAGCATGAGTGCTAACGGCAAGAAAAGAGACAAGGGCTTTATTGCATTGCTCGTACTGATCATAGTATGCGCTTGTCTCATGATCGCGGCTATCACGACGCTCGGCATCGGCATGTCGAACGGTGATCTCAGTGATGACCCCCAGACCGAACAACCGGGCAACCGTGGATCGGTTTGGCACAAGGGGAAAGGCGTTCCCGGGAACGACCTCGGCGTTGAAGGCGACTATTACCTCAACGAAGAGACCGGGGATGTCTACTGCAAGTCCGCGACGGGATGGGGAGACGTCGTCCTGAACATGAAGGGAAGCGACGGCAAAGCCCCCGAGATCAAAGACGGCTACTGGTGGGTCGACGGGAAGAATACCAACGTCCGCGCCGAAGCGGCGGACGGTATTACGCCCGAGATCGGCTTGGATGGGTATTGGTATTTCGGCGATACGAAGTCCGACTACAAGGCGTTTCCGACGATGACGTCGGGCTCCGAAGCGCCCAATGACGCCAACGGCGCCATCGGCGATCTCTATGTGCAGACCGCCGAGGGCACAACGACGTTCTATCAGAAGGGTACCGACGGCCATTGGAAAGACGTTGTCACGGTCGAGGCAGCTCCCGCGACCGACGTCAACGGCTCGGTATGGTACACCGATACGGGTGCGCCCACGAACGACAAGCCCGCATCGGCGAAAGTCGGCGACTTCTATCTCGATACCGCTACGGGCAACGTCTATATGAAAGGCGCGTCCGGTTGGGGCGATTCGATCGGCAACCTTCATAAGGAGCCCGCTCCCCAGGAAGAGATCGCATGGTATTTCGGCGAAGGCGATCCCAACACGATCACCCAAGAGGGCAATCCCACGCTTTACGAGCAGTTGCAGAATGCGAATGTCGGCGACTTCTATCTCAACAACGAAACGGGCGAGATCTATAAGAAGGGCGCTGACAAATGGGACGACACCGGTATCTCCATGAAGGGCGATTCCGGCAGCGCCGGCAACAAGTGGTATAGCGGCACCGGCGAACCCACGCAGGATACTCCTTCCCTCAAGGATCAGGATCTCCACAAGGGCGACGTCTATTTCGATACGGAAAATCACCTTCTCTACACCTACGACGGTTCGGCATGGGGCGACGGCGTTCCCTTCGGCGCAACCGGCGCAACGGGCGATGCGCAGAAGTGGCTCAAAGGCCAAGGCGATCCCAATGATCATACGCCTGTTGCCGACTCCAAGAATGGCGACTTCTATATTGATACGACGACCGGGAAACTCTATCAGCGTCAGGACGCCGAAGGCGTAGAGACGTGGACGGATCTCGGGATCACGATACAGGGGAGCGCAGGCAACCCCGGGAATAAGTGGTATTACGGCACCGTCGCACCTCAAGACAATCACGACCTTGACGGAATAGAGTTCCACGAGGGCGATATCTATTACGATACGGCGAATCACAACCTCTATACATACGGTACTTATAGTGGTGTAGCGGGTTGGGGCGAACCCGTATCTTTCGGCGCGCAGGGCGAACAGGGCAACCCCGGTACAAAGTGGTACCACGGCGAGGGCAAACCCTCGGCAGAAGATCCTGCGGAAGCCCGTGACGGCGATTACTATTTCGACAGCTCCTCTAACATTATATATATAAAGGACGCGGGCGATTGGACGGAACTCGTGAATCTCACGGTCGAACCCGAAGTTCCCCACATCGAAGACGGCGAATGGTGGGTCGGCAACACGCCCACGGGCATTCCCGCGCGCGGTGAGAAGGGCGAAGACGGCAAGACGCCTTACATCGGCGAAGATAATCATTGGCACATCGGCGATCAGGATCTCGGTCCCGCAGTCGGCGCTGACGGCAGGCCGGGCGACACGCCTTATATCAATGATGACGGCAATTGGCAGATCGGCGCCCACGACACGGGAGTGAAGGCGGCCGGCGAAGACGGCAAGAACGGTACCGTTTGGCATTCCGGTCAAGGCAAGCCCGTCACGTCGACGTCTCCGGCGGACGGTGAAAACTACACCGGCCCGAACGTCTACGAAGGCGACTTCTATCTCGACGTCAACACGGGCGACGTGTATGTGTTGGAAGGCGACGCCGCAACCGGCACGTGGGAAAAGATCGTCACCTTGCGCGACACGATCACGAACGTCCACGGCGCATGGTATCTCAACGGCAGACCCACGGGCTTCTATGTCAGCACGTGGCACACGGGCGAAGGCGATCCTAACGCGCTGAACGTAAGCGGCGTTTACGGCGACCTTTACCTCGATACGTTGACGGGCGACGTTTACGTCAGCAACGCGGCGCTCGGCGAAGAGTCCGCTTCCTGGACGAAGAAGCTCAACATCAAGGGCGAACGCGGCAACTATCTGTATAGCGGCAAGGGCGAACCCGTCTTGGCGAAAGAACAAGAAGTTGAGAACGAAAAAGTCTATGTCGCAGATGCGAAGAACGGCGATATGTATCTCAACACGGCCACCGGCGACATCTATCAGATGCAGGAAGGCGCGTGGGTCAACATCTTCACGACGAAGGGCGAGAAGGGCGACCGCGGCAGCAAGTGGTTCAACGGCAAAGAGACGCCCGTACATGTTGAGGGCGCGCTTGTCGGCGACTACTATTTCGAAACCAAACACGGCATTATTTACACACTCACGTCTGTCGACGCAGAGGGCGTGCAGACTTGGCAGGCTGTCAATTCCGACGATCCTCTTGCGGGCACCAAGTGGCTCAGCGGCGAAGTCGATCCCGCCGACGCCGATACAGATCTCAAAGCGCTTCTCGACGACGCGAACGATTGGGACGTCTACTTCAACACCGTTGAAAAGACGATTTGGCAGAAGAAGCCTCAGCCGAGCGGCGAGTCCGCATGGGAACTCCTCGGCAAGCTCACCGATTCGGAAGACCGCGGCACCGTTTGGTACTACGGTACATACGATCCTATCCTTGATGCCGAAGATGAAGGCTTCATCAAGGCGACCGAAGGTCACATCAAGGGTGACTTCTATCTGCAAACCTACTATCCGTTCAGCGGATACACGGGATTCAGGATCTACATCTTTGAAACCGACGCCGACGGCAACAACGGCAAGTGGAACATGCACGTCGATATGCGTTCCGAGATTACGGGCACGCCTAACTATGAGATCCCGAACTATGACGCACTCCGCGCCTTCCGCGACAGCGTCAACGGCGACATCGCAGGAAAGGATCCGAACCCGTATGAAGATAGTATGGGTGAAAAGACGACCGTCACGCTCACGGGCAGAGTCACGATCCCCGAGGACGAAGATTTCGGCATGATCGGCGAAACCGAAGATACGCCTTTCAAGGGCATCTTCGACGGCGGCGAAGAAGGGCTTTACATCGAAGGACTCAAAGATCCGCTCTTCGGGTACCTCGACAACGCAACGATCCAGAATCTCCATGTCAAGGGAACGCTCGACGAGTTTACGCTTTCGACGTTTGCCCTTGGCGACAAGACTTCTCTCCTCAAAGACACTTACGGTCTCGCGAAGTCGGCGACGAACGGGACGAAGTTCATCAATGTCACACTCGAACTCGAGAACAACGCAGGCAAGGTCGTCGTCACGTGGGACGCCGAAGGAGAAGTTTCCGTTGTGATTACGGGCAAGACGCCTGCGGCTGCCGGCATCGCTTTGAGCAGCGCAAACGATTACCTGCTCGTGATCCGCAACCGGAAGCTCGAACTCGGCAATGCAGACTTCACGTTTGAACACGTCAAGTTTGAAGACAATTCCGGTCAGAGCACTTATATCGACGTGACGGACGCCAAATCCTTGACGCTCAAAGACTGCTATGCAGACGTCAACCCCGTCGAGGCTTGCGGACGCAATGCGGACGGCAAGTCCGATGGAAAGGGCTACCTTCAGGCCGGGTCCGACAGGTCGGGCAACGCGGCGTTCATCGTCAGCAGACCTTCGTCCGCAGAACGCGCGAACGCGCTCAAACTCACCATTGAGGACAGCACGATTCTTTCCGCACAGTCCACAGCGGATAACGACGCTGCACTGCCGGGCAGACGGAGCCCCGATACGGACAGCATGGCGATCCTTATCAACACCAAGCTCGCCAAAGCGACGATCACCGGCAACACCTTCGGCGCAGAGGGCGACAAGAAGGGCTACACCCTCGCGGCAGTCAAGTTCACGTCCATGGCGGAGAATGCCGAGCTTACGATCTCGGGCAACACCGTCTACGGCGCGGGCAACGCTTTTGCGGCGTTCACCCTTGGCGATTCGACGGGAACAGAGCCTTACGCGGCGAAGTTCGATACGAACGCCGTGGTCGCAGAAGGCGGCAACTTCCTCTCCGTCACGGGCGAAGGCCATGCGCAGGTCTATCTCCTCGGCACGGGCAACACCCTCAACGGCGAAGCCAACCTCTACAAGGCTGTTAAGACGTCGAGTGAGAACAGCTTCGACTTCATCGCATTCGAGGCCGGCACGATCGACGGCGACGAATTCAATATGTATACGGGCAAGGTCTACCTCGGCGCCGACTTCGGCGAAGGGCATCAGTTCACACCCGCGAAATTGGGGAATAAGGTCACGCCCGGAAAGGGACATGAAGTTTGGATCATCGACCTTGCGTTCGAAGATCCTCTCGGATTCGTCCAGCACGTTGCGGACCACGAGGATCACTACTACGTCAACAACGCCTTTGGTCTCGGCTCCTTCCGCGACATGGTCAACGGCACAGGCGCTTACGAAGATAACGCGAAAAACTTCTCCGGCCTGTATGTCGTTCAGGCGGCTGACATCGACCTTGCAGAAGCGAACATCACCAATTGGACGCCGATCGGCACAGCGACGACTCCTTTCAGCGGTGACTTCTCGATGAAGCTCGGTGAGGAGCAGTACAAATTGCAAAACCTTGCAATCAGTGGAACATGCAACAATGCAGGTCTCTTCGGTTATGCAGGGAATACCGGTACAAAACTTCACGACATTATCATTAAAAATGTCTCGATCAATGCTGTGACAGATAGTACCATAGTGGGAACCGAAGGCGTTGGTGCACTTGTCGCACGCGCTTATCAGGCAACCCTTACAAATGTAACCATTCAGGGCACGATCAACATCACCGGCAACGTAGACGTCGGCGGCGTGGTCGGTCGGAGCGAGTACTCCGCTCTTGACACGGTAAAAGTCCTTGCAACGAAGGACAGCGGTAGCGTAATTCAGCAAGATGTTTCGGTGAGCACCGATTACATCGGCGGTATCGCTGGCTTCACAGGCGAGGGATCAAGCAACACCTTCAAGAATCTCACCGTTGAAAACATCACCGTAAGCGGTTGTCACCTTGCGGGCGGTATCGCGGGTTTCATTCAGCATGGTGCAGTCGTCGATGGCGCAACGCTTAGTAATGTTATCTTGGAAATTACCGGTGGCTGGAATTTTGCCAAAACCAAGCATGCAGGTGTGGGCGGTGCCCAGGGTATGTATATCGGCGCTGTTGCAGGTATTGCAACGGACGGCGAGAACATCTCGGTAAGCAATGTCACCTTCGATGGCGAATTCCGTAGAACTCCTCATCAGTTTGAAAGCGCCACAATGAATCAACATACAAGCTATGTATGGAATGATGGTTATGTCGGAATCAAACATGGTACAGCGGGAGACAAGGCTACCAACGTCACCATCAGCGGCGAGAATCATCTCTATGCGAAACTTGCCGATGGCTTCTATATGCACGACGGCGTTCTCGAAATCGGGAACGAGAACGGCCTCCTCGAGTTCAGCAAAATGTTCGACGTGGTCGGAACGTCCTATCAGCCTTCCGCAGAGGAAAGCAAGCTGCTCAAAGCCGTCTTGACCGCCTCCATTGAAATGGGTGCGGAAACGAAGTGGACGCCTATCACGAACAGCCCTGCAAAGGTTCCTTTCGCGGGCACCTTCGACGGTCAGGGCCACAGCATTACCGGTCTCACGGGTAGCCTCTTCGGGCTCACCGACGGTGCGACGGTGAAGAACCTCGTTCTCGACGGCGTTGACGTCACGGGTACGGACAATGTCGGTGCGGTCATCGGCGTTGCGAAGAACTCCACCCTCATTGACATTTCCGTCTACGGTACCGTTACGGCGACCCCGACGGATGCGGCGCACGCACGCTCGGTCGGCGCGCTCGTCGGCGCGGCGGACGGCCTTACGGTCAGCGGCGTGTACTTCGAAGGCACGCTCACGAACAACCACGAGGCGAATAACCTCAACTACCTTGTCTACAACTACGGCCTCGTCGGCTCCGCGCTCGAAGGCGTAGCGACGGACGATTGGGCAAACGGCAAGGGCGTCCTTCCCGCGGCGGAGGTTCAGGTTGACTCCTCTCTTAGCACGGGTTCGGTGTTCGGCAATACGGCATACACGGGCACGGTCAACGCGCACATCACGGCGACCGACCTTGACCTCTCGGTAAACTTCTTCAACGGCACGGTTGCACACGGCAAGGCGAACGTTCTCGTAATCGCAAGGACTGCGCTTGGTCTTGCCAATGTTGCGGAACTCGTCAATCACGGCGTCACCTTCGAGGGTGAAGACGTCTCGCTCGGCAGCGATATCAACATGGTGTCCTACCAGACGAATTGGGTCGGTATCGGTAACGAAACCTACGCATTCGAAGGTACATTCAACGGCGGCTACGGCTTCGAGGGCACTCCGACCTACAAGATCGTCGGTCTCTACGGGCCTCTGTTCGGCAACCTCGCAGGTACCGTACAGCACCTCGTCCTCGGCGACCTCAACATCAACAAGCTCGCGGGCGACGCAGACGCCACGAAGGCGACGGTCGCGAAGGTCGTTTCCAAAGACGCGACGATCGACAACGTCACCGTTGACGCATGGGTACAGCTCTTGAACGGTGTAGGTGCGGCGAAGGCAAGCGACTTTGCGGCGGCTCCGTTCGGCTTCTATGCAGGAACGCCTACGGTCGTTGTGACCAATTCCAACATCACGATCTCGATCGGCGATGTGACCTTCGCGGCCACGACCAACGGCGACGGCAACGCGACCGTCACCTACACAGGCGACACGCTCGGCGCAGAAGAAACCGCTTCGAATCACAACTACACAGCCGTTGTCAACAACGAGATCTTCCGTCTCGGCGGCTTCAACACCAACGTGAACGATAAGGCTCCTACGGCAGAATTTACCTTCACGGGTATCAAGTTCACGGGCAACAGCTACATCGATTTGAGCGCGGGCGCAGAAGGTGTGGCTCCCGTCGTCGACGCCCTCACCGTGACGAACTGCTACGCAGACATTGTTCCCGAAAGATACAGCGGAATGTATGCAACGTTCATTCTCGGGCATTCGTCGAATAATGGCGTCGTCACGACAAAACTCGTATTCACGAACAACGTTGTGCTCTCCAACGAGAGCGCGACGAGCGATCAGTATCAAGACGTTGCGACTGCAATCTTCGCGTATGCAACGATCAAAGACGGCTCCGAGATCAGCGGCAACGTATTCGGTTCGGCCGATAAGCCTTACCACGAGGCTGTCGTGAAGTTCTTCCGCATCGTAAAGGGCGCGAAGATCACGGTCGAGAACAACACGGTCTACACCGACGCGGCACGCGCGATCAGCGGCAAATCCGGCGGCAACAGGTCTGCATTCATCGACCTTGCAACATCGTCCGAGACTGACGAGTACGAAGTCTGGATGAAGGGCAACACGATCAACGTTGTCTGCGACCCGGAGAACGCCGAGAAGGCAAAAGGTTACTCGCTCGTCTCCGCAGAATCGGACACGGGTCGTGGCCCGAGAAAGGCTCGTATCTTCATCACGAACGACAATAAGGTCAACGTGAACGGCGAAGCTGTCGCTGTCGACTTCGACCTTGTGAGCGGCGTTTCGACGGATAACTGCTACGACTTCATCGGCTACAACCTTGTCCTCAATGATGACGGCAAGATCACGAAGGGCGACTTCATCTTCGGTCATACGAGCAGATTCGAATCCACGCAGGATAAGGAAATGGCGGAAGCGCTCAAGGGCTACGTCGCCGAAGGCTCCGAGGCGGATATCCACATCGTCATCGGCGAGCAGTTCGGCCGCAGACTTAGCGATCTTCTTGCCGAGAAATATGATACCTATTACAACTTCTCGCTTGTCGGTCTCAACACGTTTGCGTCCCTCGTGAACGCAGGCTCGTGGACAGGCGAAGATAAGACGGTCAAACTTGCGGACGAGTTGAACGCAGAGCACCAGCTCGACCTCGGCTCTTACGAGAGCTGGACGCCGATCGGCAACAGCGAGCACGCCTTCAAGGGCACCTTCGACGGCAGCTACGGCGAAGGCGAATCGGCCGGTAATTGGCAGATCTTGAATCTCAAATACACGGGTACGGGCGATCTCGTCGGCTTCTTCGGTCACACGGACGGCGCAACGCTCTCCAATCTCGACATTCTTAGTACGACTGTTACGATCAACGTGACCGCTGATTCGCGCAGCACCGGCGCTCTTGTCGCCCTTGCAGAGAAAACGACGATCTCCGGTATCACCGTAACGACCGCAGAGCTCAAAGGCTATGTTGGGAACGCGGGCGCAGTCGTTGGTCGTATCGACGGCGGCTCCATCTCCGACGTCACCGTGAACGGTCTTACGATCGAAACGACCGATACGCCGAACGTCGGCGCGGTCGCAGGTATCGCAAAGGCTTGCAAGCTCGACGACATCTACGTTGGCGTGAAGTATGACGAAGGCGATAAGTACGTCTCTGACGGAAATGTCAAGGTCAGCGGTTCGTTCAAGGTCGGCGGTGTTGTCGGCGTTGCCGAGGACGGCGTCACGATCGGAACGACAGCTCCCGTCTACTCCGGCGCGGTTCTCAAAGCGTCGTCTGTGCAGGAGGCAACAACCCTTCAAATCGGCGGTATCGTCGGTGCGCTCACCGTGAGTGAGGGTGCGGAAAGCTCCGACTTCAACGTCAACGATGCGCACTTCATGGGTACGCTTACCCGCGTCGGCTGGAAGAATGCTTCCTCGACGAAGTACGAGAACTACGGTCTTGTCGGCGGCTACACGACAACAACGACCGGCACGGTCACGATCACGAACTCCACGCTCGACGTCGTTCATTATAAGAATGATGCGGACGCGACGGATACGTTCGTCCAGGATACCGACTGGTTCACCGAGGAGGGTGAAAACAAAGTCACTTCCGAATACCAGATCACGGGGGAAGAAGGTCTCAAATTCTTCCGCGATCAGGTCAACGGCGGTAACACATATGCCGAACAGCTTCCCGACCACAAGACGATCATCCGTGAAACTGTCCACCTGCTTGCGGATGTCGACCTTACAGGCGAAGATTGGGAACCGATCGGTGCAGACGAAACAGTCGGCCCGAACGAGACTCCTAAGGCAGTATTCCAAGGCATCTTCACTGCGTATAAGGAAACCGCAGGCGAAGCCGTCAAGATCATGGTCGACGGCAAAGACAGCGGGTACACACTCAACGCAAACGCTTACACGATCTCTAACCTCACCGTGGAAGGCCACAACGCCCACACCGAGGCAGAGGCAGACGTAAACGGCAACAACATGGGTCTCTTCGGTCGTACGAGCCGTGCGGTCATCAAAGACCTCAACATCACAAATGCAAAGGTCACCGGTAACCTTTCCGTCGGCGTTGTCGTCGGTACGGGCAAGGCTACGGCATTCAGCAACATCACCGTTGCAAACGCTGTCGTCAAGGGTCACAGCTATGTCGGCGGTATCGCGGGTCATAACGACTGCTCCGAAGGCGTTTGGGATATCGGCGTTGAAGGATACGAGAATGTCGTTGTCGTCGGTCTCGAAGGTCAGGCGTTCCCCGAAAAGATCATGAAGGATTCGACTCCGAAGTTTGACTACGGCGCGAAGCTCGGCGGTCTCGTCGGATTCAGCAAGGGCGCACAGTTCACTGATAATACGGTTGCGGAATCGAAACTCACCGCATATAAGGATCTCGGCGGTCTCGCAGGTATTGACAACGGCAGCGCCCTCGACGCCACCGGGAATACCGTCAAGAACGTGAACCTCACCATCAAGCGCGACGGTTACATGGAAGTAGATCCCGACGGCTTGGCGGGCTACAAGGTAGAGTACGAACACGTCGACGCCGATCAGGATCAGTACGTCGATTGGATGATCGGTAGGATGAGTTACACTGCCGAGGAAGCGGCTGCGCACGGCGTCAACGTCGACGGCGATGACCACGACAACCATAGGATCGACGTGACCATCCTCCACGGGGCGGATAAGAATGACAAGGGTCTCATCAAAGACAACAACGCTTGGCATATCGTCTCCAAAGAAGGTCTCGAAACTTTCCGCACCCTTGTGAACGACGGAGCAACAACACACAACCGTAAGACCTTCAAGGAAGGTTTTGAAGGTGAAACCGTTCAACTCGAATGCGACATCGACCTTAGTGTGCCGACAGTAGCAGAACCTCTTTCTCGCCGCTCTTTGGCGACGAGAGAGGGGGCCGAGGAATGGACGCCCATCGGAACGAGCGACCACCCGTTCAGAGGCGTGTTCGACGGGCAGAATTACACCGTCTCGAACCTCATCATCACGTCCGCAGAGCACAACTATCTCGGCTTCTTCGGGTATGTCAATAACGAAATTTATGAGGATTCTGCGGGCATCTCCAATCTCACGATCGAGAATGTTTCGATCAAAGTCACCGCTCAAAGGGTAGACTACGTCGGTGCGCTCGCAGGCTTTGCCGGGACGAATAACGGCGACGCGGCAAAGGGCGGCATTGCGAATGTCACGATCCAAGGGCTTATCCAGATCGAGACGGCAGGCGACTTTGTCGGCGGTCTTGCAGGTTATATCACGAACGACAAGATCTCGAACGTAACGATCAATGCGTCCTACACGGACGAAGCGCAGAGCTATGCGAAGTCGTCGTTTGACGATACTACGGATCATGCGGGCGCGCAGGTCGGCGGTTTGACGGGTCACCTTCAACAGTCCAACTTGAATAAAGTTTCTTCCAACCTCAATGTGGAAGGTAACTGGGCTGGCGGTCTTGCCGGTGCGCTTGCGTACGGCGCTACTTTGAGCGATATCACCGTTCAAGCCAATGTAACGGGCAGGTCGGCTCATACGGGCGGTATCCTCGGTTCCGTTCAGGAAAGCAATAATAACACGATCGAGAAGAGCACGTTCGAAGGTGAGCTCACTTCTTCTGTTGAAGAGTTCGATAAGTCTGAGCACGCCTTTGTCGGCGAAGCTCTCGATTCGAGCACAACGACGATCACCGATTCCTCTTCCAAAGTCACCAATGCGACGGAAGAAGAACTTCCCGATGGGCTCTTCTACGGCGCAGTAGCAGACAGCACCGGCGAAGTTACCAAGGGTTACCTGATCGACAGCGCGGCGGGCCTCAAAGCATTTGCGGAAAAGGTCAACGGCGGCAAAGACTTTAAGGATGAGCACGTATTCTTGACGGCGGATATCGACCTCGCGGAACTTGGCGAGGCGTGGACGCCGATCGGTACGGACGGCGCTCGCTTCATGGGCACCTTCGACGGCTTGAATCACAAGATCTCCAACATCAACGTCTCGGGTTCTCGGTTCGTCGGTTTGTTCGGCGCTGTTGGTAAGAACGAAGTGAATCCGACAGAGGTCGTAATCAAAAACCTCACCATCGCAGGCGTCAACACTGTTACCGTGAACGGTACAGCGCATGGCGATCGTAACGATTCCGGTCTGCTTGTAGGCTATGCTGCAAATGTCGCATTCTCCAACATCACGATTGAAGAGGGTGCTTCCGTTACCGTTACGGGTGTAGGCACTTACAGCGGCAATGCGGTCGGCGGTCTTGTCGGCGCGTCGCAGTCCTGCACGTACAATGTCATTCAAGCCAACTGCACGATCCGTGTCAACGATAAGGGCGGTATCATGGTCGGTGGCCTCATCGGTCTCTCCATGCACGATTCTTTGACGAATGTTATTGTTGTGAATGCTTGGGTCGATGGCAACTTTGCGGTCGGCGGCCTCATCGGTACCGCGTTCGGAAGCGAGACGCTCACGAACGTCAAAGTCGGCGGCAATGTCTACATGAACTTTGCTTGGTACTATAACAGCGTCGATACCTCCGTCTATTACTCAATGGTCGGCGGTCTCATCGGTACGGCAGAACTTGACTCGGCGGAGGCTGGCGATCATCTTGTCACCATCACCGATTCTTCGTTCAACGGCTCCATTACCAGAGTCAATGCGTATGCACTTGAAGGTGATGATACGTTGCGTCTCTATGAGCTTTCGGATCTTCCCAACTTCGGCCTCGTCGGCAGCTACCGCAGCTACCTTAAAGGAGCACAGGCCTCCACGGTAAAGATCACGTCGACGTCCATTACGGTCGACAGCGGCTCTTCCGAGCTCTCGGGCAACCTTTACGGAGAGGACTACATCCTTACGGGCGGGTATAACGAAGACGGAACGTTTACGGTCGAATCTCTTAGCGTTTCCTCCGCATACGGTCTTCGCTACTTCGCGAACCTCGTCAACAGCGGGATCGACTTTGCGGAAAAAACCGTCACTCTCACTCAAAATGTTGATTTGGGGGGGGTGAACTGGACGCCTATCGGGAATGATAGCGCCCATGCCTTCAAAGGCACGTTCGACGGCACCGGCAAAAAGATCACGGGTTTGACGATCGAAAGCGCAACGGCGAGATATGCGACGGGCTTGTTCGGCAACCTCAATGGCGCAACCGTGAAGGATCTCGTCATCGAAAAGGCAAACATCAATGCACCTAAGGCGGAATTTGTCGGCGCGCTTGCGTCCGGCATCACGGATTCCACGGTCACGAACGTTACGATCCAAAATGCAACGATCGTCGGCGGTACGTGGGTCGGCGGCGTTGTCGGTCACATGAGCGGCAATTCGCACGTTGATGGTTGCGCGGTCACCGTCGGTACACTCTCTGTCCAGAATTACAAACTCGGCGGCATCGTCGGATTTGTTGCGGGTGAACACACCGAAGCGACAGTCAGTGGCAATGTGGTCGGCAGCGTCAAGTTGCTTGCACTTGCGCAGAGCGCAGAGAATGCGGATGACGGCTATGGCATGGTCGGCGGTGTCCTCGGCGGTACCGATCATAAGTCAGACGTGACCGTCTCCGACAACAGGCTCGTTGACGTCACGATCGACGTCAGCGCAATCGGGATCGACGGCAAGACGCCAAAAGATGGCGACTTTGTGGAAACAAATTTCCGCGTCTATGAGCGGTACACGGGCGCACTCGTTCCGAACGGCGGTGCGGCTACTTACAGCGGCAACACGGGATCCGTCACGATCATCGCACCGGATGCGCTCATGACCAACAAAGGCCTTTCGGGTCCTTGCGGCACGGAAGAAGGCGAAATCCCTACGTTCTCGGACAACGATATCGAAGTCATTTGGAATGGCCTCAAGGCGCAAGAAGACGGCTACTATGTTTCCAATGAAGCGGGCATGAAGACCTTCCGCGACATGGTGAACGGCGGCCACGATTTCAATGGCGAAACTGTTTACCTCGAGAACGATGTCACCCTTAGCGGCGAATGGACTCCGATCGGCGGTACAAAGTGGGAAGAAAAACAAGTCAACAATAAGCCCACGCAAGTTTGCCAGAACCCCTTCAAGGGCACTTTTGACGGACAAGGTTATACGGTTCGCGGCCTTTTGATTGGCGACGGAAGCCTTCAACACAGCGTCTTTAAGGTGGGTACGCTTGACTACGCGGGTCTCTTCGGTTACACGGACGGCAATGCGGTCATCAAGAACGTCAAAATCTTCAATCCCGTTGTTTCGGGCAAGGATAGCGTCGGCGCTCTCGTAGGTCACGCGAATGATCACACCACGATCGAAGGGGTCGAAGTGATCGATCCTATCGTCTCCGGTTCAACTTCGATCGGCGGCGTAGTCGGCGGGTATTTCTCCTCCGTTTGGGTCAAGGACGTAAAAGTCAGCGGCCATATTGTGATCGTCGGTAACTACAAGGTCGGCGGCGTGGTCGGCAGCGGCTATGGCAACATTCAGAATGCCACAGTCGAAGCAGACGACTTGCAGAGCCACATTGACGGCGTTGCCGCAGTCGACGAGAATGGCATTGTTTCTCAGCTCGAGGGCGACAACGTCGGCGGTATCATCGGCTACACGGGCGAGGGCGACACTTACACTTATGACGGCCTCACCGTCAAGAATATTTCTGTCATGGGCTCCCGTAAGGTCGGCGGCGCGGTCGGCTACTACAACAGGGCAAATAACGTGACGAACCCTAATAGCGGTTTCCACATCACCAACGTCACGCTTGAAAACGTTGAGGTGCTTGGTTTCTGCACTGATGACTACGCCAAGGACAATATGGCGAATCTCTTCGTCGGCGCGGTTGTCGGTGAGTTCTGCTCCTCCGTCTGCGGCGGTATGGAACACGTCAGCGTGAAAGACGTTACTGTCGAAGCGCTTTACACCTATCCGAGCGGTGCACAGAGCGGCACCAAGCCCAGCGAAGTTGTCGGCGGCACCCGTGCAGCGAACGGAGTTCTCACTTTGAGTGATGTGACGCTTGAAAATGTTACGGTGAACTCGAGCATTCAGATCGACAGAATTGAGGGCGGCCGTATCCGCGAAGTCAGTGTCTCCACGCCGGCACAGCTCGTCTTTGTCGACAATAACCATGGTGACGGCGAACTGTTCCCTGGGGCAGGTGAAGGTTTGAGCTTCACGATCAACCTTCTCAACGATATCGACATGGACAATGTCGATCTCATGACCGACGCGCAGGGTCATGAATACAACTGGGTTGCACTGGACGGCCACTGGGTCACCCTTAACGGTAACGGTCACACGATCAAGAACATGAAGGTCGTTGCGGATCATGAAGGCAAAGCGGGTCTCTTCGGCTATGCGGGCGCAAACCATGTGAACAATCTCACGATCGAAAACTTCACCGCATACGGCGCACAGGTCGGTACCTTCTCGGGTCACTCTTTCGACACACAGACGATCACGAACAGCTACCTGAAAGGCACTGTCAACCTTGTATGGTCTGTTAAGAACCCCGTAAAGGGTGAGGCGGACTTCACCGAAAAGTGCTGCGGCGTCGGTGCGATCACGGGTATCAACGGCGCGAACAGCTCCTACGGCGTGACGATCGATAAGGATTGCGTTGTCACGATCACCTTCGACGGCGAATTCCAGAGCGATTTCACGAACGACGGCGAATACCTTGTCGGTTGGTCGGCAGGTGAATCCAACACGAACGGCGACCCTGTCAACAACGGCGAGATCAAAGTTCAGCAGGGCACGGCAAGTGTCAACGATTATGCACAGGTCTATTCCGGGGAGTATGACGGCGAATACGTCGTCTACTCCGCGAACGGCCTTGCATACTTCCGCGACCTCGTCAATGGCGGCGCCAACTTCGCAGGAAAGACCGTTGCGCTCCATAACGATATTGATCTTCAAGATGTTGAAAACGGGGGGGGGTACTAATTGGGAGCCCATCGGCTCTGCAACCCATCCCTTCTTCGGGACCTTCGACGGCAGGGAACATAAGATCCTCAATCTTGTGAATACGAGCGAAGCAAGCGAGCTCGGACTCTTCGGATACGCTTCCCAATGGGAAGGCTCCAACGGCGGTCAGGTCGTAACTGCGACGATCAAGAATTTGACGATTGAAAACGTCACGCTCAAGGGCGACGCTCACGTCGGCGGCGTTGTCGGCACCCTTGTCTACGGCTCCATCGAGAATGTCTCCGTTATCGGCAACATTCATGTGGAAGCGAAAACCCATGCGGCGGGCGTTGTCGGTCTTTGCTACGGCGAATTGAAGGACGTCCATGTCGACGGCGCAAACGGCGTCGCGGCGGTAGACGGCGAACCGAGCTGGAACATTCACGCGACAGTGAAGATCGCGGGCGGTATTGTCGGCGGATATGCCGGCGCCACCCTTTCCGACCTTAGCGCAGAACACATCTCCGTGTTCGTTGACGGCGTGAACGCAGAAAATCCCGAGTCCACCGACGTAGGTTATGCGGGCGGTATCGCGGGCGTCGTCGTTGAGCAGGCGGTCGAGGCTTCCGGTCTCGAAGTCCGCGACGTCAAGGTCGGCGCAGGCGCAACCAATGAGACGGAAGCTCAACAGCAGGCCGCTGCAAACAAAGCGGGCGCGCTTGTCGGTTCCGTTGTCGCAGGAGGTTTGACGCTCGAAAGCTACTATGTCTCCACCGATTCCGAAATCGTCGATGAAAATCAAGAGATCGTGAACAAGACGGAGGGCGGAGAGGACGTTCCCGAAGTGGGCAATGAAGCTCCCGTCGTCGGCGGCAGCTTCACGGTTCCCGCAGACAGCGTGATTTGGCTTGATGAGCAAAACGGCATGACTGTCGCCTACAAAGGACCCAAGGGCGACAAAGAGCAATCTACGGCTCTGTACATTGAGATCTACGATGAAAACGGTCTCAAGGCTTGGAATGAACTTGTAAACGGCGCGGACGCTGCAAAGTGGCTCGGCGTTGACGTCCACATCAAGTCGGACATCACGCTTGCGGCAAACGACGCGGGCAACTGGACCCCCGTCGGCACCGAGGACACTCCTTTCACCGGGAATTTTGACGGCGAAGGCCACACGATCGATGGAATCCATGTCGTGAATTTGGATCGAGAATTTGCGGGATTCTTTGGCGTCGTTGATGGCAATGTTATTGAAAATACATCTTTCGCCAATTCGATGATCGACAACAAGTATAATGATGGAAAAGTTGCTGTTGTCGCAGGTCGTGTAATGGGCGCAACTACTTTGAATGGCCTTGTTGTCAAAGATTCTTGCGTAGTTAGCTCTGAAAAAGTCGGTGGTGGATTGGTTGGCTATGTGAAAGATGACGAAAAATGGGGGGAAGGCGACCTTAGCGCTGCCGATGCACCCAAGGTTTTGATTACAAATTGCACGAATTATGCATCTGTCACCGCAAAGGAAAAGGTTGGCGGTATCGTAGGACATATTCAGCATTCCAATGTTACTTTTAGTCATTGTGTCAATCACGGCAACTTGACGGCTACTGGTAATTCCGACAAGAAGGTCGAGACAAATGCAGGTGGCATGGTAGCATATGTTATGAGATCTGCAAAAACGGTTGTTGAGTACTGCTCGAACTATGGTACAATTTCTGCAACCGCATGCGGTGCAATGACAAGTAGCAAGTTGAACGTTGGCGGTATTATTGGTACAACACATCAAGGCGACTTTGAGTTTACCGAAGTTGCGAACTATGGAGAAATTATTGCAACGGCAGAGCCTGGTGCAAAGATTCAACCCAAAGTTGGCGGTATTGTTGGCTCATCAAGTCAAAGCGATAAGATGAATGGTGTTATCAGTAAAGGTAACATTACATGTACAACAAATGATACACAGCGTGCAGTTGCAGGCGGTATAATGGGTTGGGAAGACGGCGGTTCGCTTACCGTTACGAATGCAGAAATTGATTGTACAATTACAGCTATCAATAAAGGTGAGGCTGTCGGTGTTGCACTTGCGGGTTCCGTTGTTGCATTTGTGACGAAGTCCGCGCCTGTATCAATCTCTGATGTTAAAATTTCTGTGACGATTAATCCCGTCAATGAATCCACTTATACCATTTTGGGTGGAACTGATAGCAAAGATTATGCGGTTTCCCTCACCAACACCACACTCTCGCTTGTGTATGCAAGTGACGAAGAGGGAGAAGCGGGCTTCACGCAGGACTTCGCTTGGGACGCTGAAGGCGCCGTTACGGTTGGAGATTACCACATCTACAATCTTGCGGGCTTGAAGGCTTTCCGTGACAGCGTCAACGCCGGCAATAACTATAAGAGTGCGACTATCTTGCTTGAAGCAGGGTTTGACCTTGGCGGCGAGGAAGATCCTTGGGCTCCCATCGGATTTTCTAATTCCGAGGCAAGCGCGACTTTCGCCGGAACTTTCGACGGGCAGGGTTACACGCTTACGAATCTCTATATAACAAATCTTGCACCCGAAAATCACAACAATCAGCATCTTGGTCTGTTTGGCAGAGTCGAAAGTGCTACGATTTGCAATCTGACGATAGAGAATGCCTATGTTTTCCACAACGACGGTTCTAATTGCGTTGCGGTTGTCGTCGGAGAGTCTTTCCCTGGCGCCCATATCAGCGATGTTGTCGTTAAGGGCACAGTGGTCGTTAAGGGCGGTCAATATACCGGTGTGATTATCGGGAAAGGCTATGTCAACGTAGAAAATTGCCGCGTTGAGGCAAACGACGGGAGCTATGTTGAAAACTATTGGCAGTATGCCGGCGGTATTGCAGGATGGCTTGGCGAAGGCAGTAGCTCAATCTCCGGTTGCTATACCAACATTGACATCAGAGTAACCAAGGCAGGCTATTCCGCGATCGGCGCTGTCAGCGGGATCGCGCAGGCAAATAATGTGATTGAGAATTGCATTATCGACGGTGTGACCCTTACCGTTGAACGGGTATTCTCGGGAGACGATGAAGATTCCAACGGCGTCGGTGCGATTGCGGGCAGAGGAGCTAACAACGTTACACTCCGCGGCAACAGTGGCGAGGTGACTGTTATAGCAGACAAATCGGTGCGCCTTAATTACTATGGGCTTATCGGAAATGCGAAGCAAAATATTCCTCTTACCGGGCTTACACTCGAGAACAACGATTTGAAGATCAACTGGAATAATCAATATTCCTATGACGACAATGTGTGGACGCTCGGCGAAGGCGCAGATCTTGCGAGGGCTCTCGAGAGCGCGAAAGAAGGCGAGACCTATGTCCTCGGTGCAGATCATTACACCTTGTCGGCGAAAGTATCCGTTGAAAATGTTGTTATCGAAGGCGTTGAAGGAACCGTTATCGACGTGAATCCCTCCGAAGGGAAGAAAACCGATATTACGGGCAATAACGTAACATTGAAGGGCATGACGTTCAAAGCGGAAATCGGCACCAATAACAGCGGTAGCGCAGTTCAAGTGCACGGAGATAATTTCACGCTTGAAGATTGCACGTTCGACGTTTCCGGAACCAACTATGTATCTGTTCAGATCCTTAGTGGGGCGGAGAATGTAACGATCAAAGGTTGCCACTTCAATGGCGGTTTCAAGGCGATCGGCTCCTCTTACGGCACAAAAGGTACGACGATCACGATCGACCATTGCACGATCGAAAACGGGACGTATGGCGTTCACTTCGACCAGACCAATGGCGCGAAGATCGTCATCAAGGACTGTGAGATCGGAGCTTGGACTTCCTTCGGCTCCACCGGCGGCGGAAAAGTTGAGGTTTACAATACGCACTTTAAGGACGGCGGAAGTTATAACTTTTTCAGACCGTATGTGGATACCTTGCTTGATAATTGCACTTTCGACGGAGGGTTCCAATACGATGCAGGGAAAGCAGGGATCACGATCACCGTCAAGAATCCCACCTTCACCGAGGAAGGGAAGGACATGAAAAACTTGATCGGCAACCACACAAAGTTTACGCTTGTTGTCGACGGCGAAGTGAACAGAATGTTTGAGGATTGATCTCAAACTTGCGACAAAAGACCGACTTGGAAACAAGTCGGTCTTTTTCGTTACATTTACCGTAGTCGCCCTTTCTTATCCAGCGCACCGCAATCCCGTCCTCATCCCGAGCGAAGCGAGCGGATCTTATAGACCCACGTGCGTCCGTACTTACGAGGGGATTCACTCACCCCTTACGGGGCTCGGAATGAGGGGGACGGGGAGGGGGCGGCATTCCAAATACGTCACCCTGAGCCTGTCGAAGGGTCACCGCTTTATAATAAGGTGATGGTTCGACAAGCTCACCATGACGTAATTGAGAACGACACCCCCTTAGTCGCGCAAGGGCGCGCGCCAGCTCCCTAAGAGGGGAGCCAAGGGGACCTGCCCCCTTTTCAAGGGGGCGGGTGGCGCGCCGTCCTTGGCGCGTCAGGTGGGGGTTGTCTCCTAAGGCGTATTCCTGTGTCGTTCTTTGTCGATTGCATGAAATTCTCGAAAACCCCTGTAAATCGCTTTCATTTTTCGGGAAAATATTGTACAATAGACTAGTGAAAATCTGCGCTTCCATAAAAAGCGCTATCGAGGAACAGAAAATGGGACTGATTCGTTATATTAAAAACAGGGACGGGCGCAGGAGCCTCAAAAAGCTCAATGCCACCGCCGACTTGGTGGAAAAGCTCGCTCCCAAATATGCGGCAATGTCGGATAGCGAGCTGCAATCGCAGACACAGCTCTTCCGCGACCGTCTTGCCAAGGGCGAAACGCTCGAAGCCCTCCTTCCCGACGCGTTTGCCGCGCTCCGTGAGGCGAGCGGGCGCGTTCTCGGAATGCGTCATTTCCGCGTCCAGATCATCGGCGGCATCTGTCTTTTCCAAGGCCGTATCGCCGAGATGAAAACGGGCGAAGGAAAGACCCTCGTCGCGACCCTCCCCGCGTATCTTGAAGCGCTTAGCGGCAAGGGCGTCCACATCGTCACGGTCAACGATTATCTTGCCCGCCGCGACGCGGAGTGGATGGGAAAGGTTCATCGCTTTATGGGGCTTACGGTCGGGGTCGTCGTCCCCGGCATGAGCGACGACGATAAGCGCGCCGCATACCAGAGCGACATCACCTACGGGACGAACAACGAGTTCGGCTTCGATTACTTGCGCGACAATCTCAAATCCGACCTAAAACTCATGGTGCAGCGCGATCTGAACTTCGCCATTGTCGACGAGGTGGACTCCATTCTGATCGATGAAGCGAGGACGCCGCTCATCATTTCGGGCAGGGGAGACAAGTCCTCCGATCTGTATGTACAGGTCGACCGTTTCGTCAGGACGCTTACGGGCGGATTCGACGACGAGCTCGAGGAGGAGCAGAACCGCAAGAAGCACGAAAAGCGCGGCTCGGAGCGCAAACTTGCCGAGGCGGAAGCGCTGGAATGGGATTACGTCATCGAACGGAAGGACAAGCAAGTCCATCTCACGGAGTACGGCGCGGAGAAAGCGGAGAAGTTCTTCGGGATCGACAACGTTGCCGATATCGAGCATGCCTCCCTCAACCATCACATCCAACAGGCGCTCAAAGCGCATAAACTTTTCCATCTCAATGAAGAATATATCATCAAGGATGAGGAGATCATCATCGTAGACGAGTTTACGGGACGTCTCATGATCGGACGCCGCTATTCGGACGGTCTGCATCAGGCGATCGAGGCGAAAGAGGGCGTCAAGATCCGTGAAGAGAACAAGACGTATGCGACGATCACTTTCCAGAACTATTTCCGTCTCTATAAAAAACTCTCGGGCATGACGGGTACCGCCAAGACGGAGGAAGGCGAATTCCGCACGATCTATTCGCTCGACGTCATCGAGATCCCCACCAACAAGCCCGTGCGCAGAGAGGATTTGCACGACAGGATCTTCTCCACCGTAGAGGGGAAGAAAAAGGCAATCGTCCGCGAGATCGCGGAGCGCCACGAGAAGGGGCAGCCCATCCTCGTCGGTACGGTCTCCGTCGAGAAATCGGAAGAGATTTCGAGGCTTCTGCGCAGGAACGGGATCCAACACAACATTCTCAACGCGAAGAACCACGAACGCGAGGCGGAGATCGTCGCGCAGGCGGGCAGATACGGTGCGGTGACCATCTCCACCAACATGGCGGGCCGCGGCACGGATATTTTGCTCGGCGGCAACCCCGAATATCTTGCCAAGAAACGCTTACGCGAAGAGGGCGTCGAGCACGACACGATCGAGCTTGCCACGAGCTATGCGGAAGTGGACGAAGAGACGCAGAAAGTCCGCGAAAGATATCAGGAACTCTACAAACAATATAAGGAAAAGACGGACGAGGAAAAGACGAAAGTCATCGAGGCGGGCGGCCTCTGCATTATCGGCACCGAGCGGCACGAATCCCGCCGTATTGATAACCAGCTCCGCGGCCGTGCGGGACGTCAGGGAGACGTCGGCGCGTCTATCTTCTTCCTTTCCCTCGAGGACGACCTCATGGTGCGGTTCGGCGGCGAGCGCATGAAGCGCATTTACGCAATGTCCAAGATGGAGGAGGACGAGAGTCTCGAAAGCAGGCTCCTGACCCGTCTCATCGAGTATGCGCAGAAGCAGATCGAGGGCAGGAACTTCGCCACCCGTAAGAACGTCCTGCAATACGACGACGTCATGAACACGCAGCGCAAAATCATGTATGCCGAGCGCATGAAGGTCATCCGCGGCGAGGATGTCCACCAGCAGGTTCTCAAATATATTCCCGATTATGTAAAGACGGTCGTGCACGACGCGGTCAATGCGGATGATATGCCCGAGAAGTGGAACGAGGACGACCTCAACGAAGCGCTTGAACGCAAGCTCCTTCCCCCCGGGACGCACTATATCACCCGTGAAAAACTTGAAAAGTGGGAGTATAACACGGCGATCGAGAAGATCTCCAAAAAGACCGCGGAATGCTACGAAGAGAAGATCGCGCGCATCCGCGAGGAAGCGCATATCGACTTTGCGGACGCAGAGAGAAGGATCTTGCTCCGCGTCGTAGACAGCAACTGGATCGACCATATCGACGCGATGGATCAGCTCCGCAAGGGCATCAGGCTCCGCGCGTACGGGCAGTCCGATCCCATCATCGCCTATAAGCAGGAAGGGCTTGCGATGTTCGACGAGATGGTCGAAAGGATCCAGGAACGTACGATCGCGATCCTCTTGAAGGCACAGCTTGAAGTCCGCCAGCAGCCTACGCCGCGCATTATGCCCACGGCGCCGACGCCTCGTCCCGCGCCCGCCGAGGCGCCCGAGGCGCAGGAACAGCCTTCCGCGCCCCAAACGCAGCAGACGGCTGCCCCCGAAGCGGAACAGCAGCCCGCGCCCCAAGCGCCCGCGGAGAGAAGCGGCGTTTCAACCGTCGCTGCGCCCGCCGTGCCCGCTGCGATCAATGTAGACGCGCTTAGAACGAGCGGTTCGGAGCGGTTCAACCCTGCGACGATGAAGAAGGCGAAAAAGCCGGGTCCCAACGATCCTTGCCCCTGCGGCAGCGGACTCAAATATAAAAAGTGCCACGGGAAACCGTTTTAATTGAGCGCCCGAACACTTGCCTTCCCCTTGAGGGCACCCGAAGGGCGTGCCTTGTGCAGAAGGCGTCACGCACTCTTGCGTGACTGAGGGGTTTTGAAACCCTATCCCCCGCTGCGCGGGTACTTCCCCTAATAGGGGAAGCAAGGAAGGCGTTGCAGTACTTCCCCCAAAAGGAGCGCCAAGGGATAGAACATCAAAAAAATCAAAGGGATTTATGTTCAAAGCAGACGATTACAGACTTAAAATCAAAGATCTCGAAGAGACGCTCGGCGAAGCGAAATATGCCTTGGATATCGACAACCGCTACGAACAGCTCAAAAAGCTGCGTGCGGAGCAGGAGGACCCCGCCGTCTGGCAGGACTTGGAACGCTCCGCCAAGATCGGGCGGGAGATCTCCTCGATCGAGAACAAGATCGCTTCCTACGAAAAGGGCAGAAAGGCGCTCGACGACGCGAACGAGATCATCGACCTCATCGAAGAGACAGAGGAAGAGGAGCTCGTTTCCGAGCTCGACAAGATGATGTTGAACGCCGAAGCCGACATCGAGGAGATGCGCGTGAGGGCGCTTCTCCGCGGCAAGTATGATAATTCCAACGCCCTTCTCTCCATCCATGCGGGTGCGGGCGGCACGGAGGCGTGCGATTGGTGCTCCATGCTCTACCGCATGTATTGCCGCTATGCCGACATGAACGGCTTCAAGACGACCGAGATCGACCGCCTTGCGGGCGACAGCGCGGGGCTCAAATCGGTGGATTTCAAGATCGAAGGGGAAAACGCATACGGCTATCTCAAAGCGGAGATCGGCGTACACAGACTCGTGCGCATTTCGCCGTTCGACGCCAACAAGCGCCGCCAAACTTCCTTTGCTTCCGTCGAAGTCATGCCCGAAGTCGACGACGACAATGAGATCGAGATCAAGGACGAGGACATCCGTATCGACGTATACAGAAGCTCGGGCGCGGGCGGTCAGAAGGTCAACAAGACGGAGACCGCCATCCGCATCACCCACTTCCCGACGGGGATCGTCGTCACCTGCCAGAACGAGCGCAGCCAGCTCCAAAATAAGGAGATGGCGTTCAAATATCTCCGCTCGAAACTCCTCGAAAAGCAGATCGAACAGCGCATGGCGGATGAAGCCGCCCTCAAAGGGGAGACGAAAAAGATCGAATGGGGGTCGCAGATCCGCTCCTATGTGTTCTGTCCCTATACGCTCGTCAAAGACCATCGGACGGGATACGAGATGGGGGATGTGCAGGCCGTGATGGACGGCAATATTCAAGGTTTCATCATTGACTATCTGAAAAAGACTTGATGAGGGATTCGTTTTTATTATCCATGAAAAAATCTCCGTTGATTTTGGGAATCGAATCATCCTGTGACGAAACGGCCGCGGCAGTGATCCGCGGTCGCACTTTACTTTCGGACGAGATCATCTCGTCCGCTTCCTTGCAGGCCAAATACGGCGGCGTCGTGCCCGAGATCGCCTCGCGCGTCCACAGCGACGCGGTGGACGAAGTCGTGCGGCGCGCGCTTTGCAGTGCGGACGTCAAAAAAGAGGAGCTCGACGCGGTCGCCGTTACCTATGGCGCGGGGCTGCTCGGAGCCCTTCTCGTGGGGCTCTCTTTCGCGAAGGGATTTGCCTACGGGCTGAATATCCCCCTTATCGGGGTCAACCATATCCGCGGGCATCTTGCGGCATGCTATCTCGAGGACGAAACGCTCGCTCCGCCCTTCATGACGCTTCTCGCGAGCGGGGGGCACACGGCGATCCTCTATACCGAAACGCCGACGAAGTTCGAAGTCCTCGGCGGCACCCTCGACGACGCCGCGGGGGAGGCGTTCGATAAGGTCGCCCGCGTATTGGGACTTCCCTATCCCGGTGGCCCCCATGTCGAACAGCTCGCAAGAGAGGGCAAAAACGTGGTACCCATGCCCAAGATGCTCAAAGGGTTGGGGGGATACGACTTCTCTTACAGCGGACTCAAAACGCACATCATCAACTATGTGCATACCAAGGAGCAAAAGGGGGAGGCGTGGTCGAAGGCGGACGTTGCCGCTTCTTTCCAGTCCGCCGCGCTCGATATCCTCGTCGAAAAGACGGTGGAAGGGGCGCTCGAGCGGCATGTCAGGACGGTCACGGCGGGCGGCGGGGTCGTCGCCAACGGGTACCTGCGGGAAAGATTGCAGTCCGCATGCAGTCGGGCGGGGCTGAAACTCGTCCTTCCCGAAAAGCGGCGCTGTACGGATAACGCCGCGATGATCGCCGCCGAAGGGCTCATAGAGTACGAGGCGGGCAACTTCTCCCCGCTCTCCCTCAACGCATGCGCAAGCATTCCGCTCCGATAAGTTCGGGGCGGTTTTTTTGAATGGGTCTTGGCTCCCCTCTTAGGGGAAGCTGCCCCCTTTGAAGGGGGCGGCTCCGCCGCAGGCGGTGGTGGGGGTTGTCTCGCTGCCCCTCATAGGGGAGCTGTCACGCCCCTCGCCTCCTTGGCTCCCCTTGTAGGGGAGCTGTCACCGCAGGTGACTGAGGGGTTTCCTCGGCTCCGTTTTTCGGGAACCCCTTTCCCCTTCGGGGACTTCCCCTAAAAGGGGCAGCGAGGGCGGAAGGCGGACTTCCCCTAAAAGGGGCAGCGAGGGGTTTTTCAAAAATCAAGAAAAATTTTTTTGGAAAAACGGCGCAATATGACGGTAACTCATTGACAGCAAAGACAAAATATTGTATAATACTTTACGACAATGCCTATATCTGTCCATTTTTTCGGACAGTGCAGGGAAATAAGTCGAAATTTTATTCAGAGGAGGCAGTCATGATGGCAAATTTTGGCAGCCTGCTCCTTGCGATGGACACCGGTCTTGCGGTCGGGCTCATCGTTCTTGCCCTTGTTCTCGGCGCGGGGATCGCCGCCGTCGTTACATGGCAGGTACTCAAAAAAGTTTCCCAAAAGAGGTCGGAAAACAAACTTGACGCAACCGAAAAGCAGGTCGAGGACATGCTGCAAAAGGCAGAAGCCGAGATCAAGCAGCGTCAGAAGGAAGCAGTTTTAGAGGCTAAGGAACAGGATCTGAAACGAAGGAACGAGTTCGAAGAGGAGATGAAGGAGAAGCGCGCAGAGCAAAAGCGCGTGGAAGATCGTCTCAACAGGCAGGAGGACGCGCTCGAAAAGAAGGAGACCGAACTTTCACGCAAAGAGCAGTCCCTCGACGACCGGCTCAACAATGCCAACCAAAAGATCGAAGAGGCGCAGAAAAAGCTCGAAGAAGTGCAAAAGACGCAGGAGCTCGTCTCCCGCCAGCACGAACTCATGATCGAGGAGCTCGAGCGCATTTCCCAGCTCACCAAGGAAGAGGCGAAAAAGCAGCTTACGGACGAGATCATGGACGAGACGAGGCGCGACCTCGCCGTTCAGGTGCGCAATCTCGAACAGCAGGCGAAGGAAGAGGCGGATTTCAACGCAAAGAGCATTATTACGCTCGCTATCCAGCGTTGCGCCGCCGACCAGGCGTCCGAATCGACCGTCTCCGTCGTGCCCCTTCCCAACGACGATATGAAGGCGCGCATCATCGGCAGAGAGGGCAGAAACATCCGCGCTATCGAAAATGCGACGGGGATCGAGCTCGTCATCGACGATACGCCCGAAGTCGTTCTTCTCTCGGGGTTCGACCCTGTCAGAAGGGAAGTCGCCCGTCTTACGCTTGAAAAGCTCATCTCGGACGGACGGATCCATCCCGCCCGTATCGAGGAAACGGTGGAAAAGGTGCAGAAGGAGCTCGACCAGGAGATCAAAGAGGCGGGCGAAAGCGCGATGTTCGAAACGAACGTCTACAATCTGCACCCCGAGATCATCAAACTTCTCGGGCGGCTCAAATTCAGGACAAGCTACGGGCAGAACGTCTACCGCCATTCCATCGAGGTGTCCCAGCTCGCGGGGCTCATGGCGCAGGAACTCGGGCTCGACGTCAATTTCGCCAAGCGCGCGGGACTTCTGCACGACATCGGCAAGGCGGTCGACCACGAGCAGGAGGGGACGCATATCCAGCTCGGCGCGGATGTCGCCAAAAAGTATAAGGAAAACGCGATGATCGTCAATGCGATCATGGCGCACCACGGCGACGTGGAACCCAAGACGGTCGAAGCCGTCCTCGTGCAGGCGGCGGACGCGATCTCGGGCGCCCGCCCGGGAGCGAGAAGGGAGACGGGCGCGGGGTACGTCAAGCGGCTCGAAAAGCTCGAAGAGATCGGCTCTTCCTTCAAGGGCGTCGACAAGTGCTATGCGATCCAGGCGGGCAGGGAAGTCCGCGTCATCGTCAAGCCCGACCAGGTGGACGACGCGCAGGCGCTCTTCCTCGCGAAGGACATCGCCAAGAAGATCGAAAACGAGCTCGAATATCCGGGGCAAATCAAGGTCAACGTCATCCGCGAGTTCAGAAGCGTCGAATACGCAAAATAAAAACAAAAAGATCCCCGCACGGGGGTCTTTTCACAAGAAGCAATTTGAAGGAGAGATCTATGAAATACGCAATGCTCGGAAACAGCGGGATCGAAGTTTCCCGCCTCTCGGTGGGGTGCATGAGCTTCGGGAAACCCTCGGAGGACTTCCATCTCTGGACGCTTGGGCCAAGCGAAACGCAGGATATGGTAAAACTTGCGCTCGATGCGGGCGTCAACTTTTTCGATACCGCAAATAAGTACTCCCACGGCACGAGCGAAGAGTATCTCGGGCGGGCGATCAAAAATCTTGTCCCGCGCGACAAGGTCGTCATCGCGACGAAAGTATACTTCAACGAGGGGCACCTTTCAAAAGAGGCGATCCTTCGGGAGATCGACGGCTCCCTCAAACGCCTCGGGACGGACTATGTCGACCTCTATATCATTCACCGCTTCGATTATGATACGCCCGTCGAGGAGACGATGGAAGCGCTCCATTCGCTCGTCCGTGCGGGCAAAGTGCGCGCGCTCGGCGCGTCGGCGATGTACGCCTACCAGTTCCACAATATGCAGCATGTCGCCGAACGCAACGGCTGGACGCAGTTCGTCTCCATGCAGAACCATTACAATCCGCTCTACCGCGAGGACGAGCGCGAGATGATCCCGCTCTGCCGCATGATGAACGTTGCGCTCACGCCGTACAGCCCGCTCGCTTCGGGCAGGTGCTGCCGCCCCGATTGGCATTCCGATTCTCTCCGCAGCCGCACGGACGCGATGGCGGCGAAGAAGTACGACAGTACGGAAGCGCAGGACGCGGCGATCGTCGCCCGTATCCATGAGCTTGCCGAAAAATACGGCGTCACGATGACGCAGATCACCCTTGCATGGCATTTGCGCCAAGGCATGACTTCCCCGATCGTCGGCGTCACAAAGCCCAAATATCTCCGGGAAGCGGTGGGGGCAATGGATCTGGAACTCACCGATGAGGACGTTACCTATCTCAACGAGCTCTATCTTCCGCACAAGGTCGTCGGAGCGCTGTAAATGAAATTTCGGATACAAAACGCCGCCCGCGTATTATGCGGGCGGCACTTTGTATCCATTCAGTTCCAGAGTTTATCGGGATCGAAGCCGTAGATCTGCACAACTTCGAAGAGCGGGCAGTTCGCGATGTCGCCGGGGGTCACGAGGGGCCCGCCCGTCGGGTCAATGTCGTAACCCGCATTTTTATACGCCTGCCAGACGAGATGGGAGCAGTGCGTCGCGGTCGGCGTTCTCCCGTCCTTGCATTGATCCTTGGGCAGGAAGAAGCCCAAAAAGACGTTATAGGAGAGTCCTTTCAGCTCCCTTGCGGCGTCGTCCGCGATCTTTTTCCGCTCCTCCGCGCTTGCGCCTTTGAGCCGGAGCACCATAAAATTCGTGGAGCGCGCAAACCAGCGTATGCCGTTTGTTTTGGCGTTGGAGTCCACGCCGATCGAAAAGGATTCGAGCGTCGTCCCGTGAGCTCCGTTGATGACGAGCCCCGCATGCCCGTGCCGCCAGCCGAAGAGATGGGTCGTAGAAGTCAGAATGATGTCGCCCTCTTCGAGCGGGACGACGGGCGCCGTAACATCGCGTTTCGTCACGGGGTCGCGGAGCTTGTCGTGCGGCGTGATGGGGGTCGTCATCTCATGATAGATCTCCCCCTCGAAGAAGAACGCGTCCTGGTATTTTTTCAGTTCGCTCCGCGGAACGCTGTCCGCGCCCGCCCTTGCGAGCCCCGTCTGGCGGTAGATGAGATCGTAGTCGGCGTCCGTCCAGACCTCTTTCTCGATAAGCTCTCCGAGGTCTATTTTCTCATAAGAGGGGACAAAGCGGGCAGTCGTCTCGCACACGGCGTCGGCGGCAAGGAAAAAGACGCCCGCGGACGCTACCGCCAGGCAGAAAACCGTGCCGATGAGAAATAGAAGAAATACCGATCTCCGTAAGCTCCGCATTGCGCGCCTCCCCCGTGAAATAGTATAAACCCAAAATCGGAAACTGTCAACTTTCGGGCACGAAAAGGGGAAAGATTTCATAAGATAACATTGACGGGATATCCCGTGAAATACAATAGAGGATCAAAAAGAAAATGTGTAATTCTTGTAACAACAGCCTTGCGAGCGCTCTCAACAATCTGTTCGGGAGCCCCTGCGGCTGTCAGAATAACAGCCTTGCGAGCGCCGTGAACAACCTGTTCGGTTCTTCCTGCGGCTGCAATAACAACTGGAACAACTTTTCGAACGGCTTTGTAAGCGGCGTCAACGCGGTCAACGCCTCGAACGGACACGGCGGCTGCGGCTGCAACAACGGCTGCGGCTGCAATAACAGCTGGAACAACTTCTCGAACGGCTTTGTGAGCGGCGTCAACGCGGTCAACGCTTCGAACGGACAGGGCTGCTGCAACTGCGGTTGCGGCTGCAACGGCGGGGATTTCACTCCCTATAACGGTTCCGATAACTACTACGCGCGGCAGTATGCGCTCGGTCCCTATTCCTCGGGCTGCGGCTGCAACAACACGTTCTAAGTCCGTCTTATCTGCGCCGCCTTCGGGCGGCGCTCTTACTTTTTCGGAGATGTTCCGAATTTCGCTTGCAAAAGCGTGCGGGCGGTGGTATAATATTCGGCGTCAAACGAGAGAGGGACTTTATGAACGAAGAATCGCAAAAAGAGACGATCGGGACGACCGAAGAAACCGAGGGGAGCGGGAAAGCCAAAAAGCGGATCGCTTGGAAAAAGCCGACGAAGAGACAAATGGAGAAGTTCATTCTGAACTTTCTCTTTATCGTCATCGGCAACGCGATCACGGCGGCGGCTTCCGCATTCTTCATCGTGCCGAACCATTTCGTCATGGGCGGAACGACGGGGCTCGGCATCTTTGTGGAAAACATGCTCACAAAGAACAATGTCAGCGGCGAATGGACGTACTGGGCGGTCGAGATCACCGTCTATGTCGCGAACATTTTCCTGTTTGTCCTCGGCGCGGTCCTTCTCGGGAAGAAGTTCGCGCTCGCAACGGGCGCGGGAACCTTCCTCTATCCCACATTTATGTCTCTTTTCAAGTTTGCGAACGACGCCTATGTGGAAGCGTACGGGCACCCCGTCGGCATGCCGCCCGAAGCGATCGGGCAGCCCGCGACGGTCGCGCTCGGCAGTCCGTTCTTTGCGATGCTCTGCGGAGGAATGCTCTTCGGACTCGGCATCGGTCTCGTCCTCCGCGTGGGGGCGAGCACGGGCGGCACGGATATCCCGCCGCTCATCTTCAAAAAGTTTTTCAACGCGCCCGTCTCTGTGACGATGTGGATCGTGGATTTCAGCATCGTTGCGCTCAATTTGATCGCCGCGCCCCTCGATTCCGTTCTCTACGGGGTATTCATCACGCTCATTTCCGCGATCGTCGTCGACAAAGTGACGCCCATCGGCATGAAACGCATGCAGGTCAAGATCATATCCATGCACTATAAGGAGATCCGCGACATGATCATCACAAAGGTCAGCCGCGGCGTGACCGTCCTCTACGGGCAGACGGGCTACCTCAAACAGCCCTGCCACATGCTTCTCACTGTCGTCTCCTCCCGCCAGCTCGTGACGCTTAAATCGGAAGTCCAGAAGATCGACCCGAACGCCTTTATGACGATCAGCGTCGTTTCGGAGGTGAAGGGCAGGGGATTCCAGCTCGAAGGGGTCGATTTCCTGATGAAACAGGAGCGGGACGACGCGTCCGTCCATCTTGTGGAAGATCCCGCCGACGAGACCGATTCTTCCCAAACCCCTTGACTTATCTTTCAAAATTTGATACAATAAAACCATGAAAAAACGTATCTTTTGCATTGCGGCAGCCCTCCTTTCCCTTCTCCTGCTCTTTTGCTTTGCCGCTTGCGGCAACGGCAATACGACGGAGCCCTCCGCCCCGGAACAGAACGGGGAAGAAGAGAAAGAGAAGGACATTCCGCTTGAACCGGAAATCGATCCCAACCTGCGCCCCGAGCTCAATCCCGCTGCGGGCAAAGCTGCGTGAGGCGGCACAGATCATGAAATTTACGGCGGAGCCGTAGCGGTTCCGCAGACGAAATAAGGGGAGAACATATGCGCTGTTTATACTGTAACTGCACAGAGAGCAAGGTCATTGATTCCCGCTCTGCCGACGACGACAGAACGATCCGCCGCCGCAGGGAATGTATCGGTTGCGGCAGACGGTTTACGACGTACGAGACCATCGAAGTCGCGCCCATTCTCGTGGTGAAATCGGACGGGACGCGGCAGGCGTTCGACGTCACAAAGATCAGGCAGGGCATCATCAAGGCATGCGAAAAGACGTCCGTTCCGCTCGAAAAGATCGACGCGCTTGTCGAGGACATCTCCAAGCAGGTGTACAACTCGATGGAGCAGGAGATCACCTCCAAACAGATCGGCGAGATGGTCATGGAAGGGCTCAAAGAGCTCGACGAGGTCGCCTATGTGCGCTATGCCTCAGTCTACCGCTCCTTCAAGGACATCTCCTCCTTCATGACCGAACTCCAACGCATGATGGAGAAGAAAGCAAGCGAGGGCAAGTGAGCGCATTCTCTATGGAAAAGAAACAGGTCCGCGTCGGCGGCGTCCTCCTCGGCGGAGGGGACGTCTCCGTGCAAAGCATGACAACCGTGAAAACGAGCGACGTCCCTCGGAGCGTCGCTCAAATTATGCGTCTCGAAGAAGCGGGCTGCGATATCGTACGGGTCGCCGTGCTCGACGAGGACGACGCGCGGGCGATCGCCGCAGTGCGCAGCCGCGTCCATGTTCCCATCGTCGCAGATATCCACTTTTCCGCCCGTCTCGCCGTGCTGGCTGCGGAGAACGGGGCGTCAAAACTCCGCGTGAATCCCGGCAATATCGGAGGTGAGCGGGAGATCGCTCTCGTCGCCGACTGCCTGAAAGCGCACCGCATTCCCGTGCGCGTCGGGTCGAATACGGGGAGTATCGAGCCCGAATTTTATAAAAAATACGGCAGAAGCGCGGAGGCGCTCGTGGAAAGCGCTTTATGGAACGTTTCGCTGTTCGAAAAACACGGCGTGGAGGACGTCGTGATCTCCGTCAAGGCGTCGGACGTCCCGCTCACCGTCAAGGCGTATGAGCTCCTGTCGGAACGCACCCGCTATCCCCTGCATGTCGGCGTGACGGAGGCGGGCGGCGGGGATCTTGCGCTCACGAAGAGCGCGATCGGGATCGGCGCGTTGCTTTTGAAAGGGATCGGTGACACGATCCGCGTCTCTCTTTCGGACGACCCCGTCAAGGAAGTCTATGCGGCGCGGGACATCCTGCGCGCCGTGGGGCTCCGAAAGAACTTTGTCGAAGTCGTCTCCTGTCCCACCTGCGGCAGATGTATGTACGATTGCACGGGGCTTGCGGCGAGGGTGCGGGAGCAGGTGAAGGACGTGAAAAAGCCCCTGAAAGTCGCCGTCATGGGCTGCGTCGTCAACGGGCCGGGCGAGGCGAGGGGGTGTGACCTCGGGATCGCGGGCGGAAAGGAATTCTGTATCATCATGGAAAAGGACGGGCAGCAGAGAAGAGTTCCCGTTTCGGATGCGGAGAGCGTCTTTCTCGGGAGATTGAAGGAACTTCTGGAATGAAGAGCAAAGAATTTTTACAGGAGATCAGACGGGCGGAAAATTTGGAGCACGCCGTTCTCACGAAGCTCGAAGTGGAGGGGAATACCGTCACTTTCTGCCTTGTTACAGACAGAGGATATTCGGGCGAGGACGTCGCCTATGCTTCTTCGGTCGCCGCGCGCTACGTCCCCGCAGGCTTTTGCGGGAAGGCGAACGTCAGGAAATCCGTTCCGAGCGAAGAGGGCGTACGCCGCGCCGTGGCGGACATTCTCGCCAAGCGTTTCCCCGCGATCGCGGCGTTCGTCGTGCCCGAGGAGATCAGGATCGAGCAGGATCCGGGCGGCGGAAGATTTTATATCCCCGCGGGCGAGAACGACAGGGCGCTCCTCGCCGCAGACGGCGCACTCGACAGAGTGCATGAAGAGCTTGAACGCATGTTCTGCGGGACATGGTATGGGGAATTCCGTTTTTCCGATCGCGAGAGGGGGGAGGTCGAGCAGGAAACTCTTCCGCCCGCGGAGCGCATTCTTGCGCCGCGCTTCTTCCCCGTGACCGGTTTCGAAGCCATCGACGGCGCCTCGCCGCAGCGGGCGATCTATATCGCCGATCTCACAAAGGAGACGGCGGGCGTGACCGTGTGCGGCTCTCTTACATATTTCGAAGAGCGCGTCACAAAGACGGGAAAGCCCTACTTTTCGCTTACCGTCACGGACGGCACGGGGAGCCTCAGATGTTCTTATTTTTCCAAGAAGGCGACCCTCGAGAAGGTGCGCGCCCTCAAAGCGGGGACGAGCGTGTGTCTCACGGGAGACAACGAACTTTTCAACGGAGCGCTCTCCTTCCGCGTCAGGCAGATCGACCTCGGCGCCGCGCCCGAGGGATTCGTCCCCGAAGCGCGCCCGTCCCGCCCCGTTCCCGCGCAATACCGCGCCGTCTTTCCCGCGCCCGCGTCCGATCTGGTGCAGGGGGGAATGTTCGGCGAGACCGCGGTGCCCGAAAGCGTCGCCCGCCGCAAATTTGTCGTCTTTGACATCGAGACGACGGGGCTCAACGCCAATCCCGCCTCGGGCATGGACAGGATCATCGAGCTCGGCGCCGCCAAGATCGAGGACGGCAGGATCTCGGAACGCTTTTCGACGTTCGTCGCCTGCCCCGTGCGGCTTCCCGAGGAGATCGTCCGCCTCACGGGGATCACGGACGATATGCTCGTCGGCGCGCCCGCGATCGGGGACGTCGTCGCGGACTTCTTCCGTTTTTGCGACGGGGCGGAGCTCGTCGCCCACAACGGGTTCCTCTTCGACTTCAAATTTATCCGCTATTACGGCGAGAAAGAGGGCTTCCTCTTCTCCCATCGCATGCACGATACCCTTCTCCTGTCGCAGGAGCTTCTCCGTTTGAGCAACTATAAGCTGGATACCATCGCCGCCTATTACGGCTTTACTTTCAACCATCACAGGGCGTACGACGACGCGTTCGTCACGGCGAAGATCTTTTTGGAGCTTGCCAAAAAGAAGGGCGGGATCTGAACTTTTGCAAATTTTCGGCAATCTTGCGCCGGATTGTAAATTTTCTCCCGAAAAAATCTCTCCAAACGCTTGCAAAGCGCCCTGAAACATGCTATAATGATGTTACTTGATCGATGAAAAGAGATTGAGAGCGGTTCTGCCGCTCTCAAATTGTTTATTCGGGGGTTGTATGAAGGTCAAACCGATCGCGGAGATCATCGAATTTCTCCGCCCCTATGCGCAGGAGTCGGGCGTCGAGATCGTGGACGCCGAGTGGGACATGCGGCAGCGCGCGCTCACCGTCTATATCGACTGCGCGGGCGGGCTCGACATCGAGACCTGCGAAAAATTCCACCGCGCCATCGACCTTCCGCTCGACGACCTCGATCCCACCTACGGGGAATCGTACACGCTGAATTGTTCTTCCCCGGGGCTCGACCGTCCCTTCAAGACCCAAGCCGATTTTGACCGCCATATCGGGGAAAAAGTGGAGCTTAGGCTCTACGCGCCCCTCTACGGCGGGAAATATCACGAGGGAGAGCTCCTCTCCTTCGACGGGGAGACGGTCGTTCTCCGTACAGAGAAAGGGGAACTTTCCTTCCCCTTCGAAAAGTGCGCCAAGGTCTGCCTTTTCATTGAAATTTGAAAAAAACGCAATCGTATAATTACAAGGAGAATGAGTATGGTCAATAAGGATTTCTTTGCGGCGCTTGCCGATCTGGAACGCGAAAAGGGAATCAGCGAACAGGTTTTTATCGAAGCGCTCTCGAATGCGCTCGCTTCCGCCTATAAAAAGCAGTCGGACGGTGGCGTCGGGAACGTGGAAGTCCGCATCTCGCCCGAAAAGAGCTCCATCCGTTTCTTTTTGTCGCGCACCGTCGTAGACAGCGAGGAGCCGCTCGACGGAGAGATCTCCCTTGAAGAAGCGCAGGAGATCAAAAAGAACGCAAAGGTGGGGGACGTTTTGTCCGAGGAATTTGTGCCGAAGGACTTTTCGCGCATTGCCGCGCAGACCGCAAAGCAGGTCATCTTGCAGAAGATCCACGAAACCGAGCGCGACAATACCCTCTCGGAGTTTTCGGATAAAGAGGGCGAGCTCATGAGCGGTCTCGTCCGCAAGGTCGATATGAAGAACGTCTATATCGAACTCGGCAAGGGGCAGATCGAAGGGCTCATGCTTCCGCAGGATCAGGTCCCCGGGGAAAAATATCTGCCCGGCGACAGGATCAAAGTCTTTGTAAAGAGAGTCAAGAGCGGCGGAAGAAACGCGCAGGTGCTCGTTTCCCGCTCCGCTTCCGGCTTGGTGCGCCGCCTCTTCGAGGAAGAGGTGCCCGAGATCAAGCAGGGGCTCGTCACCATCAAGTCCATCTCCCGCGAAGCGGGGCACAGGACGAAGATGGCGATTTGTTCGGAGGACAGCAGGATCGACGCGGTCGGCGCATGCGTCGGCAACAAGGGCGCGCGCGTCAACGCCGTCGTGCAGGAGCTCGGCGGGGAGAAGATCGACATCATTCCTTATAGCGAAAATCCGCTCGAATTCATCGCAAAGGCGCTCTCTCCCGCGTCCGTCATCTCGGTGACGCAGCTCACGGAAAAGTCCGCCGTTGCGGTCGTTCCCGATGAAAAACTCTCCCTTGCGATCGGCAGGGACGGTCAGAACGCACGCCTTGCCGCAAGGCTCACGGGCTGGAAGATCGACGTCAAGAGCGAGAGCGCGGCGCAAAAACTCAATCTCGGCGAATACGCAGATCACGGGACGGAGGAATAAATGCCGAAAGAGCGCAAAATTCCCATGCGCACCTGCATCGCATGCAGAGAGGAGAAGCCCAAGCGTGACATGCTCCGTATCGTGAAAAACGCGGCGGGAGAGATCGCGCTCGATTTCTCGGGCAAACTTTCGGGGCGCGGCGCGTACATCTGCGACAGCGCCGATTGCATCAAACGGCTTCGGAAATACCGGCTTCTCAACAAAGCGTTTTCCGCGGAAGTGCCCGAGGAAGTGTATCTCGGCATCGAGGAGGCGTTCGGTGCGAAGTAAGGCAGCAAGTTATCTTGGATTCGCCCGCAGGGCGGGGAAGCTCACCCTTGGCGTCAACGCCGCGGCGACGGTAAAAAAATGCTTTCTTCTCGTTGCGGATCCCGCCGTCGGGGTCAATTCACGAAAGGAGATCGAAAAACAGAAATCGAGACTCGGCTGTAAACTTCTCTTCCTCGAAAATTTAGGGGAAGCGGTGGGAAAGCCGGGCTGCATGCTTGCCGCCGTGCGCGACGAAAATCTTGCGGCGGCGATTATCGGGGAAATCGGAGAATAGGACAGGAAGGTATTTGAATGGCTTACGAGAATATTGAAAAACTCAATCTTCTGATCACGGATAAAGATACGGTGGCTCTGCAAAAGGCGATCGCCGCAAACGAGAAGCAGCTCTCCGAGCTCATGAAGAAGCTCGCGGAGCTCGAAGCGGCGGTCGCGAAGAAGCGCGCCGAGGAAGAGGCGCGTCTGCGCGAAGAGGAGGAGAGCCGCCAAAGGGCGGAAGAAGAGGCGCGCGCCGCCGCCGAAGAGGCGGAGCGGCAGCGGCTCGAAGCGGAAAAGACGCGCGCGCCCGAGCCCGCTCCCGTCGCAGAACCCGCTCCCGCGCCGGTGTCCGCGCCCGTCGCAGCGGAAAAACCCGCTCCCGCGCCGGTGACCGAAAAGAACACGGGGGCGCGGACGGCTCCGAAGGCTCCCGCTCCCTCTTCCGCACAGTCTGCGCCCCGCACGACCTTCCGTCCCGAGACGAAAGCGCCGCAGGGGAGACCCACCTATACGCCTCCCGCAGGGCAGAACCGTCCGCAGCAGAACCGCGGTCCCTATCCGCCCCGCCCGCAGGGAAGTTATCCGCCCCGCCCGCAGGGTATGGGCGCAAGACCGCCGATGGGACGTCCCGCAGGGGTAAGACCCGTCGCGCCGCCTCCTCCTGCGCCCGTCCAGCGCAAGGAGTCGCCCAAAAAGTTTGAAAAGACCTTTGTCGAGCGCCGTCCCGTCAACAAACGCGCGTTGCAACGCCAGCAGGGGGCGAGCATCGGAGATTTCGACGAAGAGAAGAGCGGCTACCGCAAGGCGCGTTTCCAGAAGAAGGGCGTAAAAAGGGAGCGCGAGACGGTCAAGATCGACCATGCCGTCGTCACGACGAAGGAGATCCCCATCAAGGTACTGTCCGAAAAGCTCGGCATCTCCGCGGTCGAGATCGTAAAAAAACTGTTCCGCGAGGGCGTTACAAAGACGGTGAACGAGTCCATTGATTACGACAACGCGGCGTTTATCGCGCTTGAACTCGGGATCGATCTCGAATATAAGCCCGAAAAGACGGCGGAGGAGACCCTGATCGAGGTGCACGGCGAAGGAGACGACGCAAACGCGGTCGCCCGTCCGCCCGTCGTCACCGTCATGGGACATGTCGACCATGGCAAGACCTCCCTTCTCGACAAGATCAGGAGCACCAACGTCACGGAAGGGGAAGCGGGCGGCATCACGCAGTCGATCGGCGCCTATACCGTCGATCTCGGCGAAAACAGACGCATCACCTTTATTGATACCCCCGGGCATGCGGCGTTCACCGCCATGCGCGCGAGAGGGGCAAAGGTCACGGATATCGTCGTCCTCGTTGTGGCGGCGGACGACGGGATCATGCCGCAGACGGTCGAGGCGATCGACCACGCGAAGGCGGCGGACGTTCCCATTATCGTGGCAATGAATAAGATGGATAAGCCCCATGTCGATCCCGACAAGGTGAAGCAGGGGCTCATGAAATACGACCTCGTTCCCGAGGAATGGGGCGGCGACGTCATGGTCGTTCCCGTCTCCGCAAAGACGGGCGAGGGGATCGACGCCTTGCTCGAAAGCATCCTTCTCGAAGCGGAAATGCTCGAACTCAAAGCGGATCCCGCACGGAAGGCGAAGGGCGTCGTCATCGAGGCGAAACTCGACAAGGGCAAGGGTCCCATGGCGAGCGTCCTCATCCAGAACGGCACCCTCCGCACGGGCGACAATCTCATTTCGGGTATGACGATGGGACGCGTCCGCGCAATGTTCGACGACAAGGGCAAACAAGTCAAGGAAGCGGGCCCTTCCGAGGCGGTCTCCGTGCTTGGGCTCGAGGACGTTCCCGGCGCAGGCGATACGATCTTCGCCGTCGAACAGTCCCTGATGAAGAAGGTACAGGAGGAGCGCAAGAACAAGGAGCGCGAATCCATGATCCGCGAGATGAAAAAGACCAGCCTCGACGATCTGTTCAAAGACGTTTCCGAGGGGACCCTCAAAACGCTCAACGTCATCGTCAAGGGCGACGTGCAGGGCTCGGTGGAGGCGGTCAAGAGTTCGCTCGAAAAACTTTCAAATGAGGAAGTGCGCGTCAAGGTCATCCATGCGGCGGCGGGCGCGATCACCGAGAGCGATATCATGCTTGCGGACAGCGCGAACGCGGTCGTCATCGGCTTCAACGTCCGTCCCGACAGCAAGAGCAAGACGCTTGCCGAGCGTACGCACGTTGACGTCAGGCAATACCGCATCATCTACGAGCTTCTCGACGACATGGAAGCCGCCCTCCACGGCATGCTTTCCCCCAAATACAAGGAAGTCTATATGGGGAAGGCGGAAGTCAAGGAGACCTTCCAGATCACGGGCGTCGGTACGGTCGCGGGGTGCCTTGTCGAAGAGGGCAAGCTCGTCCGCGGCGGAAAACTGCGGATCTACCGCGACAACGTCATGATCGTCGAAGGCAACGTCAAGACGTTGAAGCACTATAAGGACGAAGTCAAGGAAATGTCGGCGGGCATGGAATGCGGTTGCGCGATCGACGGTTTCAACGAGATCAGGATCGGCGACTATATCGAATGCTATGTCATCGAGGAGATCAAGCAATGACGAAGCGGACAGACAGACTCAACAGCGAGTTCCGGAAGGAGATCGCGGCGATCCTCTCGGGCGCGCTCAAAGACAAGGAGCCCGGGCTGAAAGGCATCATCTCCGTTACGGAGGCGGACGTCGCGCCCGATCTCAAAACCGCAAAGATCTACATCAGCGTCTATGCCGACGCGGAGCAGAAGGAGCGGAGTCTTGCGATCGTCAGGGAAAACGCGGGGTTCGTGCGCAGGGAGCTTGCAAAAGTCATGCGCATGCGCACCGTGCCTCTCCTCACGTTTATAGAGGACGGGAGCATGGAGTACGGCTCCAAAATGGACGAGCTCTTTGCAAAACTTCATAAGGACGAATCATGAACACCATTGAGGAGATCGCAAGAGGACTCAAAAACTTAAAAAGCGCGGCTGTCTTTACCCACATGCGCCCCGACGGAGACACCTTGGGAAGCGCGTTGGCGTTGAGCCGCGCTCTTTCTATGCTCGGCGTAAAAACCGAAGTCTTGAACGAGGGCGCGATCCCCGAAAAATTTTTGTTTTTGGCGGACGCGAAAAACATCGTCCGCACGCCCTCTTTTGATGCCGAAGCGTTCATTCTCGTGGATATCAGCGACCCGGGGAGATTGGGCGAGCTCAAAGAGTACTACCTGCGCCGCGCCGCGAAGAAGAAAACGTTCAACGTCGATCACCATATCTCCAACAAACGCTATGCGCAGTACAACTATGTCCGCGCCTGTTCGAGTAATTGCGAGAATATCGCATCTCTCATTTCCGCGCTCGGGGTGAAGCCCGACGAGGACATATACGCCTGTCTCTTTATGGGGCTCGTCACCGATTCGGGCTCCTTTTCCCACGACGACGTGACGGGAGACACCCTCCGCCTTGCGGCACGCTGTATCGACGGCGGCGCCGATCCCGCGAAGATCTCTTACGAGACGGTGACGAAGCGTTCCAAGGCGCGCGCACAGCTCTATGCCACGGTCGCCTCGAACGTGCGATATTTCCTCGATGATAAACTTGCGGTCGCGCTCGTGACCGCGGAAATGCTGGAACGCTATGGGTTGAAGGCGGACGCTACGGAGGGGATCGTCGATTTTGCGCGCTCGATCGACGTTGTCGAGGTGAGCGTGTGTCTCCTCGAAGTAAGACACGGGCAGTATCAGGTCTCCTTCCGTTCCAAGACGGCGGACGTCAACGAGATCGCCCGCGTGTTCGGCGGCGGCGGGCACGTCCGCGCCTCGGGCTGTATGCTGTTCGGGGAAGCGGAGGAAGTGATCGACAGGCTCCGCTTCACAGTGTCGCAATATCTGGATCTATGACGGGATTTTTGAATATCTACAAGCGGGAGGGGATCTCTTCCGCATATTGTGTGAACCGTGCCAAGCGGCTCACGAAGTGCCCCTGCGGGCATTTGGGCACCCTCGATCCCCTTGCGGAGGGGGTGCTCCCTGTCGGCGTCGGCAATGCGGCGCGCCTTTTCGACTACTTTTTGGGCAAGGAAAAGACCTATCTCGCCCGTTTCCGCTTTGGCTGGACGACGGAGACGCTCGACCGCGAATCCGAACCCACGTTTGCGGGCATGGTACCGTCAAAATCCGCCGTTGAGGAGATCCTGCCGCAATTTACGGGGGAAATATTCCAGCGTCCGCCGCGCTTTTCCGCCATTTCGGTGGACGGAAAGAGGAGCTACGAGCTCGCCCGCAAGGGGAAAGATATCGAGCTTCCCGCGCGGAAAGTCAAGATCTTCTCCCTCACGCTTTCAGAGCAGACGGCGGAGGACGAGTTCGAGTTTGAGATCGTCTGCGGAAGCGGCACCTATATCCGCTCTCTTGCGCGGGACATGGGGGAAACGCTCGGAACGGGCGCGTATATGACGAAACTCATCCGCACGGCGAGCGGGATCTTTACGAAGGAGACCGCCGTTCCCCTCGACGATCTCACGGCGGAGAACGTCGGGGAATATCTGATCCCCACGGAGAGCGTTTTGCCCTTTGAGTGCATGGAAGTGGGGGACGAGAGGTTTTTCCACGGCGTCCACGTCCCCGTAGACTGCGCGGACGGCGTCTACAAATTATACCGCGGCGGGCAGTTTTACGGCACGGGCATTGTGGAGGAAGGGCTTCTCCGCCCCGACAAAAAGTTATGTTGATTTTTTCTTTCAAAGAAAAGTATCAAACGCCGTGCACGCTCCTCTTGGGCGGCTTCGACGGGCTCCATCTCGGGCACCGTGCGCTCCTTTCCGAGGCAAAGAAGCGGGATCTCCCGATTCTGCTTACGACGATGTTCGGCGGAAAGGGACACGTCCTCTTCACCCGCGATGAGCGGCGGGAGATTTTTGCAAAGGCGGGCGTGGACGCTCTCTGCGAGATCGACCTCGATGAAACGCTCCGCACAACGTCTGCCGAGGAGTTTGCAAAAGCGCTTTTTTCCCGCTTTAACGCCGGCGCGGTATATTGCGGCGAGGATTTCCGCTTCGGCAGGGACGCCGCGGGCACGCCCGAGCTCTTAAAACGGCTCGCGCCCTGTCCCGTCTTTGTTCTCCGCACGGTCGGGTATCTTGCGGAAGGGAGCGGGAAAGAGTGCAAATTCTCCGCTTCCGCCTGTAAAGATTTTTTGAGAAGCGGCGATCTGCCCCGTCTGAACGCCTGCCTCTCCTGTGCGGCGGAAGATTTTTACGGCGGCGCGTATTTCGTACAGGGCGTCGTGGAGCACGGAAGAGAGGTGGGGCGTACATACGGTTTTCCCACGCTGAATCTTTCCGTTCCCGCGGAGAAACTGCTTCCGCCCGACGGAGTGTACGGGGGCTTTTGCGCGACTCCGCAGGGCAACTTTCCGACGATCGTGAACATCGGCGCGCGTCCCACGTTCGGGGTCGAAGAGCGCAAGATCGAAGCATATCTCGACGGTTTTTCGGGAGACCTCTACGGAAGTACCGTACGGGTCTATCCCACAGAATTTTTCCGTCCCATTCAAAAATTTTCGGGGGCGGACGCGCTTAGAGCGCAGCTTCAAAAGGACATTGCAAGACTTAGGGAGAGGTACAGATGATCAAATTCGGACCGAGCGGCAACTGCGAAAGTTTTTATGCCGCGGGCTATGAACACACGGAAGAGTCCGCTTTGTTTGTGAAGGAGCACGGACTCGATTGCTTCGAATATTCCTTCGGGCGCGGCGTCCGTATCTCCGAAAAGAAGGCGGAGAGCGTGCGCGACGCGTTCAACGCGGCGGAGATAGAGATCTCCGTCCATGCGCCCTATTTTATCAATTTCGCCAATCCCGACGACGAAATGGCGGAAAAATCCTACGGGTACGTCCTCGACAGCGCAAGGGCGGCGCGTGCGATGGGGGGGAAGCGCATCGTCTTTCATCCCGCCACGCAGGGCAAAGAGACGCGCGAAGCGGCGTTCTCCCGCACCCTGAAAAGGATCGGGATCTTGCGGGATCTCATCTATCAAAACGGACTCGAAGAGATGATCTTCTGCCCCGAAACCATGGGCAAGATCGCCCAGATCGGCACCGTGGAGGAGATCGCCGAGATCTGCAAGACCGATCCCGTATTTACCCCCTGCGTGGATTTCGGGCACGTCAACGCCCGCGAGCAGGGGAGCCTCAGGACGGAACGGGATTATAGCGAACGCCTTGAATATCTCATCGACGCGCTCGGCTATGAGCGCATGAAGCATTTTCATGTGCATTTTTCCAAGATCCAGTACGGGGCGAAAGGGGAGATTCGGCATCTCACCTTCGGCGATACCGTCTACGGACCCGAATTCGAACCTCTTGCAAGGGCGCTCGTCCGCCTGAAACTCGAACCCTATATCGTCTCGGAGTCCGCGGGAACGCAGACGGAGGATGCCATGGCGATGAAAGAGATGTACAAAAGGGCGGCGGAAGGCTTTGGCGGCAGAGAATGAGCTGGCATGCCCCCGTCCATTGCCGCAAAGGCGGGAAGGCGCGTTTTTCAAGCATTCTGATAAAAAATCGTTGACTATTGCCCCCTGATTTGGTATAATATGGCTATGGTCAAGGAAAAATTGCGCAAAATATATGAAAATTCGGGGGTGGACGCCCTCTATATCGAGTGCGATTTCCTCAGAAAATACCTCACGGGCTTTTCCTCGACGGACGGCTACGTCATTCTCGACGGGAAAAGCTGTAAATTCGTCGCCGATCCGCGCTACTTTGAGGCGGCGGAGAGGGAGCTCAAAGGCAGCGGCGTCGAGGTCGTGGCGGGCGCCTATCCCGAGGCGATGGATCTGATCGCGGGGAAAAAGACGCTCGGCATTCCCTTCCCGTTTACGGACGCATCCTCTTACGAACGGCTCAAAAAAGCGCATACGCTCGTCGATTGCATGCCCGCGTTGAAGCAGGCGATGATCGTAAAATCCGAAGAAGAGCTCTCTCTCATCCAAACGGCTTGCGACATCGCGGAAGAGGCGTTTCTTGAACTTCTCACGGAGCTCAAAGAGGGCATGACGGAAAACGAGACCGCCGCCCTTCTCGAATACAATATGAGAAAGCGCGGGGCGAGCGGAACGTCGTTCGATACGATCTGCGCATTCGGCGCCCACGGCAGCGTCCCGCACTACGAGACGGGGGATACAAAGCTCCGCTTCGGCGATCCCGTCCTCATCGACTTCGGCTGCAAAGTCAAAGGGTACTGTTCGGACATCACCCGCACCTTCCTCTTCGGCGACGACGGGAAACACGAAGAATTCAAAAAGATCTACAATAGCGTCCTCACGGCGCATGAACTCGTCAAAGAAAACCTCGTCGCAGGTATGACGGGGCGGGAGGGGGACGCGCTCGCGCGGGACTACCTCAAAGAAAAGGGGCTCGATCAATATTTTACCCATTCTCTCGGGCACGGGATCGGCTTGCAGATCCATGAATATCCCGTTTTGTCGCCGCGGAGCGAAGAAAAAATCGCGGACGGCATGGTCTTTTCGGACGAGCCCGGCGTGTATATTGCGGGCCGGCTCGGGATCCGCATTGAGGACAGCATGTATATGAAGGGGGGCAAGACCTTCTCATTCATGCACAAAACAACGAAAAATTTATTGGTTTTGGAATAAAGGAGATACTTTTATGGCACAAATTATGGCAGGAGACATCAGAAAGGGCACCACGTTCGAATATAAGAGCGGCGTCTACACCGTCACGGAGTTCCAGCACGTCAAGCCCGGCAAGGGCGCGGCGTTCGTCCGCACGACGCTGAAAAACGTCGTCACGGGACAAGTCCTTTCCGACGAGACGTTCAACCCCACGACGAAGCTCGAGACGGCGCAGGTCGAAACGAAGAAGATGACCTACTCCTACAACGACGGGGAGTTCTACTACTTCATGGATGAAGAATTCAACATGACCCCGCTCAATCACGACCAGGTCGAGGACGCGCTTCGCTATATCCGTGAAAACGACACCGTTACCGTACGTTTCCTGTACGACAAGGCGTTTTCCGTCGAGCCCGAGAACTTTGTCGAACTCAAAGTCGTCGAGGCGGAGCCCGGCGTCAAGGGGAACACGGCGACCAACGTCACCAAGGCGGCGAAGGTCGAAACGGGCGCAGTTTTCCAAGTGCCGATGTTCGTCAACGAGGGCGACACGATCCGTATCGACACCCGCACGGGCGAGTATATGTCGAGAGTGTAAGACCTTTTTCGCTCGATTTCTTTTGCGCTTGCGCCTTGTCGGCGCAAGCGCAAAAGAAATGCGAGCGAGGGGTTAGTGCGTTTGCCTTGCAATTACAATTCGGCCGCCCCCTTTCCGTTTCACAAAACATTAAGTCGAAGGGGTTCGACAAATTGGGTGCGCTGCCGCAAAAGCGTGGTTTTGCTTCGCGCCGTAATTTAGAACGGAGCCGCACCTTGGCGCCCCTTTTAGGGGAGCTGTCGCCACAGGCGACTGAGGGGTTTTCTCTCTTTCGCCCCCCCCAAAAAAGGAAACCATCTATATGAAATTTGTCGCGCAGCGGGTCCTTTGCGCGAAACTCACCGTAAACGGTCAGCCCGTCTCCGAAATCGGACGCGGGCTTGTCGTTTTTTTCGGCATTCGCACGGGGGACGTTTTCAAACAAGCCGCAAAGTGTGCGGAAAAGATCGCAAATCTTCGCGTTTTCGAGGATGAAGCGGGCAAGATGAACCGCTCTGTCCTCGACGTGGACGGCGAAGTGCTTCTCGTCTCGCAGTTTACGCTCTACGGGGACGTGCGGAAGGGAAACAGACCGTCCTTTACGGAAGCGGAGCGTCCCGAACAGGCGGAGCCCCTCTTTCTGGCGGCGGCGGAAGAGCTCAAACGCCTCGGCGTGGCCGTCAAGACGGGCGTTTTCGGCGCGGATATGAAGATCGCGCAGACGAACGACGGCCCCGTCACGATCATATACGAAATTTAGCCCGCGGGAGTCGTTACATATGAAGATCACCTATCTCGGAACGGGTGCGGCGGAGGGGATCCCCGCCCTGTTTTGCAACTGCGAATACTGCCGCGGCGTGCGGCAAAGAGGGGGAAGGGAGATCCGCACCCGCGCGCAAGTGCTCATCGACGGGGAGCTTTCCATTGACTTCCCGCCCGACGCCTTTGCGCATGCGCAAAAATTCGACGCTTCCGCCCTGCAATATCTCCTTGTGACCCATTCCCACATGGATCACTTTTATGCGCACGATTTCATTCTGCGCGGCTATAAATATGCAAGCAACCTGACGCAGCCCGTTTTGCACATTTACGGAAACGGGGAAGTCATGTCCGTGTTCGGGGAGTGCACCGCCCGCGAGATGAAGCCATCCGTCAAAGAAAATCTCGAACTTCATCCCATCGGCGCGTTCGAGGAACTTCTCTTTGGAAAGTATCGCGTCTACACCCTTCTTGCAAAGCACTCCTCCGAAGAGCCGCTCCTCTTTCTCATCGAAAAGGAGGGCAAGCGCGTCTTGCATCTTTCGGATACGGGAAGGCTCCCCGACGACACCGTGGAATACCTTTCCGAGATCGGCGGCGCGCCCGTGGATCTCATCACGCTGGACTGCACTTTCTTGTACGGCGCAACGGGCGAGGACGCCCGCCATATGGGATTGGACGAGAATATGCGTACGGTCGAACGGCTCGAAGCGCTCGGGCTTGCGGACGCTCATACCAAGAAAGTCATTACGCATTTTTCGCACAACGCCCGCCCGACGCAAGAGGCGCTCAAAAGCGCCGAAGAGGCGTACGGGGTGATCGCGGCGTTCGACGGTATGGAAATAGAACTGTAACTCGGAGAATATCATGGGATTTCTTACCCGTTTGAAATCGTTATTTTCGCGGAAGAGGCCGCCCGTTCTTGGGCTTGCCCTCGGCAGCGGCGGCGCAAAAGGGATGGCGCACTTGGGGGCGATCAAAGCGTTCGAAGAGGCGGGACTTTCCTTTTCCGTCGTGACGGGGGCGTCTATCGGCGGCATTGTCGGCGCACTGTATGCAAAGGGCTACTCCTCGGCGGACATGATCGGCATCGTCGAAGGGCTCAACCGCAAGGAGTTCGCCAAAAACTTAAAGCCGTTTTCCGATCTTACCTTTGCGGAACGCTTTCTCGAAGATTATCTCGAGGGAGACTTCGATACCATTCCCATGCCCTTTGCCGTCTCCGCTACGGACGGCGCAACGAACGAAAACGTGATCTTGAAGGAAGGAAAGCTCGCCCATGCGCTCACGGCGTCCGCCGCGATCCCGCCCTTCTTCCGCGGCGTGGAGATCGGAGACAAAAAGCTGTACGACGGCGCCTTTTCCAATGCGATTCCCGCGGATGTGTGCAGGGAGCTCGGCGCGGAGATCGTCGTGGCGATCGACCTCTCCGCATTTGTCCGCAGTGAAGAGGAAAAGGGAAGGTTTTCCCGCATGGTGGGCTCCGCCATCAACGCGATGAGCCCCGTCAGGAACACGCCCGACTGCAAATCGCGCGGCTATGCGGCGGCGGATATAATGCTCCGCCCCAATCTCTATGATTATAAAGCGACCGACGTCTCGCGCCCGTCCATGGACGCGATGTATGAGATCGGCTACGAGGAGGCGAAGGCGCACATTGCGGAAATTCAGGCGCTGATCGCAAATAAGGCCAAGGAGAAAAAGAGATGATACACTTGACGACGGCGGGAGAATCGCACGGGAAAGGGCTGTTCGCCATTCTCGAAGGGATCCCCGCGGGGTTGGAGATCGATCTCGAAAAGATCGACGAAGCTCTCGCCCTTCGGCAGGAGGGCTACGGCAGGGGGGCGCGCCAGCGCATCGAGAAGGACCGCGTCGAGATCCTCTCGGGCGTGAGAAACCGCGTGACGCTTTCAAGTCCCATCACGCTCGCCGTCTGGAACCGCGACTACGAGAATTGGAAGGCGTATATGGCGCCCGAGGGGTGCGATACGGACGCAAGGCGGCTCACCACCGTCCGCCCGGGGCACGCAGACCTTACGGGAGTCATGAAATTCGGGCAGGACGACGCCCGTAACGTTTTGGAGCGCGCTTCCGCGAGGGAGACCGCCGTGCGCGTCGCGGCGGGCGAGATTTTCAGGCAGCTTCTTGCCGCGCTCGGGATCGAGATCGCGGGGTACGTCCAAAGCGTCGGCGACGTTTCGGACGAAAAAGAATATACGTTTGAAGAAATACAGAGCCGCTCTTCTCTTCTCGGCATGCTCGATCCCATCTTGGAGGAGAAAGCCTGCCGCGCGGTCGATGAGGCGAAAGCGGAAAAGGATACCCTCGGCGGTACGGCCGAACTCCGCGTCAAGGGTTTGAAAGCGGGGTTCGGGAGCTGTATGACCTATGCGGAGAAGCTGGACGCCCGCCTTGCCGCCGCGCTGATGAGCGTTCAGGCGGTGAAGGGCGTCGAGGTGGGGCTCGGCTTTGCGGCGGCGTCCCGCCGCGGAAGCGAAGTCCACGACAGCATCTATCCCGCCGCCCAAGGGGGATATTGCCGCAAGACCAACCGTGCGGGCGGCATTGAGGGGGGCATGAGCAACGGCGAAGAGATCGTTCTCCGCGCCGCGATGAAGCCCATTCCCACCCTGATGCGGGGGCTCGATACGGTGGATATCGCAACCGGAAAGCCCGCCCGCGCCGCCACGGAGCGCAGCGATATCTGTGCGATCTTCGCCTGTGAGCGGGTGCTCGAAAGCGCGCTTGCCGCAGAGCTTGCGAAAGTCGTCACAGAGCGCCTCGGCGGAGACAGAATGGCGGAGCTCATCTCGCGCTACGGAGAACTCTCATGAAAACCGAACGCATCAAGGGAAAAGCGGGCGCGCGGGAGAGCGTCGTCGTTTGCAGGAAAGAGGTTTTCAAGGCGGAACTTGCTCCGCGCAGAGACCGTCTTTCGGGCGGCGGCGGGATCCTGTTCACCGATTCGAACGTCTATGCGCTCTACCGGAAAAAGATCGAAAAATACCTTGCGGGCGTGCCCGTCTTTGTCATGCACGCGGGAGAGGAACATAAAAACGAGCAGACGCTGTTTTCGCTCTTGAAGGCGATGGCGGAACACGGGCTTAGGCGCAACTCCACGCTTGTCGCGCTCGGCGGCGGCGTCGTGGGGGATATCGGCGGACTCGCGGCGAGCCTCTATATGCGGGGGATCGGCTGCATTCAGGTTCCGACCACCTTGCTCGCGCAGGTAGACAGCTCCGTAGGCGGCAAGACCGCCGTGGACTTCTGCGGCGTGAAAAATCTTGTCGGGGCGTTTTATCCGCCCGAATTCGTCTTTGCAGACCCGTCCTTTTTCCGCACGCTTCCCCCGCGCGAGATCCGTTGCGGGCTCGGGGAGATTGTCAAGCACGCCGCCCTGAACGGGGAACTCTTCGATCTGCTTTCCCAAAACAGGGAGAAGCTCTTCGATCTGAACTTCCTCGGCGGGATCGTGCCCAGGAATATTGCGATCAAAGCGGACGTCGTGCGGCGGGATCCCACGGAGAAGGGGTTGAGGCGCTGTCTCAACCTCGGGCACACGACGGGACACGCCGTCGAGCTTTCGGGCGTGGATCTCTCGCATGGGGAGTGCGTGCTCGTGGGGCTATTGTACGAGAGCCGTATCGCCCGCAGTTCCTTGGAAGTAGACGGGGAATATCTTGCCGCGCTCGAAGAATTGATACGGTTCGTCCTTGCGGGCGCGGATTGGAAGGGGATCGACGTCGGACATGCGGCGCGCCTTGCCCTTCTCGATAAAAAGAACACAAAACAGGGAGAGATCACGCTCACCGTACCCGTCAAAAAGGGGGGATACGCCATGTTGGAACTTCCCTTTGCGGCGTACGAGCGCGCCCTCTGTGAGATCGGAGAGAGTTTATGAGGCTTGCAGTCATCGGCAAGGACGTCTCGAAGTCGGACAGTCCTGCCATTCACGATTTTCTCATGCGCCGACACTTTCTGGCGGCATGTACCTACGAAAAAGTCAGCATTCCGCCCGAGGAATTTGCTCTGCATGCGGAGGAGCTCTTCTCCCGCTACGACGGATTCAACGTCACCATTCCCTTTAAGGGGGAGATCGTTCCCTATCTGAAAGGACTCGAGGGGGACGCAAAGACGTTCGGCGCGGTGAATACCGTCGTCACCAAGACCCGCATGGGGTACAACACGGACGGCTACGGCTTCATGCTCATGCTCCAAAACGCGGGCGTTTCCGTCAAGGGGAAGTCCGTCCTCGTGCTCGGCGCGGGGGGCGCGGGCAGGAGCTGTATCAAAAAACTGCTCGACGGCGGCGCGAATGTATCCGCATTCGAACGGGACGGGGCGCGCCTTCAATCTGTCTATCGGGAGTTCGGCGGCTTCACCCCCTGCGGGGAAGTCCCCGAACAGTCTTTCGACGTCATTCTGAACTGCACGGGCGTCGGGATGCACAATACGGAAGGACTTCTTCCCTCCGTCCGCTACACGGGCGGCGAGACGGATACCGCGGAGCGGCTGCTTGCCCGCTGCGCGTTTGCCGCCGATCTCATCTATACGCCCGCCGAGTCCGAATTTTTGCGCGTTGCGAGATCGTACGGAAAACCGACGCTGAACGGCGCGGCAATGCTTTTTTATCAGGCATATATGGCAGACTGCATCTATCTTTCCCGTCCGTCGGATGCGGAAGAGGCGGGCAGGCTGTGGAAGGAATACAGGGAGGAAACACGATGAAATTTTTGGTGCTCAACGGCGTCAACCTGAACCTTACGGGGCGGCGCGAGAAGGACGTCTACGGCGGCGAGACGCTCGAAGAGATCAACCGAGAGATCGAAGCGTTCGTCGAGGGCAAGGGACACAGGGTCGATTTTATCCAGAGCAACTTCGAGGGAGAGCTCTGCACGCAGATCCAGCGCGCGGAAGGGGTATACGACGGCGTCGTCCTCAACGCGGGCGCGTTCACCCATTACAGCTACGCCATCCGCGATGCGATCGCCTCCGTTTCCGTCCCCGTTGTCGAGGTGCATATGTCCAACGTCCATGCGAGGGAAGAGTTCCGCCATAAGTCGGTGCTCACCGAAGTTTGCAAGGGCGAGATCCTCGGCTTCGGCAAAAACAGCTATATTTTGGCTTTGGAGAGCTTTCTCATATGAATATCGTACTTTGCGGCATGATGGGGGTCGGCAAATCCAGCGTCGGGATCCGTATTTCCGAAAAGACGGGGCGCAGATGGATCGACACGGACGTCGTCATCACCGACCGCCACGGGCGGATCTCGGACATCTTCGAATATTACGGCGAGGCGCATTTCCGCTCCCTCGAGACGGAAGTCGTGCGCGAACTTTCGGATATGGACTCCCTCGTCATCTCTACGGGGGGCGGGCTCGTCTTGAAGCCCGAAAACAACGAACTTCTGAAAAAGAACGGCAAGATCATCTTTTTGCGCGCTTCCGTCGAGACGCTCCTTTCCCGCGTGCGCGCGGATGAGACGAGGCCGCTCCTCAAAGACAACGGCAAGATCGCGGAAAAACTCGGCGAGCTCCTTGTGGAGAGAACGCCCGTCTACGAGGCGGTCGCGGACGGCATCGTCGATACGGACGGAAAATCGGTCGACGAAGTCGCCGACGCCGTGATCCGTCTTGCGGAGGGGAAATGAGGGCGCTCGTTACGGGCGGCACCCGCGGGATCGGGCTCGCCGTCTGCCGCCTTCTCAATGAAAGAGGATACCTCGTCACCGCGCTCTATGCGCGGGATGAAGAGGGGGCGGAATGTGCGCGGCGGGCGCTTCCCTCCGTACAGTTCTTGCGCGCGGACGTCTCAAACGAAAAAGAGGTGGAAGAAGTCTTTGCGGGGCTTCCCTCGCTCGACGTCCTCGTCAACAATGCGGGCGTCGCTCATTTTTCGCAGGTGCAGGATGTATCCCTTGCGGACTTCGGGCGTGTGATGGGCGTCAATGCGGGCGGCGTCTTTCTGTGCGTGAAGCATGCCGTCCCGAAAATGCTCTCCCGCGGCGGCGCGATCGTCAACGTCTCGTCCGTCTGGGGGCAGACGGGGGGGAGCTGCGAGAGCGTCTACTCCGCCTCCAAGGGAGCGGTCATCGCCTTTACGAAGGCGGTCGCCAAGGAGCTTGCGCCCTCGAATATTACCGTCAACTGCGTCTGCCCCGGCGTCATCGACACCGCGATGAATGCGCGTCTTTCCGAAACGGAGAAAAAAGTCCTCTGCGAAGAGATCCCGCTCGGGCGGTTCGGCGCTCCCGAAGAGGTCGCCATGTCCATTCTTTTTCTTGCGGAAAACCGCTACGTGACAGGTCAGGTTTTGGGCGTAAACGGCGGTTTTTACATCTGAACGAGGTATTATGTCACGCATAATACCTCGATTATGTCAGGCATAGTACCTGAAAAACTCCAAAAAAATCATTTTTCCGAAAAATTTCCTCTGAAAAAAGAGGATTTTTTTTCCTTTTTGCGAAATAACAAATGATGAAAGCGTTAAAAGAAAAGACATACCAAAAGGAACGGGCGTTCCTTTCGCCCTATGCGAAGCGGTCGGAGGATACGCTCGGACGGGAGAGGGAGGAGCCGCCCTGCTCCATGCGGACGGAGTTCCAGCGCGACAGGGACAGGATCATCTATTCCAAATCCTTCTTGCGTCTCAAAAACAAGACGCAGGTCTTTTTCGCGCCCGACGGGGATCACTATATGTCCCGCCTCACGCACACCCTCGACGTATGCCAGATCGCCCGTTCTCTCGCGCGCTGCCTCTCCCTCAACGAAGATCTTGCGGAGGCGATCGCGCTCGGGCACGACCTCGGGCACACGCCTTTCGGGCACATCGGCGAGCGCGTTCTCAATGCTCTCTGCCCCGGGGGATTCAAGCACAACGAGCAGTCCCTCCGCGTGGTGGACAAGCTCGAAAAGGAAGGCAAGGGGCTCAATCTCACCCATGAAGTGCGGGACGGGATCCTCAACCATACCAAGCGCGGCGCGCCCTGTACCCTCGAGGGAATGGCGGTTTCGCTTGCCGACCGCATCGCCTACATCAACCACGATATCGAGGACGCCATCCGCGCGGGGATCTTAAAGGAAGAGGAACTTCCCGAAAAGGCCGTGCGTCTTTTCGGGCGGCGCACGTCCGAACGGATCAACGCCGCGATCACGGATATTTACGAGACGTCGGACGGGCAGCCCTTCGTGCGGATGTCCGACGAGCGGCAGCAGGCGCTCGACGATCTGCGCGAGTTCATGTTCGAGCGCGTCTACGAACATGCGAATACGCTCATTCAGGAGAGCGCCGAACGGATGCTCCGCGCCCTCTATACATACTTTCTCGAAAAGCCCGAAGCCCTTCCGCCCCTCTATTTCGAAACGGCGCAGACCGATCTTCCGCGCGCCGTATGCGATTATCTTTCCTCAATGACGGACAGATATGCGATCAACCTCTTCAAATCGCTTTTCGTGCCGCGGGAGGGGAGCGTATGAAGGACGATTTCGCCTCGTTTGTGCAGGAATTAAAGGAAAAGAACGATATCGTCGACGTGATCGGCTCTTATATCAAGCTGGAACGCCGCGGATACAACTATTGGGCGTGCTGTCCCTTTCATCATGAAAAGACGCCTTCCTTTTCCGTCAACGCGGCGGACAGATATTATCATTGCTTCGGATGCGGGGCGTCGGGGGACGTCATCGGGTTCGTAAAGGAATACGAGAACGTCGATTTCAACCAATCCGTGCAGATCCTTGCCGCCCGCGCGGGGCTTCAAGTTCCCGCCCGCGACGACCGTTCCGCCGAAGAAGCCTTGCTCAAAAAAAAGAAGCGGGACAGGCTCTCCGCGCTCATGAAGGACGCCGCGCGCTTTTATCTCGGCAATCTCTACGGCGGGAGGGCGGAGGCGCACCTTCAATATCTCTCTTCCCGTTCGATCACCCCCTCTGTCGCGAGGAAATTCGGGATCGGCGCGTCGCTGGATTATTCTTCCCTGCCCGGGCACTTGCTTGCGGCGGGCTACACGAAAGAGGAATGCCTCGAAAGCGGCGCTTGCGCGAGCACGGAAGAGGGAAGGCTCATCGACGCGGAAGGGGAGAGGCTCATCATTCCCATCATCAACAACATGGATGAAGTCGTCGCCTTCGGCGGGCGGATCTTAAAACCCACCGACCGCGCCAAATATAAGAACACGCGGGAGACGATCCTCTTCAACAAGAGCAAAAATCTTTATAACATCAACCTCGTTAAGAAGGAGAAGCGCGCGGGCGGGCTTCCCAGCCTCATCATGGTAGAGGGGTATATGGACGCCATTTCGCTTTACAGCGCGGGGTTCAGGAACGTCGTGGCGAGCATGGGCACATCTCTTACCAAAGAGCAGGCGCGCCTGTGCAGACGGTATACCGAGAACGTATTCATCAGCTACGACGGCGATTTCGCGGGGCAAAAGGCAAACCTGCGCGGGCTCGACATCTTAAAGGACGAAGGGATCAAGGTTCGCGTCGTTCCCATGCCGGAGGGGCTCGATCCCGACGACGTCGTGCGGAAAATGGGCGCGGAAGGGTACCGGAAATGCCTCGACAGCGCGATGCCGCTCATTGATTTCAGGATCCTTTCCGTCATGCGGAAGTACGATCTCAAAAAGACGGACGAGGTGCGCGATTTCGTGCGGGAAGCGCTTGCGATCGTGCGCGAGGCGGAGAGCGAGACGGAGCGCGAGGAGCTCCTCAAAAAGATCTCCGCGCAGTCGGGCGTCAGCCTCGGGGCGTTGCAGCGCGATCTCGACCGCCTTCCCGAAGAAACCGCTCCCAAACCGCCCAAGGCGCGGGAGGAGAGCGCCGAAGGCTGGCGGCTCGCCGCCCGTTTCGTGCTCTGCGCCTGCCTTTTGAGTAAACCCTATGCCGCAGGGTTCGATCTTTCTTCCCTCGGCTGGGAGGAGGCCGTCCACAGGACCGTCGCGGAGTATATCACGGCTTCACGGAAGGAGGGACGGGTGCGCGCCAGCGGCATCTTCGACCTTCTTCCCGACGACAGCGAGATCGCAAACATTCTCAACCTCGATTTCGGGGATAATCTGGAGGGGGAACACGCGGAGGCATATTTCCGCGACTGCGTCAAAACGCTCGAACGCAGGACGCTGCAACGGCGGATCGCCGAAGCGCGCGCCGCCCTCGCCGAAGCAAAGACCGCGGAAGAACGGCGGGAACTACTCTCCCGCATCGACAGAGATACCAAGAAGATGAAGAACATAGGAGGTTCTTAATGACTGTCACGGAACAGAAACTCAACGAGCTGATCGAAGAGCTCTCTTCGGCTTACAGAATGAAGGGAAGCATTCCCACGAACGCGCTCTGCGACGAACTCGAAAAGTACGATCTAAGCCCCCAGCAGATCGAGCAGATCTATAAATCTCTTCCCGAGATGGGGATCGAGATCTACGACGAGGACGAGAGGGACAAGGAGCTCTTTGAACAGGCGCTCTCGGACATCGGGCTCGACGATCCCGTGAAGATGTACCTGAAAGATATCGGACGGGTGCCTCTTCTTTCGGGAGACGAGGAGATCGAACTTGCCCGCAAGATGCAGGAAGGGGACGAGGCGGCGAAAAAGCGTCTCTCCGAGGCGAATTTGAGGCTCGTCGTCTCCATCGCCAAACGCTACGTCGGCAGAGGCATGCTCTTTCTCGATCTTATCCAGGAGGGTAACCTCGGGCTCATGAAGGCGGTCGAAAAATTCGACTACCAGAAGGGATTCAAGTTCTCCACTTATGCGACGTGGTGGATCCGCCAGAGCATTACGAGGGCGATCGCCGACCAGGCGAGGACGATCCGTATCCCCGTGCACATGGTGGAGACGATCAACAAGCTCACCCGCGTCTCCCGCATGCTCTTGCAGGAGAATGGCAGGGAACCCACGCCCGAGGAGATCGCGGACGCCATGGGCATCGAAGTGCAGAGGGTGCGTGAGATCCAGAAGATCGCGCAGGATCCCGTCTCCCTCGAAACGCCCATCGGCGAGGAAGAGGATTCGCACCTCGGCGACTTTATCGAGGACGACAAGACGCAGACGCCCGGGGATTCCGTCGCCTTCATCATGCTGAAAGAACAGCTTCTCGGCGTTTTGGATACGCTCACCCCCCGCGAGGAGAAAGTGCTGCGTCTCCGCTACGGCATCGACGACGGCAAGCCCCGCACCCTCGAAGAAGTCGGCAGAGAATTCAACGTCACGCGCGAGCGCATCCGCCAGATCGAGGCGAAGGCGCTTCGAAAGCTCCGCCATCCTTCGAGGAGCAAGAAACTTAGGGATTTTCTCGACTGATGGAAGGCAGGATCGGGACGATCTGCCGCATGCTCCCCAAGACGGGAGTTTTCGCCGACGTGGGTTGCGATCACGGCTACATGGCGCAGTATATGCTTGAAAACGGACTGTGTGAAAAGGCGTATATCTCCGACATCAGCGAAAAATGTTTAAGGAAGGCGGAAAAGCTCCTTCACCCGTATATTGAGAGCGGGAAATGCGTCCCCGTCGTGTGCGACGGGCTCAAAGGGATCCCAAAGCCGTGCGATCTCGTGCTCATTGCGGGAATGGGAGGAGAGGAGATCGTCAGGATCCTTCTCGAAGGGTATCTTCCTCCGCATTTTCTTTTCCAGCCCATGAAAAACACCGAAAAACTGCGGCGTTTTTTGGTCGGGCGCGGCGCAAACCTTCAACGGGATCTTACCTTTTCGGACGGAAAAAAGTATTACGACGTCCTGCTCGGCGCCGCTTTCCCCGCGGATACATACACGGAGCGGGAGTACCGCTTCGGCAGGGATAATCTGAAAGGCGCTTCGCCGTCCTTTGTAAGGCAAATGCGCGAAGAGCTCGAAAAGACGGACGAAAGACTCAAACAAACACTCAAAGAAAGCAGCCGCGCCGCGCTCCTTGCGCGCAAGGCGGAGCTTACGGAGATCATCTATGAAACCGAAAGAAATCTATGATGCAATGGATGCATACGCGCCCTTTGCGCTCTCCAAGGAATATATGGCGCGGGGCATGCACGATAACAGCGGGCTTCTCCTCGACTGCGGGCGGGAGATCACGGGCATTCTGTTTTCGCTCGACCTCTCCTCTGCCGCGATCGAAGAGGCAGAAAAGCGGGGATATAACTGCATCGTGACCCATCATCCCGCCGTCTGGACGGGACTCATGCGGCTCACGGAAGAGGACGCGCCGCACATCGTCTCCTGTCTTAGGGCGGGCATTTCCGTCCTCTCGGCGCATCTCAATCTGGACGCCGCGGAAGGAGGGATCGACGAAAGCCTCATGCACGGCTTGGGGGGAGAGACGCCCATTGCCGTGATGGAAGAGCTCACGGGCGGCGGCTACGGCAGGGTCTATGACGTTGCAAAGACGCCTTTGAAGGAGTACGCGCAGCGGGTCGAAGAGACATTTTGCACCAAGCGGCTCCTTGTCTATGGGGACAGACCCGTCAAACGGGTGGCGAGTTTCTGCGGCGCGGGGTTCAACGAAGGGGCGATCGCGTTCGCCCTTCTTCACGGCGCCGACACCATCGTCTCTTCGGACGGAAAACATCATTTGGTTGCCGAAGCGGCGGAAAAGGGGCTCAACGTGCTTCTTCTCACCCACTATGCGGCGGAAAATTACGGCTTTATGCGCTTTGCGCGATCAATCGAAAAAACATTGGGGATCCCCTGCGCCGTGTTTACGGACGGGCGGCTCCTGTAAGGAGTTAATTTATGTCGACATTGCAGGAATTATTGGAATATCAGAAGGCGGACGGAGAGCTCAGAAAGATCGAGCAGGAACTTGCGGCAAGCGACGCGCGCAAAAAGTCCCTTCAAGCAAGGAATTTTATCAAGAATGCGGAGAGCAGGATCGCCGCGCAGGACAAGCGCGCCGTGGAGCTTAAAACGCTCCGCGACGAACTCATCGCCCGCGTGGAGGAGACCGCCAAGGCGATCGCGGAATATGCCGATATCGACGAGATCGTAGAGGGCGGCGGGGACGTCTCTTTCTATAAGAAGAACGCCCAGCAGCTCTCCGAACGTCTCCGCGCCGTCAAGGCGGAACTTGCCCGCCTGACCGCCGAAGCGGAATCGCTCTCGGCGGAATACAAAAAGATGATGGAACAGGGTAAGCAGATGAACCGCCAATACAGGGAATACGCCGAAAAGTATAAGGAAGTGCAGGCTTCCCGCGCGAAAGAAATTGCCGCGATCAACGCCCGCCTTGACGAGATCGGGAAGAATATCCCGTCCGAGACCCTCGAAAAATACAAGCAGAAACGCAGGGAAAAGATCTTCCCCGTGCTCGTGCCGCTTGCGGGCGACATGTGTGTGTGCGGCATGGATCTGCCGCTCGCCCAGCGCGGCAGGCTCGCGGGCGGGAATGTCATCGAGTGCGAAAACTGCCACCGCTTTATCTATAAGGCGTAACGCGGAAGGGCGGCGGGCGCATAAAATGGAGACATGCAAGCTCTTCTCGCCCGTGTTTCCCTTCCCGCGATCCGTTCCAATGCACTGCAATGGAAACGGCGCGCCGAAACCTCGCTCATTGCCGTTGTCAAGGACGACGCCTACGGACACGGCGCGGAGGAGGTCGCTCTCTCTTTGCATCATGTCGCTTCCTCATTCGCCGTCGCTACGGCGGAAGAGGGGGCGGCTCTTCGCTTAGCGGGGATCACGGAGGACATTTTGGTGCTGACCCCGCCTCTGAACGTGCAGGAGAGCGTGCGGCTCGTCCTTTACGGCCTCACGGCGAGCGTCTCTTCCATGCCCGCCCTGCATTTGATCGCCGAAGCGGGGGAGCTCACGGGAAAAACGCCCCGCGCGCATATCGCCGTCAATACGGGCATGAACCGCTACGGTCTGCGTCCCGAACGCGCAGGCGCCGCCGCAAGGGAAGCGATCCGCGCGGGGATTCGGGTCGAAGGCGTCTTTTCGCACTATTTCGAGCCCTCCGACGCGGAATTCCGTGCGGGACAGGAGATGCGCTTTTTGAAGGCGGCGGAAGCCGTGAAAGAGGCCGCGCCCGCGGCGGTCATGCACATTTCGGCGACGGGCGGGGTCTTTTTCGGCGGGAAAATGTCGGACGCGGTGCGCGTCGGGCTGGGGCTGTACGGCTACGCCCCGAAAGAGTGCAAACTACCCTTGCGCCGCGCGATGAAGCTGTATGCGACGGTCGCCCACCGCTGTACGCAGCTCGGCGACGGGGCGGGATATGCCGCGGCGGAGCGGAAGGGGGAGAGGCTCACGACCCTTCGGTTCGGCTACGGGGACGGTTTTTTCCGCGAAGGATTTGAAGGCGCCGTCGGGAAGCTCTGTATGGACGCCGCCGTCTTTTCGGGAGATCTCCCGTTCGGGAGGAAGGTTCTCCTCGTTTCGGATTTCGAACGCTACGCGCTTGAACACGGCACTTCGGTCTACGAGGCGCTCGTCCGCCTGCCTTCCAAAGCCGTGAAGGAATATATAAGGTAAAGTTCAAGCCCTACCCTTGCTGCCACCCCTCGGCTCCCCGCCCCCGCGTCATTCTGAGCGTAGCGAAGAATCCCGACAATGAAAGTTCGGACTGCGTTCTTCGGGATCCTTCGCGGAATTACTCATCGGACTTAATACAACGTTTTCGGCTCAGGATGACGCTGCTCCGACCCTTGGCTCCCCGCCCCCGCGTCATTCTGAGCGTAGCGAAGAATCCCGACAATGAAAGTTCGGACTCCGTTCTTCGGGATCCTTCACATTCGTTCAGGATGACGCCGCCCCGCCCCTTGACGCGGTTCTCCCCCCTGCAAGGGGCTTTTTTTATTGATACGCCCTTTGGGGAATGGGAATGGCTTGACACGTCCGTTTCAAAGGGGTATAATGAAAAATAAGGGCGTAAACGTCCTTTGGGGGAAAGAATGCTCAACGATAAACCGAAAAAAGTCAAGGATTATTCCAACCCGACGGGTTGGCAGCTCTTTTGGCGCATTCAGAAGGAATGCTGGCGGCGTATGGTCACGCCATACCTTATGTATCTCTTCATGAGCCTTCTGCTCCTTGCCTTGCAGGCGATCGTGCCCGACGAGTCCACGACCCTCGAGATGGTGCTCGGCAGTATCTGCATCGCGTTCGGCGCATTTTTCAACGCGCATCTCTTGTATCATACGGGCATTCTGCATTACGATAACTATCTCACGGGCAATATCCACAGGAGAAACGCCCGTCTCGGGATCCAATCGGGCGGCGACCACAGACCTGAGCGGGAGTTTCGGCCGTGGAAAGGCTTTTATATCGGGCTCCTCGTCGGCGTCCCCGTCATCATCCTCGGCATTCTGGCGCACTATTTTTATGTTTACGCAAGCGTATTCTTTGCAATGTTCGCGGGTTGGGCGATCATTCCCATCACTTGGTTCGGACCGGGCGAGGGGGGCGTCGGAATGAAGCTCGATCCGCTCTGGTCGCTCATCTTCGTCCTTCTGCCCGTTCTCGTCAGCGGGATCGCATATCTCGTCGGCGCGTTCGTCGAGCGCGGCAGGAAACTTCGGGAAGAGGAGCGGGAAGAGGCGATAAGATCTGCGGGGAAGAAGAAAAAATGAGGATCATCGCAGGAAAACACCGCGGGCTGAAACTCGTCCCCTTTGCGGGGAAGGAGATCCGTCCCACGTCCGACCGCGTGAAGGAATCCGTCTTTCAGATCCTGTCGGACAGGCTCGAAGGCGCAAGAGTTTTAGATCTCTTTGCGGGAAGCGGCGCGCTGGGGCTCGAATGCCTCTCGCGTGGGGCGGGGGAGGTCGTTTTCAACGATCATTCCGCCGAAAGCCTCGCGGTGCTCCGAAAAAATCTTGCGGCGGCGAAGGAATCCGCGAAAGTTTACCGCCTCGATTACCTTGCCTGCCTGAAAACGGTCGCGGGGCCCTTCGATCTCATTTTCTGCGATCCGCCCTATCGGATGGACTGCATGGGGGAGATCTTAACGCTTGTCGCTAAGCGGGAGCTCCTCTCTGCGGGCGGGCTTGTCGTTGCGGAGAGCGAGCGGAAGATCGCGCCGCCCTGCGGGTTCGAGGAAGCGGACGCAAGAAATTACGGAAGGACGAGCGTCGTCTTTTTCAAAAGGAGCCAAATATGAAAAAATGTGTCTTTGCGGGGACGTTCGATCCCTTTACCGTCGGACATGCCGATACGGTAAAGAAGAGTCTTATGCTCTTCGACGAGGTCGTCGTCGCCGTTGCCGAGAACAGAAAAAAACAGACGATGTTCTCCGCGGTCGAACGGGAAGAAATGATCAAAGAAGTCTTTGCGGAGGAAAAGCGGGTGCGCGTGCTCGTGTGGAACGGCGCGATCGTCCGTCTCCTCGAACAAGAGGGGACGCCCTTCTATGTGCGCGGCGTGCGGAACGCCGTAGACGTCGCTTACGAGACGGATGATTTTTATGCTTCCAAGGAACTCTATCCCGACCTCGTTACCCTCTATCTTCCCGCCGAACAGTGCCATACGCACATCAGTTCCACGCTTGTGAAGAATGCCATCGCCTTCGGGACGCCCTATGAAAATTATGTCCCCGGGGCGGTTTATGATTATATTCTTAGGAGAAATACAGATGTTTCAAAGACAGATTGAGATCCCGACCTTTGAGGAGATCCGCGCCGAACAGCCCGTGCGGGCGGACCTTGCGGCGATCAAGGCGGAGCGCGACGAGCTCGCAAAGGATGTGATCGCGGGGAGAAGCAACAAACTCCTTCTCATCATCGGGCCCTGCTCCGCGCACGAGAGCGCGCCCGTGCTCGAATATGTGAGAAGGCTCGGGAAGCTCAACGAAAAGGTCAAGGACAAGCTCGTCCTCGTGCCGCGCGTCTACACCGCCAAGCCCCGCACGCGCGGGGTGGGCTATAAAGGCATGTTCACCCAGCCCGATCCCGAACACAGGGAGGATACCTTAAAGGGGATCCGCACCATTCGGTCTCTGCTCATCAACGTCATCGAAGAGAGCGGGCTCTCCGCCGCGGACGAGATGTTATATCCCGAAAATTACGCCTATGTCGAAGATCTCTTGACTTACGTCGCCGTCGGCGCGCGTTCGAGCGAGAACCAGATGCACAGGCTCGTTTCGAGCGGGATCGAACTCCCCGTCGGCATGAAGAATCCCACGGGCGGTTCTATTCCCGTGCTCATCAATTCGATTTTTGCCGCGCAGAGCGCGCAGGTGTTCAAATATCATAATTGGCAGGTCGCGACAACCGGCAATCCCTATGCGCATGCAGTTCTGCGCGGCAGGGTGGATAACTACGGAAACGACATTCCGAATTACCACTACGAGACGGTCATGCAGCTCGTCGAAAGCTACCGCAACACGGAGGGCGGGCTCAAAAATCCCGCCGTCATCATCGACGCCAACCACTCCAACTCGGGCAAACAGTTCCGCCAGCAGATCAGGATCGTCGAAGAAGCGCTCGGAAACCGCCGCTATGATCCCGATTTCAAGAGCATTCTCAAAGGATTCATGATCGAAAGTTTCCTTGTGGAGGGCTGCCAGAAGCACGACCTCGTTTTCGGGCAGTCCATCACCGACCCCTGCCTCGGCTGGGAGGATACCGAGCGGCTCGTGCTCGAAATCGCGGAAAAAGTATAAGGAGTACTTATGGAGAAGCCGTACAAAGCGGAGAAAGGACGGGGCGGCGCCTTGAAGGCGAGCTGCCTCGGTCCCGCGGGAAGCTATTCGGAGCTTGCCGCGCGGGAGCTGTGCAAGGGGTGCGAGATCGTCCTCTGTCACAGCTTTTCGGACGCCGTCTCTCTCCTTGTCGGGGGAGAGGCGGACTGTGCCGTGCTTCCCGTCGAGAATTCTCTCAACGGCGGCGTTCTGCCCGTCCTCGACCTTCTCGCAGGCGCCGACATTTTCGGAGAGGAAGAGTATATGCTTCCCATCGACCACCGTCTTGCGACGCTCGAAGGGGTCAGGCGGGAGGATATCAAGACCGTTTATTCGCACGAACAGGCGCTCGGGCAGTGCGCGCAGTACCTGCACGAAAATTTTCCGTCCGCGGCGCTCATCGCGACCGCTTCGACCGCCGAGAGCGTCAGCCGTCTCGACAGGACTTCCGCGGGTATCGTCGGCGCGCATGTCAAGCGGGAGGGGCTCGTCCTCTCCGCGGAAAACATCGCGGACAACAAGCAGAATTTTACGCGTTTTCTGCGGGTCGTGCGGGGAGACGAAGGTAGGGCGCGCCGAAGTTCCATGGTATTTTTGTGCTCGGAGTGCGCCCATAAACCCGGGTCGCTCCTCGGGCTTCTCGCGATCTTTTACCGCTACGGGCTCAATCTCACGCGGATCGAATCCCGCCCCTTAAAGGATTCTTTCGGGCAATATCGGTTTTTTATCGAATTTGCGGGAGATATCGCTTCGGCAAAGATCCGTGAGGCGCTCTCCGAGGTCAAGGCGTATTGCACGGCGTTCAAACTTCTCGGTGCCTATCTGTAAGGCGGCGGGGCGTTGAAACTATAAGATCCACATGCCCAAAAGGTAGCAGATCCCGCCCGCAAGGATCGCTTGCACGAGTTTGACCGCGATAAACCGTCCCGTCCGTATCCCCGCCTGGGACAGAAAGGCGAGCTGTTGCACGAGCACGCACAGCCCCCCGAAGGTCGTCAGAAAGACGCAGCCCGCAAGGGCGAAGGGGGAAGGGGCGGCGGAAAACACTTTGCAGCCCGCCGTCATTTCGAAGAGCCCGCGCACCGCGCCCTCGGCATAGGGCGGTATGGGCGGAAGGAGATCGAGAACCATCTGCGAGAAGGCGTAAAAGAGGGCGATCGAGCCTCCCACGCAAAGAATGGAGATCACGGAAGAGTACAAACTGTCATAGAGGGCGTTTCCGCGCTTTTGTGCGGGCGCGGCGACGCTCTTTTGCGGACTTCCCGTAAACCGCAGCAAAAAACAGACAAAAAATACGCCGAAATAGTGGCAGGCGAGCATCAGCCACCCAAGAGAGGGGGAGGAAAACATGCCGCCTCCCACCGCGCCGACCAGAAACATGGGGCCGGTCGTCGAGGCGAGGCAGGCGACGCGGAAGCGTTCCTCATAGGAGATCTGACCGCTTAGGGAGAGATCGAGCGTCGTCCGCGCCCCGACGGGATAGCCCGAGAGCGCAGACAGGATCGCGGCGCACCCGCCCGCTCCCGAGACGCGGAAGAGCTTCGAAAAGAAGGGGGCGGCTTTCCCCGCGGCGCGGTCGTAGAGCGTCCCACGGGTCAACAGCGCCGTCAGAAAGAGAAAGGGAAAGGTTGCGGGCAAAACACAGCTCGCCCAAAGAGAGATCCCCTCGAGCACGCACGCTCCGTACCGCGCGGGGGAGAGCAAAAATAAGACCATGGCGGCAAGGATGGGCGCCGCGGCGATCGCATACATCGCCCTTTTTTTGAACGGCATGGTAAATCATACGAGCTTAGAGAGGATTTTATGCGGAAAACATTGGGGCTTGCCCTCGGCGCAGGCGGCGCGCGCGGCGTTGCGCATATCGGCTTTTTACAGGCACTCGACGAAGCCGGCGTCCGCGCGGACTATATCGCCGGGTGCTCCATGGGAGCGGTCGTCGGCGCGCTCTATGCGGCGGGCGTCTCCCCCGCGGCGATGCGGGAAAAGATCCTCGATCTCAAACTCGGCGACATCGCCTCTTTGAACCTTGCGCCCATCCGAAGAAACGGCCTCATGCGCACGCAAAAGGCGAGGAAACTTCTCGTCGGACTCATGGGGGAAAAGGATTTTTCGGAACTCAAGATCCCCTTCGCCTGCATCGCGACCGATCTCGTCGAGGGTAAGACCGTCCTTTTGAAGGAGGGCAACGTTGCCGATGCGGCGCTCGCCTCCTCGTCCATTCCCGGCGTGTTCACGCCCGCAAAATTCGGCGGGTACGAAATGCTCGTGGACGGCTGTATCCTCGAACGCGTTCCCACGCGGGAGATCAAGGAGATGGGGGCGGAAATCGTCGTCGCGGTGGACGTGCTCGGCAATCCGCTCCAAGAAAGAGCGCCGTCGGGAAGGCTTCTCAATACCCTTCTCCGCGTGATCGACGTCATGGATACCCGCATGACGCAGCGCAGCCGCGTGCTAAGGAAACATGTCGATCTGTGGCTCGAACCAAAACTCGGCGGAATGGATCAATATCAGGTAAAAGATCTCGGCTTTGCCTATGAAAAGGGGTACGAGCTGGGGGTGAAAAAAGCGGAAAAAATCAAAAATTTCACGGGGGAATGATGGATCTTTTCGATTTTAACGACAACGAAGAAAAAGCAAAGCCGCTCGCCGAGCGCATGCGCGCCGCAACCTTCAAGGACTTTGTCGGTCAGAGCCACATCGTCTCGGAGGGCTCCCTCCTCCGCCGCGCGATCTCGCTCGACAGACTTGGGAGCTGTATTTTCTGGGGCCCCCCGGGGTGCGGCAAGACGACGCTCGCCAACGTCATCGCGGCGCAGACGAACGGGGAGTTCGTGCGCCTGAATGCGGTAAGTTCGGGCGTTGCCGACGTCAAAAAGGCGGTGGAGACGGCGCGGAACAACCTCAAAATGTTCGGAAAGCGAACCTATCTTCTGCTCGACGAGTGTCACCGTTTTTCCAAAACGCAGTCCGATTCCCTTCTCCCCGCGATCGAACAGGGGACGATCCTCTTCATCGGCTCCACGACGGAAAATCCCTACGCTTCCATGACGCCCGCGATCGTTTCGCGCTGCCGCGTCTTTGAATTTCTGCCCCTGACCGCGGAGGAGATCCGCGGCGCGCTCGAACATGCCCTGCACGACAAGCGCAAGGGGCTCGGGAGCTACATGGCTACGGTCGACGATGACGCGCTCGACCACATCGCCCGCACGGCGGCGGGAGATTTGAGATGCGCCTATAACGCCCTCGAACTCGCCGTCCTGACGACCCCCACGGACGAAGAGGGGAAAGTACACGTGCGGCTCTCGGACGCCGAACAGTCCATCCAGCGCAAGGCGCTTAGCTATAACGAGGACTTATATTACGATATTCTGTCCGCCTTCTGCAAATCGCTCCGCGGAAGCGACGCGGACGCCGCGCTCTACTATGCCTTCCGACTCATCGAGGGCGGCTGCGACCCGCTTCTCGTCATACGGCGGGTCATCGCCCATTCGGCGGAGGACGTGGGCATGTCCGATCCGCGCGCCCTTCTCATGGCGACCGCGGCGCTCACGGCGTTTCAGAACATGGGCGCGCCCGAGGGCTTCCTGCCTCTTACCGAGGCGATCATCTATGTCTGCGAGGCGGAGAAGAGCAATTCCGTCGTCATGGCGATGGACGACGCAAGGCGCGCCGCCAAAGAGAGCAAGGACGACGATATCCCGAAATACCTGCGCGACAACTCTTTCGGCAGCAAAGAGATGAAGGCGGAGAGCGCAAAGTATCTCTATCCGCATAACTTCGGCGGCTGGGTGAAACAGCAATATCTTCCCGACTCTCTGAAAGATTCCGTCTTTTACCGTCCCTCCGATCACGGTTATGAAGCCGAGATCAAAAAGATCCGCGCCCGCAAGGGAAAAAGTTGATTTTTTGTTTTTGAAGATGTCTCCCGCTCTTTTCTGTTCGGAAAGGGGCGGATTTTTACATAAAAGGAAAAAATTGCGGCATAATACCCTTGATTTCGGGAGGGGTTATGGACGAAAAGCGAAAGGAAAATATGCTTACCGTCATCTATGTTTTGACGGTTTTGAGCGCGGCACTGCTCGTCGCGGCGATCATCGTGCTTTGCGTGGGGGCGTTCAAAGAGCCCGAGCGGGGCGAGAGGGGGCTTTCTGCCTACGACGCCGCCGTAAATCAGGGCTTTTACGGCTCCGAAGAGGAATGGCTCGACAGCCTGAAAGGGCAAAAGGGCGAACAGGGCGAACGCGGCGAGAAAGGCGCAGAGGGTGAACAGGGCGAACAGGGCGTCGGCGTCAAACAAATCAATCAAAAGAGAGACAAGTGGGGCATCAAGACGTGGTTTGAGATCGTCTATTCGGACGAAAGCACGTCGGACACCGAAAATACCCCTATGCTGATGGTCGATCCCGCCAAAAGCTATCAGGCTGAGACGGAGGAGGAACGTTCTCTCCTTCTTTCCTATGGCGTTCGGGCGGATAAGATCTTTTCCGCCGCCGAGATCGGCGCACAGATCGGGCAGGGCGGCACGATCGAGGCGCAGACAGACCTCACTCTTTCCGCGCATACGGCGCTTTCCAAGGACGCAGCCCTGAAACTCGGGGGGCATACGCTCACGATCGAAGGCAATTCCTCTTTTTCCGTTGCGGAAGGAACGTCCCTTACGGTCGAGGGGGGAACGATCGCATCGGACGCAGACGACGCGATCGCCTCACAGCGGGCGGTTTTCCTCGTCGGGAAAGAGGCTTCTCTCACCCTCAACGGGGTGCTTTACGACGGAAACGGGCCTCTCGTCTGCCCCATGGAGAACAGCTCGGTCACCATCATGGATTCCGAGATCACAACGAGCGGTTACTATGCGCTCTCCACGAATGCGACGTATGGGGATCATATGACGGTCAGGATCGAAAATTCTGCGCTCTCCGCCTTGCGGGAGAGCGGGGATACCGCGGACGGCGACTCCACTGCCGTGCTCGTCAACGTGCCGTGCACGCTTTCGGTCAAGAAAAGCGTTTTGAAGGGCTCGCGGCAGGCGCTCGTCGTGCGGTGCGGGAATGCGGAGATCGAGGACAGCACGCTCGAAGTCACGGGGGCGTATCCCGACCGCGATAAATATTTTTCGGAGCCGTGGAGCCAGGGCAACGAGGTTCCCATGGGCGGGCTCGTCATCGGGAACAGGAGCTATGCGGCATATCTTTCCCCCGCGAGCGTCAGCCTGAAAAAGACGGAAGTCAGAGCGCCGTCGGGCGTCTGTTCCGTCTATCTCTACGGGAACGATACCGAGGATGCGGGCGCAAGTTTTACGTTTGACGGGGAGAGCAACGTCGGGACTTACCGCGTCGGCGGGGGATATGTCACAGTCAACGGAGAAAAGCAAGAGGCGGCTTCCGAACCGCACATTCTTCCGTTTTTCCCCGGCTTCCCCCGCATCCGCCGAAAAATCTAAAAAATACAGCGGAAAATTTTTGTAAATTCAAAAAAATAATTGACAAACAAAGCGAACTGCGTTAAAATAAAAAAAGTTCGCGGCGGCGAATTTCTGCCCCCATGGGGGCAGTTTGTCATGCAATGACAAACTAAAAAACATTATAAGTTTCCCGCCGAAAAAAACCGAAAAGAGGAGAAACTATGAGAAAACATCTTCACAAGGGGCTTTTGCTCCTTTCGGGCGCGCTCTGTTTCGGAGTTGCGCTCACGGGAGCCGCATGTGCGTCGGACTCTCTCGAAACAACTCCCGCGGCGCCCGAGGCGCAGGCGCAGAGCGGTTATCTGCACGTGATCGAAAGCGGCTCTCCCGAGAATGTACAGGGAGAAGAAGGGGACGCCTGCCTCGTCGTCACGAGCGGCGAATTTTGGCAAAAGACGGCGCGCGGCTGGATCAAGGGCGACGTTGAAAGCTACACTTCCGAGGCGGATTCCCTCGTCGTCACGTATACGGACGGTTCCGTCCATACATACAGCGTGACGCCCGCAGAAGCGGGGCATGAACATACCAAAGGGACTGTTTATACCGTTTACGATCCCAAATGCGTGATCCCGGGGATCGGCGTTTGGACGTGCGAAGGGTGTCACGCCTCCTTTGCGGAGATCCTGCCCGCAGTGGCTGAAAATCACAGCTATAATGAGGAAAACTACGGCAAATGCGACTATTGCGGTAATATCCAGAGCGGTGTCCACGGATTTGAAGTGAATAAGGATTCCAATATCGAAGAAGTATTCGAAAAGGTCGAGGACGGCGACACGCTCGAGTTAAGCGGCGATCTTACGATCACGGATTCTTCCGCCATGAATATTTCGGATAAAGATATCACCTTGGACGTCAAGGGAAACAATGTCGCCATCGAAAAGAATCAAGAGGAAAGCAAGGGATTTTGTTTTGACGGCGGGTCGCTTACGATCACCGATTCGAACGCGACGCCCGATTCCGAAGAGCGGGGTAAATTCACCCTCAACGTGGCCGAAGCGGACAATCAAAGCGCCCGCGACGAAGGCACCTATGCAATGCGGGTGAACAACGCGGATTTGAAGATCACAAATATTGACTTTGAGATCATCAACAGCACCGAAAACAACAGCCATGCAATGTATGTGACGGGCGGGAAGATCGACGTCGAAAGCGATGCGAAGATCATCGTAAAACAAGGCGAAAATGCCGACGGACATCAGACAGAAGGCGGCTACGGCATTTACATCAGCGAAGGCGCCGAGATGAACCTGAACGCTACGACGGTAGAGTCGGAAGGTCCGATCTTCCCGTTTGTCGTCGGAAACAACGCCAAGAGTGAAGAAAAAACGGTTTTGAATATCAACGAAGGTACGGAGATCCTCTATCACAATTCCGCTTGCAGTTACGGCGCCTTTGATGTCTATCCGAATGGGGTCGTGAATATGGAAGAAGGCTCTAAAATCGTTATTGACGGGAAGTCTTTGGATCCGGATAAGGCCGAAGGATCCAACTATTCCAATGCAATGGCGTTTGTGGTTATCGGCGGCGGCGAAGTGAATTTCAATGGAGAGATCGATCTTGGTTTGGATCTCGGCATGGCGTACGGTTTCTTTATCCTCAACAACTATTGGTATGATGATCCGGAGGCTGATCTTCCGTCTCATATCATTCTCGACGCACATTGCACGATCGGCGCAAACGCGAAGATCATCGGCAGCACAGAAGGGGGCGGCGGGGTAAGGTTCTTTGCAGCCCAGAGAAACGGAACGGAAAAAGTGTATTTTAAGTCTAATGGAGAAGTATCGGGTTATAGTGATTTGGAATTGGAAACGGGCGATGCGTTTTACTCCGTCATCATCGAGAACGGCGCGACGATCACATTGGACGGCGTCGAGGCGAAAAAAGACGTCGGCGCATTTGCGATGACAGATCGCTATTATCCTGGAACGGGAAATGCGAACGATCACTTGGGTTGGTTCACTTCCGACGCAATCAAGGATATGAGGGAATTTTCCTAAGCTAAAAATTCAGCGGGGAAGAAGGTTGCTTCTTCCCCGCGATTTTTATGCCTTTGCGTTGTCACCCTTTCCGCGAACGTCCAAATATGCCCCCTCCCAAGGAGGGGGACTAAGGGGGTGGGCAATGATTCTGAATTACGTTCCACTTTATTTTGGGCGCGTCCTATAAGGGACAGAAAGGAAGGCCGCCCCCTTGGTAGGGTGGCGGCTCCGCCGCTTGCGGCGGTGATGGGGGTTGTCTTGGTTCCCCCTTGAAGATCTCACTTCAAAAGCGTAAACGTCTCGTCGAGCGGTTTGCGCTTTTTTTCACGGATCTCGTAGCCCTCTTTGGGGTAGCCGACGGCGATTACATGGGGGATATGCCTCTCCTTTTTGAAGCCGAGAAGCTCTCTCAACTTCTTTTCATCGCGTGCGCCTAAAATACATGTGCCCAGCCCCGCCGCTTCCGCCGCGAGAACGAGATGGGCGGTCAGAATTCCGAGATCGTTTTTGATGTAGGTATTTTCCTTGAAAATCGAGCCGAATTTCATGATCCCGCCGCTCTTGTCCTCGGCGACGACGATGAGCGCCTTTGCGTCGGACGCGAACTTATTCATTCCCATCGGCTGGACGGCTTTCACAAACTCTGCCCGTTTTTCGCCCATGACGGCGATGAGCTGCCAGGGCTGTGCGTTGCATGCGGAGGGCGCGAGAAGGGCAATGCGGCAGATCTCTATGATGAGCTCCTCATCGACTTCCCTGTCCGAAAACGCGCGGCAGCTCTGCCGCTTCAAGTACAGCTGTTCCATGTCGTTCAATGTCATATCGATCTCCTTTTGACGGATTATTTTGAGAGGGTATCGAGAAACGCGGAGAGCGCGGCGGTTTGCGAAGGGGTCAATTTTTTGATCTTTGAGAGGAGTTCCCGATCCGCGGCAGATACGGCGGAGTCTGCTTCGAACCCGAATAATTCTTCGAGCCCGACATGAAAAATCTCGCAGAGCTTGACGACGGTATCGAGATCGGGCTCATTTACGCCGTTTTCCCAGTTGCTCACATTTCGCTGTGCGCTCGATACTTTTTCCGCAAGCTCCTTTTGCGTCATCTGAAACTCTTCCCGAAGTTCCCGGATTTTTAATTGCATTGTTCTCCTCAACAGCTTACTAAAATATTTTCTACATTTTATCTGAAATTTTTCTCAAATGCTTGACTATGCATTTTTATTACTGTATAATAGAAATATAAATACTATTGAGGAGAAAAAATATGACTTCAATTCAATGTCCCGCGGGCGAAATGATCGGCCCCGTGCAGGCATGGAAGGCGGCTTGCCCCCGAGAGGCGAAACGCACGCTGATATTTCACATTGCAGTGTCTGCTACGGTCATAATCGGTATTTTTGTTCCGTTCATTTTGTCGGCGCTTGTTCTGCTTGATGTCTTAAATGATGAACTTATCAATGAAACTTTTATTGCCGGTGTAATATTGTCGCCTCTCATGGCTATCATCGCATGGATCTTTATGAGTTGGTCATATGTTTCTCCTTCTGTCAAATGGGCAAAGAGAAGTCATTTTGATGTAACCGGATTTTTGAAACAAAACGAAAATGAGATAAAAGCAAAACCAAAATTCAAACACGCGCTGGAATTTTGGGTTTCGTATTGCCTGCTCTCACCCAAAGGCAAGCGCGATAACCTTTTTCTCAATTTGGGCAGATGGATCCAAAGGTGCGCGACGGACATTTCCACGTTATTTTTGATTCGCAGTCTTTGTTTGGCGAAAGAAGAATTCCTTGCGGGTGCGGTGAGTTCTTTTCAAATTCCTTGGATCCCGATCTGTATTTCCGTAGCAATATTCGTTATGAGTTCTATTCTTGCTTTTAGCGGAGCCGCCCCCTTCAATGGGGGGCGGCTCCTGTTCATCATGAGTATCTACGCGCAGATCCCGCGAGTGCGGGATCATTTTTGTTTTTTATAGAGGGGGAGAAACACGCGGGTGTTCTTCTTGTATTCCTCAAATCCATCCTTGCGCGACTGGTGTCCGTCGGCGAGCGGAACGCTCACAAAGCAAAAGAGCAGGGTGTTCGCAAGCGCGCCGCCGAGCAGATACCACCTCGCGGGCATGAGGCAGACCGCGGCAAGTCCGACGCCCCACCACATGAGGATCTCGCCGAGATAATTCGGATGCCGCGCGTATTTCCAAAGCCCCGTCCGTATGAACCCGCCCGTTTTCTTTTTGCGAAAAATGTGCATCTGCACATCTGCCGTGCCCTGCAAGAGAACGGCGAGAAGGGAGAGGACAAAGAACACAATACCGCCCGCATTGAGCTGTGGCGCATAGACCGCCGTAAAGACGGCGGGCAGGACGCACCCGTATACGACGAGGGTCGGCACGAGGTGGATCCCGATCAAATTGATGAAAAAGTACCATTTCCCCGTCTTTTCTTTGAGCATCGTATACCGCCAGTCCTGATGTTCGAGCCCGTGAAAGGTATACGCCCAATTTGCCGTGAGCCGTACGCCCCAGATGCAGACGGCGATCAGGGGGAAGAGGAAAGCGAAAGAGACTCCCTCCCCGATCCCAAACGCCGCAAGGATGACGATGGGCTGGACGCTCCAATAGGGGTCGTAGACGGAGGCGTTCCCGTAAAGGAGACTGAACAGGAACACAAGGACGGTCGCCGCAACGTCGGCGATGAAGAGGGACAGCCAAAAGGGGAGAGGGAGCGACAGATAGATCGCGATCCCTCCCGCCGCTGCCGCCGCATAGACGAAGAAGAGCGCGGCGTAGCCGTAGAAACGATTGTCTTTCAAAGATTTCATAGGTAATTATGTGCTTTGGCGCGCCCTCGTAGGAGGCTGCCCCCTCTGGCGCCCATCTTAGGGGAGCTGGCGACCTTTGCGAGACTGAGGGGGTGTCGTAAAAATACGTCATGCTGCCCCGCGCGCACGTTCTTTTTGTTGTCGAAGCGCGGCACGAGCGCCGCCCTTGGCGCGAAGTAGCCGCCGCTGTCCTTGCGGCGTGTCGAAGGGTCACCGCATTATAAAATAAGGTGATGGTTCGACTACGCTCACCATGACGTAATCGGAATGCCGCTACGATAGTCAAAAAGGGGGCGCGGAAAGCGCCCCCGTACGTTATTTCTTCAAACTCAATTTTGCCTTTTCGACGACGTTTTCAACGGTGAAGCCGAACTTTTCAAACAGCTTGGGAGCGGGGCCGCTCGCGCCGAAGGTGGACATTGCGACGATCTCGCCCTTGTCCCCCGCATACTTATACCAGCTGTAAGGGGAGCCCGCCTCGACGCACACGCGCGCCTTGACGGAGGACGGGATCACGCTCTCCTTATATTTATCGCTCTGTTTTTCGAATTCCTCGAAGCAGGGCATGGAGACGACGCGCGCCTTGACGCCCTCTTCCGCGAGAGCCGCTTTCGCCTTGACGCACAGTTCGACCTCGGAGCCGCTTGCGATGAGGAGCACGTCGGGTTTTCCCTCGCAATCTTCGAGCACATAGCCGCCTTTGAGAGCCGCGAGCCCGCTGTTTTCATATTGGGGCAGGTTCTGCCTCGTGAGGACGAGCGCGGTGGGGGACGTCCCCGTGAGCGCGGAGATCCACGCCGCCGCCGTCTCTTTCCCGTCCGCGGGACGGTAGACCTTCATATTGGGAATGGAGCGGAGCGCGATAAGCTGTTCCACGGGTTCGTGGGTGGGACCGTCCTCGCCGACGCCGATACTGTCGTGCGTGAGAATGTAGACGACGGGGATATTCATGAGGGCGGAGAGCCGCATCGCATGTTTGCAATAATCGGAGAAGATGAAGAAGGTGGAGCAATACGCATGGACGCCGCCGTGAAGCTGCATGCCGTTTGCGATCGCCGCCATCGCATGTTCGCGGATGCCGAAGTGCATATTTCTGCCCTCATAGGAGCCGGGTGCGAAATCGCCGTAAGTGACCGCGTCCGTATTCTTCATATCGGAGAGATTGGAGGGGGCGAGGTCCGCACTGCCGCCCATGAGCGTCGGGGTGACCGCCGCGATCTTTTGAAGTACTTGCGCGGAAGTCTGGCGGGTCGCCATGGGCTTTTCAAAGGCAAAGAGCTCTTCCATTTTGGTGTAATCGGGAAGTTCGCCCTTCATCGCCGCCTTGTATTCCGCGGCGAGCTCGGGATACTGCTTTTCGTATTCCGCGAACATCGCTTTCCATTCTCTCTCGCGCTTTGCGCCGCGTCTGCCCGCCGTCTTGCAGTGTTTGAGCACTTCTTCGGGCACTTCGAAGGGGGCAGAAGTCCAGCCGAGCTTTTCCTTCGTCTTTTGCAAATTTTCAACGCCGAGAGGGGAGCCGTGGCACTTGTGGCTGCCTTCGAGGGGCGTGCCGTATCCGATCTTCGTCTTGCAGATGATGATCGAAGGGTGTTTCAGATCCTTCTGCGCCTTGCGGATGGCGTTTGCGATCATCAGCACGTTATCGGGATTTTTAACGAGATCGACGTGAAGCACCTGCCAGTTCTGCGCCTTGAAGCGGGCGCCGACGTCCTCTTTGAAGGTAATGTCGGTATTGCCCTCGATGGTGATGTCGTTATCGTCATAAAAGAGAATGAGTTTTCCGAGCTCGTGCGTGCCCGCGAACGAGCATGCCTCGTAGGAGATCCCCTCTTCGAGACAGCCGTCGCCACAGAGCGCATAGGTGTAGTGATCGACGATGGGGAAGCCTTCGCGGTTGAATTTTGCGGCGAGGTGCGCTTCCGCGACCGCCATCCCCACGGCATTCGCGATGCCCTGCCCGAGGGGGCCCGTCGTCGTCTCGATGCCCTTTGTGTGGCCGTATTCGGGATGGCCGGGCGTCTTGGAGCCGAGCTGGCGGAAGTTTTGAAGATCTTCCACGGTGAGCCCGAACCCGTAGAGATAGAGCAGGGAGTAGTTGAGCATGGAGCCGTGCCCTGCGGAGAGGACGAAACGGTCTCTGTCATCCCATTTGGGATCCTTGTTGTTGAATTTCAAAAAATTCTGCCAAAGCGTGTAGGCGATGGGGGCGGAGCCGAGCGGGAGCCCGGGGTGACCCGAATTTGCCTTTTGGATCGCTTCCGCCGAAAGAATGCGGATCGCATTGATGGTCGTCTGTTTCATACATATATCTCCTTATGATTTTTCAAATTTTATTTTAATTTTTCGGTTTCGAGGAAGTCGTACTTTTTCAGAAATTCATACAGTTCCGCCTTCATCTTTGCGACGCCGCCGACGGAATTGCTCTCGAGGTTTACGGGCATGATAGGCTCGTGTAGACTCATTCTAAGAAGCGTCCACCCGTCGCCGTGGGCATGGTCGAAGTTGACGCGCACGCCCTCGAAACTGCTCGGCGCAAGCGAGAGGTAGGGCGTTTTTCCGACGTATCCGCGGAAATCCGTGAGGACTTCCTCGCCGAGCGTCTTGAAGTCGACGCCCGCCTTAAAGTGCAGCCGCACCTCTTCCGCTTCCACGGGTTCGGGAAGATCGCGGATGAGACTTTCGAGATCGCCTTTCTTTGCGAGGGCGATGAGGAGCCGCGTCACGAGGTATGCGCCGTCGTCGAGAAAATAATTTTCTTTGAGTGCGGCGTGGCCGCTCGTCTCAATAGCGAGAGGGGAGTATTCCCCTTCCGCGTTGAGACGCTTGCTCTCGTTGATGACGTTCTTATAGCCCCGTTTGAAACGGCGGTGGACGCCGCCGCGGCTTTCGATAAACGTCGTCAGCCCGTCGCTCGTCACGGAGTCGGTGACGATGACGCCCTTCTTCTCTTCCAGAAGAATGGCGGAGATGAGCGCGATCAGACGGTTGCGGTTGATCTCCCTGCCGTCGGGAGCGACCGCGCCCGCCCTGTCGACGTCCGTATCGAAGATGATGCCGAAGTCGGCATGGTTCTTTCCCACCGCGGCGCAGACGGACTGCATGGCGGTCTCGTTTTCGGGATTGGGGATATGGTTCGGGAAACTGCCGTCGGGCTCCAAAAATTGGGAACCCTCTGTGTCCGCACCGAGCGGCTTCAAGACGAGATCGGCATAAAATCCGCCCGCGCCGTTGCCCGCGTCGACGACGATCTTTTTCCCTTTGAGCGGCTCCTGTTTTCCCGTCTCGCGGCGGACCTTTTCCACGAGCCCCCGTGCATATGTTGCAAGATAGGGTTTTTCGGTCACGGAGCCCTGCTCGGCGGCGCCGATCGAGACGCCCGCCTGCGCAAGGGACAGGATCTGTTCGACGTCCGAGCCTTCGAGCCCGCCTTCTTTCAGGAAGAATTTGAGCCCGTTCTTCTGATAGGGCAAATGGCTCGCCGTGATCATGATGGAAGCGTCCGCGCCGAAATCTTCTTGGAGAAGCATAAACATGGAGGGCGTGGAGCTTAGACCCGTCAAAATCACGTCCGAACCGCAGGCGGTGACGGCTTCCGTCAGCCAACCCTCGATTTTTTTTGCGGAGAGGCGGGAATCGTGCCCGATGGCGACGGCCGCCTTGGCGATATGCTTTTCAAGGGACAGCCACATGCAGAATGCCTTGCCGATGTCCTTCACCGCTTCTTCGGTGAGGGTGACGGGGTCGCCTTCGACGCCCGCGATCGCCGTGCCGCGCACATCCGTCCCGTTTTTGAGCGACAGATAATTTTTCAACATTTCTCCCCCTTATGGACTATTTTTCCTGCACTGCCACTATTATACAGGGATTTTCCGCGTTTTTCAAGGGTTTGGAAGAAAAAAGAAACAAAATGAAGAAATATTCTTGCATTGACCCGCATTATATGATATAATGAAGAAAATATACGGAGAGGATAAAACTATGTACAAATTCACGCTGTCGACAGATTCGACATGCGATCTCTACCATGACTTTGTCGTCGAAAACGACATCAAGCTCGCGCCGCTGACGTTCATGCTCGAAAAAGACGGGACGATCACCGAACACCTCGATAATTTCACCGAGTACAAGCAATACGTCGATTTCTATAACGAACTTCGCGGCGGCGCAATGCCGAAAACGAGCAAACTCAACTACGAATCGCATTACAGTCACTTTTTGAAACTTGCGCAGGAAGGCGCGGAGGACGTCGTCCACTTTACGATCTCGTCGGGGCTCGCAAATACCTGGGAAAATGCGGAGCAGGCGGCGGCGGACGTAAAGAAGGACTTTCCGAAGTTCCGCGTCTTTGTCGTAGATCCGCTCACCGCAACGGTGGGGCAGGGCGCGCTCGTGCGTCTCGCTTTGAAGTGCCGCAACGAGGGCAAGACGGCGCAGGAGACGTATGAGTTCGTCAAAGGCGTGCGCCTGCATATCCAGCACTTCATCGTCGCGGACGATCTGCAATTTCTCAAACGCGGCGGAAGGATCTCCGCGGCGGCGGCAGCGGCCGGCAGCGTTTTAAGGGTAAAACCCATTATTTCGTTCGATAAAGAGGGGAAGCTCGGCGTGATCGACAAGGTCATGGGCACGAAAAAGGCGATCTCCTATATCAAGAAAAAGCTCGAGACGGAGGGCCCCGACCCCGAGTTCAACTATTGCTTTATCGTCCATACCGACAACGAACCCGCCGCAACCGAACTTACGGAGTACGTAAGAGAACATTTCCACATCGAGCCCTATGTGCAGATCATGGGGCCCGTCATCGGCGCGCACGTCGGTCCCGGCGCCTTCGCGCTCGGGTATATTTCGAAGAGCCTTCGAAACGAGTTTTAACGTTTGCGGTCTCTTTCGTAAAAATGTGAAAGGAAGGGGATTTTTTTGGGAAATTCCTCTCAAAGATTCGACAAATCAAAAAGGATATGGTATAATATGCCATATCCTATTTTTTGCAACCGACAGGAGCTGTTTATGGCTAAAAACGAACAATTCGTATCCCAAATCGCGGACATCGAACAGGACTTCCCCCAATGGTATACCGACGTCGTCTTAAAGACGAAGCTCGTGGATTACGGTCCCGTCAAGGGGACGATGGTCATCCGTCCCTACGGCTATGCCGTGTGGGAGAATCTCCAACGCGAGCTGGATTTCCGCTTCAAGGCGGCGGGCGTCGAAAATGCCTATTTCCCCCTGCTCATTCCCATGAGCTTCATGACGAAGGAAGCCGAGCACGTCGAAGGCTTCGCGCCCGAGGTCGCCGTCGTCACCCATGCGGGCGGCGAAAAATTGCAAGAACCGCTCGTCGTCCGTCCGACTTCGGAGACGATCATCGGACACATGATGGGCAAGTGGACGGAGAGTTGGAGAGATCTTCCGCTCCGCCTCAACCAGTGGTGCAACGTCATGCGCTGGGAGAAAACGACCCGTCCCTTCCTCCGTACGAGCGAATTCTTGTGGCAGGAGGGGCATTCCGTCTACGCTTCGGGCGAAGAGGCGGAACGGGAGACGCTCAACATGCTTCATCTTTACGAGGATTTCGCGAAGGACGTCCTCTGTATGCCCGTGCTCACGGGAAGAAAGACGGAGAAAGAGAAGTTCGCGGGCGCAGTCGCCACTTACGGCATGGAAGCCATGATGCACGACGGCAAGAGCTTGCAGTCCGGAACGACCCATTATATGGGGCAGAATTTCGCAAAGGCGTTCAACGTGCAGTTTACCGATAAAGACGGAACGATGAAATACGCCTACACGATGAGCTACGGCGTTTCTACGCGGCTCATCGGGGCGATCATTATGACCCACGGGGATCAGAGAGGGCTCGTCCTGCCTCCCCCTGTCGCGCCCGTACAGGTCGTCATCGTGCCCATCGCCCAAAAGAAGGAAGGGGTGCTCGACGCGTGCAATTCGCTCGCCGATACATTAAAGAAGGCGGGGCTCCGCGTGAAGGTGGACGACAGCGACAATTCTCCCGGTTGGAAGTTCAACGAATGGGAGATGAAGGGGGTTCCGCTCCGCGTGGAACTCGGACCGCGCGACATTGAAAACGGCGTGATGACGGTGTTCCGCCGCGACACGCTCGAAAAGTCCGAACTTCCCCTCGATGGAGCCGCGGAGTCCGTCAAGGCGCTCCTCGGCAAGATCGGGGAAACGCTCTACGAAAAGGCAAAGGCTCGCATGGACGGGCGGATCATCAGCGCAAAGACGCTCGACGAACTTTTGGACGGCGTGAACGGGGGCAATTTCGTCCGCGCCGGCTGGTGCGGCTGCCGCGCCTGCGAGGATAAGGTAAAGGAATACGCGCAGGCGACCGCGCGCGTCATGGCAAAGGAGAATACGGAAGAGACTTGCGTCACCTGCGGCAAACCTTCCGTCCACACGGTATTTTTCGCTCGGGCGTATTGATTTTTCGGAAGTCTCTTGGCTTCCCCTTGGCTCCCCTCTTAGGGGAGCTGTCACGCGCCCTTGCGTGACTGAGGGGTTTTTGGAAACCCTATCCCCCTTCGGGGACTTCCCCTACGAGGGGAAGCAAGTGGCAACTCTCGGCTTCCCCTCGAGGGGAAGCCAAGACTTGCCCACCCCCTTAGTCCCCCTCCCACGGAGGGGGCATGGCTCCTCCCAAGGAGGAGCTGTCACCGCAGGTGACTGAGGTGGGCACGCTTCCAAATAACTTGCCTTAGGCGGAATTCATTTCCGCCATGGGCGACTCAATTTGCCGAACCCTTTCGACTTACTGTCCTGTGAAACAGAAAGGTGGCGGCCGAATCGCAACTACAAGGCAAAAAACTTAACCCCTCGTTGAATTGTTTTTGAGTATGCGCCCCAAGGCGCAGACGAAAAAAGAAATTCAACGAAACATAAAGGAGTCATTATGAAACATCTCGATATTTCAAAAGTATTGCAAGACAATACCCTCGTGGGGCAGGAAGTTGTCGTCTACGGCTGGGTGCGCACCTTCCGCGACTCTTCCGCCGTCTCCTTTTTGGAGATCACCGACGGTACGTCCTTTCAAAAACTTCAAGTCGTCATCGACAAATCGTCGGTGAAGCCCGACCCCGAGTGCTTGAAGCTCGGCGCGAGCGTGTGCGTCAAGGGCGGGGTCGTCAAGGCATATAAGGGAGAGGGGAACGAACTCAACGCGCTTAAAGTCGCTCTTCTCGGCAAGTGCCCTGCGGAGTATCCCATCCAAAAGAAGCGCACGACGCTCGACTTTTTGCGCGGGATCCCGCATCTTAGGCTCCGCACAAACACCTTCCAAGCCGTGTTCCGCGTCCGCTCGGTCGCGGCGCAGGCGATCCACCGCTATTTCCACGAAAACGGATATTACTATATCAACACGCCGCTCATTACGGCGAGCGACTGCGAGGGGGCGGGGGAGATGTTCCGCGTCACCACCCAGCCGTGGAAAACGGAATATAAAACGGAAGAGGAGTACTTTAAGAACGACTTTTTCGGCGTGAAAGCGGGGCTTTCGGTCTCGGGACAGCTTGAGGGCGAAGTCGCGGCGACGGCGCTCGGGAAGATCTACACCTTCGGACCCTCCTTCCGCGCCGAAAATTCCAATACCAAACGGCACCTTGCCGAATTCTGGCATGTGGAACCCGAGATCGCGTTTGCGGAGCTTCCCGACGTCATCGAAATCGCGGAAAGTCTCTTAAAATATCTCATCAAAGCGGTGCTCGCCGAGTGCCCCGAGGAGCTCAAATTCTTCGATTCCTTTGTGGAAAAGGGACTCATCGACAAGCTGACCCATGTCGCGACGAGCGATTTCGGCGTTTGTACCTATACGGACGCCGTCGCCATTCTCGAAAAGGAGAACGAAAAATTCCAATTCCCCGTGCACTGGGGGAGCGATCTCCAATCCGAACACGAAAAGTACCTCACGGAGCAGGTGTTCAAGCGTCCCGTGTTCGTGACGGACTATCCCAAGGAGATCAAATCCTTCTATATGAAACAGAATCCCGACGGCAAGACGGTCGCGGCGACGGACTGCCTTGTGCCCGGGATCGGCGAGATCATCGGCGGCAGCGAGAGAGAGGCGGATTATGAGAAACTCGTCTCGGCGATGAAGGCGCGCGGAATGGACATGGCTTCCTACAAGCAATATCTCGATCTGCGCCTCTTCGGCAGTGTGCCGCACGGCGGGTTCGGGCTCGGTTTCGAGCGGTTTGTGATGTACGTCACGGGCATGGAGAACATTCGCGACGTCACCCTATTCCCGCGCAGCGTGAAGAATATTATGTGAGAGGGAGTTTCGTTCATTTTTTTGCTCGCCCCGCTAAGGCCTACCCCTTTTGGGGGGAGGCTCCGCCGTAGGCGGTGGTGGGGGGGATTATGCCCACCTTATTCCCCCCATCCGTATTTGCTGACGCAAATCCACCCTCCCCCCAAGGGGGTAGGGCTTGAAGCGGGAATGCGTGGTGCGGTCATTCCCCCAAAAACCAAAAGTCCGATGCGAGAGTTTTTCAAAAATTCCTATCCATATTTCAAAAAGACGATGCCCGTACAGGTGCTTGCTACGCTGTTCGGGCTCTTTCGCGTTGTCATTCTTCTTGTGACGCCGCAGGTCGTCGCGCTCCTTGTGGATAGGGTCATTACGCCGCTTCTCGGCGGTCAACCGAAGAACACGAGCAGTATTTTCTTCTTTCTCGTCGAGGATATCCCCGTCGAAAACTACACGCGGACGTTTTGGACGCTCGCCGCGACGCTCTTGCTCTTCGCCGTACTTTTTTTCATCTTTTTCTATCTGAAATGGCATCTCGCCCATTATTTTTCGCTGAAAAGCGAGGGAGCGATGCGCGCGGCGGCATTAAACAAGCTCGGAAACGCAAGCGGGCAGTTCCTTTCCGGCTATTCGGCGGGAGATCTCATTCTCATCACGACGAAGGATCCCTTCAATGTGCGCGATCTGTATATCCAGCGCTCGCAGGGATTTGCCGATAATATTTTCTATCTCATTGTTGCGGCGGTTCTGCTCGGCAGGATCCATTGGTCTCTCCTCTTTTTGCCTTTGGCGGGGGGGATCTTCTGCGTGATCGTCATTCTGCTCTATAAAACGCGGATCCGCGAGTACTACGAGGCGGTCTGGCGGGACTCCGCAACGCTCAGCACGACCGTGCAGGAGAGCATCTACGGCGTGCGCACCGTCGCCTCTTTTGCGAAGGAGGCGGAGCGGTACAGCCGCTTCGAGGCGGACAACGAACGCCTCAAACAGACGGAATACGGCGGGATCGAGCTCTTCGCTTTTCGCGATCTAAGGATCCGTATCGCACGCGTGGTCGTATTCCTCGGAACGCTCGCCCTCGTCGTCTTTTTGGGCGTCAAGGGGAGCATCACGGCGGGCGAGTTTACGGCGACGATGGGGTATCTCGGAAGTCTGATGTGGCAGTTTACGGGGCTCATTTTCAACGTGAACGCTTCCCAGCGCGACCTTGTGAGCGGCAAACGGCTCTTCGACTTCCTGAACGCCGGGGACGAGGTCGCCGCCCGCTATGGTGATAAAACGCCCTCCGCGGCTCCGTCGATCAGGACGGAACATCTCTCCGTCAAGAGCGGGGGGCACTACGCCCTGTACGACGTCTCCCTCGAGATCCCGTACGGTACAAAATTGGGGATCATGGGAAAAACGGGGAGCGGAAAGACCTTGCTCTGCAAACTTCTGCAAGGGCTTGCGGAGGCGGACGAAGGGGAGATCTACATAGACGGAAGTCCCATCCACGAGTATGACAGGAACGCGCTTCTGAAAAGTTTTTCCTACGCCATGCAGAACGTGTTCCTCTTTTCCAACACGATCGCAAGCAATATCGCCCTTTACGACCCCTTTGCGGAAGAGGAGAAGATCGAACGGGCGGGCGCGCTTGCGGAGGTGGACGAATTCGCCCGCCGCTTTCCCGACGGCTACCAAACGACCATCGGCGAAAAGGGCTTCGGGCTCTCGGGCGGGCAGAAACAGCGGATCTCCATCGCCCGCGCCCTCTTCAAAAACGCGTCCGTTTTCATCTTCGACGATGTGACGAGCGCGCTCGATCTCGAGACGGAGCACGCCGTCTTTTGCAATCTCGCACGGGAATGCGCCGACAAGACGCATATTCTCGTCACCCACCGCGCGACCGCGCTCAAAGACTGCGACGAGATCCTCTATTTGGAGGACGGAAGGATCGCCGAGCGGGGGACGTTCGACGAGCTCATGGCGCTCGGCGGCAACTTTGCGCAGATTTACAGCCGTCAGGCGAAAGAAATGAACTTTACGGAGCAGGCATGAACGATCTGTACTACAAGGACGAATATGTACGGGAACGCTTCTCCGCGCGCATGATGAAAAAACTTCTCAAAAGCGCGCTCCGCCACAAGGGCGCCTTTTTCGGGAGCATTCTCATCGAGGTCGCGCTGGGGCTCTTTGCGCTGCTCCCGGGGATCCTTTACTCCGTCATCATCTCGGTCATCTTCCCTGCGGAAGGGGGACTTGCGGAAAATTACCTTACCGTGACTCTTCTTGCCTGCGGGGGACTTTTTGCCGCATGGGTGGGCTCCCTCATCTTCGGACATCTCGAAAATCTCGTGCCCGTCAAATACGGGACCCTCTTTGCGAGCGAGCTCCGCGGGGAGATCATGGATCATGTCATGAAACTCTCCTTCCGCTATTTCGATACCCATTCCACGGGTAAGATCCTCGTCCGCGTCACCAATTATGTGGACGACATCGCGGAGCTCTTCGGTAATTTGTTCTATTCCATCGTCTATGCGGCGGGCGTGTCGCTCGTCGGCGTCGTGTGGATCCTCTGCCTCGACGTCAAGATCGGCGGGGCGGTCGTATGCGCCCTAATCCCGCTCGGGATCTTAATGTACATTTTGAGCGCGCTCATCCACAGACGGTCGGGGATCGACCATAATAAAAACGCCAATTATACGGCGTTTGTCGCGGAAAATATCGGCGGGGCGGAGGTCGTCCGCGCATACAACCGCGCGTCACTCAACTGCGAGATCGGGGCGCAGCTCTTCAAGGAGTACAGGCACGCCTTCATGCGTACGACGAACGTCCGCGAAGCCTTCTTCCCGCTCTCCCACGGCTTTACGAACGCCATCGTCCTTATCATCGTGTACGGCGTCGCGCTCTTCATCGGGCTTTCGGGCGGGACGCTCGCGCTCGGCACGGTCGTCGCGATCGGCACCGTCCTTTCCGAGGTGACCTCTTCCATCGGCGAGATCTGCAATAATCTTACCACGGTGTTCACGCTCACATCCAATCTGGAACGCATTTACGATACCATCGAAACGCCCATCGAGATCTTCGACGGAGAGGACGCCGAGGAGCTCAAAGATTGCAGGGGAGAGGTGAAGTTCGACGACGTGACCTTCTCCTACGTCGAGGGGATCCCCGTGCTCGAACACTTCACGCTCGAAGCAAGAGCGGGGGAGACCGTCGCGCTCGTCGGGGCGACGGGATCGGGCAAGACGACGGTCGTCAATCTTCTCTCCCGTTTCTATGACGTGCAGGAGGGGGAAGTGCTTCTCGACGGAAAAAACATCAAAAAATATACCCTGCATTCCTTGCGCGAGGGTGTGGGCGCAATGATGCAGGATACATACATTTTCAGCGGGAGCGTGCTCGACAATATCCGTTTCGCCCGTCCCGACGCGACGGACGAGGAGTGCATAAAAGCGGCAAGGGCGGCGTGCGCGGAAAACTTTATTTCCCGTCTCCCGCAAGGGTTTGAAACGGAGATCTCGGAAGAATATCCTCTGTCGGGCGGTCAACGGCAGCTCTTGTCCTTTGCGCGCCTCATTCTCGCAGACCCGAAAGTCGTCGTCCTCGACGAAGCGACGAGCCACGTCGATACGCAGACGGAGCTCGAAGTGCAGGCGAGCTTAAAGACATTGCTCGCGGGCAGAACGAGTTTTGTGATCGCGCACAGGCTCTCGACGATCCGCGGCGCGGATAAGATCGTGTATCTTCGCGGCGGGAAGATCATCGAGCAGGGCACGCACGAGGAGCTCCTCGCCTTGAACGGCGAGTACGCAAAGCTCGTACGGGCGCTCTGACTTGCGGCAAAAAATCAGTAGGAGGCGGAGATCTTTTCCGCCTCTTTTTTGATTCGCTCGGCGAGGGAGCGCGGGGAGAGCACGGTGAGTCCCGCGCCCGCGGAGAGGATATTCCCCACCAGCGCGCCGTCGTCGGGCAGGACGAGCTCCGCAAAGTACTCTCCGTCCTTTTTATAGATATTGTCCACGCCCAGCCAATCCTCCGCATAGGGGAGTTTTTCGGGGGAGATCCGCAGTTTGACCTCCGCGACCTTCTCGTTCCGCCAGAAATTGAGGGGGATATCTTCCCGTGAGAAGGGCTTCCGCTCAAATGTCGCCCCCGTGCGGGTGATGGTGCGCATCCGTCCGACGCGGAAGGTGCGGAATTCGCCCCGCAGCATGCAGTGCGCCCAGACGTACCAGATATTCTGTTTGTAGATGAGAAGGTGCGGATGGATCACCCGCCGCGTCACCTCTCCCGCACGGTCGAAATATTCGATTTCCAGCGCTTCCCGCCCTTCGATCGCCTGTTCCAAGAGGGTGAGTTTGTCCGAAAATTTCCGCTCGTCGCCCCACGTTCCGCTGTCTACGAGGATATTGCCCGAAAGGGCGGTATCGAACTTTTCCGCTTTCATTTGCGCCGTGAGTTTCCCGTACGCAGATTCAAGCACGCTGTCGTGCGTCTGTTCGATCATCGTGAGGATCGCTTCGACGGTATGCGCGTACTCTTCGCGCGAGAGCAGCCCGCGGGGAAGTTTGAAGCTGTCGGGGATCCCGATCCCGCCCGCCGCGCCCCGCGTCACGTCGATGGGAATGCCTGCGACCGTCATTTCATCCACATAGCGGTAAATGGAACGCACGGAGACCTCGTATTTCTTCGCAAGTTCGCTCGCGCTCGTCTTGCGCTTCGAAAGAAGGGTAAACAGGATATCTATCATGATCTCGTATTTCATGGCTTTCCTCCTCCGCCGCGGCTTCACGGCGGGATTTTTTGTTGATTTTACCATATATGACAAAATTTGTCAAATATCTCCACGTCATTTGCCACCCCGCCCCTTGGCTGCCCCCTTTGAAGGGGGCGGCTCCCGCATAGCGGGTGGTGGGGGTTGTCGTTCGATTTTTTTGAATTGAAAGAAAATTTTTTATACATGACAAATATTGTCATATATTTTGCATAGAATAGGGAGCATGAAACAGAATGGGTTCGAGAGAGTCGTAGAACGGCATGAAACAGAGCGGAGAGCGGCGCGCAACAGGGAGCTCTTCGAATCGCTTTGCTCCTTTCAGACGGCAGAGGACTTTTTCCGCGCGCTGCATTCCCTCGAAGGGCTCAACACCCGTGAGAGGGAAGCGGCAAAATTTGCCGAATTTGCTTAAATCTCCACGGAATGTTTGACAGATTTCTCCCGCGGTTGTATAATAAACCATACAAGGAGCGAGTTATGTCAAACGTAATGGATACCCTCCGCGAGAGGGGATTTATCAAACAGACCGTCTATGAAGAGGAGCTCTACGAACTCTTAGGCCGTGAGAGCGTCCCTTTCTATATCGGATTCGACCCCACGGCGGATTCTCTCCACGTCGGGCACTTCATGCAGCTTGTCGCGATGAAGCACATGCAGGACGCGGGGCATAAGCCCATCGTTCTCATCGGCGGGGGAACGGCGATGATCGGCGACCCTTCGGGCAGAACGGATATGCGTTCCATGATGACGAAAGAGACCATCGCCCACCATGTGGAGTGCTTCAAAAAGCAGATGTCCAAATTCGTCCGCTTCGAGGGCGAAAACGCCGCGATCGTCGTCAACAACGCCGATTGGCTCATGGGGCTCAACTATATCGACTTTTTGCGGGACATCGGCGTGCACTTCTCCGTCAATAAAATGCTCACGGCGGAGTGCTTCCGTTCGCGCATGGAACGGGGACTTTCCTTCCTCGAATTCAATTATATGCTGATGCAGGCATACGATTTCCTCGTCCTGCACCAAAAATACGGATGTTCGCTGGAACTCGGCGGCGACGACCAGTGGAGCAATATCCTCGCGGGCGCCGATCTTATACGGAGAAAGGAGAGAAAGCCCGCGTTCGCCATGACCTTCCAGCTTCTCACCACGAGCGAAGGCAAAAAGATGGGCAAGACGCAGAAGGGCGCCGTCTGGCTGGACGAAAACAAGACGAGCCCGTACGAATTCTATCAGTATTGGCGCAACACCGCCGACGCGGACGTCGAAAAATGCTTTATGCTCTTGACGTTTGTGCCCGTTCAGGAGATCAAAGAGCTCTGCCGTTATCAGGACGAGCGCATGAATGCCGCCAAAGAACGCCTTGCCTACGAGATCACAAGGACGGTGCACGGCAAAGAGGCGGCGGACACCGCCGCGGCACAGGCGCGCGCCGCGTTTTCGGGAGAAGGGGAAATGCCCGAAAAGGTCATTTCCGAGGGGGTCGACAGTATTGTCGGCGTCCTCGTCGCGACGGGATTGTGCAAATCCAACGGCGAGGCGAGAAGGCTTTTGGAGCAGGGCGGCGTGTCGGTCGGAGACGAAAAGGCGACCCTCTCTACGCCCCTTCCCGCGGGAGATTTTATTCTGCATAAGGGTAAAAAAGTCCACATCAAAGTGAGACGGAGCTAAATCCTTTTTCTCGGCTCCTCTTTTAGGGGAGCCGAGAGACCTGCCCCCTTTTCAAGGGGGCGGGTGGCGCGCGAAGCGTGTCAGGTGGGGGTTACCTTGCTGCCCCTTTCAGGGGAAGTCTCCGCGTTAGCGGGGAAAGGGGTTTCTCGGCTCCCCTCTTAGGGGAGTTGTCACCGCAGGTGACTGAGGGGTTTCCTCGCCGTCCCGTCTACTTCAAACATCGGTTCACCATGCAATATAAGAGCGTTGTCGGCGAAAGCGTTGCCGAAAAGATCATCGAGAAGTCCCGTTTCCTCGCCTATACCGCCCATGCGGAGAGCGAGGAAGAGGCAAAGGCATTTCTCGCGCGTGTGCGCGGGATGCATCCGCTCGCAACGCATGTCTGCTACGGATATATCGCGGACAAAGCGGGCAATCTTCTGCGATTTTCGGACGACGGCGAACCGCAGGGCACGGCGGGCATGCCGATCTTGGGCGTGCTCAAAGCGCAGGAGCTCAAAGAGACCGTCATTGCGGTCGTCCGCTACTTCGGCGGGATCAAGCTGGGCGCGGGCGGGCTCACGCGCGCCTATGCGGGATGCGCCGCAGACGGCGTTGCCGCGAGCGTTCTGAAAGTCTACGAGACGGGCGTGGAAGCGGCGCTGTCCGTTTCCTATGCCGACGTCAACGCGGCGCTCCGTTTTTTGGAAGGGGAGACCGTCCTCTCGCGCGATTTCGGCGCGGAAGCGTGTTTTACCGTCATCGTGAAGGAGCGCGAATTCGATCTTTTCTGCGCCCGTGCGCAAGATTTTTTCAACGGAAAGGCGAAGATCGCCGCGGGCAAGCGATATTTTTACGGATTTTGAAAGCCACGCCGCCGTGGCGAAACTGGCAGACGCGCGGGATTTAGGATCCCGTGGTAGCGATACCGTGTCGGTTCAAACCCGACCGGCGGCACCAAAAAGCACCCTTTTATCGGGTGCTTTTTCAGCGTCGCTCGTCAACTACTCTTATAGGGGCACCCAAGGCCTCCCCTTCGGGAAAACGACGTAAGGCCTCCCCCTTCGGGGGGAGGCTCCGCCGCAGGCGGTGGTGGGGGGAACCTGCCCCCTTTGAAGGGGGCGGGTGGCGCGCCACCCTTGGCGCGACAGGTGGGGGTTGCCTTGCTGCCCCTTTCAGGGGAAGTGGCAAACGAAGTGAGCCAAAGGGGTTTGAAACCCTATCCCCCGCTGCGCGGGTACTTCCCCTAAGAGGGGAAGCGAGAGCATTCCTCGGCTCCCCTCATAGGAAAGCCGTTGCGCTGACTTCGCCCCGTCTCTTGGCTCCCCTTATAGGGGAGCTGTCGCGCCGTCCTTGCGCGACTGAGGGGTTCACTCCGAAAGGCCTGCGCTACTCTTATAATCCGTTCCCCAGTCCGACATCGCGTCTAAAATGGGTCTGAGAGACGCTCCCAACGGGGACAGCGAATACTCTACGCGGGGAGGCACTTCCGCAAAGACTTCCCGTTCGATGAGACCGTCCTCTTCGAGGGCGCGCAGATTATCGGTCAAGACCTTTTTACTGATCGAGGGGATCGTTTTGAGAAAATCCGTAAAACGCTGTTTCCCGTCGTACACCAAATTTCGGATGATGAGCAGCTTCCACTTGTTCCCGATCATCTGTACGGTGGTCGCGACGGGGCACTCCGGCAATTCCTTTTTCGTCAACATGATGATTTCCTGCCTTTTTGAAGTAGTATGATTGTATCATAAAGGAAGAACTCTGTCAATAGTTCAAAATAGAAACTTTGTATCCAATTTATTACCGAATAATCAATTTGTAACATTCGGGCAAATTCTTTTTGTGTGTGCTATCCTGAAAGCATGATCCAAGGGGATCGAAAAAATTATTTTAGGAGGTGTTTCAAATGGCAAATTTCAACAAAGTCAGCGTCAAAGAAGGGGCGCGCGTCGAATTGCACGATGCGCTTCACCTTACGGGTGCGGAGATCAGTATCAACGAACTCCCGAAGGGCGCGAGCGTTCCTTTCGTGCATTCGCACAAACAAAATGAGGAGATCTACGGGATCCTCGAGGGGGAAGGCGTCGCGGTGATCGACGGAGAGAGCGTTCCGCTTGCCGCGGGCGACTGGCTGCGCATTTCTCCCGCCGCCAAACGCAGATTTTTTGCAGCCGAAACGAGCGGGATCAAATATATCTGCATTCAGGTAAAGACAAACTCGCTCGAAAATTACACGGCGTCGGACGCAGAGATCGGATGACTCCCAATCTGAAAGAGATCATTGCTTCTGCCGACGCGGTGGTTATCGGCGCGGGGGCGGGGCTTTCCGCGGCGGCGGGTTTCACCTATTCGGGCGAACGCTTTGAGCGGTATTTTTCGGATTTTGGGGCGAAATACGGCTTTTGCGACATGTATGCGGGCGGATTTTATCCGTATGAGACCCCCGAAGAATTTTGGGCGTATTGGTCGAGATATATCTTCGTCAACCGCTATATGGATCCGCCCAAGCCCGTCTATCAAAAACTCTTCGAGTTGATCAGGGACAAGGACTATTTCGTCATCACCACCAACGTCGATCACTGCTTTCAGAAGGCGGGATTCGATAAGAAACGCTTGTTTTATACGCAAGGGGACTACGGGCTGTTCCAATGCTCCGAACCCTGTCATCACAAGACGTATGACAACGAGGAGCTTGTCCGCCGCATGGTAGCAGAGCAACGGGATCTGCGCATTCCGACAGAGCTCATTCCGTGCTGTCCCGTCTGCGGAAAGCCCATGACGATGAACCTGCGCGCCGACGATAAATTCGTACAGGACGAGGGCTGGGACGCGGCTTGTAAGCGTTACGGGAAGTTTATCAATGCGCATAAACAGGGCAGAGTGCTCTATCTCGAACTCGGCGTGGGAATGAACACGCCGGTCATCATCAAATACCCGTTTTGGCGGTATGCGGCACGAAACGAAAGGGCATTTTATATCTGTATCAACGACGGCGAAGCCTTTTGCCCCGCACAGATCGGAAAACGCTCGCTCTGCATCAACGCGGATATTGGTGAAGTGTTATCGTCTCTTTGAGTCTCGCCCCGCCCACCCCCTACCCCCTCCCGAGGGGAGGAGCGGCGTCATTCTCCTCAACAGCCCGATGGGCTGTGAGGGACGCCGTGACAGGAGGCGTGGCCTCGCCGACGGGGTTGCGGCGGTCCCTGCCGCCGCAACGGGGGTGGGCAACGATTCCTAAATACGTCATGCTGAGCCGCCGCTGGCAAAAGCGGCGTGTCGAAGCATCACCTTATTATAATGTGGTGACCCTTCGACTACGCTCAGGGTGACGTAATTTAGAATGCGTGTGGGGCAGAATGACGCGGGGATCGGGGTTGCCGAGGACAATCCGAGACACGCGAAAACCGTCGACAGAGCATTGCGCTCCGTCGGCGGTTTTTCAATATGATTAGTACATGAGTTTGCGAGTTTATGGCAACGATTCTTCTCAACGAAAATTTACATCTATCAAATATGAATTTGGAACTTCCCGAAGTCAAATATCCCGCTTCCCTGTTTCAGACCGTTTTTCTGATACAATTCCCGAAACGCTTCGGAGATTTTTTCTATCAAAGATACCGAAATATCAAGCCGATGATGAGCTGGTAATATCCTTTCTATATCAAGGGAACGTACCTTTTCTACCGAACCCATAAAAAGAACGGGATCGGTCGTCGGATAAAAAGCGTCCAAACAGCCTTGATAGATTAAATCGCCCGAATACAGGTATTTTCGGTCTTGTTCGTAAAAGCAACAATGCCCCGGCGAGTGCCCTGCGGTATGGACGACTTGCACAAGGCGGCTTCCCAAGTCTAAAATGTCCCCGTCGCGCAAAACTCTTGTCGGCGTTCCTTGAAAGATACGGTATTCGGCAGGGGTAAAGTCAGCAGGAAACTCACAAGGTTCTTTCAAAAGGCTTCTCTTTACGACTTCCAAAGAAATCGGGGAATTTGATAGCCACTCTTTTTCGGCTTCGTGAACGGCAATATCCTTAAAATAGCCGTGTCCGCCGATATGATCCCAATGAACGTGTGTCGTCGCAACGATCACGGGCAAAGCGGTCAAACCGTCCACAATCGTTTTGATGTTGGCAACGCCCAATCCCGTGTCAATAAGCAAAGCCGCTTGTTCACCTATTAACAAATAGGAATGGACTTCTTCCCAATGCTTATATTCGCTGATAGCGAAAGTTGCGCTATCTATCTTTTCTACGGTGAACCAATCTGCCATATTTCTCCGTTAAATTGAAATTTACCATTCGATATTTTTATAACTGATCGTAATATGTCCTATCCCGAAAATTACCGAACTTATCATAAGCGGGATCGAAAGCACCATAAGGCCGCTAAATGCAAAAAGCACGGTGGGCGTTATGGAGAGCCAAAACATTTTTGCCTTACCGCGTCCCTTGCGATAAATGATCCAACCCAACAGATACAGCGCAAGCAACGCTCCGTTTACCGACAAATATACGACGAGAGCTGATTCGAACCAAAAATCAAAGTATGTGTATGGGATATTAAAAATCATAAATGCCATACAGCCATAGCGCCCGATTTGCTCGAATGCAAGGATAACCTTATTGTGAAACCGATTTTCAAATGCGCTTTTATTGACTACCGCGCTGACGATATTCGGTATCATGATGATCGCAACCGCAATCATTCCGTAATAGTTAAACCAGCCCATAATTCGAAACATTGAAATTTATGATATGAAGTTTTCAAGCCTGTATTGTTCTACGACCTCTTTTCCGACCAGGGTAATTGCCTGTTGCGGACAATGACTGATACAGCGATAGCACATGGTGCATTTTCCTTGCGGAACGGCGATCTGATTTTCTACCGTGAGATTTTTCATCGGGCAAAGACCCGCGCAAACGCCGCATCCGACGCAACGCGCCTTGTCGATCTTTAATTTGTCGGAATAGCTCCTCGTCTTGCCATAAAACCAGAGCCTTTGACCGAAGAAACCGATGAGATGCGGAAAGAATCCCAAACCGTCGTGCGGATATTTCCCGCCCTTGATATTTCTTGCGGCTTGCTCGATCTTTTCTTCCGCACGGCGAATGATTTGTATTTTTTCTTCCTCACTTTTCTTTAAGAGCTTACTGTCGCACACGCTGTCGGGCATTTTGAGATGCAGTCCGCCCAAGACAAAAGCGCCGCACTTTTTCAAAAGTCTTGCCGAGCAACCCGCGCCGTCGCCGCTGAATGCGCCCATCGTCGCAAGGCAAAAGACCTTTTTCCCTTTCCATAGCGCGGCGTTTCGGGTAATAAAATCCCGCACCATTTTGGGAACGCTCGAATATTGGACGGGATAGCCGAGGACGATGTATCCGTAATTTTTTAAGGCAGAAAGCGCGGCTTCCTCTTCGATTGCGACGATAGGGGCGTTTTCATCCAACAATTTTACAAATTTTGAAACGCAAAACTTCGTATTCCCCGTGCCGCTCAAATAGATCGCATAATATTTTTGTTCCATTTTGTACCGAAAATTGAAAGTTAATCGAATGCTTTCAGAAAGAGATATACATCTCTCCCTTTTTGATTTTTATAGCAATACATATCCGACTCGAATCCCAAACTTTGAAATTGCCGTAAAGTTTCCGTATCGGCGATCGTAAAATTTCGTAATTCCACCATTTGTTATTCCGCAAAATTGACTTTACAAATCTATCTTTTCCGTCTTAAAATCGCAATAATATTCGGCTGTCATGCCCTTGAATTTCAACACGCAATCGTCGGGATCGGTCACGCCCTGTTTATAAAACATCTTATCGCCGAAACGCCAAATCTCGTCTTTCGTCGCTTGGTCGGTGCAGATTTGCATTTCACCGATCACAGAAACGCCCTGATACTTAAATTTCCCGCGCTTGTAAAAATAGACGCAAGCCTTATTGTTCGCCAAATATTGCTTTATCTTGTTGGACGAGGTATTGGTCGTGAAATAAATCTCATTTCCGTCTATTTTGCGAGGGGCAAGCATGGCGCGTATCACGGGATACCCATGCTCGTTTACAGAGGCAATAAACGCCGTCTTTTGTTCGGATATGAATTGAAAAATCTGTGTTTTATCCATAGTGTTTTTCTCCGCAAAATTGAAATTCAGGATTTTTTATCTTTTAATAATTGCCGCACATATTCTGAATTTTTATATCGGACATAGAGCAGATAACTTTCGAGCGGCAGAGCAAATTTCGACCGAACTCCCGTACCGTACGGCATGAGCGCACATTCTATATTTTCGTTTTCCAAATGATATTTCAGGTTCTCGCCGAAGATCCGATCCACTTGCGCAATCAAACAAAAATCATCTTCGTTTACGGCGCGCAATTTTTTTCTTCCGCATTTGGGACATCTCTCGCCGCTGCAAGCAATATTGCAACCCTCGCAAAAATTCATATCGCATCTCCGTCTGATTCGGTTATCGCTTGCGGCGGTACCTGCCGCCTCAACGGGTAGGGGGGTGGGCAATGGTTCCTAAATACGTTCCCCTCAGTCACGCTTCGTAAGCGCCGTACGCCATAGCAAGCGTAGCAAGTTTTTCTGCAAGCTCACTTGTTTGGAAGAAATAATAGTTTTCGCCCTCGGTAATAAAACGGTGGCCGAGCGTATAAGTCTTTTCGCCTTGATAAATGGTGAGAAAAGTATTTCCCATAGGCGGAATTTCGTTCCGTTTGCCGCCGTAGGAAATCGGAGTATTGAAAACGATGCTCATGATTTCGGCAATTTCTTCTTCGTCGGTAATTGTGAATAAATAGCCGTCCTGTGTGCCGTTATCAAACTCAACGTCGATTTTGTCCGCTTGGTTTTGCATATCGGAATAGTTTTTTATATCCCTGATAGATGAAATTTTATCCGAACAGGCCGCAAAAGCCGCAAGGAAAACACAGCACAAAATAAAAGATGCAATGGCAGAAAGAACTCTTTTCACGAAACACCTCCTATAACGTTTCAAAACGAAAATTGCTACTTCCCTGCAAGATTGAAATTTACCGCTTGTTCATTTTCGGCTTGGGCAGGTCGTCATACATTGCTTCGAATAATCCTGTCAAAAAGGCCTTATCGTCCACATTGTCAACAAGCAGCATTTCTTTTGCGCCCTCATACGGCAAGGAATACTCTGCTTGGGGCAAATAAGCAACCGCGGATTTCACGGGTTTTACGAGCAATCTATCGTCGTAGATCCCGCCGACAAGTTTGCCGCGATAGTAAATCAGAAATTCACCCATCATAGGTTTGTAGGTGATGTCTTTTAAGTCGGATAGTTGCTCCAAAATGAAACTCAAATATTCCCTGCTTGACGGCATAATTCCTCCGCTGAATTTCTGTTATTGCTTTCATTCTACCATAAATCCACGCAAAAATCAAGCGGGGCGGTCAGAATGACGCGGGGGAGGGAGTGAGGGATTTTCTCGTTAAATCGCAGCAGATCATAGATCCACTTTTTCAAATTTCTTCATGGATAACCATGCGGCAAGCACGGTCATGACGCAATATAAAGTCAGCCCCGCAAACAAAACGGTGAACTTCACGCCGCTATTTTCGGGATCGGGCGAGGCAAGCGGCGCGGCAAACGGGAAATGCCGAATCAAAATCAAAAGGCCGATGAGGACGAACTGCACCGCCATTGAGATCGCAAACGGGACGCCGACTTTCTTCGGTTCACGGTAATGCAACGGGAAAAATGTGAGGTTGAACGCGCCCAAGACGAGCGCGCCAAACCCGCAAAAGGCGAGATTCGCGCTATTGCCAGCCAAATTTACAAGCATTGCTTCGGGGAATGCCGATTGTTTTATGACGATACAAACCGCCGTGAAAGCCAAGAGCGCGCATTGAAACGTGAAGGCGACCATGATCCGTGCGAGCGGGACGTCCCTTTTTTTGACGGGGAGGGAACAGGTAAATTCTAAATCGCCGTTCTCCCGCGCCGCCAAAGAAAGGAAGAAAACCGACAGTCCCGAAAAGAAGAAGATCACTTCATAGGGATAGTTCGGCACAAAAACGAGCGCCGCAAAGGTCAGAAAGAGAAACACCGTCGGATGCAGGCAGAGAGAAAATTCTTTCTTAATGAGCGCTTTCATTTTGCCTCCTTGTCCATTCGAGGTGGATCATGATCTCGTCGAGGGTGGCTTCCCGCCCTTCGGACGACGTGATCAAGCCTTCAAAACCGTCTTTTACTTCTTTTACGCCAATCGCCCGCGCCGCGTTCGCCTCCGAAAGCGAGGCAAAAAGTTTGAGCCGATAGCGCTTTGTAAGCGTTTCGAGCGGCTCGTCCGCGAGGAGTTTGCCGTCCGATAAATAGAGGATTTGATCGGCAACGCGCATAAGATCGGACGTGATATGTGTGGAAAACAGCACGGTAACGCCTTGCTTTTTGAGGGAGAGGAGCGTATCGCAAAAATCTTCGCGCGAGAGGGGATCGAGACCGCTCGTCGGTTCGTCCAAAAGAAGCAATTTTGCCCCGTGAGAGAGGGCGAGCGCAAGGGAAAATTTGATTTTCATGCCCTCGGAAAGCTCCCGCACCTTCTTGGTAAGGACGAGCGCATATGCGTCGCAGTAACGTGTGAACGCCTCTTTGTCCCAATGCGGATAAAATTCCGCGACCGCATTTGCGATGGCAGAGAGAGTTTTATTCGGATAGAAACGAAACCCGCCGCCGACGTAGCCGATCAGTTCCTTGACCGCGCCCTCGTTCTCCGAAAAGTCCTTGCCGAACACTTTGACCGTTCCTTCGGAAGAAATCAGCCGCATGATTGATTTGAGCGTTGTGCTCTTTCCCGCGCCGTTCCGACCGATCAGTCCCGCAATTTGTCCCGCTTCTACCGCGAAAGAAATTCCGTCGAGCGTAAAGTTCGGATAGACCTTTTTTAAGGCTTCAACTTCGAGCGCGAACACGCCTATTTCTCCTCTTCTTTGACTTGCTTGACGGCGTTCCAGAAGGATTCCGCATACGAAAACGGTTGCAAGGCGATGCCTTGATTTTTATCCGCCATGAGAAGGAGCGCGTCGCCCGCATTCAGAGTGAACATATCTCGCACCTCTTTGGGAATGACGATTTGCCCCTTGGGACCGATCTTCACGGTCGCAAGATATTTGCCTTCGGGAAAGTTTTCCATAATGTATTTCTCCTAAAAGTATTACTTTTCTTACATTATAAACTTTTCTTTCCGACTTGTCAAGCAAAATCAAAGAAAAAACCGAGATCTGCGATCGGATTCGGCCACTGCGTGACACCCTCTCCCCGAAGGGGCTTAATACACCAAAGAGAGGGCAACCCTGTGGAAAACGGCAAGTACGTGGTGCGCCGTAAGGAGCTACTTCGTCGCTTACGCTCCTCGTGCCGCCCTTGGTAGCACAATCGGAGTGCGGGCGGGGCGAATCCCGTAGGGCTTCTCGACCTTACAACACACCAAAGAGAGGGCAACCTTGTGGGTTGCCCTCTCTTTGGTGCGCCGTAAGGAACTCGAATCCCTAGCCTTTGGTTCCGTAGACCAACGCTCTATCCAATTGAGCTAACGGCGCGTATATGGAAGCTCGTCTTTCAACGTACCTGCATATTATACCCGTTTCGCCTCTGTTTGTCAACGGATTTTGTATCGGAAATCAAAAAAAATCCGCGCGCTTATGAAGATATTCAAGCCTCTTCCCCGAGAGAAGAAATTTCGACAACCGACGACAATTTTCGACGCGATAACCCATTTTTCCCCACGGGACATCCTTTATAATATCTCTCGCGGGGTAGGGCATGGAGGTCTATTGGGAGTATGCGTTTGCGGAAAATTTCACGCTCGATCTTCTTCTGTTATACCTCTGTCTCAAATGCGCAAGGGGACGGATCAGGCTTTGGCGGCTCCTTCTGTCGGCGGCGGTCGGAGCGGGCGAGGCGATCGTTTTCCCGCTTCTGCCGCTCAGCGTCTGGGCGGCTTATATCGTAAAGTTCCTCGGGGGCGTCCTTTTAGTGCTCCTTGCCGTTTCAAAGGGGACAAAAAAGACCTATCTCGTTGCGATGTGTGCCTTTTTCGGGCTGACCTTTGGGCTCGGCGGCCTGCTCGTCGCCGTCTATTCCTTCTTCGGGGTTGAATACAGCGCGCAGAGCGGATATCTCGTCGAGAAAGCGCCCATCGGGCTGATCATCGGCGGCGCCGGACTCTTTGCTGTCGCCGTTTTGGCTTCGGTCAAAGGCTTTTACCGTTACAGAAAGGTAAAAAGCGCGCTTAGAGAAGTAAAACTTTTCAGCGGCGGAAGGGAACTGACGCTCACGGGCTTCTTGGACAGCGGAAACTGCCTTTCGCTCCGCGGGGAGCCCGTTTCCGTCCTTTCGCCCGCAGCGGCGTTCGTCCTCTTCCGCGAAAAGCCCGTGGGACGGATCCGTATCGGGACGGTCAACGGCGGAAGGGAGGCGCCCGTCTTTGCCTGCGCCTCTATGGAGATCGGGGGAAAACAGTTCCCGCATGCGCTGTTTACAATCGGCGAGACGGGGTCGAAGGAATATCAAATTATCTTACATACTTCGTTTGTGGAGGGCGAGCATGAAGCTATTCGAGCTGCTTCGGGTATGGTTACGCAAGATAAAGGATGAAAACGTCATTCATTACCTTTGCGGAAGCGAAGCGCTGCCGTTGCCGCTTTCTGCGGAGGAAGAGGGGGAGCTTCTCCGCAAGATGGAGGCGGGGGAGGACGTCGAACAGATCAAGGCGAAGCTGATCGAGCATAATCTGCGCCTCGTCGTCTACATTTCCCGTAAATTCGAAAATACGGGCGTCGAGGGGGACGATCTCATCTCGATCGGCACCATCGGGCTCATCAAGGCGGTGAGCTCCTTCCGCACGGATAAGAATATCAAACTTGCGACCTATGCCTCGCGCTGTATCGAGAACGAGATCCTCATGTATCTGCGGCGCACGGTCAAGCTCAAGAGCGAGATCTCCTTTGACGAACCTCTCAATACCGACTTTGAGGGAAACGAACTGCTCCTTTCGGACGTATTGGGGACGGACAGCGACGCGGTCTACGGCGGCGTGGAGTCGAGCGTCGAAAAGGAGCTTTTGAAAGAGGCGCTCCAAAGACTGCCCGAGCGGGAGAGAAAGATCATGTATATGCGGTTCGGGCTGGGCGGCAGGGACGAAATGACCCAAAAGGACGTCGCCGACGTGCTCGGCATCTCGCAAAGCTACATATCCCGTCTCGAAAAAAAGATCATCGAGAGGCTCAAAAAAGAGATTTCCAAACTCGTATAATTTCTTCCTTTCTGCGGATACTTTTAACTCCCGGAGGCAATCTACATAGAGCGATTTGCTTCTTAGGAGGAAAAGTATGATCAATAAGGTAGTTATTTGCGGCGTCGACACGGCGGGGCTTCCCAAGCTCACGGCAAAGGAGATGGACGAGCTCATGCGCCGCCTCAAAGCGGGGGACGGTGAGGCGCGCGAAAAATTCATCGTCGGGAACATGCGGCTCGTCCTCTCCCTCGTAAAGCGGTTTTGGGCGAAAAACGCCAACGCGGACGACGTCTTTCAGGCGGGGTGCGTGGGACTCATCAAGGCGATCGACAACTTCAATCTGGATTTCAACGTCAAATTTTCCACCTATGCCGTCCCAATGATCCTCGGCGAGATCAAGCGGTATCTGCGCGACGGAAATTCGCTCAGGGTCTCCCGTTCCATCCGCGATACCGCCTATAAGATCCTGAAAGTAAGGGAGGGGATCGAGGAAAAGGACGAGGTCGCGACGATCGAGAAGATCGCCGAAGTCATGCAGGTGAAGGAGCGGGAAGTGGTCTATGCGCTCGACGCGATCTCCGATCCCGTCTCTCTGTACGAACCCGTCTATAATAAGTCGGGCGATACGCTGGAACTTTTGGATCAGCTCTACGACGAAACGCAGAGCGACGAGATCTGGACGGAGCGGGTGGCGCTGCGGGAAGCAATCAACCGCCTTGCCGACAGAGAGCGCAAGATCCTCATGCTCCGCTACTATGAGGGCAAAACGCAGACGGAGATCTCCGCAGAGGTTGGGATCTCGCAGGCGCAGGTCTCCCGCCTCGAAAAGAATGCGCTCGCAGCGGTAAAAAAGGAGATCATGTAAGAGAAACTTTTTGCGCAATAGAGCATACAATAAAGCGTGGAAACAAGTTTCTCGGAACTCAAGCGGATGGAGGCGGTGAACCTCTCCGACGGAAAGCGCCTCGGCAAGGTATGCGATATCGTTTTCACCTACCCCGAGGGGAAGGTGCAGGGCATCGTCGTACCCGGCGGAAAGGGCTTCCGGTTCGGCAAAGCCGATCTTTTCATCGACCTCAAATGTATCAAAAAAATCGGCGTGGATGTCGTCCTCGTGGACATCAAAGCAGCCCCCAAATCGGAAAAGAAGCGGGGGAGATGGGAGGACGCACCCCCGCCTCCGCCCCCGCCCCCGGAGTATGGCAGCAGGCGGGATTACGGCGAATATGAATAAAAAAACGCCCCATCTTGGGGCGTTTTCTCATGTTTGCATAGTATTATGTCACACATAGTACTTCGTTTTTGCCTTTATGCGGGGCGGTAACAGTCGCATTGCTTCCCGCTGGGAAGAAATCCCGTATCGGAGCATTTCGGGCAGGCGAACTTGGGCAGGAGATCTTTTTCGGAAATGCCGAGGCGCAGAAGCGCCGCTTCCCTGTCCCGCTTCGCGCGGTCGAGCTCCGCGCGGATCTTCGGAAGTTCGGAGACAGAAAAGACTTCCGCGCGGGCGAGTTCGATCTCACCCTTTCTCACCGCGGCGTCCGCGTCCGCAAAGGCGGGGTCGCGTGCGGCGCGTTTTTGCGCATTTTCCGCACGGGCGATCGCTTTCTCGCGGAGAACGGCGTAGTAATGCTCTCTGTCTGCTCTTTCGTCCGCCGCGATCGCCGCCTCGCTCTTGTAGGATGAGGGAGCGGGGGCGGTCTTTTCGGGAATCTTGTCGGGAGCGGAAACCCCCGCGCGCTTCCATTCCGAAAGAAGTTTGTTCATATAGGCGAGCGGGGAGCCCGCGTTTGCGCTCCGCTTTGCCGCCTCTAAGATCATGCCGTCCGAGAAATTCCAGCTCCGCCACGCCGCGATCATATCGAGCGCGGAACGGGTCTTTCGTACGACGCCGCACTCCGCTTCGATCCGTTGCAGAAGTTTGAGCTCTTGCTCGCGGGCGGCGCAGTACGCTTTGACGCCGTCCCCGTCGACGATCCCGCCGCGGTAGAGGCTTTCGAGCACGCCGTCGAGCTCCGCAAATCCGTAGCCGAGGCGGAGCCCCAGCCCCGCAAGCCGCACAAGGCTCTCCTCGTCGTACCCGCGCTCCAGCCATTTTTCGCAGTATTCGTCCGCAAAGGGGCGGGGATTTTGCACTTTGACCCCGAGTTTTCGGGCGACTTTGAATACGACGTCCGCGATCTCGGCACGGCGGGAGAGGTAGTCGCGGGCGACTTCCTCCGTCACGGCGTCTTTTTCGAAGAGCTCGTCCATCAGCGCGTCGAGCGTTTGGAGGGTGCCTTTTTTGAGAAATTCCGCCGCCGCATACACCGCTTTAAGTGCCGCGCCACGCCCCAGCCACTTTTCGAGATAGACATAGTCGCTCTCCTGCGGCTTTTTGTAGATCCCGAGGAGCACAAAGATCCTTTCGAGCTCCTTTTCGTGCACGTTGTAGTCGGAGAAAAATTCCTGCACTTGTTCGTATGTATACTTTCTCTCGTTGCACAGCTGCGCCGCTTTGTTGAGGATGTGGGCGGAAGAGAGCTTTGCGCCGTCCTTGCGGGCGCAGTACTCCGCCACCAGGAGGAACGCCTGCTGTTCCATCGGTTGTTTTTCGAGAAATTCGAGGATGCGTTGCATTTCGTAGGGTTTGAGATCCTTCCCCGCGGTTTGCAGGATCTTATAAAAACTTCGGTTGAAATCGGCGTATTTTTCGGGGCGGACGGCCTTCGGCTTCCCGACGGCGTTACTCACGGGGAGGTATTCTACGAAGAGGGGATCTTTCGAGAGCACATGGACGAGGTCGCACTCCTCCCAGAAGGAAAAGATCTCGACGAGTTTCTCCATGGGGAGACGCAAAAGTTTTGCCGCGCTCTCCGCGTCGAAGGATTCCGCGCATTGGCAGAGGTAGAGCCCGTAGAGATAGACGCGCACGGCGTCCCCGTCCGCCTGCGGAAGATACTTTACAATAAAGCGGTTTTCCACGCTCGTGAACATGTTTGCGGTGAAATCCCCGGAATAAGTGCAAAAGGCCATTCTTCTTCGCTCCTTATTTCCCTTATTTTTCCGAAATGCTTGCTTTTTTCCAAGTAAGGTTGTATAATAGTATATCATAGTCCGCGCGAAAAGGCAAAGGCTTTTTCCCGCGCCTTGCAAAATTTTTCGGAAGCAAAGAATCATGCGGATCCTGCACACTTCCGACTGGCATCTCGGGAAGAGGCTCATGGACAGGGAACGCCTTCCCGAACAGGCGGTCGCACTCTCGAATCTTGCCCGCATCTGCGAGCAAAAAGCCGTGGACGTCGTTCTCGTCGCGGGGGACGTTTTCGATACCTATCTCCCTCCCGCCGAGGCGGAAGAGCTCTTTTTTCATGCGATCAAGGAACTTGCGGGAAAAGACCGCGCCGTCGTGATCGTCAGCGGAAACCACGACGACGGCGTCCGCCTTGCCTCCTCCGCGCCCCTTGCGGCGGAAGAGGGGATCTATCTCTTCGGCAGCGGCGGACCTTTTCCGCCTTCTGTGCGTCCCGTCCGCGCCGTGGAAGCGGGGGAACAGTACGTCGTCATAGAAAACAAGGCGGGGGAGCGGGTCTATATCAACGCGCTGCCCTATCCCAATGAAGCCAGATACCGCGAGGAGAAAACGGAAGAGAGCTTCGGCGAGCGGATCGCCCGCTGGATCGCCCGCGGAGACGCCGCTTATAAGGGCGATATTCCGCACATCCTTCTTTCCCATCTCTTTGTCGCAGGCGGAAAGACGAGCGACAGCGAACGGGGGATCGACCTCGGCGGCGCGCGCGCCGTACCCCTTCCCGCCCTGCCCGCGGAGGGCTATAAAGCCCTCGGGCACCTGCATAAGCGGCAGACGCTCGGGAAAAATACCGTCTATTCGGGCTCTCTTCTCCAATATTCCTTTGACGAGAATCCCGATAAGAGCGTCTATCTCCTCGAAACAAATGGAACGGAGATCTCGATCGCCGAACAGATCCCCATAGAGGGGGGAAAGCGGCTCGTCCGCCTCGAATGCAACGAGTTTGCGGAGGCGCTCTCTCTTCTGTCCCGCTATGAAAATTGCTATATCGAACTTACGCTCCGCCTCACCGCGCCGCTCACCGCGCAGGAGACCGCCGCCCTCCGGGAGGCGAACGAGGGGCTTGTGAGCATCATCGCGCGGGTAGATTCCGCGGAGTCCGTTCCCGTCGCCGTCCGTTCCTCGTTGAGTGCGGAGGAGCTCTTCGGGGCGTTTTATAAGGAAAACTTTGGAGAAGAGCCCGCGGCGGAGCTTTTAGAGACCTTTTTGAAGCTCTTGAAGGAGGACGCATGAGACCCGTTTTAATGGAACTGTGCGGGATCAACTCCTTCTCGGAGCCCGCGTTCATTGATTTTACAAAACTTCTCGAATTCGGGATCTTCGGCATCTTCGGGGATACCGGTTCGGGCAAGAGCACCATTTTAGACTGTATCGGGTTCGCCCTTTACGGGGACATTGCGCGTTCCCGCTCGGGCGTCATCGGGGACGTCATCAATTATAGACAGCAACAGGCGTACGTCCGTTTCGAATTCGAGATCTTTTTCGAGGGGAAGCGGCGGATCTTCCGCGCGGAGCGCACGCTCAGGCGCAAGAAGGATACCGCAGAGCAGGGGCTTACCGTCTATGAACGCATCGGCGGGAAACTCATCGCGGTCGCGGACGGCGTAAGGGAAGGAAACGCCCTGCTTCGGAAGATCGTCGGGCTCGAACAGCGGGATTTCGAAAAATGTATCGCCCTGCCGCAGGGGGAATTTGCGCAATTCGTCAAGGCGCCGAGAGGGGAGCGGCTCCGTATCGTCTCCCGCCTCTTCGACCTCGAACAGTACGGTGAGGCGCTCGTCAAGCGCACAAACGCGTACAGCCAGCGGCTGACGGGCGAGCTCAACGTCCTCACCGCGCGGCTGGAACCCTATGCGGACGTCACGGCGGAGAAGATCGCTCTCCTTAGCAAGGAGATCGCTTCCCTCGAAGCGGAGAAGAGCGAAGCGGATAAGTCTTGCAGAAAACTCCGCGCCGAAGAGACGCGCATTTCCGCCCTTCTCGAACGATTCCGTGCCTACAAGCGGGCGGAGGAAGAGATGGCGCGGCTGGAAGAGAGGCGTGCGGAGATGAAGGAGCTCAACGACGGGCTGTTCCGCCTTGCGGCGGCGGGCAATGTTGCCGCGCGCGCGGGGGAGCGGACCGCCGCCCTCCGCCGTGCGGAGAATGCAGCAAGGGCGTTCGGGGAAGCGGAAGCGGCGCTCGCCAAGGCAAAAGCGGAGCTTGAAGCGCTCCCGCCCTTCGACGAAGCGGAGGCGGACGCGCGGATCGGCAGTCTCGAACGGGACTACGCCCGGGCGGAGAGCGCAAAGGGGCTTTCAGGGCAGGCGGAGAAGCTCAAAAGGGAGCTTTTCTCTCTCGACGAAGCGATCGGAAAGCTCCAAGCAAAGCGGGTGCCCTTCGACTACGAAAAGGAACGCGGGGAGATCGACGAACTTTTATCGCGCATGCCCGAGGAAGATTTCCTCTCCTTTCTCGGCAGCCGCGGCAAGGACGCGTTACTTCGGGACGAATATGCCGCCGTGCGCGACGATTTCGTCCGTCTATATGAAAAGCACACCGAGATCGGCGGGGACATTTTGCCATTCATCGAAAAATATACCGCGCTCTCGGAAGGAGAGCGGGAAGATATCGGCAAGCTCAAAGAGCTGTTTAAGTCGCGTGAGCGCATGAAAAAAGCCGCGCACGACGGGCTGTTGGCGCTCGAAAAGCGCCGCGCCGCCTGCGAAGCGGACGAAAAAGAGCTCACCCGCCTCACACAGGAGAGAGCGTCCCGCGCGGAAGAGGCGTCCCGCCTTAAAGAGCAGCTCGCCCTTCTGCCCCCCCTCGGGGAGACGGAGCAGGCGCTCCGCCGTCTGCGGGAGGAAAAGCGGAAGCATGCGGAGACGAAGAGCAGGCTCGAAAGGGCGGTTTCGGAGCGGAGCGCGGCGCTTGCCGCCGCAGCGGCGTTGAAGAAAAGCGCTGCATCTGTTTCTTCGGATGCGGAAGAGAAATTCCGCAGCGCCCTTGCGGAAGGCGGTTTCAAGGATGCGGAAGAGGCCGCTTCGCTCTACAAGAAATACGGCAATGCGGACGATGCCCGCGCGCGCGTCGAGGAGTACAGAGAAACTTACGGCGCCGCGAAACGCCGTCTGCGCGAACTCGGCGCGGAGGACTTTTCGGGGGCGACGGAAGAGGCGCTCAAAGCGGTAAAAGAGGAACTTTCACGCGCGGAAGAGGCGCTTTCGTCCTGTACGGAGTCCCTGATCCGCAAGCGGGCGGAGATCGAGCGCGACAGGGTGCGCATTGCGGAAAAGGCGGCGCTCAAACGGGAGGCGCAGGAAAAGCGCGCCGAAGCGGAGACTGCCGAACGGTTGAAAAAGCTGTTCAAAGACAATAAATTTATGGAATTTATCGCGGAGGAGTATCTCCAAACGGTCGCGTCCAACGCGAGCGGACGGCTCCTGTCGCTCACGGACGGCAGATACTTTCTGCGCTATGACGGCGGCTTTTTCGTGGGAGACAACTTCAACGGCGGGGCGCTGCGGGCGGTGTATACCCTCTCGGGCGGGGAAACCTTCCTCGTTTCTCTTTCTCTGGCGCTCGCGCTCAGCGCGGAGATCTGCCTGAAAAGCGCCCGTCCCATCGAATTTTTCTTCCTCGACGAAGGGTTCGGCACCCTCGACGAAAAACTTGTCGATACGGTGATGGACAGCCTCGAAAAGCTCAAAAGCAAGAGTTACAGCATCGGCATCATCTCCCATGTGGAGGAATTAAAGCATCGGATCGACCGCAAGCTCATCGTTTTGAAGGCGACGGAGCGGCGCGGTTCCCAAATATCAGCGGAGTAGAAAACGGCAATGTTGGGTAACACAATTCTGACCCCCGTCACCCTTTGGCGGGACTTCGACGAATCCCTTCCTTTCGACGAGGAGATCCTTTCCGAGGGCAAGGAAGGCGCGACCGTCGTGCGGCGAATCAGGATCTCTGGCAGGGCGACGGAAAAGGGGCGCGTCCGTATCTATATGGAGCTCTATGCGCCCGATAAGGACGAATATCCCGCCGTCATGGTTCTTTTCGAGGCGGGGCATCTTTTCGACCGCGAATTTATCGGCCGCTATGTGCAGCAGGGATACGGCGTCCTGTGCGTGGATTACTGCGGAGATCTCGGCGACGGGTCGCCCCATACCGTCTATCCCGAAGATATAGACTATGCCAACTATCTCCGCGCGGGAGATCATCTCTACTACGCGGAACCGTCCGCGCGCGAAACGAGCTGGTTCGAATGGGCAGCCGTCGCGCGGTATGCGGCGCGCTACCTTTCGGAACATCCCGAGATCACCAAGTTCGGCGGGATCGGGCTTAGGACAGGCGGGGAGATCCTCTTTAAGATCGCTCCCTATGAACCCCTGTCCTGCATGATCTCCGTCTGTGCGGCGGGATGGCTCGCCTACCGCGATATGGAGCGGTTTGGCGAGGGGGAGACCCACTCCTTCAACGCGGAGCGGCACCGCTTCATCGCGGGGATCGACTCCCAGAGCTACGCGCCCTATATCAAGTGCCCCGTGCTCCTTCTTTCCGCGATCAACGACAGTAAATATAATTACGAACGCGTCTACGACACCTTCCGCCAGATCAACCCGGAGGTGGAAAAGGCGATCCTCTACTCCGCCCACGGGAACGGGCTCATCGGTTCCCATTCCCTGTACGATATCGACCTGTTCCTCGGCAAATATCTCATGGGACGGTCGGTTTTCATCAGCCGCCCGATCGACGTCGAGATCGCCGAGGACGGGGAGGGGCGTCTCGTCGCAAAGGGGAAATTTGACGATAGGGGGGAGATCGAGGACTTCGGCGTGTTCTTCACCGAAAAGGTGACGGGCGGCGGCTCGCGGGATTGGACGCGCGTGCTCGGGAAAAAAGATCTCCTAAGCGGTAGCGTCGGCACGGTGCCCGTCTCCCTCTACAAGAGCTGTAAACGGGCGCTCATCTATTCCTTCGTGAAGTATTCCAATAACTTTTCGGTCACCTCGAAGATCCTCGAAGTGTCCCCCTCGAAGGATTATTCCAACAGCCGTCCCAAGACGCGCGTTCTCTACACGAACGCGGACGGGCGGAACGTCTTTACGGGATACCGCCTCCGGGAGCATTCCATCGCCGATTGTTTCCATTCCGAAAAAGAGGCGGGCGTAAGGCTTCTTCCGGGGTACGGCGGGATCATGGGGCTCACTTCGGACGTCGGTATGATCAGCTACCGCGTGGGCGAACAGGGCTACGAACCGCCCGCGGGCGCAGCTTTCGGCTTTGACGCGTGGTGCGCCGAAACGGGAATGCTCACGGTGACCTTTTTCCGCACCGCCGATCTCGGAAAGGGGTATTCCGTGACTCTTCGCGTCGAGGGCGGCGGGAAGTGGAAGAATTTCTTCTTCGGCGCGGAGGACTTCAAACAGGAGGGCGGCGCGGCGCTCGAAGATTTTTCGGATATGTTCGCCGTTCTCTTCGAGGGGAAGGGAGAGATCCTGATCAACAACGTCTTATGGATCTGAACGAACTTTCTGCGGGAACGGTCGTGGAGACCAAAAAACCGCATGCCTGCGGCGGAACTCTTTGGGAGATCGTCCGCACGGGCGCAGATAAAAAAATCAAATGCAAACGATGCGGCAGGATCCTCGTGCTCCTGCCCGACGAGCTCAAAAAACGGGTTCGCCGAATTGTGGAGGAAACGTGACGCGTCCCGAACTTCTTACGAGACCGAAAAGGAAGAATCGGCTTTTTCCCATCCTGTGTTCCATCCTGCTCATCATCGTCCTTCTTCTCGTCGTCGCGGAATTCCGCTTTGTGAGAAGGTATACCCCCGTCTGCGTGGAAGGTCCTTCCATGCGCAACACCCTTCAAGACGGGGATTGGCTGTATGCGGACGGCGAGCGGACGCCCCGCCGAGGCGACATCGTCATCGTGGACGTGCGCAACTTTAAGGATGCGTCGGGGGAGAATGTTTTCAAGGGCAGAGAGATCTCCTTCATCGTCAAGCGGGTCATCGCGGAGGAAGGGGATACGGTTTTCGCTTCGGACGGAAAAGTATTCTTGCGCCGTGCGGGGGAGGAGGAATTTTTCCCGCTCGACGAGCCGTACGTAAGCGGCAGGACGGGCGATTTCGACCTTGTTACCGTTGGCGCGGGGGAGCTGTTCATCATGGGAGACAACCGTCCCGTGAGCGACGATTCAAGAAGGTTCGGCGCCGTCCCCGCATCTTTTGTGACGGGCGTGGTCCCGCAGTGGGCGCTCGACTATAAGGGCGTCATCACCGGGTGGGAAAATTTCAGGGAAAGTATCCGCGATCTATTTTAAGCCTTGCTTCCCCTTTTAGGGGAAGTACCCGCGTAGCGGGGGATAGGGTTTCAAAACCCCTCAGTCGCGCAAGGGCAGCGCGCCAGCTCCCCTAAGAGGGGCGCCAAGATGCCCACCTCAGTCACCTGCGGTGACAGCTCCTCCTAAGGAGGAGCCATGTAGCCCCCTCCGTGGGGGAGGAGCGGCGTCATTCGCCTCAACAGCCCGATGGGCTGTGAGGGACGCCGCGACAGGAGGCGTGGCCTCGCCGACGGGGTTGCGGCGATCCCTGCCGCCGCAACGGACTAAGGGGGTGGGGCGAGTTCCAAATTACTTGCCTTAGGCGGAATTTACTTCCGCCGCCCCGCGCGCATTCTATTGCACGAAGCGCGGCACGAGCGCCCGTTGTCATGTCGAGCGTAGTCGAGACATCTCGGGCGCGAAGTAGGGCGACTCAATTTGCCGAACCCCTTCGGCTTGATGTCGTGTGGAACAGAGAGGGCGGCCGAATCGCTTTTACAAAGCAGAAGCACGAACCCCTCGCAAATTTCTTTGACCTTGATATGCCGCCCGCAGGGCGTTCAAAACAAAGAAATTTGCGAAACATCAAAGAAATACAAAAAACCATCGGAGGTACGATTTATGATACAGATCACGACAGACAGCACATGCGATTTGGGGGAAAATGCGGTATCGCGCGGCATCGAGATCATGCCGCTCTCCGTTATTCTCGGCGAAAACTCCTACCGCGACGGGGTAAACATCACCCCGCAGGACATCTTCGATTTCGTCCAAAAGACGGGAAAACTTCCGAAAACTGCCGCGCCGAGCATCGGCGACTACGAGGATTTCTTTCAGAAATATGTTGACGAAGGGAAAAAAGTCATCCATTTCAACATCTCCGCAAAATCCTCTTCCTCCTACCAATATGCGTCTGCGGCGGCAAAGAAGTTCGGGAAAAAGGTGTACGTTGTAGACACCATGGCGCTCTCCTCGGGGCAGGGGCTCCTCGTCATGAAGGCATGGGATCTCATGCAGGAAGGCGCTTCCGCACAGGAAATCGTCGAAAAAGTCAATGCGCTCCGCCCCCTCGTCAATACGTCCTTTATCCCGGACAGGCTGGATTATCTCTATAAGGGGGGGAGATGTTCGCGCATGACGATGTACGGCGCGAATATTTTGAAGATCCATCCGCTCATCGAGATGGACGCCGGACAGCTCGTCCCCGGGAAGAAGTATCGCGGGAACATGGATAAGTGCATCACGGCTTATATCAAGGATCTCGCGGTGCGCTATCCCAATTACGACAGGCGGCGCGCCTTTATCACGCACAGCAGCGCGGACAAAGCGCTCGTGGACGTCGCGAAGGCGCAGGTCAAGGAGCTCTTCGAATTTGACGAAGTGCTCGAAACGGTCGCGGGTTCCGTCATCACGGGGCATTGCGGCAGGAATACGCTCGGCGTGCTATTCATCGCCGAATAAGAGGAAATTATGACGTTTTTGTATCAGGACGGCGATCTTTACGCCGCCGCGGCGCAGCGCAGGAGGATCCTTTGGATCTTTTATGCCGTGACCGCGCTGTTTGCGGGCGGGTTTGTCGCGCTCACCGTGTGCTATACGCAGCTACCCTACGGCGACCCGAACGGGGGGTGGATGACCGCGCTCACCTGCATTCTTGCGGCGGTGTATGTGCTCTTCGCCTTTCCCTATCTCGGGATCCCGTTCAAGCGCTGCAACAGCTATTATAAGATGCTCAAAGGGGTCTCTTCGGGGCGCAAGGAAAACTTTGCCGCTCCCTTTGCGGGCATCGAGGATTGGACGGTGTGGGACGGCGTGGACGTGAACGTCGCTACCTTCGAAGTCAAAAACATCAAACGGGAGGAAGTCATGCTCCGCCACATCTATGTGGACGGCGAGCGGGATTTTCCGCCCTTTGAGGAGGGGAAGTCCGCGCGGCTCATCACGCAGGGCAACCTTCTTCTCGCCTACGAACTCCTCGAAGAGGAGAAAGAAACGGACGGCGTGGAGCAGTAACGCGATCGCGGCTCTCCCGATATATCAAAGGATCAAAAAAGGAGTTTTATCAAATGGAAAGAAAAGAAGTACCCGATAAGTATAAATGGCACACGTGCGACGTATTTGAAAGCGACGCGAAGTGGGAAGAGGCGTTCGCCGCCCTCGAAAATTCCCTCGATCTCGGCAAATACCGCGGGACGCTCCATACGGCGGAAAATATCCTCGCCTACTTCAAGGCGGAAGAGAAATTCACGACCGAATTTTTGCAGGTCTATCTGTATGCCTTTCTGAAACACGACGAGGACGTGCGCGAGACGAAGTACGCTTCCTATCTCGGCAAGGTGATGAGCCTCAATACCCGCCTTGCGGCGGAGACCTCTTTCTCCACCCCCGAACTTACCGCCCTCGACGACGAAACGCTCGAAAATTTCAGGAAAGATCCGCGCTTCAAGGATTACGACTATATGCTCGCCCGTCTCATCGCGCGCAAAAAGTACGTCCTTTCCGAAAAGGAAGAGCGCATCCTCGCCCTTACGGGGGAGGCAATGGAAGTCCCGCACGACGTATTCGAAATGCTCGACAACGCGGAACTCGATCTTCCCACGATGGAATATGAGGGGAAGGAGATCAAACTCTCGCACGGCATGTATTCCGTCATCGTGAACGGGAAAGACAGGGCAAAGCGCAAGGAAGCGTACGAAAAGTATTATTCGGCGTACAAAAAGATCCTCGGAACGCTCGCCGCGACCTACTACGGGAACGTCAAAACGGATATCTTTTATAAAGAAGCGCGCGGCTTTGCAAGCTGTATCGACCGCGCTCTCTTCGACGAGGACGTCGAAAGAGAGGTTTACGACAATCTGGTGAACTGCGTCAACAAGGGCGCGCCCGTCATGCACCGTTATATGGAGACCAGAAAAAAGGTCATGGGGCTCGACGAGATGTATATGTACGACATTTACCCTTCGCTCGTGGAGGATGCGGAGCTCAAACTCTCCTATGAAGAGGCCTACGAGCTCGTCTTAAAGGGGCTCTCTCCCCTCGGGGAAGAGTATTTGGGACTCCTGAAAAAGGGCAGGGACGAGGGCTGGATCGACGTCTGCGAGACGGAGGGAAAGAAGAGCGGCGCATATTCCATCTGCATGTACGATTCCCACCCTTACGTCCTTCTGAACTACCAGCGCACCACGCACGACGTTTTCACGATCGCACATGAGATGGGGCACTCCCTGCATTCGTGGTATTCCAACAAGAACCAGCCGTTCGTCAAGTCCGACTATACGATCTTTGTCGCCGAAGTCGCCTCGACCGTCAACGAAGTGCTCCTTTTGAAGTACCTTCTTTCCGAGACGAAGGACGAAAAACTCAAAAAATATCTTCTTAACTATTTCATGGATATGGTGCGCACCACCCTTTTCCGCCAGACGCAGTTTGCCGAGTTTGAGGAAAAGGCGCACGCCATGGCGGAGGCGGGGGAGCCCCTCAACAAAGACAATCTTTCCGCCGTATATCTGGAACTCAACAGGAAATACTACGGCGGCGCCGTTGTGCACGACGACAATATCGCCATCGAGTGGGCGCGGATCCCGCATTTCTACCGCTCTTTCTATGTGTATAAGTATGCGACGGGCATTACCGCCGCGATCTGCATCGCGAACAGGATCCTCAAAGAGGGGGAGAGCGCGGTGAAGGATTACAAAAAGTTCTTGTCGGGCGGGTGCTCGACCGATCCCGTTTCCCTTTTGAAGATCGCCGGCGCCGATCTCACGAAAGAGGAGACCTTCGAAAGCGCCATGAACGAGTTCAAGGCCGCGCTCGAACAGTTCGAAGCGCTGTCCTGAACGTTCCAAGCGAATCCTTGAGGAGTGTCACTTGTCGCCCCTCGTAGGGGAGATGTCACGAGCTTGCGAGTGACAGAGGGGTTTCCGAAACCCCTTCCCCCTCACTACGTTCGGGGACTTCCCCTAAGAGGGGCAGCGAGACACCCCCTCAGTCACCCATGGTGACAGCTTCCCCTGAAAGGGGCAGCGAGACAGTAGTCCTCATCCCGAGGCGAAGCCGAGCGGATCTCATAGACCCGCACACGTCCGTACTTACGAGGGGATTCACTCGCCCCTTGTGGGGCTCGGAATGAGGGGAGCCAAGGGAATCAATACACAAGAGAGGTACATCATGCCGAACAATCAGATGCCGCACAATATCGACGCGGAGCGCGCGCTCCTCGGTTGCATTTTACTTGACGAAAGCGTGCAGTCCGAGCTTTTGGAGACGCTCCGCGAAGAGGAATTTTACGAGGAGGGGCACCGCCTCATTCTCACCGCCATGAAGGAGATCTATATGGGGCGAAAGACAGTCGATCTCGTCACGCTTACCGACCGTCTCGACCGCAACGGCACGCTGGAACGCGCGGGCGGCTTGCAGGCGATCACGGAGCTCTCCTATCTCACGCCCTCCGCTTCCAACTATAAGCAGTATCTCGAGATCGTGCGCCGTGACGCGGTCAACCGCTCTCTGATCCGCGCGGCGAAGGATATCATCGACAACAGTATGAAGAGTCCCGAGGACAGGGACGCAATTTCCCTTGCGGAAAAGCTCGTCTACGATATTTCGAAGCGGGAGGACTCCGGACAGCTCGCGGGGCTTGCGGACGGGGACGTCATCGAGGACGTCATCGCCAAATTCGAGTCCATCCAGCACGAACCCGACGCCTTCCGTGGGTTGGAGACGGGATTCCGCCAGCTCGACAGGATCACGAACGGTCTGCAAAAGTCCGACCTCATCGTCATCGCGGCGCGCCCGGGCATGGGAAAAACTTCCCTTGCCATGAACATCGTCGAAAACGCATGCCTTAGGAAGAAAAAGGTCGCCGCGGTCTTTTCGCTCGAAATGCCGCGCGTCCAGATCGTGCAGAGGCTCCTCTGCGCATATGCCGGTGTGAGCATGGAAAAAGCGCTCTCGGCAAAACTTTCGGGACAGGATTGGAAAAATCTCATGCGCGCAAGCGACCGCCTCAGGCAAAGTAAGATCTACATCGACGACAGTTCCCGCGTGACCCCCGCGGAGATCCTCTCCAAGTGCCGCCGTCTGTATGCCGCGGCGGGCGGGCTGGATCTCGTCATGATCGACTATATCCAGCTCATGGAAGGGGGCGGAAAGGCAGGCGCGGAGAACAGACAGCAGGAGATCGCTTCCATCACCCGCGACCTTAAAATTATGGCGAAGGAACTCAACGTGCCCGTCATCGCGCTCTCGCAGCTCCGCCGTATCCTCACAAAGGAACCCCAGCTCTCCGATTTGAGAGAGTCGGGCGCGATCGAGCAGGACGCGGACATCGTCATGTTCATCAACCGTCCGGACGTCACCGCGACGCAGGAAGAGCTCGCAAAGGGCAACATTGTCAAGGGGGCGGCGGAACTCATCATCGCAAAGCACAGAAACGGGTCTCTCGGCAGGATCCAGCTCCGTTTCCTCGGCGAACAGACAAAGTTCGTGGACGTCGAAGCGCAGGGCGAGCCTTCCGAAGCGCCCGAATACGCCAAAAAGCCCGATTTCGGAGAAAATCCCACCGCGGAAGAGGCGTTCGGGGAGTCGGAGATCCCCATTGACGAATAACTATGGAAACAGTGATCGCGGACGCCGCCCATGAAGGGCGATTCCGCCTTGCAAAAAGATATATCGAGGAGGGGGACGTCGTCGCCTTCCACACGGAGACGGTGTACGGCCTCGGCGCGAACGCATTTTCGGACGAAGCCGTCCTGAAAATTTTTGCCCTCAAAGGGAGACCTGCCGACAATCCGCTCATCGTCCATGTGCATAGTGAGTATGATATCAAGTCCCTCATCGACGGCGAACCGCCCTATGCGGCGGCATTGAGAAGGGCATATCTTCCGGGGCCTCTCACCATGGTCTATCCCTCCACGGGGAAGGTGTCGAAATACGTCTCCTGCGGGCTCAATACGCTCGCCATCCGCGTGCCTTCCTCGCCGACCGCACAGGAATTTTTGCGACAAGTCGATCTTCCCGTCGCGGCGCCGAGCGCGAACCTTTCCAAACACGTCTCGCCCGTCACCGCACGGCATGTCTATGACGATTTTAACGGAAAGATCCCGCTCATTTTAGACGGCGGCGCATGCAACGGGGGGATCGAGAGCACCGTGCTCGATTGCACGGGGGAAGTCCCCCAGATCTTGCGCGAGGGGCTCGTTACGCGGGAGATGATCGCCTCCGTCGCGGGGGATTGCAGACTTTATCATGCGCAGGCGGGGGAAAAACCCAAAAGCCCCGGCATGGCGTATAAACACTATTCTCCCCGTTGCCGTACGGCGTATTTTACGGAGCAGGAGGGGGCGATCCGCGCATACGATGAGGAAAGAAACACGGGGGGGATCCCCTGTATCCTCTGTGAACGCGGTGCAATTCCGTTTCTCGGCGGGCGGGAGACGCTCGACCTCGGCGGGACGGGCGAAGAGATGGCGCAGCGGCTGTATGCGCTTTTAAGGAAAGGGGAAAAGATCGCGACTCTTCTCATTGGGATCGAACCCGAAGAGCGGGGCGGATGCATGGCGGGCGTTCTCAACAGAATGAGGCGCGCCTTCGGAGCGGAACATGGAACAGAAGAAAGCTGAACCCAAAAAGAAAATCCTCTTTGTCTGCACGGGGAATACCTGCCGCTCGCCGATGGCGGAGGCGGCGCTCCGCAAGGAGCTTCGGCGGAGAAAGATCGCGGGGTATACGGTTTCCTCCGCAGGGCTTGCCGCAAGGCAGGGGACAACGCTTAGCCGGAACAGCGCGCAGGCGCTCGCCGAAGCGGGGATCCCCGTCAATAAGACCTTCAAGCCCAAAAAACTCACCGAAAAAATGCTCGACGGCGCCTACGTCGTCATCTGTATGACGGAAGCACAGAGGAGTCTGATCGCCCGCCCCAACGCGACGAGTTTTTACGCGCTTGCGGGCAAGGATATCCCCGATCCCTACGGACAGGGGATCGACGTCTACCGCGCGACTCTCCGCGCGATCCGCGAGGTCATCCCGCTCGTCATCAAAACATATTGCACCCCCGCGTCATTCTGACCCTGAGCGCAGTCGAAGGGGAAGAATCCCGAGGAACGGAGTCCGACACTCGGCGCCCCCTTGAGGGGGAGCTGTCGCGCTGTCCTTGCGCGACTGAAGGGGTGTCATTCTTGATCACGTCATGGTGAGCTTGTCGCCCCGCGCGCATTCTATTGCACGAAGCGCGGCACGAGCGCCGCCCTTGGCGCGAAGTAACCATCACCATATTTATAATGCGGTGACCCTTCGACACGCCGCAAGGACGGCGGCGGCTCAGGGTGACGTAATTAGAACCATTGCCCACCCCCCTAGTCTGTTTATAATTACAAAGTCAAAATCTTAACCCCTCGTTGAATTTATTTTTGAGCATGCGCCCCAAAGGCGCAGACGAAAAAAGAAATTCAACGAAACAAAATCACTTGCCTTAGGCGGAATTCATTTTCGCCGTGGGCGACTCAATTTGCCGAACCCTTTCGGCTTAATGTTGTGACAAGCGAAAAAGAGGATGACTTAATATCCCAAAAATGCTACATTCCTCGCTCGTATTTGTTTGGGAGCACGCGCCCATAAGGCGCGGACGAGCAAAGAAATCGAGCGAAAAACAAAAAAAGGAGTTTCATATGAAAATCGCACTTGCAAGCGACCACGGCGGGTTCGCGCTCAAACGATCCGTCAAAAAATTTCTTACGGAAAACGGCTATGAAGCCGTCGATTTCGGCACAACGGACGAAAATTCCTGCGATTACCCCGATTTTGCCCTGCTGGCGGCGGAGGCGGTCGCAAGGGGGGAGTGCGAAAGGGGGATCTTCGTCTGCACGACGGGGATCGGGATCTCCATCGCCGCAAACAAGGTGCCCGGGATCCGCTGTGCGCTCTGCACGGACGCAACGTGCGCGCGGCTCACCCGCGAGCACAACGACGCCAACATTCTCGCCCTCGGCGGGGGGATCGTGGGCGTCAATCTCGCGCTCGACATTGTAAAGACCTTCCTTGAAACCGAATTTTCTCATCTCGAAAAACATCAGAGGCGGATCGACAAAATTTCCGCGATCGAAAAGAAATATATGAAATAACAGGAGGGAACCGCTATGAGGAACAAGGCGCTCCGTGATAAGACCGTCGAATCCTTGACTTCGGTTCTTCCGATCGCGCTCATCATCATTGTCCTTTCCGTGACGGTCGCTCCGCTGGATACGGGGACGTTCGTCCTCTTTCTTGCGGGAGTCCTTTTGCTCATCGTCGGCATGGGGAGTTTTACGCTCGGCGCCGATATGTCCATGCTCGTCATAGGCGAAAACATCGGCACCGCCATGACGCGGTCGCGGAAAGTTTGGCTCATCGCGCTCCTGTCTTTCGTGATCGGGATCATCGTGACCGTCGCGGAGCCCGATCTCCAGATCCTCGCTTCGCAGGTTCCCGCCGTCGCCGAAAAGACGCCGCTCGGGAACTATCTTCTCATCCTCACCGTTGCGGTTGGCGTGGGGCTGTTTTTACTCATCGCGATGCTCCGCATCGTGTTCCGTATCAGGCTGTCGTGGCTTCTGATCGGTTTTTATGCCGCCGCCTTTGTGCTCAGCATCTTTGTATCGCCCGACTTCTGGGCGGTATCGTTCGATGCGGGCGGCGTCACGACGGGCCCCATGACGGTACCATTTATCATTTCTCTGGGCGTGGGCGTATCCTCGATCCGAAAGGACGGCGAGAGCGATTCGTTCGGGCTCGTCGCCCTGTCGAGCGTGGGGCCGATCATCGCGGTGCTCGTCCTCGGCATCATCTTCAAGATCGAAAATGTTCAGTACGTCGTCACGCCTTTGACGGAGATCGGCACGACGGGAGGCGCCGTCGCCGAATACCTGCACGGCTTTGTCACATATGCAAAAGAGGTCGCGGTCGCCATCGCGCCCATCGTCGTCTTTTTCCTGTTCTTTGAACTCTTCACGCGCTCCATCCGCGGGCGGCAGCTCGTCCGCATTTTCGTTGGATTTTTGTATACTTTCCTCGGGCTCGTTCTGTTTTTGACGGGCGCGAACGTCGGTTTTATGCCCGTCGGCAGACAGATCGGCGAAGCGCTTGCGGGGAAATACGGCGGCTGGCTCCTCATCCCCGTCGGAATGCTGCTCGGATACTTCATCGTTGCGGCGGAACCCGCCGTCCATGTGCTGAATAAGCAGGTAGAGCGGCTCTCCGCGGGCGCCATCCGCGCTTCGACCATGAAAACCGCGCTCTGCATCGGCGTCTGCATTTCTTTGGGACTCGCGATGATGCGGATCCTCACGGGGCTCAATATCATGTGGATCCTGATCCCGGGCTATGCGATCGCGCTCCTTCTCACCTTTTTTACGCCCCCGATCTTTACGGGCATCGCATTCGACTCGGGCGGCGTCGCGAGCGGCGCGCTCGTCTCCTCGTTCGTCCTGCCCATGGCGATCGGGGCGTGCAATCTCTTATCTCCCGAAGCGATCATGACGCAGGCGTTCGGATGCGTCGCTTTTGTCGCGCTTACCCCGCTCATATCCATTCAGATTTTGGGGATCTCCTATAAGATCAAGACAAACAGGATCAAAAAGACTTTCCTCGCGGCGGACGACAGGATCCTGATTTACGAGGTGGACTGACATGGCGAAAAAGACGATATTCGTACCTGTCAAGGCGGTCGCGACGCGGATAGGATTCCTCAAAGCGCCGCCCGAACAGCAGGAGCGCGCCGCACGCCCGAAACTTCTCATCGGCGTCGTCAACAGAGGCAGCGGGCGGAAGGTCAAGCGGATCTTGAACGATCTCTCCGTCGCGTTGAGTATCACGTTTACGGGCTATGGCACGGCGCGGTCGGCGCTTCTCGACTATCTCGGGATCGGCGAAACGGAGAAAACGATCTTATTTTCGCTCATTCCCGAGACGGACGAGGCGCGCATCATACGCGAACTTAGGAAACAGATGTCTCTGTATCTCGCCGGGAAGGGGATCCTATTTACCGTTCCCCTTGCGGGCGTCTCCGAAAAGATCGCAGACGGAATTTTGGAAGCGGCTGAAAGTAAGACGATGGAGGGGGAAAAGATCATGAAGCAAGAGGACAGGAGATTCAATCTCGTCATCGTCTCGATGCGGGCGGGAAACGCCGACGAGGCGATGGAAGCCGCACGCAGCGCAGGGGCTTCGGGCGGCACCGTCGTCCGCGCCCGCGCCACCGAGAACCAAAAGGCGGAGCAGTTCGTCGGGATCTCCCTTCTCCCCGAACAGGAGATGTTGATGATCCTCACCAAGAAGGAGCGTACGCAGGCGATCATGGACGCGCTCTCCGAAAAAGTCGGGCTGAAAACGCCCGCTTGCGGCGTCATCTTCGCCCTTCCCGTCGATAAGACGGCGGGGATCTCGGCGGACGAAGAGGAAGAAGCGCCCGCGGGCAAGGAGGAGTAGGGCATGAAACGGATCCTCGCCATCGGCGGAGGACAGGGGAAGGGGCGCGCGAGCGAACCCGAAAAACTTGCGATCGACGCATATATCGCGGAAGAGGCGAAAAAAGCGGCGGCGGGCAGGCGCGCTACGGGACTCTTTATTCCGACGGCAAGCCACGATTGCATGCCGTATTATAACACATTCCATAAAGTATATACGGGGATCTTCGGGCTGAAAACGGACGTCGCGCTCACGGTGGGGCGGGCGTTCGACCCCGAAAAAATGCGGCAAAAATTTTTGCAGGCGGATTTTCTCTACGTCGGCGGCGGGAATACGGTGTTCATGCTCGAACATTGGAAGGAGACGGGACTTCTCGGCTTGATCAAAGAGGCGTACGAGCGGGACGTTCTGATCGCGGGGATCTCGGCGGGCGGGATCTGCTGGTTCGAGGATATGTATTCGGACTCCGTCCTTGAAAGCGGCTATGCGATGTATCGCGGGCTCGGCTGGCTCAATGGGAAAATTTCTCCGCATTACAATGAAAGAATGCTTGACTTCGATGAAATTGTGATGTATAATAAGTATCGCGCTTGGGGCGTTGAGAACGACGCCGCCATCGAATTTGCGGACGGCAAGCCCGTCAAAACGCTTTCGGCGGGCGGAAAAGTTTGGCTTCTCGACGGTACATCGGGCGACAAGATCGTCAAGACGGAATTTTCGGCTTGATCTGCGGGGTTCGATCTCCCGCTTCGGCAGCTCCGCCGTATCAAAATGGGAGCGACATGCGGATGTGGCGAAATTGGCAGACGCGCAGGTTTCAGGTTCCTGTGGGAGACCATGCAGGTTCAAGTCCTGTCATCCGCACCAAAGCGGCGGGAGAGGCAACAGCCTCTCCCGCCGCTTTGGCATGAAACGAATCTATGACAGGACTTGAAGAATGATTGGAAATAACAAAAACGGAGAAATTTTATCAAAACCTCTTGCAATATATTTATTTTTGATGTATAATGTAATTTCCATTGAGGCTGAAAGGGGGGAATTATGATAAAGATAAACTTTAACAACCAGCATTTGACTGTCAACGAGGGGACGAGGGTTCTGGAACTCGTCGATCCGAAGGAAAGGAAAAATCTCGTCGTCTGTCAGGTCGGCGCACAGGTCAAGGAGCTCAACTACAAACTGTCCGAAAAGAACAACGGCATGACGATCCATCTTCTCAATCTGAACAATGAGGAAGCGGGGCGGGCGTACAGGGCGAGTCTCCGCTACATCGTCGCAATGGCGTTTTACAGGATCTATCCCGACGTAAAGATCAGGTTTTCCTACAATATTTCGCGCTCTATTTTCTGCGAAGCGCTCACGAAGAGCTTCAATATGGCGAGAGCGGTCGACGCGGTTTCTGCGGAAGTGGAGCGCATCATCGAGGAAGACCTGCCCATCGAACGCGTCACCGTGACGATCGAAGAGGCGACGGAGATCTACAAACAGTTCCATCTTGACGATAAGATCGAGATCTTGAAGTACCGTCCCGAAAACACGGTGCATCTTTATAAATGCGGCGAGTATTATAACTATCTGCACAGTTATATGGTGCCTTCTACGGGCTGTATCCATAATTACACGATCACGCCGTACAGCCCCGGGATCATCATTCAGTATCCCCGCCACGATCTCGACGGGTCGATCCCCGAATTCGAGGAAGAGGCGACCTATTGCAAGACGTTGCAGAAGGCGTACGACTGGGCCGAAAAGACGAAGGTCCAGACCGTTAACGATATCAACCGCAAGATCGATCGGGGCGAAGTGCTCGAATTCGTGCAGATGTGCGAGGCGCACCACAACCGCCAGCTTGTCGAGCTCGGCAATGCGATCGAAAAGGAGATCGAGGATGTAAGGCTCGTCGCGATCGCGGGTCCGAGTTCAAGCGGAAAGACGACGTTCTGTAACCGTTTGAGGATCGAGCTCCTCTCGCGCGGCATCAATCCCGTCACGATCTCGTTGGACGATTATTATTTCGAAAAAGAAAGGATCTGCGAGATGCAGCAAAAACCGGTCGGAAAACTCGATTTGGAGCATATCGACTGCCTCGATATCGAGCTTTTCAATAAGGATCTCTTCGACCTCATCAACGGTGAAGAAGTCACGCTCCCCCGGTTCAATTTCAAAGAGGACAGACGGGAGAAGGGCAAGACGATACGGGTCGAGCAGAACGTGCCGATCATCATAGAGGGGATCCACGCCCTCAACGAAAAGCTCACAAAATCCATTCCGAAACGCCAAAAATTCAAGATCTATATCGCGCCGCACGCACAGCTCAATATCGACAACCATTCGCCTCTCTCCGCCACGGACGCGAGGCTGATCCGTCGGATCGTCCGCGATATGAAGTTCCGTAATTGTTCCGCCGCAAAGACGATCGACATGTGGCAGTCGGTGCGGAACGGCGAATTCCGCTGGATCTATCCAAACCAGGAAAACGCGGATTATGTATTCAATTCCAGCTTAGGCTATGAGCTCTGCGTGCTGAAAAAACAGGCGATGGAGGCGCTTACGAAGATCACGGCGTCCGATCCGCAGTACCTTCTCGCAAACAGACTCATCAAGATCTTGAAATATTTCCGCGTGATCGACGACGATTCGATCATTCCCTGCAATTCTCTCCTCAGGGAATTCATCGGCGGCAGCTGTTTTAACGTATAAGTGCCTGCCCCCATAGAGGAGCCGTCACCGCAGGTGGCAGAGGGGGTGTCGTTTCCGCGTCATCCTGAGCCGATAAGGCTATACGAAGTTCGAGTAGCAATTCCCGAAGGATCCCGATGAACGGAGTCCGAACTTTCATCGTCGGGATTCTTCCCCTTTGACTGCGCTCAGGGTCAGAATGACGCGTTGCCCCTCGCACGTTTTTTCCGAAAACTGCATAAAATACTCTTGACATGGTAGTCAAATTATGCTACAATATGCCTACCGAAGGGGAGGAAATACGATGTCGGTTGGAATTTCGATCCGTCCGTCGAAGGATCTTCGCACAAATTATGGGCAAATTTCCGCTTTGACGCGGCAAAATCCCGTTGCGATCACCGTCAACGGGAGAGAGGACACCGTCCTCATGAGCCATGAGGAATATCTTGCGCAACAGGCTTCGCTCGAAGAAATGCGGGAGCGGCTTGAACTGTATGCACATTTGGCGCAGTCGGACGACGACGTGCGGCTCGGCAGAGTGAAGCTGATCGACGCCGCATTCGACGAAATCGCCAAAGCAATTTCGGAGTGATCCATGCGTTGCACCGTACTGATGACCGAGACCGCAGTCGCCGATTTCAAGAAGATCGCGCTCGATATTCTCGACGCCTCGAAGGATGCCGCGACCGCCTTGAAATTTGTCACAGAGTTGAAAGCGGAAGTGGGGCGCCTTGCCGACTTTCCGCAAGCGGGGGCGCTTCCCAATGACAGAAATCTCGTCTGTCAAGGGTACCGTTTCGTCGTACATAAGGACTATCTGATCTTCTATACTTATGAGGACGGCAGCGATACCGTCTACGTGAAAGCCGCTTTCCATGCAAAGCTCGATTACAAGCGCGTGATGCGGACGATCAAATGAGGAGCCGCAACTTCACATAAAAACCACCCGAATGCAAAAACTGCGTTCGGGTATTTTTATGGGGAATCAAACGATCTATTTCAAAAAACAGCCGCGGATCGTCGCGACGAGCACCATCGCGGGGCCCAAGGAGTGCGAGGGGGTCATCGGCCGCTATGTCGAGACGGCGCTTGCGGACGATATGTACGGGGAGAGCACCTACGAAAAGGCGGAATGCAAGATGCTCTCCAAGGTCATCGACGGAGCGATCGCAAATGCGGGGCTCGACCGCGACGAGGTGGATCTGATCGTCTCGGGCGATCTTCTCAACCAGATCATTTCGGCAAGTTTTGCGGCACGAGACTTCTCCATTCCCTTTTTGGGGGTGTACGGCGCGTGTTCCACGATGGCGGAATCGCTCGCCGTTGCGGCGGCGTTTGTCAACGGGGGACTGTGCAAGAGGGTGGTCGCGGCAACGGGCAGCCACTTTGCCTCGGCGGAGCGGCAATACCGCTATCCGCTGGAACTCGGCTGTACCCGTCCGCCCCAGTCGCAATGGACGGTGACGGCGGCGGGCGGCGCGCTTGTTGCGGATAAGGGGGAGGGCGTGCGGATCACTGCGGCGACGCTCGGGAAAGTCGTGGATTTCGGCGTAACCGACGTCAACAACATGGGCGCAGCCATGGCGCCTGCCGCGGCGGATACCATTTTAGCCCATTTCCGCGGGACGAAGGAGAACGTGGAGGATTACGACCTTATCGTCACGGGCGATTTAGGGGCGCTCGGCAGCCGTATTTTGAAGGATCTTACGTGGGAGAAGGGGCTCGACATCAATAAAAATCATGTGGATTGCGGGGAAATTATATATAATGTAATAGAGGACGAGTATCAGGGCGGGAGCGGCGCAGGGTGTTCGGCTGTCGTGCTCAATTCCTATTTTTACAGTAAGCTCATGGCGGGAAACCTCAAAAAGATCCTGTTCGTTGCGACGGGCGCACTGCTTTCCACGGTCTCTTCGGGGCAGGGGGAGTCCATCCCCTGCATCGCCCACGCCGTTGTTTTGGAGCGGTGATGTGTCCGTTTCTCGGCTCCCACCATCTCTTGGTTTCCACCCCCCCCGCGTCATTCTGAGGGAGCTCTGCGACCGAAGAATCCCGAGGATGAAAGTGCGGACTCCGTTCTTCGGGATCCTTCACATCCGTTCAGGATGACGCGGTACAACGGGGAGCCGAGGGTCGCCCTTTATTCTAAATCACGGTGCGAGGCGGGTTTCCCGCCGCTGCACGCCCCTAGTACGGACGCTCGTGGGTCTATGAGATCCGCTCGGCTTCGCCTCGGGATGAGGGGTATTACCTCGTCGCCCTTTATTCTAAATCACGGTGCGAGGCGGGTTTCCCGCCGCTGCACGCCCCTATATGGCACCCTACGGGAGCCATAATGTCGTGATAAGCGATTTCGAGCCGCAACTCAATATCCCATACGCGTTAAATTCCTCGCACGATTTGTTTGCGAGCACGCGCCCGAAGGCGCGCGGACGAACAAAGAAATCGTGCGAAACAAACTTACATATGGAATATCTCGAAATTCTTTTTATGTTCTTAAAGGCATTTGCGGTGGGCGGACTGATTTGCGCGATCGCACAGCTCGTGATCAATTTTACCGACCTCACCGCAGGCAGGATCCTCGTCATCTTCATGCTTGCGGGCGTGGCGCTCACGGCGTTGGGACTCTATCAGCCCCTCGTCGAGTTCGCGGGCGCAGGCGCGACGGTCCCTATCTCGGGATTTGGGTACCTTCTCGCCAACGGCGCAATGCGCGGCGCACAGGAAGGGCTTTTCAAGGCGTTGACGGGATCGCTTGCGGCGGCGAGCGCAGGCGTCTCCGCTGCGGTCGTCTTTTCTTTCATCATGGCGTTGATTTTCAAATCGCACACAAAATATAACTAATTTTTCCTTTTTTAGAGCAAAAAATGAACTTTTCTATCATTTTTTGCTATTCAAAATCAATATTTCGTAACAAATATAGACTTTTTCCTTATAGTGTATATTTACGGCTGCATAGCGGAGGAGATATAATCATACTGTGAAAGAATGCGGCGGAATGTCATCCCGCGGCGCGCTTTCAAAAACAAATCAGGAGGGAAAAGATGACAAAAAGAAGACTGTTTCTCGCTGTTCTTCTGGGTCTCGTGTTGGCGCTTTGCTTTTCTTTCGCCGTAGCGTGCGGCGGAGACGAAGAGGAAAACGGCGACAACCCCGGCGGCACGACAAGCACCGCCAAGATCGAATGGGACGTCAGAGAGCACATTCGCGAGGTAAAGGTCGGAGACAGCACGAATCTTCCCGCGACTTGCAATGTCGGCGATACGGTCACCTTCCAGGTGACGCCCGAAGAGGGGTATACCGAATCGGTCAAAGTCAACGGGAGAGTCAACCTTACGAAAAAGGACGGAAGCTACTCCTATCAGGTGAAGAGCAATGTCTCTTTCACCATTTCGGCGACAAGAAACATCACGGGCGTGGAAGTCACGACGAATCCCGCAAATCTTAGCTACTATGCGGGTGAAACGCTCGACAAAACGGGCATGGTCGTTTCGATCATTTACGAGACGGGCGCACCCGAGACGACAGAAGGCTACACCGTAAATTACCAGACGGATGCCGGCGCGTTCGCCCTCGGCGACACGTCCTTTACCGTCTCTTACGGCGGTTTCACGTCGGCGCCTGTGAATCTGAATGAAGCGGTCGTCGGCCGCGTGCAGATCGACCCTCAAGGCGGTTCCATTGCGGAAGCCTACAAGACCGGTCTCGAAAGCAATTCGCAGATCAAGAATATCAAGACCGATGAAGAGACCGGCATTCTTTCGTTCACGTTCGAAGAGGCGCTTAACGTTGCGATCGCACTTCCCGCGCAGAACATGATCAGCCATGAAAACTCCGAAGATTTCACCTTTAAGAACTGGAATGACGGCACGCAGGTCGTTGTTGAGGTTCCCGCGGGTTTGAGCGTCAGCGCGAAGTACAATGCAAATTGGGATGCGAAACTTCTCACCCTCAAAAAGATCGGTTACGAACTTCTCGACGACGGAGAGAACGGCAAGATCCCCGCTCTTGTGATCGAGGGCTCCTTCCGCGCGGCGGATTCCGCATATCTGTACCTCTACGAGGGCAAAGATAACGTGGAACTTGTCGGCCCCACGATCTCCAAAGCCGCAGACAACAACGACTTCAAACTCACCTTCGACATGAGAGAGGTCGTCGAAGCGGGCTACCGCGGCAAGTGGATGGACATCAAGTTCGTCGCAGAGGCAAAGGGCGTCAAGTATACCCAAGAGATCAACCTTGCGGAGTATACAGACGTCGAAGGCTTCTACACGAAAGGGCAGTTCATCGCCTATGAGGATTACAGATACTACTTTGAGGAGTACGATTCGGGCGTCTCTACGACGTTGAAGGCGGTTGCCGAAGAGTATATTGATATAGAGTATACGATCACCGCGCAGGGCGAAGGCACGGATACCCTTGCGTTCGTATTCAGCGGCAAGGTCAACGATTCCAGATATTTCGGCAAGGTAGCGGTCGTCGACTTCTGGATGGGCTCCTCCTATTCCGCAAACGGCGCGATCGGTGCGGACGGCAATTTCTCCGTTACGATGGACGTCTCCGCATGGGCGCTCGGGTCGATCGGATACGGGCATTTCAGCGTCATCGAATCGGAGACCAACGCGACGAAGCTCTTCCCGAAGGTGACAAGCGAGTACAACTTCGCTAATCTCAGCTGCACGAACGATAATTTCTCCACCGAATACGGTGAAAAGGCTCCCGACGGCACGAACGGCAACCTTCTCACGCAGGGCGTGCTTCGGGTTGCAAATGCCGACGACTCGAAAGTGTTCTACATCGGTCCCGGCAAGTGGGGCGGCCTCATCATCTACGGATATAACGAGAATGCCACCATCGAACTTGTCGGCGATGTTGCGCTGAAAGTCGACAATTTCGCAGCTCCCACCAAGGTCTATTACGTCATCCGCATCAAGGTCAGCGGAAATCATCCTTACACCAAACAGCAGCTTGTCGATCGGCTGATCTTCGGGAATGTTGACGCCGAAACCAACATCTACCGTCTCGAATCCACAGAGATGGTCAAAGACGTTGCGGGCAGTGAAGGCGTTTACGACCTTTGGTACGACATTACGTCATACAGCGGCGGACAGCTTTGGCCGAACCTCTATCTCGTAGCAGGCGCCGACGCGCAGCCCGCCAAAGAGGATAGGATCTTCGAGATCAAGGATAGCGATGATTCTACCGAAGGCATGTTTGCGATCGTAGACGGAAAGAAGTACACGATCCATTGTAAGGACAGCGGGGATACGAAGAAATATTACGACAGCCCTTGCATCGTTCCCGAAACGCCCGCCGAGGGCGAAACGAACCCGCCCGAGGTCGATCCCGACTATGTGCCCGTTGTATACGGTCTGACGATCGACTATACGCAGTGCACGCTCGATATCGTGGACGGCAAGCCCGTTCTTACCGTGAAAGGCAGCGTGCAGGGCTATACGTCGGCGGATCATATCACCTTCGACGTTCAGGTCGACAATGTTTGGAATTATGTGATCCCCGCGACGCAGAATGCAACGATCGACGCAAGCGGCAACTTCACCCTTACGGTCGATCTCTCCGATATTCCTTCGAATACCGCGAAGTATCTCATTCACCTGCAAGTGAACGCGCAGATCACAGATAACTCTTACGGCGAGTCGGGTCCCACCTACACGGGGAAGGGCAAGGCGTTCGATGTGGATCTGTCGGACGAAGCGTTGACACTGATCGGGAAGGCGGACGGCGATACGCTCTATACCAAGACCGTCGGCGATAAGGTCTATACCGTTGTCATTTACGGAAAGTGGGATCGCCACATGGTCGCGCTCACGGTTGCCGAAGTCATCGGCGAAGACGATCCCGTTTGGGAGATGACAGGCGCAGATATTGAGGCCACGACCGATAAAGTCTACTTCATCGTCAGCGGCACCTACGCAAACTACGAAGTCGAAGAGCTCGAAACATTGCTTCAAGGGCTTTACTTCGATCTTCAAAGCAACGGATACAACGGTGGCCAATGGACGGGCGACTGGACGGAGCACACGTTCGACAGAACCGTCACCGTAGAGGACGGAACATGGTCGATCAAGTTCGACGTGACGGCTCTCGAGATCCCCGCGGACGGCCTGCCCTATATCGGCCACTGGCTCGCCAACCCCAACTGCAACAAGACAGACGATCGGACGGATAACGACAACAGCGGTCTCGATCTGAAACTTTCCGCAGCGCAGGCGCAGGACGGCAAGTATGTCGAGCTTGGCGGCAAACGTTATACGCTGATGAACAAGGAAGTCGGCGAGGCGCCCGTCGCATACGGCAACGTTGCGCTCCGCGTTTCCCAAGCGGGCGTTACGGTGAAGGAACTTGATAAGAAGTCCGCCGAACTCGTTGAAGAGGACGGAAAGGTCTATCTCGTCTACAAGGGCGCCTATGACGGCTATACCGAAGAAGAACTTCGCGCGCTCAGCTGGCTCGGCGATATGCAGGAAAATCCCAATGCAGGCGGCCATGCGACGGGCGCGGACGGCGGCTGGGCTGTCGTAACGCTTACGGGCACGCTCACCGTGGATACGGACGCCAAGACGTGGGAATACAAGTGCGACGTGACGGATGTCGCGGCAAACCACTACACCGTGCACTTCTCCACCGAGGGCAAGGAAAATACCGATTTCGTGAAACCCGGCGTGGATTCGAGCGTTGAAAAGACGGTCGGCAGCAAGACCTATAAGCTCGTCACCTATGCGACGGATGACAACGGAAATCACTATTGGAATTGCTACGGCCTCGAAATCACCGACAACGCCGCTCCCACGCTTGCAATCAACTCCGTGACCCTCGAAACGGACGAAGGGCAGACGAAGGCGTTCTACGTCGTCACGATCACCGTGACAGGCTACACGAAAGAACAGCTTCAAACGGCTTTGCAATACGGCGAAGATGGCGAAGGCAAAGTGAAGGTCAATGTCGATCACATTGAGGACGGCGAGAACGGCGCGTTGAAGGTCTATTTCGATATCACCGAAGCACCCGGCAACGGCGCGTGGATTTGGTCGCACCTCTTTGTGAACGGAGCCTCGCAGGACATCAAGACGGGCGGTTCGGCAGAAGGGACGGCCGTAACGGTCGGCGGAAAGACTTACACCATTCATAACAGCGATGCTGACTCCACATGGAAGAATGAGGGTGATGGGAATAATTCCTGGGGAATGGATATTGTTGTTGTGACAGGTTCATAAGACTTGCGAAAGTCTAAGTGGGGCGGCTCTTCCGAGCCGCCCTTAACTTTGCCCTAAAAGGGGCGCTTCGCACATGCCCCCTCCCGAGGAGGGGGGTAGGGGGGTGGGCAAGGCCTCCCCCTTTGGGGGGGAGGCTCCGCCGTAGGCGGTGGTGGGGGGGGAGACCTGCCCCCTTTGAAGGGGTGGAGCAACGCGTCCTGCCAAAAGTTGATAACTTTTGGCGCGTTGCGACATGAGTGAGCGCATTATCTAGCGCGAACGGTGACCGAGGGCAGGACGCTACCTGCCCGAGACGGTGGCGCGCGAAGCGCGGCAGGTGGGGGTTGTCGTCGGGGGCAGCGAGAACCCCTTTGGCTCACTGCGTTCGCCACTTCCCCTAAAAGGGGCAGCAAGAGCCCCCGCGCCCGTCCCCCGCGCGAACATGCCCCCTCCCGAGGAGGGGGGTAGGGGGGTGGGCAAGGCCTCCCCCTTTGGGGGGGAGGCTCCGCCGTAGGCGGTGGTGGGGGGGTGACCTGCCCCCTTTGAAGGGGGCGGGTGGCGCGCGAAGCGCGACAGGTGGGGGTTGTAGTCGGGTGCGCCCCCGCCCCCCCAATTAAAAACAAAGAAGCAGAGGCGTTTCCGTCTCTGCCCCTTTGTATGAAGGAGGTGATTGCTATGCTTTCCAAGAAAGCTCGCAAGAGGGTAGTTTGTTTTGGGGCGGCCATGCACTCGCTGTAATGCAAGGCCACCCGTGCAGGCGGTTTACGCCTGTTGCGCAGGATCCGCTTTGAAAGTCACTTTGTAGGCATATTTATATCCTACGTCCGCGTAGTTTTGGATCATGCTTTCTGTGATCGTAATTGTTATCGTGTAAGAGTAGTTGTTGGAATGGGACGCCGCCGACCATCTTCCGTAGAAATCCAAGCGTTCGAAGGTGTCGAACATATATCCCTCGTCCGCGGTGATGGTGATGGTGACTTCATCCCCCGCGTGGTATTCCTCCTGCTGCGGGGAGAGCGTATAACTGCCGTGTTCGCCGCAGTCGATCTCGACCGTGAGGTAGGGCTCCCTGTAATCCGAGGCGTAAAGCTCAACGCCCGTTTTGCTCCCCTGTCGGATCCAGACGCGTATGCCGAGCCCCACGTCGGTGAGGAAGTCCGCATTCATCGTGAGCTGTCCGTAATTGATCGTAAACGCATTCTTTTGGAGTCCGAACTTATCCGCGGGGCAAAATACGGCGTCATGGTAAGAAGTTCCCGAGTCTGTGCTGTATTTTGCCGTGCCGTCCTCGTTGACGACGAGGATATTTTTCCCGTCCTTCGAGGTGTACGTCCCCGCATATTGGGGAATGAGTACGGGCGTCGCCCCCACGACCTTCGAAAGCGTCAGTTCAACGTCGCCGTCGGCCGTCGTCTGCTTATAGAGAAGAGCGCTTTCCGAATATTGCAGGGTGAAGATGTCGCCTGCGGACATCATCGTCAGGGTTTTGGACGTCTCGTCGTAATTCATGACGATCGCTCTGCTCATTCCGACCGTGAGTTCCGTCTCGGTGACGGAAACCGCAAGGGCCGCACCCTCCATCGTCTCCCATTCGCCGATAAATTCCGCGGGGTAGGAATAGGTGTAGTAATCCAAGCCCTCTTTCAGATAGTAGGCGGTTGCCGTGCTATTGTCGGAAAGGTCGGTATAGGAGATGGAGAAGAGATACAACCCTTCGCGGATGAGCCTGTAAGACGGGGTGTAGACGAAGGAAGTGCCCTCGTCGTCCGTGTAGGTGAAGGAGAGCGCGCCGTCCTTCTCCTTAACTTCGCATTCCTTGCCGCCGAACAGGATCGTATCCTGGTTCACCGTGATGGTTTCGCCGAGCGTGCCGAGCGAGAGGAAGGGGTTCCAGACCCCGCAAACGTCCGCGGGGAACACATCTTCCATCCGTACGAAGTTGATCTCCACCGTGGTGGGCTGATTTACCGTAAAGGAATAGCTTCCGTCCGCAAGCGTCACTTCCGCGCCGTCTACGAGGACTTTCCCCACGCGGTAGCCCGTTTCGGGGGTGACGGTGAGCGTCACGTCCGTGCCCTCGTAATACAGGGGCCCTTCGGGGGAGAGCGAATAGCTCCCGCCCTGCCCGCAGTTCACCGTTACCTTTTTATAGCGCGTGTCCTCGAACGTGATTTCGATGACGGTCGCCTCGGTAACCGTGAAGGTATAGGCGTTTTCCTCGTTTAAGAGGACGTCCGTCCCGTTGAGCTTGACTGTATCCACGGCAAAGTGTTCGTTCGCGGTGACGGTGAGCGTCACTTCCGTGCCCTCATAATAGCTCGAACGGTTGGGCGAGAGCGCGTAGCTTCCCCCCGCGCCGCAGTTTACCGTGACGCTGTGGGAGGGGATCTGATCGAAGGAGATCTCAACGCCCGTGTCGCCTTCGAGGGTGAACTTGCAGACGTTCCCGTCCAAAACGGCGGGCGCGCCGTTCACCTTCACTTCTCCCGCCGCGTAGCCGCTGTAAGGGGAGAGGGTGAGGGTCACTTTGTCGCCCACATGGAAGTCCGAAGCGGGGGAGAGCGCATAGGTGCCGCCCGTGCCGCAAGTCACGGTGACCGTGCAGCTCTGCGGAGCGGGGGGCTCGGCGCTCTCCGCTTTGAACGTAATGGAGATGGAAACGTCCGCTGTAACGGGAAAGGAATACTTGTTGTCTGTAAGGCCGACCTTGCTGCCGCCGAAGAGGACTTCTTCCACGGCGTACCCCTCGTCGGGGGAGACGGTGAGGGTGACCTTCGTGTTCTCGGGCACGGGGTTTTCGTGCGAGAGAGAGTAACTTCCGCCCTCGCCGCAGCTGACCGTGACGGTGTAGCTGTTGTGTTCGGGAGACGGGGAGGGCGTGCCGTCGTCGCAAGCCGCAAAGAGGCCGAGGCTCAAAACGAGGGCGAGAAACAATGCAAAAAATTTTTTCATAAAAAGCTCCTGATTCATAAAAGGCTCCGAATTTCAAATTGGGAGCCTGTTGCGAAAAAATATGAATTTTTTGATAAATTTATTCGACGGGGGTAAGTGTTACGGTAATAGGTGCGATGTTTTTGCCTACATCGTTTATGCCTGTTCCATTGGCTTTAATATAAATTTCTGTTTCGCCTCCCGTTAAGGTAATCGTTGTCTCATCATAATACCAAACGTTTTCTTGTTTGTTTTTTGAAGAATAAATAGTCACTGGTTCATTTGAATCTACAATTATATCAAACCCTTGACTTATTGCAATTACAAAATCAACAACTTTTAATGTATATGTTCCGCCTTCCAGAGAAGAGTCGAGATTGATTTTCAGAATATTGACCGCTTCTGTGGGATTTACGGGAATTTCCACTTTTACGCCGTCCGCCTTGAGGGTGGGAGCTTCCCACTGTTCAAACGTGACGGTAGCCGTGAGTTCGTCCACGGTTGAGGTAAACGAGACCTTGGTATCGCCCTCTGCGACGACGAGGTAGCCGTACAGTACGTTGTGTCCGCTTTGACCGAGCGATTCTCTCGGGAAGAGATAGGAGATGGGGTTTTCTCCGATTTTTGTATAGAATCTTCCGCCGTCATATTTAGTGCCAGCATTCAAAGGATTGGCGGGTGCGCTCAAAGAGGCGGAGCCGATATCCGCTTTCATGACCCAAACGCCCGCGGTGACCTCTGCGGGAAGATCGACTTCCTGCGTACCGCCCGCCGTCACGGAGACGGTAACAGAGGGGAGATCGGCTTCGGCGCCGCCGCCTGTGCCGGGGTCGCCTTTCTCGCCCTTGTCTCCTTTGTCGCCCTTGTCGCCTTTCTCGCCTTTTTCGCCCTGCGCGCCCTTGATATTGCCGATGGGCTCTTCGCCCCAGCCTTCTTCCGTCTTTTCATATACGTCCCAGGTGAGGGTATCGAGGTACAGATCGCCCGATTTCCCGAGGGAGGAGTCGGGTGCGCCTTCGCCGTGCAGGAAACTGCTGCCGTCCGCGCCGTTCGTTCCGTTCGTCCCGTTTGTTCCGTTGGAACCTGCGGGGCCCGTCGCGCCCGTGTCGCCCTTGTCGCCCTGCGGCCCCTGCGGGCCTGCGGGACCCTGCGCGCCCGTGTCGCCTTTGTCACCCTTGTCGCCTTTCTCGCCCTTTGCGCCCTTCGCGTTTTCAAGGAGCTGATTGTACCATTCCTCATAGGAGAGTTTCCCGCCCTCCGCCGCGTACGCGGTGTATACGGCGTAGATCTCGGGGTCGACGTCCGCGCCGTCGTCGCCGCCGCAAGCCGTCATGCCGACCGCGCTTCCCACGACGAGCGCGGCCCCCAAAGTGAATGCCAAAAGTTTATTTTTCAAATTTTTCATTTTTTTACTCCAAAAAAAAGATTGCCGACCCGATCCGCCGATTTCTCGGCAGATCGGGCGGCGATGTTGTTTAGTCGGTCACAGCCTCTTTCTCCGCGACTGTGACGGTTGCGGTTACAGTATTGCCTTCGCCATCAAAGACGAATGCGACATAAACCGATTCGTTTTCTGCGGCTATAACCTCAAACTCTCCGGATAAATCGTAATCGAGAACATTATTTCCGTTTACGTCAAGGATATATCTAGCCACGTTAGTTGTTACTGTGTAAGTCCCTGCCGGCAAAACCATATAGTAGTACTGCACCGAATTTTCTTCGGTCAATACCACCGTATTTTCGCCGAGTACGAGCTCTTGCGCCGCATGCACGGTTACCTTGAACGACGCGCTTTCGCTCCCGTTGTTGGTAAAGACGAGGAGAACGCGTCCGTCCTCGCCTTCCGCTTCCACGGCGAAGCCGCCGATCGTCGCACCCTCCGCAACAACCGTGTCACCCGTCACGGGCGTGGACACCACGACGTTGGTATTCGCCGAAAGGCTCACGGTGTACCCGCTTGCCCCCGTCACGCCTTCGAGATAGTAGCCCTTGCTCTCCCCTGCGGCGAGGGTGATCGACGATTCCGCGCCGAGCGCGATCGAGGGAACCTCATATGCCGCAATCGTTACGGTCACGGTCTGGGAAACGGTTGCGCTCCTGTTGAGGAAGAGGAGATTGTACTCCGCCGCGTCCTCTTCCACGGTGAATACGCCGTAGTGATAGCCCGCCGGCACAACGACTCCATCGCCGGCCAGCATTTCAACGTCGTGATTCCCCGCGATCAACACGGAATAGCTTCCCGCTTTGAGGTCGGTGAGGTAGTACACCGCCGCGCCGTTCCCTTCAAGGGTGAAGGTCACGGGCGTCCCGAGCGTCATGGCTTCCCGTTCGCCCGCGGTGAGATACGCGCTCGCGACAAAGGTCTGCGTCGATTTCAGGGTGAGCGTTTTCACCGTCGTCACAACGAGGTTGACGGAATAGCCGTTCTCCGCATTCAGGGTGTAGTCCGTGCCGTCGTACGTCGCGGTCACGGAGAGCCCTTCGGGAACATCGAACAAGCTGAACGAATAGCTGCCCGCTTCGGCATTCAGCGTCACTGCATACCCTGCTTCGCTCACGGGGACGTAGCTCGTCTCGTCGGGCGTGACGGTAACGTTCGTCGTATCCCAACGCTGCAAAGCGAGAGTCGCTTGGATAGATTCGGGATACACATAGTCCTCCGTCCCTTCATAGTAAGCGAACGTGCAGCCGATTTCGATATAATAGGTGACCCCTTCCGCAAGATAGACGGGCTGTACGTTTGCGCTTACATAGGTGGAGAGCACGTCGTTGGGCGCGCCCTTGATGACGACGGAGAAGTCCGCCGTGATCTCAACGCCGGCAGGCGGGTTGGGTTCCTCTTCGCTCGGGACGAGAGCATAGTTCGAGAAGTTGAACAGATAGAACCCTGCGGGCGTGCCGCCTTCCGCGTTGGAGGGCGTAAGCGTATAATAATACGTTTCGCCCACTTGGTAGGTCTTTGCGCCGGTCGCGCCGCTCCATGCACCGTATGTATGGGTGTTGGCGGGCGTCAGCGTAATGCTCACAACGAGGGGCATTTCGCTCCCGTTGTGAATGGTGAGCGTCGCCGCGTCCGTCAGGGTTACGAGACCCCAATATGCATAACCCATATTGACGGAGTAGGTGAGCGGGACGGCTGTGCTGCTGCTTCCGACGGAAGCGGACAGCGCAAGGGTATGCGTCGCGTCGTCCGGAACGGAGACGGCTACAACGTAGTCACCCGTGTGCGCGCCTACGAGATCGACGGTGAGGGAGTCCCCGAGCTGTACGTCGTACAGGGAGTTTCCGTTGAACTCGCCGACCGCGAGGTGCTCCGCAAGATACACCGAAACGTCAAAGGAGCCCGTTTCGTTGTACGTGCCGAGTATGTACGTCGTGCCTTCCGTTACGTTGACCTGCGCATACAGGCGGTTGAGCTCGGGAGCATAGGCGAAGTAGTATTCCTCATATGCATCTTCATCGGCGTTGCGAAGGTACAGCGACAGGCTCTCTAAGTCGTGTTCCCCCGCAACGGTCGCGTACATGAAATACTGTCCGCTCGCCCCGGAGACTACTTCCTGCGGGCTTTCGTAGGTTACGGTTACGGTCGCGGAGTGATCTGCTCCGACGCCAAACGTGTCCCCTGCGGCAGCCGATGCTGAAACTGTGGCGAAATTGGCAACGCCGATCACGCCGAGCGCCATGACGACAGCGAGCATCATGGCAGAGATACGAGCTTTCATGGATTTCAACATCTGAAATCACCTCCTAAAATTTTATTATTCTTCAACCGCGCTCCCTGCTTTTTCTCTCTCGGATCAATGGGGTCAGAGTTGATCCTCGAAAGCGGCCGCAAAGCGCGCAGCATCGGAAACTGAATAAATAGGTAGGACGGGCAAAATCCCGCGCGAAGATCCGAAGTGAAAAATGTCAGGAAAATCGTGCTTCGGGGCAATTCGCATGGGGATTGCCCGTCCAAAGGGTATTACAACTTCCGCTTGGGCGGCTTTTTTCCGCCCGAATGCGCCTTGTATAAATGCAATCCGGTATTTGGAATTTCTTCATGGATCTACCTAATCAATGAAGAAAATCTTTTTGATTTCTTTTGATTTGCCCCTATTATAAACCCTTCGGAGGCAATATGTCAACTAAATTTTGCATGTTTATCCAAAATTTTTCTTAATATCATAAATTTTCGGCTATCGGTTTGGCAAAAATTTCATTGATTAGGTAGATCCATGAAAATTTTTCGGAGGATTTTCCCTCCGTTTTTTTCTTATTTACTGAAAAATTTTACCAAGTTTATTCATCATCATCCGCTTGTGCTCCATCATGCTGTGCGCATACCGCCTTAGCGTCACCGTAGGGTCGGTGTGCCCCATGAGCTCCGAAAGCGTCCTTACGTCCATGCCGCACTCGATCGCCCTCGTCGCAAACGTGTGGCGGAGCGCATGGAACCCGTGGTGCGGGAGCGACAGCCGCTTTAAGAGAAGCTCAAACGAGCTCTGGTAGGAGCGGACGGAGATCTCTTTCCCGTCTTTGCCGCTGACAACATAGGGGCTCTTGCTTCCCTTTTTCGCCCCTTTGAGCTTGGGCAGAAGCTGGTGGGGGATGGGGATCACCCTGATCGACGCGTTCGTCTTGGGCGTTTCGATCGCCTTGATATATTCCCCGTCCCGCCATTCGTCATGGCAGCTCTTTTGCACGGTCAAAAGTCCCTTCTCGAAGTCGATATCCTGCCATTCGAGCGCGAGGAGCTCCCCGACCCTTAGCCCCGTATAAAGGCAGAGCAAAACGCCGATATATTTCTCCTTTCCGCTCGTTTCGATGAATTTTTCGATCTTTTTCTGCTCGGCGGCAGAGAAGCACTCCACGAGTTTTTCCTCCCGCCGCGGAAGCTCCACCTTGTCCATAACGTTGTGCCCGACGATCCCCAAAGATTCCGCCTTTGCAAGCGAGGATCTGACGACGGCGACCACGCTTTTCACCGTGTTCGCGGCATAGCGGCGGGAAAGATCGGCGACGAAACGCTGCATCGTCTCCGCGTCGAGGTTTTCGATCTCTATCTGTCCGAGCTGCGGCCGCACCTGCCCCGTCAGGATACAATCGTACCGACGGAACGTCCTGCTCTTGACGTTCGCCTTCACGCCCGACATCCATTCGTCGAGAAATTCTCCGTATTTCATTTCTGCCTCCCTTGGCTCCCTTTCTGTCATGTCGAGCCGCCTTTCTGTCATGTCGAGCGCAGTCGAGACATCTCGACTCAATTCTACAATGCCGTGAATCTATTTTATCGCCTTTATGACAATTTTTTTTGTCGAATTTTGTCGAAATTTGTCGAATTTTGTCGAATTTACCATTCTCCTCCGTTTTTTTGTAAAAAATTTCCCCCGCGCGGCTCTTATGCCCTGTTTCAGACGCCCCGAAAAGCGGTATAATAAAGCGAACGGAACATGGCAAACTTGAAGGGAGGGAAAACGGTATGGACGCAAACAAATTTACGCAAAAGTCATTGCAGACGATCCAAAACGCGCATCAGCTTGCGCAGGAGCGGGGCAACAGCGAGCTTTCAACGCTTCACCTTGCCGCCGCGCTCCTCGAAAAGGACGGGCTCGTATCCCGTATCTTGCTCCGCGCGGGCAAGGACGCGGAAGGGCTTTTGAAGGCGGTCGTTGAGGAGATCGACCGTCTCCCCCGCGTGAGCGGCGCAGGTGCGGGGCAGCTCTATCCTTCCGCCGCATTCACAAGGGTCTTGAATGAGTCCGAAAAGCTCGCTTCGGGCATGAAGGACGAATTTATCTCGGTCGAACATCTCTTTTTGTGCATTTTCGACAACGCAGAGCCCCGTCTTTTGTCTATTTTGAAGCGTTTCGGGCTCACAAAAGAGGATTTTTTGAGAGGCATGAAGGAAGTCCGCGGCAATCAGAACGTCACGACCGACAACCCCGAGGACACTTACGAAGCGCTCGAAAAGTACGGGACGGATCTCACCAAGCGCGCCGCGGCGCATAAGCTCGAACCCGTCATCGGCAGAGACGAGGAGATACGGAACGTCATCCGTATCCTCTCCCGCAAGACGAAGAACAACCCCGTGCTCATCGGCGAGCCGGGCGTCGGCAAAACTGCGATCGCCGAAGGGCTCGCGCGGAGGATCGTCTCGGGCGACGTTCCCGAGGGTTTGAAGGGAAAAACGCTCTTCGCCCTGGACATGGGTGCCCTGATTGCGGGCGCGAAGTATCGCGGCGAGTTCGAAGAACGCCTCAAAGCGGTGCTCGCGGAGATCACAAAATCGGAGGGGAAGATCCTTCTCTTCATTGATGAATTGCATACGGTCGTCGGCGCGGGAAAGAGTGAGGGCGCGATGGACGCAGGCAACCTCTTAAAACCCATGCTTGCGCGCGGGGAACTGCACTGCATCGGCGCGACGACCCTCGACGAGTACCGCAAATACATCGAGAAGGACGCCGCCCTCGCGAGGAGATTCCAGCCCGTTCTGATCGGCGAACCCACCGTCGAGGACACCGTTTCCATTCTGCGCGGCCTCAAAGAGCGATTCGAGATCTTCCACGGCGTCCGCATCCACGACGACGCGCTCGTCGCCGCGGCGACCCTTTCGAACCGTTACATCACAGACAGATTTCTGCCCGATAAGGCGATCGACCTCGTAGACGAAGCGGCGGCGATGATCCGCACCGAGATCGACTCCATGCCCGCGGACATGGACGCCCTGCACCGCAGGATCGTACAGACGGAAGTGGAGCAAAACGCCCTCGAAAAGGAGAGCGACAACCTCTCCCGCACCCGTCTCGAAAGCCTGAAAAAAGAGCTCGCCGATCTCAAAGAGAAGTTCGGCGCCATGAAAGCGAAGTGGGAGGACGAAAAAAAAGAGATCCTTCACGAGAAGGAACTCAAAGAAAAACTCGACCGATTGCGGGGCGAGCTGGAATCGGCAAAGACCCGCGGCGACTACAATACGGCGGGCAGGCTGGAATACGGCGAGATCCCCGCGCTCGAAAAGGAGCTCTCCGCCCATAAGGAAAAGGACGCGGACGCCATTTTGCAGGACGAAGTCACCGAGGAACAGATCGAAAAGATCGTCGCCCGCTGGACGGGGATCCCCGTCGCCCGCCTCAAAGAGGGGGAGCGCGAGAGGCTTCTCCATCTCGAAGACATTCTTCACGAGCGCGTCGTCGGGCAGGATGAAGCGGTGAAAAAGGTCTCCGAGGCGATCCTCAGGGCGCGGGCGGGCATTTCCGACCCCAACCGCCCCGTCGGTTCCTTCCTGTTCCTCGGCCCCACGGGCGTCGGAAAGACGGAACTCGCAAAAACTCTCGCCGCGCACCTCTTCGACGACGAAAAGAACATCGTGCGCATCGATATGAGCGAATATATGGAGAAATTCTCGGTCTCCCGTCTTGTCGGCGCGCCTCCCGGATACGTCGGCTACGAGGAAGGGGGCGTCCTCACAGAGGCGGTCCGCCGCCGTCCCTATTCCATCGTCCTCTTCGACGAGATCGAAAAGGCGCACCCCGACGTTTTCAACATCCTTTTGCAGATCCTCGACGACGGCAGGGTGACCGATTCGCAGGGGCGGACGGTGGATTTCAAGAATACCGTCATCATTCTGACTTCCAATCTCGGCTCCGACGTCATCGCGGAGGGGATCGAGGACGGAGAACTTTCTGAGCAAGCCAAAGAGGGGATACGGGAGATCTTAAAACGCTCCTTCCGCCCCGAATTTCTGAACAGGCTGGACGAGATCATCACCTTTAAGCCGCTGACGCAGAAGGATATCGACGCCATTGTCGGGATCCAGCTCTCCCGCCTTACCGAGCGCGTCAAGCCGCTTTGCCTCACCGTGACGGAACGCGCCAAGGCGTTTATTTCGGACAACGGGTTCGACAGCGTCTACGGGGCGCGTCCGCTCAAACGGTATATCCGTGCGCAGGTCGAGACGCGTATCGCAAAATACATTGTGGAGAAGAACCCCGCGCCGGGCACACGGCTCACCGTAGACGCGAAAGACGGCGCCCTCTTCCTCACCGAAGAATAAGTTTTATAAAAGAATTGCCGCCCGCAAGCATGCGGACGGCTGTTTTTTCAATACAGATCGAGCGATACGAGCAAAAACCGTTCGAAGTAGGGGGTCCACCATTGAGAATAACCCGCTCTCCTCGGGTGAACGGGGTTCTCCATCGCCCATGCGTAATAGCTGTCGGAAACGGCGGCGTTGAAATCTGCGTCGTTGAACAGATCAATGACCTGCACGTCGAGCTGAAATTTCCGCCACTTTTCCGCGATTTTTTTGACGTTTTCGACGAGTTCCCCGTAGTCCGTGCCCGAGGGGTTATCGTTGGCGCGGGGGAGAGGGTCTTGCTCTTGTCGAAAAACTGTGCGCCCGAATAGAAATACACGGGGCATCCCCATGTGTCCGTGACATAGGCGATGATAAATTCGATCCCGCCGAGCGTCGTCGAAAGGTCGAAATCCTCCTGCTGCCCCATATCGTTGGGGGTGATCTCGCCCCAGTTTTTCTTTCTGTCGCCCCATGCGTCGTTTGTGGAGATCTGGCAGATAAAGGCGTCTACTTTTTCGTTTTTGTCGAAAACGGTACTCTCTTTCAGGCGGCGCGTGTAGGACTTCGCGCCCGTATTTTCGGATTTCCCGTCGTCGAAGATCGTCGTGCCCGATACTGCGTCTTTTTTGGAGATACAGCCCGTCTTTGCGGCGAGAAAGTCCGCCATGCTCTCTCCGCCCGAATTGGCGCCGTAAGTCACGGAAGAGCCCAGCCAGTAGATCGTCTTTCCCGCAAGCGGGGAGTCCGTCTTTGCAACGTTTTTCGCATAGAACGTTTCGGCGTTTGCGTCCGTTGTGCCCGGAAGGCTCTCATCGACGGTATAGGCGATTTCGGGGAGCTCGCGTTCGGGCAGAGGATCGGACGCGGGCGGGGGTTCCGACCCGCCGCAGCCCGAAACGGCGGTTGCAAGAAGCAGGGACAGGGCGATCCCAACGGTTTTGCATGGTTTCATATACGTTTCCTCCTTAAACAGGCAGTTGCTGCGTAGGTTTTCCCTTGATCTTCTTTTCTTTATTGTACCGAAAAATTCGTTTGATTGCAAATAAATCCTTTCTGTTCGCGGAAAGAAAATAGACATTTTGAAAAAGAGGATAGAAATTTGACGGAATCGAACGGACTCCGCTCATTTTTCGCAAATTTGCGCAAAATGAATGTTGACAAGTGCGTAAAATATGTTATAATGCAGACGGGGGGAATAAGAGGAACGGTCTCGGGGAACATGTGTTCATCGGGAATGTGGTCGCATACGGTTATGCGGCTTTTTTTATTTCGGAAGGAGGAAAATTATGAGAAAAAGGCTATGGATGCTCTTGAGCTGCGTTACGCTCGTCCTTTGTATGGCGCTTGGCGCAGCCGCATGCGGCGACGAGGAAGCGGAAAAGACCGCGCTCTCCGTGCCGCAGAACGTAAAAGTCAGCGAAGGCACGCTCTTTTGGGATCCCGTCGAGCATGCGGAAGGGTACACCGTCAAGATCAATTCGGACGAATCGACGGTCGTGAATGGGGAATCCCTCAAACTCTCCACCGTCGCAAGCAAGCTCCGCAACGGAGCGAACTCTCTGTCCGTGCGCGCCAATGAGACTGCGGAATACGCCGCGAGCGATTATTCCGCCGCCGTTTCCTACAACTACACGCCGCAGGAGACGGGGAAAGTCAAGCTCGGCACGCCCATGGGGGTCGCCGTGCACGGGGATTCGCTCACTTGGGAAACCGTCCTCAACGCGAGCGGGTATACCGTCAGGATCGGCGAGGATGAGACGACGACAGTCACGGCGAACTCTCTCGATTTGACGACGGTCGCCGCAAAATTGGCGCAGGGACCCAACGCGCTGTCCGTCAAGGCGACGGGCACGGGGAACTATACGGACGGCGACTATTCTTCTGCTGTCGAATATATCCACCGCGTTCCATTCGCCGCGCCGCAAAATCTCCGCGTGGACGTCTCGACGCTCCGCTGGGACGCCGTCGACGGCGCCGCAAGCTATACCGTCAAGATCAATTCGGACGAGACGACCATCGTTACAACGGCCGAACTCGATCTGACGACCGTGACGGACAAACTCGTCCTCGACAATAAACTCTCCGTCAAAGTCAATTCGAACGAAGTGCTCTATCTCACGGAGAGCGATTATTCCGCAGAGGTCGATTTCCGCTATAACGCGGAGGCGATCGCCAAAGCGAAGGCGTTTGAGGATACCGTGACCGCCATCACCACCCTTACGCAGGACAATACGCAGGAGGAGGCGGCGGCAGCCAAGACGGCGATCGAAGCCGCCGAAGCGGCATTTGCCGCGCTCGACGACGAGGCGAAGGAATACGCAGAGGCGGCAAAGACCGCGCTCGACGCCAAGAAGGCGGCTTATACGGAGCAGACGGAAGGGGCGCAAACGGCGCATTCGGCGTTTGCGGCGTATCTTTTAGCGGCGGAAGAAGAAATGAATAAGGAAGAATCCGCCGCAACGCTTGAAGAGAAGATAGAGGCGGCCAAGACCGCAAAGGGCGAACTTTCCACCCTCGCAGGCGGACTTGTGACCGCAGAGGAGACGGGCAGGATCCAAACCCTTGACGGGACGCTTTCCGCATGGAAGGCGGAAATCGCCGAGGCGGTGGAGACGCTCGGCGCAGGACTTCCCGAACTCGATCCCGACAATGACGCCACGGCGGAAGAGATCATTCCCGCGGCCGACGGGCTTTTGGGGACGTACGAGACGTTTGAGACATACGTCAAGGCAGACGAACAGGTCGAAGCAAAGCGTGCGTCGCTTGCCGCCTTGCAGGCTGCCGCCAAGGAACAGATCGAGACTTCCGTCGAAACGCTCAAAGCGGAACTTGCGGACGCTCTCGAAAATCATGCCGAAGCGTCAGTCGAGAATTATCGGCTTCTCCTCGCGCTCGAAGCGCGCATTTCTTCCCTCGGCGACTATGCAAAGACCTTATTCGATGTAGAAGAGAACAGTCAAAGCCTTGCCGCGGCCAAAGAAAACATGATGAAGCAGGTCGTTGCCGTTGAAAAGAACGAAAAGGTGCTCTACAACAGCGACCGAGGGAGCGAAGATCCCGTATTTACGCTCGTCTTGAAGTATGTAAACGTTGCGGGCGAAAACATGAAACTCGATGAGGATCCCACCGTCACCGTAGAGGAGCAAGTGGACGCCGAAGAAAAGAGGACGCTTACGCCTTCCGATGTGACTTATGACGAAACGAACGGGATCTATGTCGTGCGCGTTTCCTTTACGAACGTTTTCAAGGACAAGAAAGCGGTCACCCTTACCTATACGGTGAACGATTCCATGGAAGGGGGCACGGAGACGCTTGCGCTCGGCGATTCCGGCGGGATCGTCTACTTCGCAAACGGCACGAGCGAAGCGTATTCCAAAAACAAGTTGACGCTCTACGGCGGCACAGCGAACCAAGAAACCCTCATTGAGGCCTATCTTACAGAGGATATCGTCAAGGCGAGCGGCAACGAAAGTATCGAGATCAAAGGGCTTCCCTTCGCATGCGGGACAAAGGACGATTTCGATAATCCCGAATCTCTCCGCTACTTCGCCGCAAAAGCAGGTCTTACGGGGACGGTTTCGGTGTCCCTTCTCGCCTATCAGCGTTGGGAAGAGGACGGGAAGATCCGCGTCTCCGTCATCAACAGCGCGTCCGTCAGTGCGCCGATCGAACTCAATGACGTCAATGCGGAGGACGCAAGGGAGCATCTTCCCATGCCGAAATTCAACGGCGCTGTGGAATTGAATATCCAGGAAGCCGTTCGCGACGGATCGCTCGCGGCGCTTCTCGGACTCGAAAGTCTCACCAATGGAGAAGCGAGCCAACTTGTCCGTCTCCATGTTCAGGTGACCCATAACGGTGAGACGAAGGACTACTTTGAGCCGCTTTCCTCCGATTGGGTGCATTCCAAGATCCTCGAAGAGGGCACCATGAAGCAAGTATTTTTCGAGCTCTTCAACGATCTCGAAGGAGCGGGCTACGAGGTTACGATCAGGCTTGCATTTGTCGAAGGCAGCCCTTATGCGGACAAGATCGGGGAGTCCTATCCCATCTATTACAGCTTTGAAGGCTCCCTCGGCGGCGGAAAGTTGGTGCCCGATCTGAATAACGGCGCGTGGGGTCTCGGCGACGGGAACGGAGATATCAATTTCAAACAGCAGGTCGTGACGACGGACGGCTCATTCCACGACGGAGCGCTCATCTATATCTACGATACGAATGGTATTGAAGATCCTCAAACTTACGACTTCTCGCAGGCAACGCCCTATGCGGTCTATCACATCAATGTCCAAGCCGCCGTATCGTGGAATAAGAGCAACGGGAAAAATTCCGCGCTCAACGAAGTGATCCGCTTGGCATGGATCCAACAGCTCAAAGAAGCGGGCACGACGCTCGAAGATATTGAGTATCCGACATATCGCTTCGTCTTTGCGATCGCGCTTGTCCCCAATGCGGAGGGCGAAAAGTTCGGCTATACCGCTTCCGACCTCGTCTATGCAACAAAGGACGGCGCACGGGAAGTGAAAGAGTACACCTTCACCGAAAATGACGTGAAAGCGCCCAAGTTTGCGCAGTTCAATTTTGCGGGAGACAATGTGGAATATCTCAAACCGACCGAAGGACTCGGCAGAGGGGATATTTTCAGCGTCGAAAAGGCGGCGTACGTGGAACTCAAATTCACAAAGGGCGATGCAAGCTATTCCGTATTCCTCTTCGAAGAGAACGGCAAAGTCGTCATCTACAAGGACAAGGATAAGACGGGCGACAGCCTCTCGGTCGGCGACGTAAGCAACTCGTGGGGCTCGGCGAATGATTTGAGCAATAAGATCAAGGCGTGGTACGGGCTCGACAGCATGGATATCCGTGACGGCTGGTCGTACAGCACCAAGGTCTATGTCGGCGAGGAAAGTCTCTATTTCGTTGACGGCGAATGGTCGGAACCCGTCGAGCACAACCTCGGCTAATTTCACTCATTTCAAAAGCAACCCGCCTCCCCCTCCCAAGAGGGGGAGGTCTCTCATGAATCAGATCAAGGAGAAGCTATGCGCAAGAAAATCACAGGTCTTATCGCACTTTTGCTCTGCGGAGCGTTCATGTTCTCTTCCTGCGGGTCGCTCGGATCGGGAGCGAAAGATCCCGCAGGCGGAACGCATGAAGAGGGAGCGGACCCCTCGGGCAACCCTTCGGACGATCCCGAAAAAAATCCCAACGACGATCCCGATGATACCCCCGACGACGAGCCCGCGAAGGCTCCCGTCATCACGGCGGAGGACGTCACCGTACAGGCGGGGAGATTTTTCGACCCGCTCCAAGGCGTTTCGGCGCGGGGGGCGGACGGCGAAGATCTCACGCCCTACCTTTCCGTCTCGGGCGAGGCCGATCTTGCGCACACAGGTGTTTACGCCTTAACATATTCATTGGATTATAACGGAAAATCTGCCACCCATGTCCGCAATGTCACCGTCGCGGACAATCCTTTGATCGGAAAAGAAGATCCCGTTTTCATCTATGAATCGGAGGAAAATTTCAACATCGCGCGCGGCTGTTATGCCTTTGCTTCCGGCGAAAACGGCAATGCGAAAGCCTCGGCCGCCTTTGACGGCGATCCGTCGTCCCGTTGGGAGAGCGTGCACGGCGTCGACGAGGTGAGCCTCACCGTGGATCTCGGCGCATATCTGCCCGTAGAAGAGGTCTCCATTCTGTGGGAAGCCGCCTATGCGACGGAGTTTGAGATCCTGCTCTCCGACGACGGAAGGGAATACCGCAGCGTTGTTTCCGTCGAAGATTTTTCCTATCAAAACGGCGTCGCGGCGGTCTATTCGGTCGGCGATTCGGCGCGGTTTGTCAGGATCGCCTGCCATGCGCGCGCAACGATCTACGGTTATTCCGTCTTTGAATGCGCGGTGCTCGGGAAGAAGGGGACGGTCATTCCCGCCGAAAAATTCCCCGTGCTCTACGACTCCGAAACGGCGGCGATTCAAGACGAACAGAGCCTTGTCTACGATCTCGGCGGCGTGAAACGCTTTGATTCCATGGAGATCAGCTGGAAGGACGGTTCGCCCCTTTCGTATACCGTCTCCGTCTCCGACGACGGCCGCAGCTACTCCGCCGTCACGCACAGCGGGAACGGCTTCCGCGAGGGGGCGCTCAACGCAAGATATGTCAAACTCACGATGCACACCCGCAGGTTCTATATGTCCGCGTACCGTATTTCCCAGACGGTTTTCAGAAGCGGCGGCGCGGAGCTTGGCGGCGTCACCGTTTCGGGGGAAGGCATGGAAGGGCATGCCGCTTCGGATGCGCTCCGCGACTGGGGCACATGGTGGGAGAGCGTTCACGACCTTGCCCCGCAGACCGTCGATCTCGGCGAAGTCAAAGAAATCGGCAGGATCGACCTTATTTGGAGGGGCGACGACGGCGGAAAGGGCAAATATTACGATTTGCAGACGAGTATAGACGGTTCGGCGTATCGGACGGTCTACCGCCAGACGCACGGCGGCGTCAGGGAGCAGAGCGTCTATCTCTACGATTCGGCGCGGTATCTGCGCATCGTCGACTACCAAAACGGCGATACTTTGGAGCGGCAGGGCGGGACGCGCTTCATGCTCGAGGGAATGAAGGTGCACTCCCAATATCCGAACGAGGAAAAAGTCGAGTACGACGTCACGCTGCAATTTCCTAAGACCCGGACGGTTGAGGGGGAGAACGGCAGCTACGTCACGGGGGACGTGACTTTCCCGTCGGCGCGGCTCGTCACCTATCTCGACGAGTCTCTCCGCGGGAAGCCGATCCCGAGCAACGATTGGTGGCAGTCGCTGCTGGTCAACGACAAAGGGCATAATCTGTATCTCAATCCGCTCGTGGCGACCTTCGACGACAAGGGCCTTTGGCTCACGAATCCCGGCGACGGCTACTATTCGGGCGGGGATCCCGGCAACGGCAGCCAGACGATCGATCAGGACGCGCACGATCTTCACATCGGCTACGACGGCATGACCGACGGGACGGAGGTCCGCGTGACGGGCTACGACGATTTTTCGGTCTCCGCCGCCATGACGGATCGGAAGGGGATCGACAAACTCACCGTCTTTTTGTCGCAGGGGGCGCTCTACGGCTATTTCTTCTTTGCCGAACCCGACAAGGCGGTGATCTCCGCCGATTCGCTCCTTGCGGTCTATGATTTAAGCGGCAACCGCATTCCCGTCGGCGGGACGCATACGGGAGACGGGATCATCGTCTGCGTACGCACGCATAGCGGGTATGTCGGCGGGAGACAGAACGGGGGCAATCCAGAATACGAAGAACGCTTTTATGTTGTCAATGCGCCCGCGGACACGCGTTTTCTTTGCAATCGGGACGGGATCCGCATTCTTATGGAGAGGGGAAATTATCTCTCCGTCGGCGCGCTTTCCTCGGTCGTGACCGTCAGCGGGGACGCCGCCACGGAAGAAATGCCGCACGGCGCGCCGAATCTCGAAGAAGCGGCGCTTCTGCATGCGCATGGCTATGCTTTTATCGTCGGAACCCGCTGCGACAGCGCATTTGACGGGGAACAGAACCTCGTGGAGACCTCCTTCCGTTTCAAAACATGGCTTGTGCGGGACGGTTTTTCCGCCGAAGCGTACGCCGCGTTCCTGCCGCACCACTACAAAAATTCCGAAAACACCCTCGGCGGCAGTTACGCCTATGCGGGCGTGCACGGCGATTGCCGCGGGCATGTGGGGAATCTTTATACGACGAGAGACCGCTTCTACGGCATCGTGCCGCAGTTTACGGAACCCGCGGACGGCGGCTATTCCGCCGAAACGCTCCTCGCGCTTCTCCAAACGCTGTACAGGAGCAACGGCGGAGAGAAACCGCCCGAAGAATGCAACCTCATCAACGGCGATCCCTACTGGCAGGGGAAAAATCTTCATCCGATGGCGATGGCGGCGATCGCCGCCGACCAACTCGGCGCATACGATTTGCGCGACGGCTTCCTTGGGAAGATCCGCTTTATCCTCACAGATTGGTTTACCTATACCGAGGGAAACGAGCCGAACGGCGCGTACTTCTATTACGACAGCGAGTGGGGGACGCTCTATTATAAGAACAGCGAATTCGGCGCGGGCGTCAACCTTGCCGACCATCACTTCACTTACGGCTATTTTACGCTCGCGGCGGGCGTGCTGTGCGCTTACGATCCCGCCTTTGCCGTCGATTACGGCGACATGATCGAGCTTCTTCTCAGGGACTATATGAACCCCTCGCGGGAGGACGCGCTCTTTCCCTATATGCGCAATTTCGACCTGTTCGCGGGGCACAGCTGGGCGGGCGGCTACGCGGACAACAACGCGGGCAACAATCAGGAGTCCGCGGGGGAAGCGCTCAACGGCTGGGTCGGCGCCTATCTCTATGCGACGGCTGTCGGCAACGAGGCATACCGCGAGGCGGCGATCTGCGGATTTACGACGGAGCTCTCCGCGATCAAACAATATTGGTTCAATTACGGCGGAGACAGCTTTGCCGAGTTTTACCCGTACGGCGGGATCGGACAGCTCTACGGCGCGACGAACTTCATGGGCACATTCTTCAACGGCGAACCGCTCTACGCCTACGGCATCCACATGATCCCGGGCGAGGAGTTTTTGACGAGTTACGCCCTCGATGCGGACGAACGCAACAATTTGAAAAACGTCCTCGATTCCATGAGAGAGGAACAGGCGCGCTGGGACGTTTCGGAGGATCACAAAGGCATCTACGGTTGGCAGCACATCTTCATTCCCATGGTCGCGGCATACGACGCGGACGAGGCGATCGCTTGGTACGAAGATCTCGTCGCGCGGCAGGGCAATATCGGCAACGACGGGGAGCAGTTCAACGTCTATTATATCATCCATGCCTTAAAGACGCTCGGCGTGCGTACGACGAAGTATTGGGCGGAAGGTGGCGCGTCCGCCACCGTTTACGAAAAGGACGGAGCATATACCGCCCTGTGCTGGAACCCCACGGGGGAAACGCGGGAGTTTGTGTTCCGTTCGGAGAATGGGGTCGCCGGGCGGGCGGCCGTCCCCGCGCACAGCCTCGTCTCCTGCGATCCGACAACGGTTACCGAGCATTTCTACGGATACCGAAACGCCGATACCCTTTCCGCGGGAGATCACGCGGCGGCGGAGAATTTTTCGGAAGAGGCGGGAAGCCTCGCGCTCGAAAACGGATACGTGGAATATCTCGTCTCATTCGGGAGCGGAGAGCAATACCGCAGGCTCGTCATAGAGGGGGAAGGGGAGCTTACCGCCTTGGTCGACGGCGCGCCCCTGCGCCTCGAAAGGACGGCGGCGGGCTTTTCAAGTGAAGCGTTTTCGCTCACCTTTAAGCATACCGTGAGGATCGCAGGGAGCGGGAAGATCACCTCGCTCAAATTCGAGACGGCAACGCTCAAAAAGGCCGAGGCGCACGGGATCCTTACCGCTTCCAGCGAAAACGGCGCCAACAAGGCGGGGCTTGCGATGGACGGCGATCCGGGGACGCGGTGGGAGAGCGTGCACGGAAAGGACGGCGAATGGCTCCTGCTCTCCCTTGACGAAGCCGTCACCGTCTATCAGCTTCAAATCCAATGGGAAGCCGCTTCCGCCAAAGAGTACAGGATCCTCTTTTCCGAGACGGGAGCGCCCGACAGCTTCACGGAAGTATTCCATGGGACGTTCACGGGCGGGGCAAGAACGGATACGGTAACGCCGTCCTCTCCCATGCGGGCGAAGTATATCCGCATCGAGGGCATCTCCCGCACAACGCAATACGGCTACTCCATTTTCGAAATCGGCCTCTTTACGCTCTGAACGTCCGTTTTTCGGCTCCCCGATTTTCGCATCATCCTGAGGTGTAGCCGAAGGATCCCGAAGAACGGAGTCCGCCCCTCGGCTCCCCCTCGAGGGGGAGCTGTCACGCTGTCCTTGCGTGACTGAGGGGGTGTCATAAAAAAGTGTGTATACCAAAAAAGTCGGGAGTTTTCCCGACTTTTTATATTCCAAACAGAGCATTCGTCAGATCTCATACGTTTCGATCCCGCCGTTGGGCTGGGAGTAGGCATAAAACTCCGCGTCCGTCATCTCCGTAAAATAGGTGCGGATGATCCTGCATGCGCTCCCGTGTGAGACGAGAAGTAGGTTTTTTCCCGCATATTTTTTGAGAATCTCATTGAGAAGTGCATAGACGCGGGCAGCGACTTGCAGATTGGATTCGCCGTTCGGATACTTTAACGCAAAGCTGTAACGGAAGCGTTTCCCTTCCTCCCGCGCGCACTCCGTTTGCTCAAAATCGCCGAAGTCGCGCTCTTTGAGACGGTCGTCAAAGAGAATGGGGACATGCTTATCCTTTGCGATCGCCTCCGCCGTCTCCCTCGCCCGAAGGAGAGGGGATGAGAGAATGAGCTCGAAATCATAATCCTTTGTGACCGCAGAGAGCCGTTCCGCCTCCCGACGCCCTTCCTCGGAGAGGGGAATATCCGTTCTTCCGCAATAAATTTTTTTTGCGCTGCACTCGGTCGTGCAGTGCCGTACGACGTAGATCTTCATTTCGAACCTTGACCGTTTTTCTTGATTATATCACAGATTTGGAAATTTATCAACCCTGTGCGCGATCGGCAGATGACAAAAGGATAGCGGTTGTTCAAAGGCAACCGCCTCGAACCGCCGCTTTGCCGCGACGTTGGCGCGCCAAAAGTGTATAATCAAAACCTGAAACCGAGTTTCTTCAGCGGAGCGTTCGGATGATTTCATATCTTGTAATTTTTTGCCTTGTTTTTCTTGTAAAAATGTGCTATAATCGGTGCGGCAAGTGAGATTGTGCTTTTCATTTTTGGTTCAAACGGCATTATATTAGAACTTTTTAATTTTAAGGAGCGCATATGAAAAAAAACTTGCTCGGCGTACCGTCTGAAACAATACAAAAAAATTTTTGTTGGAATTATCATTTTACGGCAAAAGACCATGACGATGTAGGCGTTCTACTTGCAAAAGCATGGAATAAGTTTGAGGAAGTGAAAGACCTGTCTCCCCTAGAAAGGATAGCGGGAAACTTCCCGATCCTTTGGTTCGGCGACATGGACGCCTATTTCCGCTCGGAGATTCGCGTTATTACAGTCGGCCTCAACCCGTCCATCAGAGAGTTCTCCGAGCCGCGCTTTTTTACTTATGACGATAAAAAATCAAAAAAAGCTGTCTACGTCGCGAAATCCCATTGGGAAAATGCGGAGTATGAGCGAATTGCTTGGGCATACAACAATTACTTTCATATAAATCCCTATCATACATATTTCAACTGCTATGAAAAAGCCTTACGCAGTTTGGGCATTGATGTCTCCTATGCGGGAGAAGAGCTTGGTGTTCCCGTGGCGAAAAATACCGCTATCCATATCGACTTAAAAACTCCCATCGCCACAGATCCGACATGGAGCAAACTTCCAGAATCTATCCAAGAAAAATTGGCATGCGATTTATTTGGAAAACTCGTCTCCTATTTGCGCCCCGACGTCGTGCTTTTTTCTACGGGGAAATTGGATTTCCTCTCCGAATTCGGCTTAGGGAAGCCCGACTTTTCCTACACATCAATTTTTAGCAAAAAACTTCTACTCGAACTATATCAAAATGAAGGGGTTGCTTACATTTGGGGAAGCCCTAATAACAATCCTTTCATGATGATTCGGAACGAAGAGTGGGATATTGCCTTTTCGGAACTTTGCAAGTATCTTTCAATCAGCGCAAAGCCCGAAGAGGGCGTCTTTTGGGTCGTGCCTGCAATTCCACATAAGAATTTGTCGCATCTTTATGAAATCTTTCAATTCGAGGTGATGGAAGGCGTTTTCGATTTTCATGTATGCGAGACCCGGGGCATTATCTTTTGAGTGTTTTCGACCATACGCAAAAGTCTCACTCCGAACTGTGGAAAGCAGTAAAGGCGAAATACCCCGAATATGCCGAATTTCATTACGAGTATTTTCCCCGCGGGCGTATTTGGACAAACGAGGAAGGGAAAAGCGTCGTCTTTTCGCGCGATGATTTTCTTTGGGAATCGTTTATCGAAGAGATTAAACCGCTTTTCCGTCTCAAAGACATTGCGCATTTTCCCGAATGAAGCAAACAAAATAAAATTACGATTGTCTTTGCGGATACGCCCAGAGCGTTTGCGCTTCAAAAAGCATAAAAAAATGAAAGTCCTGTTTTTGGATATAGACAGCGTTGTATGCCTACATGAAGAAGGCGTTGTAAATTGGGGCGACAATACTGCAGATGACGTATTTGATGAACAATGTTGCCGACGGTTAAAGGAGATCATAGATATAACGGGTTTTAAGCTGGTGCTATCCAGCTTTTGGCGATTGGACAAAAAGGATATTTGGAATATGTTGGAGCAGTTCCGCCCGTTCGGCATCACCAATGATGACTTCCATGGTAAAATGCCGATTTTGGAAAATCGCGGTGATGAAATCATGACTTATCTTGCGCATTACCCCGAAATAACAACGTTTGTTGCGGTCGATGATGAGGATTTTACAAATGAAAATTTCCCCCGCGACCGATTTGTGCTGACCGAACTTGCGCATGGCATTACCGAGCCGATTAAAGATCTGATTATAGCAAAACTTCTTGAAATTTGAATTTAAGAAAACAAACTGCTTAAAATGGGATGTTTTTTAATTCCATCCAACTATTTGAGTTGTGTTGAATCGGTTAATCAAAAAAGTGGGACGTAAGTCATTCAACTTACGTCCCACTTGGCGCAGAGACGGGGATTTGAACCCCGGGACGATTCACCACCGTCACACGATTTCCAATCGTGCTCCTTAAGCCACTCAGACATCTCTGCAAAGGACAATCGTTATTTTACACCAAACGTCCGCAAAATGCAACCGTTTTTTATGACTTTCCGCAAAAATCTTTTTCCGTTCGTTTGAATATCTGCAAAACGCCGTAAAAGGACGAACGAAAAGGGGGAGAGGGCGGACGGAGACATCGCACACCGAAAAAAATGAATTTTCGAAATTTCCTTGACAAAAGCGTCCCGAAAGGGTTAAAATACAATATGGAAAAATAAGGAGACCCGAAAAAGGTCTGCGGCTGAAAAATCGGAGCGGAGCATGGAAGACATCATCGGTATGATCGCGGAGACGGAACAAAAGGCAAGCGACATCAAAGAGCGCGCCAAGGCGCGCGCAGCGGAGATCGTCACCGAGGCGGAGAAGCGGGCGATGGAGATCGTCAAGGCTTCCGAATCGGAATGCGCCGCGCTGTCTGCACAGATCCTCTCCGAGGCAAATATAGAGGCGGATGCCGCCTATGAAGCCTCGCTTCAAAAAAGCCGCGCTTCCGCAACCGCTTATGCGGATTCGATTTTAGAGCATGTGGAACCTCAGGTCGCAGCTGTGGTAGGGAGGATCGCAAAGTGATCGTAAAGATGCGAAAACTGCATCTTGCGGCGCTCTCCTACGACCGCGACCCGATCCTCAACGCCTTGGAGCGTACGCATGCCGTGGAGATTAAGGAACACGCCGAGACAGAGGGCACCGCGCCCCTTTCAACGGATGCGGAATCGCTCTCCTCTTATCTTTCCTCGCTCGAAGGGACGCTGGAAACACTCTCCTTTTATATGGAAAGCGCCGCGCGGGAGGATAAGTCTCTGGAAGTCGTAAAAGACGGCTTCGAGGTCGGCTATTCGGACTTCATCGGGGCGAAGGAGTACCGCGAAAAGGCGGATCTTCTCGTGAAAAAAGTTTCCTCGCTTCTCGAACAGAAGAATAGCGCCGCTGCGGAAGAGGCCCGTCTTGTCCGTGCGATCGGCGCCGCAAAGCCGTATGCGAAAGCAGAACGCCCGTTCGACGCTTACCGCCCGACGAAAAACGTCGCCGTGCGCCTCGGGATCGCGGCTTCCTCCGCATGGGACAGCCTTAAAAAACAGCTCGACGGGATCCCTCTCGCCGCTTATGAAGAAAAAATCGGGGAAAACGGCGTTCTCGTGACGGCGGTCTGCCATATGAGCGCGATTTCCGAGTTCGACCGCGTGCTCTCGTCGGGCGGGTTTACGGCTTGCCCTTATACGGGAGAAAAATCTGGAGAACAGCTTCTTGCCTCTCTGGAAAAGGAGCTTGCCGCCGCGCGGGAGAGCGCAAAGTGCGCCGAGGATACGCTCACGGAACTCTCCGCCGAGGTCCGTCCTCTCAAAATATATTGCGATTATGTGGATTTCGAGCTCGAAAAGGCGCAATCTTCCGAAAAAATGCGCTCCACCGAGCATGCTTTCTTCTTGGAAGCGTTTGTCCCCGCAGGCGAAGAGGAGAACGTGAAAGCCGCCCTCGACGGAATCGAAGATCCGCTTTTCTATGAGTTTTCCGACCCTGCGGAGGATGAATTCGTCCCCACGCTCGCCAAAAACAACAAGGTCGTCAGGAATTTCGAAACGATCACGAACATGTATTCCGCGCCGAACGCACGCGAATTCGATCCGAACACCGTCATGTCCTTCTTTTATTCCGTCTTTTTGGGCTTTATCATGGGGGATATCGGGTACGGGCTTCTCATGCTCCTCGGCGGCGGGTTTTTATATTATAAGAACCGTGCGCGCGAGGGGGGAATCAAATCGCTCGCGGGCGTCTTTGCGATCGGCGGTATTTGTGCGATGCTTTGGGGGGTGATGTTCAACTCCCTGTTCGGCATCCAAATCTTGCCCTTTACCGTCATGCCGGACGCGCAGAAGGGGAGCTACACGTTTGTCGGGATCAAGATCCCCGCAATGCTCATCATCAGTATGATCATCGGGATCATCCAGATCTTTGCGGGGTATCTGTGCAAAGCATGGCAGCATTGGCGGAAAGGCAGGATCTTCGACGGCATCTGCGACGGGATCACGTGGGCGGTCTTTTCCGTGGGCGCGCTTCTTGCCGTCGTCGGGTTTGTCGAGGAATTTTCGCTCCCCATTCTCAAATCGGTCGGCGGGATCACGGCGGGCGCCGCGCTTCTTGCCGCTGTGCTCACTGCGGGAAGGCACGAACGCTTTTTGGGAAAATTCACAAAGGGCTTCGGGGCGATGTACGGCATCATCAACTATATGTCGGACGTTTTGAGCTATGCGAGGCTATACGGGCTCATGCTCTCGGGCGCGGTCATCGCGCAGATCATTTCGAGTTATGCGATCGACTTCATCACGGGCGGGCAGATCGCCCTCGCCGTCCTCGGCGTGGTCCTGATGGTCGTCGGGCATCTCTTTAATCTTGCGATGGGGCTTCTCGGCGCCTATATCCACGACGCGCGGCTCCAATATGTCGAGTTCTACGGAAGATTCTATCAGGGCGAGGGGGAACTCTTCACCCCGCTCGGTTCCAAGCGGAAACACGTTTACGTCAAGTAACGGTTTCCGAAACAGAAATCAAAAAATCAAAGCGAATGCTTTTGGAGGTCACATATGTTTACAACAGGTTACGTCATCGGAATGATCGGGATCGCGCTCTGCGTTCTCCTCTGCGGCGTCGGCTCGGCGATCGGCCTTTATAAGACCGGTACGGCGGCGGCGGGCGTTCTTTCCGAGAACCCCAAGCTCTTCGGCAAAGTCATGGTGCTTGTCCTGCTCCCCGCAACGCAGGGGATCTACGGCTTCATCATCGCCATCATCGCCTCGGGCCAGCTTTCCACCATTCAGGAATCTATGATCGTGACGGAAGCGGTCGCGGGCGCGGGCGGAATGGTCGCAGAGGGCTGGGCGATCTTCGGCGCAGTGCTTCCCATGACGGTCTCGGGTCTTGTCACGGGGTATTTTCAGGGCAGATCCGCCGTCAACTGCATCTATGCGGTCGGAAAGCAGGAATCCCTCGGCGGGAAACTCATCCTGTATCCCGCAATGATCGAGTTCTACGCGATCCTCGGGCTTCTTATCTCCATCATTCTCGTCTCGGCGGTGCCTGCGCTCAATTATGTGCCCGTGATCGCCGAACCCGCAGCGGCCGCGGTAAGGGCGATCCTCTGATATGGGAAGGGAAGAGATCCTCTCGCGCATTCTCTCCGACGCGGAGGCGGAAGCCGCGGAAATCGTCCGTGCGGCAGAGCAGCGCACCGCGGAGATCGTCCGTGCGGCGGAGGACAGCCTTGCCGCCGACCGTGCGGCGGCGGAAGAGGAAGCGCGGGAGCGTGCAAGAAGGATCAAGGAGGGCAGGGCGGCGACGGCGCGGCTGGACGGCGCGAAGGTTCTCCTTGCCGAAAAGCGGCGCGTGATCGACGGGATCTACCTGCGCGCGCTTTCCTCGCTCCTTGCGCTTGAAAAACACGAAAGTCTCCTCCTTCTCGGGCGGCTCCTCGAAGAGAATGCCGAAGAGGGGGACGAAATCGTCTTTGCCGAAAATTTCCCCTATGCGGAAGAGGCAAAGGGGCTTCCCGTCGTCAAAAAGAAAAATCTTACGGTTTCCGGGGAGCGGTTGCCGATCAATGGCGGCTGTCTTCTGCGCGGAAAAGTATGCGATACCGATCTCTCCTATCCCGCGCTCCTTGCGGCGGACAGAGAGGAACATCAGGCCGAGATCGCGCTTGCGGTCTTCGGAAAATAGTGATATGACACCCGATACCACGTTCACAAACGGCGTGATCGCCGTCAAAGAAAAAGCTCTTTTGGGCGAAAAGATCCTTCGCTTCCCCGAAATGACGGCGGAAGAGGTCTTGCGCGCCCTTTCGGAGAACGGCTTCGGCGGCGGCGCAAGCGGCAGAGAGGGCGTGATCGAGGCGGAGGAGCGTGCGCTCGACGAATTTATCCGCGCATATGCGCCCACCGAGGCGGACAAGGCATATTTTTTCGCCCCGCGCGACTTTCATAACCTGAAAGCGCTCTCCAAGGCGCAGATCCTCTCCGTAAATGCGGAACGCATGCTCGCGCCCGAGGGGCTCCGCACTGTTGCGGAGCTGAAAAAAGCGGTCGAAAACGGGGAGCCTCCCGCGCTTGTCTTTGAAGAAGGGGTTTCCGGCGCGGAGATCGGCGCGGCGTACGACCGTGCGATGTACGCATTTCTAAGGAAAGTCTGCAAGGCGCGGGGGACGCTCAAAAAGCTGCTCTCGATCCGTGCGGACATGACCGATCTTCTCACAGCGATGCGGGCGGACGACAGGGAGTATGCCGAAAGCCTGTTCATCGGCGGCACGCTCAAAAAGAAGGTCTACGACAAGATTTTTTCGGAGGACGCCGAAAAGAGGGAACATGCGCTCGATAAGACGCCTTACGAAGCGTTTTATAAGGCCTGCCTTGCGGCAAAGAGCGCAGGCGCGCCCTTTACGGATGCGGAGCGCATGCGCGATTCCGTCGGGGAGGAATACTTCTTCTCCAAACGCTTCGAATTGAGCGGCAAGGAGCCCTTTTTGTATTATGTGTTCCGCCGCCGTGCGGAGATCAAAAACGTGAGAATGATCCTCGTCTGTCTCGGCGCGGGCGTTCCCGAAAAAGAGATCAGAAAACGGCTTGTCGGGGTGCGGTGATGCAGGGAAAAATGGCGATCGTCGGCGACGCCGACACGATCATGGTATTTCAGGCGGCAGGGGTGTCCACCTTTCCCGTCACAGATGAAAAGGAAGCGCGGGAGACGATACGAAAGGTCGCCCGCGACTATCCGATCGTCTTTTTGACGGAAGAATTTGCGGAGCCCTTGAAGGAGTTCTTGAAGCGTTTCGACGAAGAAGCGTATCCCGTCATTCTGCCCATACCGTCGGGCAAAGACACGGGCTACGGCGAAGCCTTCCTCAAAAGCGCCATGGAACGCGCCTTGGGCGTGGATATTCTGTTCGGAAAGTAATAAGGGGTTCTCTTGTCGCCCCTTCTAGGGTCCTTCCTTGGGGATGGCGGCAAAAGGCGACCATTCTATTTTTGAAGCCTTTTCCGCCTGAGATGTCACGATCTTGTGAGTGACAGAGGATCTTGTCGCCCCTTCTAGGGGAGATGTCACGAGTTTACGAGTGACAGAGGGGTTTCCAAAACCCCTTTGGCTCACTGCGTTCGCCACTTCCCCTAAAAGGGGCAGCGAGAACCCTATCCCCCGTTGCGCGGGTACTTCTTCTACAAGGGGAAGCAAGGGGACGCGGACGAAAGAATTTCGAAAAGGCAAAGGGAATATTTCCTCACGACGATTCTTTTTATAAAAAAGAATCGCGTGAACTTAGCTACGGAGGCATTATGGTAGGAAAAACAGTCAAAGTATCGGGACCGCTGATCGTGGCGGAAAATATGGCGGACTGCAAGATGTATGACGTCGTGCAGGTCTCCGATTTGAAGCTCATCGGCGAGATCATCGAACTTAGGGGAGACAAGGCGTCCATTCAGGTCTATGAAGAGACCTCGGGGCTCGGCCCCGGCGAGGACGTCGTCTCTACGGGCGAGCCGCTCTCCGCGGAACTCGCCCCCGGGCTCATTACGGGAATTTTCGACGGGATCCAGCGTCCTTTGACGACCCTGTATTTCCAATATGGCAGCCGAATCTCCCGCGGCGTCTCCGTCAACCGTCTCGACAGGGAGAAGAAATGGCATTTTACGCCGACCGCGAAAGTCGGCGACAGCGTAGCGCCGGGCGATATCCTCGGCGTCGTGCAGGAGACGGAGATCGTGGAGCACAGGATCCTCGTCCCGCACGGTATCGAGGGGAAGCTCCTCTCCATCGCAGAAGGGGACTTTACCATTGAGGAGACGATCGCCCATATCAAGACGGAAAAGGGAGACGTTCCCGTCTGTATGCTGCAAAAATGGCCCGTTCGCAAGGGCAGACCGTACCGCGAGAAATTGTCGCCCGACCGTCCCATGGTGACGGGACAGCGGGTCGTCGATACCCTCTTTCCCATTGCCCGCGGCGGCGTTGCGGCGGTCCCCGGTCCCTTCGGAAGCGGGAAAACGGTCGTCCAGCACCAGCTCGCAAAATGGGCGGACGCCGACATCATCGTCTATATCGGCTGCGGCGAACGCGGGAACGAGATGACGGATGTGCTCAACGAATTCCCCGCCCTCAAAGACCCCAAGACGGGCGAACCTTTGATGAAGCGCACGGTGCTCATTGCGAACACTTCGGATATGCCCGTTGCGGCGCGCGAGGCGTCCATCTATACGGGGATCACGATCGCAGAGTACTTCCGCGATATGGGTTATAACGTCGCGATCATGGCGGATTCGACGTCCCGGTGGGCGGAGGCGCTCCGCGAGATGAGCGGACGTCTCGAAGAGATGCCCGGAGACGAAGGGTATCCCGCCTATCTTGCAAGCCGCCTTGCGGAATTTTACGAGCGGGCGGGGATCGTGAAACTTCTCGGCAGCGGAGAGCGCGTCGGCTCCGTCACAGCGATCGGCGCAGTTTCGCCTCCCGGGGGGGATCTTTCCGAACCCGTTTCGCAGGCGACGCTCCGCATCGTCAAGGTGTTCTGGGGGCTCTCCGCCTCCCTCGCATACAAACGGCACTTCCCCGCGATCGATTGGCTCGTCAGCTATTCGCTCTATGCGGACAAGATGAAGCCGTGGTATGACGAAAACGTCGGCAAGGGCTTTTTCAAATACCGCCAATTCGTCATGACGACGCTTCAAGAGGAAGCCGCGCTCGACGAGATCGTCCGTCTCGTCGGTATGGACGCGCTCTCCTCGCGCGACCGTCTCGTCATGGAGACCGCAAAGATGATCCGCGAGGACTATCTGCACCAGAACGCATTCCACGAGGTGGACACCTATACGTCCATGCACAAACAGCTTCTGATGCTTCTTCTTATTTATGAATTTTATACGCTCTCCGAAGAGGCGATCAAGAACTATGTCGATCTCAACGAGATCCTGAATTGCCCCTTCAAGGAAAAGATCGGACGGGCGAAATACATCGAAGAGGGGAACCTCGGAGAGTTCGACGCGATCGTCGGCGAAATGAGCGCGCAGATCAAGGCGCTCGAAGAGGGAGGGAGCGAAGATGTATAAAGAATATAAGACGATCAAAGAGGTCGTCGGACCCTTGATGCTCGTCGAGGGCGTCGAAGGGGTCAAATATAACGAGCTCGTCGATATTCTCTGCCAAAATGGGGAGACGCGGCGGGGCAAGGTGCTCGAAGTCAACCGCGATAAGGCGGTCGTCCAGCTCTTCGAAAACTCGCAGGGTTTGCAGATCGCAACGAGCAAAGCCCGCTTTTTGGGGCATGCGCAGCAACTCGCCGTTTCCCGCGATATGCTCGGCAGGGTATTCGACGGCATGGGGAATCCCCGCGACGGCGGCGCACCCGTGATCCCCGAAAAAATGCTCGATATCAACGGGGAGCCCATCAACCCCGCCGCCCGCGACTATCCCAACGAATTTATCCAGACGGGCGTTTCCGCGATCGACGGACTGAATACTCTCGTCCGCGGGCAGAAACTTCCCGTGTTCTCGATGAGCGGACTTCCGCATGCGGAACTTGCCGCACAGATCGCAAGGCAGGCAAAAGTGCGGGGGAGCGACAGCAAATTCGCCGTCGTATTCGCCGCGATCGGCATTACCTTCGAAGAAGCGCAGTACTTCGTCGAGGATTTCAAACGTACGGGTGCGATCGAGCGCACGGTGCTCTTTACAAACCTTGCGAACGATCCCGCCGTGGAACGTATCGCAACGCCCCGTATCGCGCTCACTTGCGCCGAATATCTCGCCTTTACCTGCGACATGCACGTCCTCGTCATTATGACGGACATCACAAACTATGCCGAAGCGCTCCGCGAAGTCTCTGCGGCGCGGCGTGAGATCCCCGGGCGGCGCGGATATCCCGGCTATCTCTATACCGACCTTGCCTCTTTATATGAGCGGGCGGGCAGGATCCGCGGCTCGAAGGGCTCCATTACGCAGATTCCCATTCTCACCATGCCCGAGGACGATAAAACGCACCCCATTCCCGACCTTACGGGATATATCACCGAGGGGCAGATCATTCTCTCGCGCGACCTCTACAAAAAGGGTTTGAATCCCCCGATCGACGTGCTTCCGTCCCTCTCCCGTCTCAAAGATAAGGGGATCGGGAAGGGCAAGACGAGAGAGGACCATGCCGACACGATGAACCAGCTCTTTGCGGCGTACGCAAGGGGGAAGGAGAGCAAGGAACTTTCCGCGATTTTGGGGGAAGCGGCTCTTTCGGACGTTGATAAGCTCTATGCGAAATTTGCGGAGGAATTCGAGAAGGAATATGTCAACCAGGGCTTTGAGACGGACAGAACGATCGAAGAGACGCTCGATCTCGGCTGGAACCTGTTGAAGATCCTTCCAAAATCCGAACTCAAACGTATCCGTCAGGAATATATCGACAAATACATGCAAGACTAAGTTCTGCTATATGCGGGACTGATCCCGCCCCCCCTCGCGTCATCCCGAGGGAGCGCAGCGACCGAAGGATCCCGAAGAACGAAGTCCGAACTCTTGCCTTCCCCTCGAGGGGAAGGTGGCACGCGTGCTCCTTACTTGCCCTCCCCCTGCGTCAGGGGGAGGGGTAGGGGAGGGGGTCCGCCCACAAAATAATCGAATCACCATGGCAAGACTCAATGTAAATCCCACACGCATGGAGCTGAAAAAGCTCAAAGCGCGCCTCACCACCGCCGTCAGGGGGCATAAGCTCCTCAAAGACAAGGCGGACGAGATGGTGCGCCGCTTTACCGTGCTCTTGCGTCAGGATAAGGCTTTAAGGGACGAAGTGGAAGCGGGGCTTTCGGATACGATGAAGAGCGTCGCTGTCGCGGGCTCTCTCTCGCCCACCTATACGCAGGAGACGGCATTCTCCATGCCCACCGTCTCCGTGGAGGCTGTCTGCGAGACGGAGAGCATCATGGGCGTCGACGTGCCGCATGTGACGCTTTCCGAAGGGGAGCGTTCCGCGCGCTTGCCGTATGCCTTTTCCGAGATCACGAGCGAAGCGGACGATTCGGTGCGGAAGGTCTCCGCACTGCTTCCCACGCTCATACGGCTTGCAGAGGTCGAAAAGGCGGTGCGCCTTCTCGCGGACGAGATCGAGCGCAACAAGCGCCGCGTCAACGCCCTGGAATATGTGATGATCCCCCAGCTTGAAGAGACGATCAAGTACATCCGCGACAAACTCGACGAGAACGAGCGCGCGGCGGTCGTGCGGCTCATGAAAGTAAAGGGAAATTCGGCGTTTTAAGCTGTTCAAAATTATAAAAGGAGATAGAATTATGTTAAACGAAAAAATTGCAGCCATGCTCAACGAGCAGATCAACAAGGAACTTTACTCCGCCTATCTTTACCTCGATTTTGCAAACTACTATGCGGACGAGGGGTTAGACGGCTTCGCACATTGGTATGAGGTGCAGGCGCAGGAGGAGCGCGACCATGCGTTCATGATCCGCAGGTATCTCATCAACAACGGTCATCGCGTCGTCTTTGAAGCGGTCGCCAAGCCCGATAAGAGCTTCCACTCCCATCTCGATCCTCTTCTTGCGGGTTACGAGCACGAACAGTATGTGACTTCGCTTATCACCGACATTTATCACGAGGCGGCGGGGAAGAAGGATTACCGTACGATGCAGTTCCTCGACTGGTTCATCAAGGAGCAGGGCGAAGAGGAGACGAACGCGGACGATATGGTGAAGAAGTATAAGCTCTTCGGCAGCGACGCAAAGGGGCTTTACGCGCTCAACAGCGAACTTGCGGCAAGAGTGTATACGCCCTCCGCAACGGGACCTGCGATGTAACATTTGCTTTTGCAAAAGTCATTTGCGCGGATCCGCGGCAATCTGTTGACTTTGCGGTGCGAATGTGTTATGATAAAACTATTGAAGAGGCATTCTTTACCGGAATGCGGGAGGGATCTATGCGAAAAGTAATTTTCAAACGGAAGAGTTTCGCCGTCACGGCGCTTCTTCTCACGTTTGCGCTCCTGCTCTGCGTCGTCCTTGCGGTTCGCGCGGGGGCGGTACATACTGCCGCGGCGGCGTCCGACGCCGAAGTCTGCGAAACGGTCGCCGGCACGGAAAATAAAGCGGAACTTCTCAGCGCGGCGCCTGCGGATACAGACCCTGCGGCAACGGAATCTTCGGAAGAGGCGGGGCAAACGGGATATTCCGTGCTCTACTTCCTCTTTGACGGCGTTACGGCGACCTCGCTCATCGGTCTCCATAATACCGAGGGATGGGAGATGGCGCTCTGGATGAGCCTTGTGTTCTGGATCATGGCGATCGTTGCGTCCATTCTTCTCGTGCTCCTTGTAAAAGTATTCAGCGGCGGGGAAGAGGAGGACGAGCTTCCCTATAACAAGATCGCCATTCTCGGGCTTATCTTTTCGCTGTTCATGCCGATCGCGGGCGTTGCGCTCTCGTTCATCGGCAAACGCCGCGAAGGCAAAACGCACGAGGGCGGAAAGATCTTCTCGATCGGCGGACTCATCATCGGCGGTATCTTTGTTTTGATCACCATTGTCGTTGCGATCGCCCATGCGGCTTCGCCCTTCCTCCCGTTCTGAGATGCGAACCTTTCAAGACCCGCCTCGCGCGGGTCTTTCTCATATGGAGACAAACGTCTTAAAACGCTCATTCAAAGCTTATCGTTGAGGAAATATGGACAGAGAAAAATTTTCGGAAGAGATGGCAAAAAGGACGTACATTGCAGCGGGATCGGAAACGCATCTTTTTATGCACGAAATGTCGCAGAGGGCGCTTGCGTTTACGGCGGAGATCAGCGGAAAGTACCATACGCCCGAGGAACTTAGAAAACTCTTCTTTGAGCTCATCGGAAAAGAGGTGGACGATACGTTCGGGCTCTTTCCGCCCTTTTCGACCGATTATGGGATGAATATCACGCTCGGCAAGCGCGTCTTTATCAATTCGGGCTGTTGTTTTCAGGATCAGGGCGGGATCGAGATCGGCGACGACTGCCTCATCGGCCAGCAAGTAGTGATCGCAACCTTAAACCATGACTTGGATCCCGAAAAGCGCGGCAGTATGCTCCCCGCGCCCGTAAAGATCGGAAAGAAGGTCTGGATCGGCGCGCACGCCACCATTTTGCCGGGTGTCACGATCGGGGACGGCGCTGTGATCGGCGCGGGTGCGGTCGTCACGAAGGACGTTCCCGCTTATACCGTCGCCGTCGGCGTTCCCGCAAAAATCGTCAAAGAAATTGCGAAGAACCCGTGTAATTCTGATGAAAATGATTGCGGTGGGGATTGATTTTTCCCTCCGAATGGTGTATGATGAAAAAAATCGCAAAGACTCCCGCGCAGGTCATTCTGCGTTGGCACACGCAGATGGGATTCGCCGCGATCAAAGATTTTGACAATCAAAACATGAGGGGAGGACAATGAAAGTTTTATTATTCAACGGAAGTCCACGGAAGATGGGCTGTACTTTTACGACGCTTTCGGAGATCGCAAACGTCCTGAATGAAGAGGGGATCGAAACGGAGATCTTGCAGATCGGAAACAAGCCCATACAGGATTGCATCGCTTGCGGCGGCTGTGAAGAAACGGGGAAGTGCGTCTTTTCGGACGACCCCGCCAACGAATGGATCGAAAAGGCGAAGTCCGCAGACGGGTTTGTGTTCGGCACGCCCGTCTACTACGCACACCCGTCGAGGCGGATCCTCTCTGTAATGGACAGAATGTTCTACGCGGGCGGGGAAAACTTTGCGCATAAGCCCGCCGCCGTCATCGCTTCCGCCCGAAGGGCGGGAACGACTGCCAGCCTCGACGCGATCGGGAAATATCTCGGGATCTCCGAGATGCCCGTCGTCTCTTCCACCTATTGGAACATGGTGCACGGCAGCGCGCCCGAGGACGTAAAGAAGGATCTCGAAGGCATGCAGACGATGCGAAACATCGGCAAAAACATGGCTTGGATGTTGAAATGTATCGAAGCGGGGAAGCGCGAGGGGATCGCGGCGCCCCAAACGGAGCATTCCGTTCGGACGAATTTTATCAGATAAGGAGAGAGACCATGCAAGAAAAATTGAATTTGACGAAAGAGTGGGACAAAGTATTTCCCAAGAGCGAACAGGTAGATCACGAAAAGGCGACGTTTCATAACCGCTATGGCATCACGCTCGCCTGCGACGTTTATAAGCCGAAAAACGCAAAGGGCAAGCTGCCCGCGATCGCAGTCTGCGGGCCGTTCGGCGCGGTCAAGGAGCAGTCGTCGGGGCTGTATGCGCAGGAGATGGCAAAACGCGGCTTCCTTGCGATCGCCTTCGACCCCTCGTTTACGGGCGAGAGCGGCGGCGAGCCGAGATATGTCGCTTCTCCCGACATCAACACCGAGGACTTTTCGGCGGCGGTGGACTATCTCTCCTGCCGCGGGGACGTGGATGCGGATAAAATCGGGATCTTAGGCATCTGCGGGTGGGGCGGAATGGCATTGAATGCCGCGGCGATGGATACGCGGATCAAGGCGACCGTCGCGTCCACGATGTACGACATGACGCGGGTGAACGCCAAGGGCTACTTCGACGCGGCGGACAGCGAAGAGGCGCGCTTCGAAACGAAACAGGCGCTCAACGAACAGCGCACCGTCGATTATAAGAACGGAAATTACGAACTCGGCGGGGGAGTCGTCGACCCGCTTCCCGACGACGCGCCCTTCTTTGTGAAGGACTATTACGACTATTACAAGACAAAACGGGGGTACCATGTCCGAAGCCTCAACTCCAACGGCGGCTGGAACAAGACTTCCGCGCTGTCTTTCCTCAATATGCCCATTCTGTCTTACAGCAACGAGATTCGGAGCGCGGTCCTCATCGTACACGGCGAAAAGGCGCATTCCTGTTATTTCTCGAAGGACGCCTACGCCGCAATGACAAAGGACAGCAAATACGCGGGCAATAAGGAACTTCTCATTATCCCGAACGCCGTTCACACCGACCTTTACGACCGCGTAGACGTCATTCCCTTCGACAAGCTCGAAGCCTTCTTCAAAAAGAATCTGTAAACTCACGGAGCGAACCCCAACGGGTCTGCTCCTCTCGTTAAAACATGGGACAGGTATTCACCTGTCCCTGTTTTTGGTATTTCACAAAGATTGTAAGCCAAACCTCGGCCTGTGTTCTTTTCTATAAGATATGTTGCAAATAATATGAGCTACTAATCGTTGTCAGTTTCATAAAATTCTTTATAAAATTTTAAGTTCAATAATTTCCACTCGTCGGAGAACAGCTTGCCGTTATCTATAAGATTTTTAGCGCGTTTTCTATAGGGCTGTTTGTCATCCTCTAACCATTCTGAAAAATCTAATTCCGAGCTTCCGCAAACTTTATAATATGGTACAACCATATCGTAATTTGATATAATTTTATCACAATAAGATAAATATTCTCGGAATGTAACTGTAATGTGCGAAACGTCGCGTTGGTATTTATCGTAAATTTTTTTAAGATAAAGATAGTCTGTAGGGGGTAAAACTTGTATAGCGTCTAATAAATTGACAACGACAGTTGCAAGCTCGGCAATCGTAAATGTTTCTGTTACCTGCGGATTTGATTTAAGATTTTGCAATTTTCGGGGAGTGATAAACAGCTGTTCAAACGCGTATTCTTTATCACGCTTATTCTTAAAATACGTCATCCCTATACCTATTATAGCATCAACTACAGCAAGAACAACGCCGATAATGCCTACCGTAGTATTCCCAAATGCAAAGCCGCCGATTATCATTCCGACGAATAAGGCAAACAAGAGATAGGTAACTGTTATCATAGCAGAACCTCTAAAGTTTTACTTACTAAAAGTCATGGAAACCTTTCCGTATCCCGAAAGACTGCCTTCAATAATAAGTTTATCATCTTCAAAACGAATCACTTCGCCCGGGCACAAAACATAATTTTGCGTTGGTATATCATCATTTGTAATTGTAACATAATTGTCAGCATCAACTAAAAACCTTCCTTTTTGTTTGGAAACGATCCCGTTTACCTTTACTTTATTTTCCAATTCATATGTACCGCTATCAAAGTCAAATTCTATGTAATTATAATCATAATGACTAACAGTTACGTTTGCGAAGTCCACATCTACTAAATCATATCTTACGACGTTTCCGGAACAAGCCACAAAAGACAGTGATAAAAAGAACGTCATAAGGGCTACAAAAAATGCTGTTGTTATTTTCTTCATTTTTCTCCTCCAAAAATAAAAAAGTGCGCCAACCGAAGTCAGCGCACGAAAAACGCAAACTCCGATTGTCGCCAAACAATTCTTATGCAGAGCACGATCAGATTTCGTATACACCAAACATAAGCGGAATTTGCATTTTTACCAATTCCATTTTTTGATGTACACAGAAAATTATGCGATTTTACGTGAACATAAAAAGTCGCACTCCTCGTATTTAATAAGAATTGTTTGGCATAATCAGTATAACACTTTTTCGGGCATTTTGTCAAGCCCTAAGAAATTTTTTTAGATTTTCCCGAAAATCCGAAAGAAAACGCAGAGCTCTTGGGCAGAGGAAAAGGGGGAAGTTGGAAATCAATGTCCGCCCGAGCCGAAAGGCTCGGGCGGACATTTCCCTAATTTTTATAAAATGCAACGCCGATGGCGTTTGGTCCGACATGGGAACCGATCGTACTGCCGATCAAATAGACGGGGATCTTGTCGGGATCGTCAATGTGTTCTTTCCATAGGGTTTCGCTGTCCCGCAAATATTTTTTGAGGTATTCGTCGGAGAGCCCCGAATACATCAGCCCGTAGGGCATGGAAAAATCGATCCCGCCGCATTTTTGCACGAGCTGTACCAATAAATTGTTGCTCCGCTTGCTGCCGATCGCCTTTCCGACGAGTTTCACTTCCCCGTCAATGACCGATACGACAGGTTTCAGGGAGAGCATCTCTCCTGCGAGTGCGGCAACGCCGGAGATCCTTCCGCCTTTTCTCAAATATTTGAGTGTATCGACGACGGCGATCACCTGAATTTTCTGTTTCTTCTCGTTCAGTTCGTTTGCGATGGACGCCGCGTCGGAATTTTCCGTGATCAGACGGAGCGCATAATCGCAAAGGAGCCGTTCGCCCGTTGCGGCGTTCAAACTGTCTATGACGAAAACCTGCCCGGGATACCGTTTGGCGGCGTTCTTGGCACAGGAAAAGGTCCCCGAAAGTTTCGATGAGATCGTGATAGCGATCACTTGATCGCCGTTTGCGGTCAATTTATCAAATGCTTCGCTCCATCGGTACTCATTGATCTGGCTGGTTTTCGGGAAGTCGCTGCTCTCGATGAGTTTTTCGAAAAACTGTTGATGCGAAAGGTTTACGCCGTCAAAGTAGGTTTCCTCGCCGAACCGTATTTCCATCGGGATCAAAGAGATCCCTAGTATTTGCGCCTCCGTCTCTTCGATATCGGATGCGCTGTCGATCAAAAGTTTTATCATATCTCTTAGGCTTCCTCCGCGCTTTTCGGGGCATAATCTGCGCAAAGCATTGTCAGATTTTCCGAGATAAGCCCGAGCGAACGGTAAAGCGCTTCCCTTTGCTCCTCGGAGATCCCCAAACTGCCTTTTTCAAGGATCGCCGAGATCCTCTCGGCGACGATCCCGGCAAAATGCTCGCCCTTTTCCGTGAGACGGATAGGATTTTTGTACTTGCGTTCGCTTCTTGAATCGACGTAGACAAGCCCTTCCCCGATGAGCTCTTTCACGGTTCGGGACATCATTCCCTTGTCCTCGCCGCACATCTCGCATAGTCTCGTAAGGCTTGCTCCCGCGGGGGATCGGTACAGCCCGAACAAGCATTGAACTTGCCTTCCTTTCAGCCCGAGCGCAGCCATTTCGACGTTCTTTATTTTTTGAACGCACCTTGAGATATTGATCAGAAGCAGAGAAAATGTCGTATATCGTTGCTCCATTGAAGCTCCTTTCTCGGCATCATAGCATATTTTTGTTGTTTTGTCAACAATTTATGCCGTCCTGCTTCGGAACATTTTCCGCCGCTCCGTTCACGTATCGGTTTTTGCGGATGCGGGTATCGCATGGGCGTTGAACTGTTCGTCGAAGAAATATTTCACGTTTTCATCGGTATCGTGGGAGTCGTACCAATACTGCGCGAAGATCTCGTCTTTTTTGGCGAGCTTGTCAAAGTCCCATTCAAATTTTTCATAGATGGGACTATACCAATGTCCTGCGCGGAGCACCGAATAGGCGGTTGCGGTGAACATTTCTCCGTCTTGTGTGCGCCACGTCAATTTGGCATACATATCGCCCGTTTTGAAATAGTTCGACAAAAGCTTTCCGCCGTGCGATTTTGCGTATTCCCGTAAGTCCTCGATGGTGATCTCGCTGTCAGGCTTTTTGTCGGGGTGGTAGTCGTCCTGCGCATAGTCGGCTCTGTCCGGGAGATGAACGCCGTCCCATTTTTTCGGGAGCGCCTCATACCGTTCCCGCCCGCCGAAGAAAGCAAGCAGTTTTGCGTCGTCACCGTGCTTTGCCCAATACGCGGGGGCATTTCGGTCGCCTTTCAGGCGGCTTACCGTAACACTGCGGATAAGCGACTTCGGCAGCAGTTTTCCTAATTTATAAAGCCTATGGGTATGTGAAATTTCATTCCAATAATCTTGTTCGGTCTGCGACTGATAGCCGAAGAGCCTTTCGAGCTCCTGCCCGTCCGAGAACCATACGCCGTGGAAATTCCGTGTCGCATTGTCTTTCGGCGAAAAGAACTGTTTCGCCGTTCCGCCGATGATCTTGAAGCCGTGATCGAGCGTTTCATAGCCGGTGATACAGTTCGAGGCAGGCGCGCCGATATTATAGACTTTCTTCCAGAATCCCTGGACTTCCGAACGGCTGTCCTTCTCAATGATTTTTTCGATGAGCCGCCCGCTGTCCGCAGCCGTTACCCATTCGAGCGGCGCGTTGAAGGGGGTATGGAACATGAGCCCGTCGCCCATATTGTCCGAAAGCATATTCCTGTGCAGCATCGCAGTCTGGCGCAGAACAACCCAATTCTCCACCGAAGACTCCAAAACGCGAAACTCTCCGCGCAGTTTTGTGGCGGCGTAAACGTCAAAGGGACTGACGAGAAGGGGATCGCCGACCCTCGCGTAGGGATGTTTTTCATTCCGGTTTCCGTAAAGGGCGACCGTACTGATATGGATCAACTTGGGCTGTTGTTCTTTCGGCAAACCCTCAATCGCATCGACAAGCGCATTGACGCCTTTCTCGTTGCATATGATTGCGGCGTTCGGATCCTTGTCCGAGAGGGGAGGGATCACGGACGCAAGGTTGATCACGTAATCCATATCGCTGACAAAGTACTTACAAATGTTTTTGTCTGCGAGAGAGCCGCAGACCGTTTCCACAACGCCGTCTTTGATCAAACGCTTATATTCTTTCAGAAAGGGCTTCTGCCTTTTATCGTCATAGATGAGGACCCTGAATTTTCCGACGATCCCGGATCCCGTAAGCGCATGCATCACTTCTTCGCCCATATTTCCCGTCGCACCCGTGATCGCAATCTTTAATGTACCATTCATAAAACTTCCTCCGCAGTGTTTATGTGAAAAAAATACACCCGCTTGATTAAGCGAGTGTTAAGGGAAGATTGTGTTTATGTAATTTCTTTATTCTTTCCGGTCGGCGGAGCAGTTCTCTTTTGCGATTTTGGCGTCGATCCTCTCAAAGTACTTCCTATATGCTTTTTTGCAATATTTGGGATGGGTTTCTTGATCGTCGCTTTTTTTGAATGCGTATGCGCCGTTCACCTTCCATTTGTTGAACAATCCTATTTGAATGGCGTTTTGCGGGCAGCGGAAAGAGCACCTCATACACATCAGACATTCCTTTCCGAAATGGAATTTATCTCCGTCGAAGGTGATATTTTGCATGGGACAGGCTTGGACGCATTTCAGGCAGTGAATGCACGTCTCGTTGACCTTGTATTTCTTTCCGTTCCATCTGCCGCCCCAATGTTCGATCCTGAAGATCCAAGCCAGAAATCTGCCGCAAAACACCTTCGGCAGCTTGGCGGGCACACCCGTCAGGATCTCCCGCGCGTCATAGGGGATCACTCTCTTCGCGTATTCGTACATTTTATAGGCGGTACTTTCGGCGTGCCTGAATATGATATTATAGGGCATGCAGTAGTGATATTCGTTTGTAAGAAGCAATTTTTTCTTTTTCAGGATCGATTTTAATTTCAGGGATGAAATATTGTTCAGGGCAAGCGGTTCCCCGGATGTCTTTATGAAAAAGAGATCCTTTTGTTGTTTGAGTGCGGGCAGTTTGCGCGCAAATTCCAACACGATAGACGGCGCGTTAAATGCGTGGATCGGGTAGGCGATGCCGATCTTGTCGAATTGATCCAAACCAAAGTCGTCTGTCCCGTTCAGACAGGTCTCGATTTGCTTTACCACGACGTTGCAGTTTTCAAGGGAAAATTGTTCGGAAAACAAGTCAACGATTTTTTTCGTATTGCCCGTTCCCGAAAAATAAAAAATACAGAGATTCATCATTTGCTCCGTGAAACTTTGATGGGGAGGCGGACGGTAAATTTCGACCCGACGCCGGGCGAACTTTCCGCCGACACTTCTCCCTTAACCAGATTCATGATCTCCTTGACGAGCGCAAGTCCCAAGCCGTTTCCTTGGGTGGCGTGGGAGGCGTCGGCCTGATAGAATTTGTCGAAGATATGTTTTAAGTCATGTTCGCTCATTCCGCAGCCGTTATCTTCCACGGTTACAACAATCCGATTGCCTTCTTCCCGTGCAGAGATTTCGACTGTACCGCCATTGGGAGTAAACTTCAATGCGTTGGAAAGAAGATTGTTCCAGACGATCTCCATGAGCCCCTCGTCCAGACAGACCGGGAGTTCTTCGGGAAGGTCGGTATTGATCCCGATGTTTTTGGATTCCCACACCTGCTCAAAGCCGACCGTGCATCGGCACAGCTGTTCGCTCAAATCATACGCCTGTTGATTTACGTTGATTTTTTGATTTTCCAAACGGGAGAGCTGCAAGATGTTCATGACGAGCGAGGAGAGCCGCTTCGTCGCTTCGTTGATCTTTGCCGCATATTCTTTGCGCTCTGTTTCGTCCAAACCGTCGCTTTGCAGGATCGCCGATAAGTTCTGAATGGCGGATAGCGGCGTTTTCAGTTCATGGGAAACGTTGGAGATGAAGTCTTTTTTCAGGATCTCCGTGCTTGCAAGCTCGGAAACCATTGTATTGAAATCATCAAACAAGACTTCAAATTCGTCCTTCTTCCCGTCTTTTCTGTGGGGCGGTATTTTTACGGAAAAATCTCCTTCTGCAACTTTTTTTGCCGCCTCGGAAAGAATTTCAAGGGGTTTCAGGACTGTGTTTTTATAGATAAAAGCCGTCAGGGCGACCAAGATCCCGCAGATAATGGCAATGAACGTCACAAGCGCGAGAACCATGTAGACCGTATCCGTCAATCTTTCGCGGGGGATCGTATAGAAGATCGCACTGAATGCGCCCGAAACGGCAAATATCACGAGGAACAGGACGCAATAAAACTTGAACTGTGTATGTTTTACCGTAATGCGTTCGTCGATCCTGTTTTTCATGAGATCACCGCCTTATAACCGAGCCCGCGGACGGTGATGATCCTGAACCCCGTACATTTTTCCAATTTTTGCCGCAGGTTCGTCATATGTACGTCCACCGAGCGAAGCCCGCTCTCGCTCTCAAATCCGCTGAACTCGTCCAAAAGCTGCCCCCGCGTAAATGTCTTATTAGGATAGGAAAGTAGTTTATAGAGGATCTGAAATTCCCGTAACGTCAGAACCACGGGCTGTCCGTCAACTTCCGCCGTGATCGCGTCCTCGTCGAGCGTCAGATTCCCGACGGTCAATTTCTTGTTCGCCGCAATCTGCGCCCGCCTGAGAAGTGCGGAGATGCGCAGAATGAGTTCTTCCAAATCAATGGGCTTGACAAGATAATCGTCTATCCCGATCTTATATCCTTTTTCCTTCGAAGTAAAATCGTCGCGGGCTGTCATAAAGAGGATGGGGATGTTCCGATCCATTTCACGGACATTTCGGGCGAACTCAAACCCGTCCATTTTCGGCATCATAATGTCCGAAATAATGAGGTCGAAGTGTTCCGCCGCCATAAGATCGATAGCGGTCAAGGCGTTAAGGCAGCCTCTTGCCAGATAGCCGTGAACCGTCAGGTGCTTGCAGACCGACATATTCATCGGTTCGTCATCTTCCACTACAAGGATCTTTATCATGGTTTTCCTCCGTAACGATTTTATTATAGCACAGCCTGTGTTAAGAGAGTGTTAAATTTGCAAATGAAATAGTTCTTTTTGTTTTTGCTTGATCCTAAAAAACTTGATGGCATAAAGAACGTGCGGGCGGGGCGAACGGAAGGGGGCCGTCGGAAAATCAACGTCCGCCCGAGCCTTTCGGCTCGGGCGGACGTTGGTACACCATTTGATAACAAATCCGAACGCTCGATTTCCTCTAACGAGATGCGAATTGTTCCGTCCTTGTAGTTGCAGGTGATGAGAGCATAATCGTCGTAGAGGTAAATTGCGTTCACAAACGTATCTATCAGCCGTTGTCTGCCTTCTTGGGTATTCAGATCGAGCGTTCGGAACCTTGTTATCCCGTACAAAATCTGCTCTTTCGTAAGGAAGGGCTTTTTTATTTGCTCTTGAATAAGTTCGAGTTCCAAAGTCTTTTTCTGTTCTTCCAAGTCGGAAAGACGCTTTTTCGTCGATTCGAGAATGATACCTTGCTGTATGGCGTTGAGCATATTCTCAATGCCGTTTTCTACCTTTTCAAGCTGTTCTTTCAGTTGTGGAATAGCCGTATCTTCCGAAAGTTGGAGCGCATAGAGCCTCTCCGAAAGTTCGTCCATAAGAGCGTCGTCCATAATTTTTTCCATTACGGCTTTTATGACTTCGTTTTCTATGTACTCTTTCTTGACGGTCTTTTTGTCGCAGTTGTGCTTCCGCTTTTGGTTGGCGCACTTGTAGTAACGGTGCGTTTTTGCCGTATGGCTCGTGCCGCACTCTCCGACCATCATCCCGCCGCACTTTCCGCAAAAGAGGTGTGTCGTGAGCAAATAGTCATCTTCCGCTTTGTGCTTGGCGGGCGCTTTCCTGTTCATCTCCAAACGCCGCTGAACCTTATCGAAGATTTCTTGATCCACAATGGCGGGAACGCCGTTCGGGATAACAATATCTCTGAATTTATATTCCCCGATATACTTTCGGTTGGAAAGGATACGGCGAACCGTGTTATAGGAGAGCGGTCGCTCGTACTCTTTCACTTCCCGCCGCGACTTTTTGAGTTTATAGGAAATTCTCGCGCCTCGGGCGTTGAGGTCGGTATAAATGCTCTTTATCATCTCGCCGTCTGCAAACCGCTGGAACATTTCACGAACAAAGGGCGCTTTCTTTTCGTCTATCTGCAAATGCTGTGTTTCGTCCACATAATAGCCGAAAGGCGTTCCCGCGCCGTTATTCATACATTTCAAGGCGTTCTCCGTCATTCCACGCAAGACTTTTTCGGACAAATCGACGGAGAAGTATTCTGCATAGCCTTCCAAAACCGATTCGAGCAAGATGCCCTCGGAGCCTTCCGCTATCGTTTCCCTTGCCGATACGACTTTTACACGGTTCTTTTTCAAAATTGTTTTGTAGTGTGCGCTGTCATAGCGGTTGCGGGCAAAACGGTCGAGCTTCCAGACAATTACAAGGTCAAATACTTGCTTGTAACTATCTTTTATCATCTTTTGGAAGTTCGGACGGTTATCCGTCTTGGCAGAGAGGGCGCGGTCTATATAGGTGTTTACGACCGTGAGTCCGCAACGGTTGGCATACTCCATACACTCACGGAGCTGTCC